>JAFVZT010000010.1 GCA_017508045.1 Oscillospiraceae bacterium | reverse complement strand
GGGCGTTAAGGGCAAGGTTCTGGTTGCCATGCCCAGCGAAAACAAGGTCATCGTGGAGAAGGTCAACGTCGCTACCTGCCACACCAAGCCCCGTAAGCAGGGCGAGACCGGTGGCATCGTAAAGAAGGAGACCCCCATCCGTTCTTGCAAGGTTGCCCTTTACTGTGAAAAGTGCGGCAAGGGCGTCCGCGTCGGCTACAAGGTAGAAGACGGCAAGAAGACCCGCATCTGCCGCAAGTGCGGCGCCGAAATCTAAGGAAAGGAGTTATCACAATGGCTAATCGTTTAAAAGAAAGATATACCGCTGAGATTGCTCCTGCCCTGAACAAGAAGTTCGGCTACAAGAGCGTCATGCAAATTCCCAAGCTGGAGAAGGTTATTGTTAACGTCGGCTGCGGCGAAAGCAAGAACAATGCCAAGGAGATTGAGGCTATCTGCAAGGATATCGCCACTATCACCGGCCAGAAGCCCATCACCTGCAAGGCTCGCAAGTCTGTTGCGAACTTTAAGCTTCGTGAGGGCGAAACCGTTGGCGTAAAGGTCACCCTTCGCGGTGAAAAGATGTACGAGGTCCTGGACCGTCTGTTCAGCATTGCGCTGCCCCGTGTCCGTGACTTCCGTGGCATCAACCCCAACTCCTTCGACGGCCGCGGCAACTATGCCTTCGGCTTGAAGGAACAGCTGATCTTCCCTGAGATCGAGTACGACAAGGTGGACAAGATCCGCGGTATGGATATCTGCATCTGCACCAGCGCCACCACCGACGAGGAAGCAAAAGAGCTGCTGACCCAGCTCGGCGCTCCTTTCCACGCTTGATTAGGAGGATTTAACACATGGCTAAAAAGTCTATGATCCTGAAGCAGCAGGCTGAGGCAAAGTTCTCCAGCCGCCGCTACAACCGCTGCAAAATCTGCGGCAGACCCCATGCCTACCTGCGCGACTACGGCGTATGCCGTATCTGCTTCCGTGAACTGGCCTACAAGGGCCAAATTCCCGGCGTCCGCAAAGCTAGCTGGTAAGGTCGTATTAAAATGTAAAACAGATTCGGTTCGTCCCGGGAACATGGGGAAGGGCATCCTTCCCACATTCCCCGGATACCCCCGAATCTTAACGGGTTAAGCCCGTAACTTCTAAAAGGAGGATTTTAACATGCAAATCACCGATCCCGTAGCAGATATGCTGACCCGTATCCGGAACGCTAATTCTGCAAAACACGAAACCGTTGATGTTCCTGCTTCCAACCTGAAGAAGGCAATTGCTCAGATCCTGCTGGACGAGGGCTTCATCAAGTCCTATAATCTGGTAGAGAACGGCAATCAGGGCATCATCCACATTACTCTGAAGTACCAGGCAAAGAAGGAACAGGTTATTTCCGGTCTGCGCCGTATTTCTAAGCCCGGTCTGCGCATCTACGCAGGTGCTGATGAGATTCCCTACGTCCTAAAGGGCTTGGGCATCGCCATCATATCCACCTCCAAGGGTGTTATGACCGACAAGAAGGCCCGTGAGCTGCATATCGGCGGCGAAGTTCTGGCCTTCGTGTGGTAAGGAGGAAAGCGCTATGTCTAGAATTGGTAAAAAGCCGATTATTGTTCCGGCAAATGTAACGGTTGATATTGCCGCAGGCAACAACGTTACTGTCAAGGGCCCCAAGGGTTCTTTGACCTACGCATTCCATCCCGATATGATTTTGAAGCTGGACGGCAATGTTCTGACCGTTGACCGCCCCGACGAAGAGCACCTGCACAAGAGCCTGCACGGCTTGACCCGCACATTGCTTAATAACATGGTTGTGGGCGTTGAAAAGGGCTACTCCAAGGAGCTGGAAGTCAACGGTACCGGTTACCGTGCTGAAAAGAAGGGCAATCAGCTGGTTATGCGTCTGGGCTTCTCCCACGAAGTTTTTGTGGACGAAATCCCCGGCATCACCATCGAGGTTCCCGCACCCAACAAGATTATTATCCAGGGCGTCGACAAGCAGGTTGTTGGCCAGTTTGCTGCCGAAGTCCGTGGTAAGCGTCCCCCCGAACCCTACAAGGGCAAGGGCATCAAGTATTCCACTGAGGTTATCCGCCGCAAGGCTGGTAAGACCGGTGGTAAGAAGTAATGGAGGAGTGCCGAAATGGTTAGTAAAATCGACAAGAATGCTATGCGCCTGAAGCGGCATGTCCGCGTTCGTGGCAAAATCTCCGGCACCCCCGAGTGTCCCCGGTTGAATGTGTTCCGCAGCAATGCGAACATTTATGCCCAGATTATCGACGACGTCAATGGCGTGACTCTGGTATCTGCTAGCACCCTGGAAAAGGGCTTTGAAGGCGCTACCGGAAATGCTGAGGCTGCCAAGAAAGTCGGCGCTGTCCTGGCTGAGCGTGCAAAGGCAAAGGGTATCGAGCAGGTCGTATTCGACCGTGGCGGCTATATTTATCATGGTCGCGTCGCTGCTCTGGCTGAGGGCGCCCGCGAGGCCGGCCTGAAGTTCTAAGGTAGAGGAGGAAAAGAAATGGCTTACAATAAGACTCCTAACAATGAAGCTCCCGAGTTCATCGAGAAGGTCGTTTATCTGAACCGTGTCTCCAAGACCGTTAAGGGCGGCCGTGTCATGAAGTTCTCTGCTCTGGTCGTCGTTGGCGACGGTAAGGGCACTGTGGGCTACGGCCTGGGTAAGGCCGCTGAAGTTTCCGAGGCTATTCTTAAGGGCATCGCTGATGCTAAGAAGAATATGGTCAAGGTTTCTGTGGCTGATGGCACCATCCCCCACGACGTGCTGGGCGTTTTCGGTGCAGGCACCGTTATGCTCAAGCCCGCCCCCGAGGGTACCGGCGTGATCGCCGGCGGCGCTGTCCGTGCAGTTATGGAAGCTGTCGGCATCCGCAACATTGTTGCAAAGTGCCTGCGCTCCAACAACCCCCAGAATGTGGTCAAGGCCACTATGGTGGGTCTGAAGTCCCTGCGTTCTCCCGCACAGGTTGCTGCAATCCGCGGTAAGAACGTTGAAGAAATTGTTGGTTAAGGAGGGCAATTAACATGGCAAACTTGAAAATTAAGCTTGTTAAGAGCCTGAACGGCCGCCTGGAAAAGCAGATTACCACAGCCCATTCTCTGGGCCTGCGTAAGATCGGCCAGGTTACCATTCAACCCGACAACACCCAGACACGCGGCAAGATTGCCAAGATTGGCTTTATGCTGCAGGTCACCGAAGTAGAATAAGGAGGAGACAAGTATGAAACTTCACGAGCTTGCTCCTGTCGTGGGTTCTACCCAGGTAGGTAAGCGTAAGGGCCGCGGCGTCGGCACCGGCAACGGTAAGACCGGCGGTCGTGGTCATAAGGGTCAGCATGCCCGCAGCGGCGGCAAAACCCGTATCGGCTTCGAAGGCGGCCAGATGCCTCTGGTTCGCCGTATTCCCAAGCGTGGCTTTAACAATATTTTTGCAAAGCCCTTGACTGCCATTAATTTGACTGTTTTGAATCGCTTTGAGGATGGTGCTGTTGTAGACGCAGCCGCTTTGATCGAGAAGGGCATCCTTTCCGATTGCCCCTATGGTCTGAAGGTTTTGGCTAACGGCACCCTGACAAAAAAGATTACTGTTAAGGCAGCGGCTTTCTCTGAGTCTGCAAAGGAAAAAATCGAGCAGGCAGGCGGAAAGACCGAGGTGGTGTAAATGTTTAGCACTCTGGCAAACGCTTGGAAAATTCCTGAGCTGCGCAAGAAGCTGATGTTCACCGTTCTGATGTTGCTGATTTACCGTTTGTGCAGTGTTATTCCTGTACCGTTTATTGATGCAAGTCAGCTGGCGAATTATTTCGACTCTACTCTGTCTAACACTATTTTGGGCTTGTACGATGCTATGTCCGGTTCCGCCTTCTCAACAGCTACGGTTCTGGCACTGGGCATCCAGCCCTACATCAACGCTTCCATTATCATTCAGCTGCTCACCGTTGCCCTGCCTCCCCTGGAGCGTATGGCAAAGGAAGAGGGCGAGGCTGGTAAGAAGAAGATTGAGCGTATCACCCGCTACACCACGGTAGGCTTGGGCCTGCTGCTGGGCTTTGCGTATTACACTATGATGCGCAACTATGCAACCAAGGGCCTGACCTTGATTACTGCTGACGGCTTCCTGCCTGCGGTAGTCATCATTCTGGCATTTACTGCCGGCTCCTGCTTTGTTATGTGGATGGGTGAGCAAATTACCGAATTCGGTATCGGAAACGGCATCTCTATGATCCTGTTTGCCAATATCATTTCCGGTCTGCCCGGTATGCTGTCCAGAATTTTGGATATGGTCTGGTGGCAGGCACTGATCATTGTGATCGGTCTGGCTGCGTTGGTGGTGTTTATTATCTTCATCAATGACGCAGAGCGCCGTGTTCCTGTTCAGTACGCAAAGCGCGTGGTCGGCCGTAAGATTATGGGCGGTCAAAACACCAACCTGCCTATTAAGGTGGCAATGTCCGGTGTTATGCCTATTATCTTCGCGTCCTCCATTTGCTCCATTCCCGCTACCATTTGCGCCTTCGTACCCGGTTGGACCGAGGGCAACTGGTACAAGTATGTTTGGAGTCCCAACAGCTGGGTGTACTTTGTGCTCTATGTTCTGATGATTTTCTTCTTCAGCTGGTTCTATTCCACCATTCAGTACGATCCCGTGGAAATCTCCAACAACCTGAAGAAAAACGGCGGCTTTATCCCCGGCTTCCGCCCGGGTAAGCCTACCTCTGATTTCATTCAGAAGGTTATCAATAAAATCATCGTCTTTGGCGCTATGTATCTGGCAATCGTGGCGGGCTTGCCCATCGTCGCAGGTAACCTGATGTCCAGTGTACAGAATCTGGCTATCGGCGGTACTTCCATTATCATTATCGTTGGTGTCGCGCTGGAAACTGTGAAGGCGCTGGAGGCACAGATGCTCATGCGGCATTACAAGGGCTTCCTGGACTAAGCCGGAGGCGATGTTCCAATGAATTTGATTTTGTTAGGTGCTCCCGGCGCCGGTAAGGGAACTCAGGGCGAGCTGATTTCTGCAAAGCTCGGAATTCCCACCATTTCCACCGGGAATATGCTTCGGGAAGCCATGGCAAATGGCTCCGAGCTGGGTAAACAAGTGAAGAAATACATGGAAGAGGGTTCCCTGGTGCCGGATGAGGTGATTATGTCCATCATCGCCCAGCGAATTACGGAAGCAGATTGCAAAAACGGCTTTATCCTGGACGGTGTGCCCCGCACCCTGGCCCAGGCTGAGGCTTTGGATGCAAAGGGCATTCGTATTGACCATGTGGTTTCTCTTGAGGTTGACGATGCTGCAATTACCCAACGAATGTCGGGCCGCCGGGTTTGCACCAAATGCGGTGCGAGCTATCACATTGTCAATAACCCCCCTAAGTCCGAGGGCATCTGCGATTTGTGCGGCGCAGAGGTAGCAATCCGTAAGGACGATGAGCCGGAAACGGTACTGCATCGCCTGGAGGTCTACCATGCCAGCACAGAGGTGTTGAAGAGCTATTACGCCGGACAAGGCAAGCTTCGTCTGGTGTGCGGCAATCAGCCCATTGAGGATGCGCAGCAGGACATCCTGAAGGCAATAGGGGAAACGGTATGATCATAATCAAAAATGGACAAGAGCTCCAGAATATGCGGCAGGCCTGCAAAATTACCGCGGCAGCCCGTGCCTTGGCAGGGGAAATGGTAAGACCTGGCATAACAACCGGAGCGATTGATAAGGCTGTACACGATTTTATCGTAAGTCAGGGCGCAAAACCGTCGTTCCTGGGTTATCACGGCTTTCCCGGCAGTACTTGCATCAGTGTAAACCACACGGTGATACACGGCATCCCCGGCAGCTATGTGCTGCAGGACGGTGACATCGTTTCGGTGGATGTGGGTGCGTACTATAAGGGTTTCCATGGCGATTGTGCGGCAACCTATCCCTGCGGTACAATCAGTGCCGATGCACAAAAGCTGATTGACGTAACCCGTCAAAGCTTTTTTGAGGGCATTCGCTTCGCAAAGCGCGGAAACCGGGTGTCCGATATCTCCCACGCTATTCAGACGCATGTGGAGTCTAACGGTTTTTCAGTTGTGCGGTCCTTCGTAGGTCACGGCGTGGGCGCACAGCTGCACGAGGAGCCGGAGGTGCCGAATTTCGGCGCACCCGGACGTGGGCCAAGATTACTTCCCGGTATGACATTGGCGATTGAGCCGATGGTCAATGCAGGCGTATTCGATGTCAGGGTCTTAAAAGACAACTGGACAACGGTTACCCTTGACGGAAAGCTCTCGGCACACTATGAAAATACTGTACTCATCACCGACGGGGAGCCGGAAATACTCACCGTCGCCGAAGGACTTTGATTATGGATCCAGATAATCCTGATTTCATGATTGCGGACGTGGTTGTAGCCACCGCAGGCAGGGACGCAGGTAAGCTGTTCTACGTAATAGATACGGATGAAGCCTATTTGATCCTTGTTAACGGTAAAGACCGCGCCTTAGAAAAACCCAAACGTAAGAAGCGTAAACACGCTAGAAAGGTCCTTCGCTCTGAGACCAGGGTCGCTGAAAAAATTCGTCAAGGCGACAGGGTGCTCAACAGCGAATTACGAAGAGACCTGGCTTATTTTAGCCGGGAGCTGCAAAGTAATGCCACTGGAGGTTAATAACTTGGCAAAAGACGACGTAATTGAGATTGAGGGCATCGTAACCGATGCGCTGCCGAACGCTATGTTCAACGTAGATATCGGCAACGGACACACCGTTCTGGCAAATATTTCCGGCAAGCTCCGAATGAACTTTATTAAGATCTTGCCCGGTGATAAGGTAACACTGCAAATGTCTCCCTATGATTTGACCAGAGGTCGAATTACATGGAGAAGCAAGTAAAGATTTGAGATATAAATTCTCATATGGAGGTTAAACAGTATGAAAGTAAGACCGTCCGTTAAACCCATGTGCGAAAAATGCAAAGTCATCAAGCGCAAGGGTCGCGTTATGGTAATTTGCGAAAATCCCAAGCATAAGCAGAGACAAGGCTAATTGGAGGTGCTGAAAAGTTTATGGCTCGTATATCTGGTATTGACCTGCCCCGTGAAAAGCGGATTGAGGTTGCGCTGACTTATATCTACGGCATCGGACCTGCCCGTGCAGCAAAGGTTCTGGAGACCACCAAAATCGATCCCGACACCCGCGTCAAGGATCTGACCGAGGATCAGGAAGCACTGCTGCGTGAGGCTATTGAGCATAACTACACCATTGAGGGTGACCTGCGTCGTGAGATCGCTATGAACATCAAGCGCCTCAGCGAAATCGGTTGCTACCGTGGTCTGCGTCATCGTCGTGGCCTGCCTGTGCATGGCCAGCGTACAAAGACAAATGCTCGTACCCGTAAGGGTCCGAAGAAGACCATCGCAAACAAGAAGAAGTAAGGAGGGATATGTAACATGGCTAAGGCTACTAAGAAAGTTGTAAAGCGCCGCAGAGAGCGCAAAGTAGTTGAAAAGGGCGCGGCACATATCCGTTCCTCTTTCAACAACACCATGGTCACCATTACTGACCTGGAAGGCAACGCCCTGTCTTGGGCTTCCTCCGGCGGTTTGGGCTTCCGTGGTTCCCGTAAGTCCACCCCTTTTGCAGCCCAGACCGCAGCAGAAACCGCTGCCAAGGCTGCAATGGAATTCGGTCTGAAGACCGTTGAAGTCTACGTCAAGGGCCCCGGCCAGGGACGTGAGGCTGCTATCCGCGCACTCCAGTCCGCAGGTCTGGAAGTCGTTATGATTAAGGACGTCACACCCATTCCTCACAATGGCTGCCGTCCCCCCAAAAGACGTCGTGTCTGATTTTGCATAGGAGGAATTTACGATATGGCTAAAAATATGCAGCCCGTGCTGAAGCGTTGCAGAACGCTGGGCGTTTCTCCTGCCGCAATGGGTTACTCCAAGACTTCCAACAAGAACCCCGGCGGTCAGAGAAGAGCAAAGAAATCCGAGTACGCTGCTCAGTTGACTGAGAAGCAGAAGGTTAAATTTGTGTACGGCATCCAGGAAAAGCAGTTCCGGAACTACTACGACAAGGCTACCCGCGCTGAAGGCAACACCGGTGAAGTGCTGCTGACCTTCGTTGAGCGCAGACTGGACAACGTTGTGTATCGTCTGGGCTTTGCTAACTCCCGTCGCCAGGCCCGTCAGCTGGTTAACCACGGTCATTTCACCGTAAATGGCAACCGTGTAAACATCCCCAGCTATCTGGTCAAGCCCGGTGATGTCGTCGCTGTCTGCGAGAAGAGCGTTTCCAATGCTTTCTTTAAGAAGCTGAAGGAAGACGATACTTTTGTTGCAGCTCCCAAGTGGTTGGATCGCGATAAGAACAATCTGGTCGGCAAGGTTGTGGCTATGCCCACTCAGGCTGACATTGACTTCGAGATTGCAGTTCACCTCATCGTCGAGTTGTACTCCAGATAATCGACACCCTGATTGTTTGCTATGTGCATTTGTGGGGTGCATTCTACACCCCACACACTTAAGAAGGAGGGTTAAGATTCTATGGTAGAAATTGAAAAGCCTCGCATTACCTGTTTTGATTCCGCGGAGGATGTCTCCTACGGCAAGTATGTTGTAGAGCCCCTGGAGCGCGGTTACGGTATGACATTGGGCAACTCCCTGCGCCGGATTTTGCTGTCCAGCTTGCCCGGCTATGCTGCTACATCTGTGAAAATTGCCGGTGTACAGCATGAGTTTTCCACCATTGCCGGTGTTACCGAGGATGTTACCGAGATTGTTTTGAATGTAAAGCGCCTGATCCTGAAGCTGCACAGCCAGGGCATCAAGACTGTTTACATCGATGCAGTCGGCCCCTGTGAGGTCACAGCCGGGGACATCAAGGCAGACGGTGAGGTTGAAATTCTGAACCCTGAGCTGCATATCTGCACTCTGGGCGCAGACGCAACATTTAATATGGAAATCACCTTGTCCCAGGGCAGAGGTTATGTCCCTGCCGAGCGGAACAAGACTGCGCAGACGGTTATCGGTGTGATTCCCATCGACTCCATCTATTCCCCTGTTACCAAGGTAAATTATTCGGTGGAGCCCACCCGCGTTGGTGACAAGACCGATTTTGACAAGCTGACCCTTGAGGTCTGGACCAATTCCACCATCTCTGCTAAGGACGCTGTGTCTTTGGGCGCAAGAATCCTTTCCGACCATTTGACGGTATTTACCAACCTGTCTGATACAGCCAGCGCCGGTTCCACCGTGGTTGAGAAGGTTGCCAGCAGCCCCGATACCAAGCTGTCCATGACCATTGATGAGCTGGATCTGTCTGTCCGCAGCTTCAACTGCCTGAAGCGCGCCAATATCAACACCGTTGCAGATTTGATCAGCAAGACCGGTGAGGATATGATGAAGGTTCGCAACATGGGCAAGAAGTCCCTGGACGAGGTACAGAAGAAGCTGGAAATGATGGGTCTGTCCCTGGCCAGCGAGGATTCTGGCAGTAACAACTGATTATTAGGAGGAAACGCTTATGTTCGGCACTCGTAAGCTGGGTAAGACCAGCGCACAGAGAAAAGCCCTGCTGCGTCAGCAGGTCACCGATCTGCTGGAAAACGGCAAAATGGAGACCACCTTCTACCGTGCTAAGGAAGTACAGCCTGTGGTGGAGAAGATGATCACCCTGGGCAAGAAGGGCAACCTGGCTGCTTACCGCAGAGCAATGGCTTTTGTCACCAAGGAAGACGTGGTACAGAAGCTGTTTAAAGAGATCGCTCCCAAGTATGCTGACCGCAACGGCGGCTATACCAGAGTAACTCGTACCGGCGCTCGCCGCGGCGATGCTGCTGAAATGGCAGTTATCGAGCTGGTGTAATCCGGTTAACAAAAAATAAAAGAGCGTATTGCGTATGCAATGCGCTCTTTTTGTATACCTTCTTACAAAATTAACAAAAATGACAAAATAGCCATTGAAATTTACATACATTTCGTGTATAATGTCCTTATTGTGGTGCTGGGCGCCATACATGACCGACGGAGGGCAAAAGCCTTCCCTGAAAGGAGATTCATTACATATGTACACAGCCAATTCCATTCGTAATATTTGCCTGCTGGGCCACAGCGGCAGCGGTAAAACTGCCCTGGCAGAAAGCCTGCTTTATATGACCGGAGTTATCGACCGTATCGGCAAAAATGCCGACGGCAACACCGTTTGTGATTACGATCCGGAGGAGATCAAGCGTAATATTTCCATTTCCACCGCAGTTGTGCCGCTGGAGTACAAGGGTATTAAGATCAATCTGTTGGATACTCCCGGTGGCTTTGACTTCTCCGGTGCGGTTGTAGAAGCCCTTCGTGCAGCGGATGCGGCTATTTTGGTCTGCTCTGCAAAGGACGGTATCACCGTTGGCTTTGAAAAGGCGTGGAAATATTGCGAGGACCGTAATATGCCCCGTATTGTCTACATCTCCAAGGTGGACGAGGAAAATTCCGACTATAATGCAACCTTCAACGCCCTGCGTGAAAAGTACGGCAATAAGATTGCTCCCGTGGTTGTACCCATTTGGGATGCCAACCGCAAGGTTACCGGTATTATCGATGTGCTGAACAAGCGGGCTTATGAGATGCAGAGCCTTAAGCGTGTGGAAATTGCTGTTCCCGAAGGCAAGGAAGATGTGATTACCGAGTTTAATGATGCCTTGAAGGAATCTGTTGCAGAAACCAGCGACGAATTTATGGATAAGTTCTTTGGCGGTGAGGACTTCACCTATGCCGAGATGATTAAGGGTATGCACAAGGGCGTTCTGGATCACACCCTGTATCCTGTTCTGTGCGGCTCCGGCGTTACTTGCTTGGGAAGCCTGATGCTGATGGATCACATCATTGATCTGTTCCCCAACCCCATAGAGGGCAACTATCATAAGGCAATTCTGGCAGATGGCACTACCGAGGAATTTGTTGTTTCTCCCGGCGGCGTTCCCTCCGCCTTTGTCTGGAAGACGGTTTCCGACCAGTACGGCAAGTACTCCTTTGTTAAGGTATTCTCCGGAACAATCAATTCCGATACCGTTTTGGTTAACGCCCGCACCGGTGAAACGGAAAAGCTTGGTCGTCTGTACTCTATGTGCGGCAAGAAAGCAACAGAGGTTAAAGAGCTTTCCTGCGGCGATATCGGTGCCATCGGCAAGATGGATAAGGTAAAAACCGGCGATACGCTTTGCGATACCCGCAAGGTGGTCAGCCTGAAGGGTCTGCCCTATGCTCCTGCCTGCTACTCAATGGCAATTGCTCCCAAGACAAAGGGTCAGGAAGAGAAAGTGGCTGCGGGCCTGAACAGACTCAACGAGGAAGACCCCTCCTTTAAGTTAGAGAACAACGCAGAAACCAAACAGTTGGTTATCTCCGGTATGGGCGATCAGCAGCTGGATGTGCTGGTGGCGAAGCTGAAGAGCCGATTCGGTGTGGATGCCGTACTGAGTCCGGCAAAGGTTGCTTACCGTGAGAAGATTAAGAAGACTGTCCAAGCCCATGGCCGTCATAAGAAGCAGACCGGCGGCAGCGGCCAGTTTGGCGATGTCTGGGTGCGTTTTGAGCCTCAGGAGGAGCAGGACGAGCTGATTTTTGCCGAGGAAGTGTTCGGTGGCTCTGTGCCTAAGAACTTCTATCCTGCGGTAGAAAAGGGTATTCAGGAAGCGGTGCAAAAGGGTCCGTTGGCAGGCTATCCTATGGTTGGTCTGAAGGCCGTTTTGTATGACGGCTCCTACCACCCTGTAGACTCCAACGAAATGGCCTTTAAGCTGGCGGCTATTTTGGCCTTTAAGGAGGCTATGCCCAATGCCGGACCTACCCTGCTTGAACCTATTGGTGCGCTGGCAGTTACGGTTCCCGAGGACTATGTGGGCGATGTGATGGGCGATCTGAGCAAGCGCCGCGGCCGTCCTCTGGGTATGAATCCCGATGCTGACGGCAACACCGTAATTGAGGCCGAGGTTCCTATGGCAGAGATGAGCAGCTACGCCATTGACCTGCGGGCGATGACCCAGGCCCGCGGCTCCTTCACAATGGAGTTTGTCCGTTACGAGGAAGTGCCTAAGGCAAATCAGCAGAAGATTATTGACGAAGCCAAGAAGGACGAAGAATAAAATCAAAAGCGGTGCAGAGTACTTGCTCTGCACCGCTGTTTTGTGGTATGATAATAAAAATCAGAAAGGGGGCTTTCTATGCTGCCGGAAGCATTTTTAGAAAGAATACAAAAACAGCTGGGACAGGAGTTCCCGGCTTTTATAAAGAGTCTGGAAAGCCCGAGGGCGGTGGCGTTGCGGTTTAATCCACTGAAGGCAAAGCCTATGGCCCTGCCTTTTTCGCAGGAGCCGGTGCCCTGGGAGGAAATGGGGTATTACTATGACCCGGAGAGTCGCCCCGGTTTGCACCCATATCACGAAGCAGGCGTATACTATTTACAGGAGGCCAGTGCCATGGCGCCGGTGGCACTTTTGCAGCCTCAGCCGGGAGAAAGAGTATGTGATTTGTGCGCTGCGCCCGGCGGAAAAACAACACAGATTGCCGGAAGAATGGATGGACGCGGCTTTTTGCTGTGTAACGAAATCAATCCCAAGCGGGCAAAAATTCTCAGCAGAAATATAGAACGGCTGGGAGTTCCCAACGCTCTGGTTACCAATGAACACCCTCAAGCCCTGGCACAGCGGTATCCGGGATATTTTGACCGGGTTTTGGTTGATGCGCCCTGTTCCGGTGAGGGCATGTTCCGGAAGGAGGAGGCAGCAGTTACGGACTGGAGTCCGGAAACTGTGGAGATGTGCGCCAGGCGGCAGGCAGAGATTTTGCGCTCCGGTGCGTGTTTGGTGCGCCCGGGAGGACGACTGGTGTATTCCACCTGCACCTTTGCATCCCAGGAAAACGAGGAGGTCATCACCCACTTTTTGCAGGAGAATCCGGATTTCTCTGCTGTGACGGTGGATGCGCCTTGGTTTACGAAAAGCGGCGACGGCTGCTTCCGTCTGTGGCCGCATAAGCTGCGGGGTGAAGGACATTTTGCCGCAGTGCTGCAAAGAGCAGGGGATAAGACAGATTCTTTTGAGAAGCCCCAAACAGCTGCCTTGCCAAAACCCTGGCAAAGCTTTGCCGATTCCATGGAGATTTCCCTGCCTGAGGGCAAAGCGGTGCTTTTCGGGCAGAGTCTGTACTGGGCACCGGCGGAAATGCCGGATATTCGTGGCGTTAAGGTATTAAGACCGGGACTGGAGCTGGGTGAGATAAAAAAAGACCGCTTTGAGCCTGCCCACGCATTGGCATTGTGGCTGAAAACAGCCAAGACTGTACAGGATATGCCGGCAGAAAGCCGGGAAATTAAGGCCTATCTTCATGGAGAAACCTTGCCTTCTTCTGAAAAGGGCTGGTGTCTTGTAACGGTAGACGGCTATGGCATCGGATGGGGAAAAGGGGACGGAATTGTTCTGAAAAACCATTATCCAAAGGGATTACGCAGATAATGTGCGTAAAATTGTACTTTACATAACGACATGCATGTGGTATAATTTCGATGTTCTATGAATAATTCGCAAGGAGAGGATCTTCCTTGGCTAGATATGAAATTACAGGTGCCCGTCCGTTATCCGGCGAGGTTACCATCAGCGGTGCGAAAAATGCCGCAGTGGCTATTTTGCCCGCAGCGATTTTGGTTCGCGGCAAATGCCGTGTTGAAAACGTTCCCGATATTTCCGATGTTCGGATTTTGTTGAATATTCTGCAGGATATTGGCGCGGTTGTCACCCGGGAAGCGCCCGGCACCATTGTGTTGGACTGTACCAATATTACCGAAACCTGTCCCAATGCGGAGCTGGTTCGGAAAATGCGCGCCAGCTATTACCTGATGGGCGCATTGATGGGCCGTTTCGGAAAAGCAAATGTCGCTCTGCCCGGCGGCTGTAACTTTGCATCCCGTCCCATTGACCAGCACATTAAGGGTTTTCGTCTGCTGGGCGCCGATGTAGAGGAAACGGAAGATTATGTAAACCTAAAAACCGGGACTGAGGGACTGCGTGGAAACCGCATCAGTCTTGACGTGGTATCCGTAGGCGCAACGGTTAACATTATCATGGCGGCAACCTTGATCCCCGGTCAGACAGTGATTGAGAATGCGGCGAAAGAGCCTCACATCGTGGATTTGGCGAACTTTTTGAACACCATGGGTGCCAATATTTCCGGTGCCGGTACGGATACGGTAAAAATCCGTGGTGTGGAAAGCCTGCAGGGCGGTACATATGCCATTATTCCCGACCAAATCGAAGCCGGCACATACTTAGCGGCGGTGGCAGCCACCGGCGGTAATGTTCTGGTTAAAAACGTTATTCCCAAGCACATGGACTGCATTACCTCCAAGCTGCAGGAAATGGGCGTAAATATTATTAACTATGATGATTCTATTCGGATTCGTTCTCAGGGACGGCTGAGCTGCTGTACGGTTAAGACCCACCCGTATCCCGGCTTCCCCACGGATATGCAGGCGCAGATTTGCGTGTGTATGGCGTTGGCAGATGGCGTGAGCCGTTTGACGGAAAATGTTTATGAAACCCGTTTCTTCGGCTATTGCACGGAGCTGCAGGAAATGGGCGCCGAGATTATGATTAACGGGAAAACAGCCATGGTTACCGGCCACGAAAAGCTTTACGGCGCAGAGGTTTCCGCCCATGACCTGCGTGCAGGTGCGGCACTGATTATTGCCGGTCTGGCGGCAGAGGGAAAAACCGTTGTATGCAATGCCCATTTTGTGGAGCGTGGCTACGAAAACATCGTCCAAAAGCTGAAGGATTTGGGCGCGCAGATTGTCCGTATGGAAGACTGATTAATAAAAATCACCTCCCAAGCATCTTTGCTTGGGAGGCGCGTTTTCTTATTGGCAAAACATAGGCGTGGATAAATAGCGCTCGCCGGTGTCCGGAAGAAGCACAACCACCGTTTTTTCTGCGTTTTCCGGGCGCTTGGCAAGGGTGATGGCGGCGTGCAGGGCTGCACCGGAGGAAGTACCGGCTAAAATGCCCTCAGTGCCTGCCAAAAGGCGTCCCGCGGCGTAGGCCTGCTCCTCGGTAACCGGAAGAATTTCGTCGTAGATTTTTGTGTTGAGTACGCTGGGTACAAAATTTGCACCGATTCCCTGTAGACCGTGGGACCCCGCAAGCCCCTTAGACAAAAGGGGAGAAGCGGCAGGCTCTACCGCAACGATTTGAATGCTGGGATTTTTGTCTTTCAGGTATTCACCAACGCCGGTTAATGTGCCGCCTGTGCCTACGCCTGCTACAAAAATGTCCAGCTTGCCGTCGGTGTCGTTCCAGATTTCCGGTCCTGTGGTGGCTGCGTGGACGGCAGGGTTGGCGGGGTTGTCGAACTGACCGGGAATAAAGCTGTCCGGGATTTTTTCGGCAAGGGACATTGCTTCTTCAATAGCCCCCCGCATGCCCTTAGCACCGGGAGTCAGTATCAGCTCTGCACCGTAAGCACCCATCAAAAGACGGCGTTCCAAGCTCATGGAATCCGGCATTACGATGATTACACGGTATCCCCGACAGGCGGCAACCATGGCAAGACCGATGCCGGTATTTCCGGAGGTAGGCTCGATGATGGTGCTGCCCGGCTTTAAAAGACCTTTTTTCTCTGCGTCTTCAATCATGCTCAGAGCAATCCGGTCCTTGGCAGAGCCGCCGGGGTTTTTGCACTCCAGCTTTGCTAAAATTCTGGCTTGAAGCTGCATTTTTGCGGCGATGTTATTTAGCTCCAGCAGCGGCGTATTGCCGATCAGCTGCTGGGCAGATGTATAAATGCGTCCCATAGGGATACCTCCTGAATAGGATACTGGGATTATATAACGGCCGGCGCGTGCTTGTCAATGGGATTTGTTGACAAGTGGAGCGCGGTGTGGTATAAAACAAGAAAAGCGAAGGGGATGAGGTAATGGCAGAGGTCCAGAAGGAAATTGAAAATGTAGTGGATGCGATTTTAGAGGACTACCGGGTTGGCAGGGATATTGACGCTATGGATAACCTTCGTCAGCCGGATAAGGATGTTATAATTGAAACAGTTGAAAAGCTCCGCAGAATTGTGTTTCCCGGTTATTTTCGGGAGAAAAACTATCGGATTTATAACGCAAAGCATAACCTGTCCGTACTTATTGAAGATGTAATGTTCAATTTAAGCCGGCAGATAGCCCTGGTATTTCAGGAGGACGGGCGCACCGAGGAGGATGCCAGGGAGATTTGCCTGGAGTTTTTGCGGCGGATTCCTGCAGTGCGGGATATGGTGCAGACAGATCTGCAGGCGGCCTATGACGGCGACCCGGCAGCAACCGGTACGGCAGAGGTGATTTTCTCCTATCCCGGTCTGTTTGCCATTACGGTATACCGTCTTGCTCACGAATTGTATACCCTTAAAGTACCCATGATTCCCAGAATTATGACAGAATATGCCCACAGCGTTACCGGTATCGATATCCATCCCGGTGCGACCATCGGCAAGTATTTCTTTATTGACCACGGTACCGGCATTGTGGTGGGTGAAACCACCGTTATCGGAGAAAATGTAAAAATCTATCAGGGCGTTACCCTTGGCGGCTTGTCCACCCGGGGCGGGCAAAACCTGCGGGGCAAGCGCCGCCATCCTACTATTGAGGATAATGTGACCATTTACGCCAACGCCTCCATTTTGGGTGGCGAAACGGTTGTGGGTCAGGGCTGTGTTATCGGCGCCAGCGCCTTTATCACAAAGTCTGTTCCGCCCTGTACCACCGTTACCTTAAAAAGCCAGGAGCTGCAAATGAAGCCCCATGGCAACTGCGCCGGCTGCAAGGAAAACTTTTAATAAAAGGCAAAATGCCGTGTATCATAACTGATACACGGCATTTTTCTAATAGCTCAGTCCTCGAAAGTGAGAATATCTTTAAAGTTTTCTTTGAAAATGCTGTAAACAGCGTCCAGGATTTCTTCATCCTCTACGGTGAGGTAATTTTCATTTTCCTCATCCACAGGCTCGATTTCCAAAATCACAACCTCGTTGCTGTCTTCCTCGGTGGGCAGCAGAGCCAGGTATTCTTTTCCCTGATACTCAATGCAATCTAAGTATTCAAAGGTGCTTTCCTCTCCGTTTTCGTCCACAAAGGTAATGATGGAGGACTCTTCTTCCTGCAGCAATTCCTTATCTTCCATTATTTTCTTGCCTCCTTTACAATTTCCACAGATTTTCTGCAAAGCTCGGTGATTTCATCCCACTTTCCGTTGTCAATCAGGTCAGCGGTGACCATATAGCTGCCGCCGCAGGCGCAGATAACAGAACTGGCGGCGTAGGTGGCAAGGTTTTTCAAGCCGATACCGCCGGTGGGCATAACCTTAAACATAGGGAAGGGAGCAGACAGGGATTTGATTTTATCTAGTCCGCCGGACTGCTCAGCAGGGAAGAATTTCAGCACCTCCAGACCCAGCTTATAGGCGCTGTGGTAGTCGGTAGCGGTGGTACAGCCGGGGAAAATGGTGATACCCTTTTGCTGGCAGTATTTGACAATGTCAATGTCCAGACCCGGGGTGACAATAAAGGCTGCGCCGGCTTCGATAGCTTCGTCTACCTGCTGGGTGGTTAAGACAGTGCCCGCACCAACCAGCATTTCCGGATGGCTGTCCGCCATAATGCGGATTGCCTCAGCCGCGCCGGCTGCCCGGAAGGTGACCTCAGCCACCGGAACACCGCCGGCACACAGTGCATCTGCCAAAGGCTTAGCGTCCCGCCGGGGATTATTCAGCTTAATTACCGGCACAACACCAATTTGCCCAATTTTTATTTGTAATTCGTTCATAAAAATTCCCTTCTGACTAAAAAACAGCCCTGTATTACCATAATATCTTTGATTTTGGAGAACCCATATAACCAAGTATATTATAGTAATACAAAGGCTGTCTGTCAATTGGCAATTAAGCAGTGGGGAGCCGAACACCAACAGCTCCGCTGCTTACATCCGCATGGCGTTAGCACCCTTGAGCTGCAGCTGCAATCTGTCGGCAATCAGAGCGATAAATTCGGAATTGGTGGGCTTACCCTTCGTGTTGGAAACAGTGTAGCCAAAGAAACGTTGCAGGGTATCTAAATCCCCTCTGTCCCAAGCTACTTCAATGGCGTGGCGGATGGCGCGCTCCACTCTGCTGGGGGTTGTCTGGAAGGCCTTTGCCACCTGGGGATACAAAACCTTGGTGATGGCATTGATAACATCCATATCCTCCACAGCGATGATAATGGCCTCCCGAAGGTATTGGTAGCCTTTGATATGGGCGGGAACGCCGATTTCGTGGATAATGCTGGTGACCATTGTTTCAATGTTGGTGGGATTTGAACGCTTGTTAACACTTTGCTGCTGGGCTTCACCGCCGCGGATCTCCTCCAGGCGCTCCACAAGAACGGTCATATCACAGGGCTTCAGCATCAAATACCGCACCCCCAGATTGGCAGCGGCATTTGCCACATAATCTGTGACAAATCGGGATGTAGCCAGCGTAACAGGCTTGCGGTCCATACCGGAAATGGCCTTAAGGACGCTGAGACCGTCTTGCTTGGCCAGCATCAAATCCAACACCAGTACATCAGGCCTCCGTTCGGTTACCATACGGATAGCCTGTTCTCCGTCGTTGGCTGTCCCCAAAACCTGAAAGCCGTCTGAGCGCTTCAGCGCGGCGGATAGGCTGCTGCAAAATTCCTCTGCATTGTCTGCGATGATTACAGTTGTACGATTGTCCATAATTTCCTCTCCTGACTTTTAAGAATCGATCCCCTTAGTCTGCGACAGTACCTGCCGCGCAGCGACAACTATAATTTAGCATAATGCGTCTGGATTTGCAAGGAAAAAACAAAAGAATCGTGCGACAAAATCCGATAAAAATAGACAATTATTGTTAAAAACTGAACTTTTCGACGAAAAACGACAAAAACCGGTCAAGACGGACAGTTGACGGTTTTAATCATTTGTTGTAATATATTTAAAAGAATTTCAGGAGAAAGGATGCAATAAAAATGAAGCAGATAATAAATGCGTTTTGTGAATTTTTAGATCGCGCCCACAGCATTTATCACAGCATTTACGCGCTGACACGGATTCTTCAGGACAACGGGTATTGCCGTCTGGAGGAAGCGGAGCAGTGGCAGCTTGTGCCGGGAGGGAAATATTATATGGTCCGGGGCGGCAGCGCTCTGGTCGCCTTTACCATACCAGAGGGTCAGCCTTCCGGTTTTCTTATGAGCGCCAGCCATGCAGACCGCCCTGGCTTTAAGGTTAAGGAAAACGGGGAGCTTGTGGGGAAATATACCCGCTTATCAACAGAAAAGTACGGCGGCATGATTATGTCCACTTGGTTGGACAGACCTCTTTCCGTTGCCGGCAGGGTTTTGGTGGAAACACAGGACGGCTTTGAAAGCCGGCTGATGGATGTTGACCGGGACTTGCTGCTGATTCCCAACGTTGCCATTCATATGAACCGGAAGGTGAATGAGGGCTACGCGTGGAATCCTGCGGTGGATACGCTGCCGCTTGCAGGCAGCGCTGAGGCCGCCGGGAAGCTTTCCAAGGTCTTGGAGGAAGCTGCCGGAGGAAAAATTCTGGGTCACGACCTTTATTTGTATGTCCGTCAGCCTGCCTCGGTTTGGGGTGTAGAGGAGGAATATATCTCTGCCCCCGGTCTGGATGATTTGCAATGCGCCTGGGCGTGTACCCAAGGCTTCGTGCATGCTGAAAAGACCGATGCGGTCTGCGTTTTATGCGTCTTTGACAGCGAAGAGGTTGGCTCTGTTTCGGCCCAGGGGGCGGCATCCGGGCTGCTGGACAGTGTGTTGACCCGGATTTGCGACAGCTGTTTGCTCGATAAGGCGCGTTTACTGAGCCAGTCCTTTATGGTTTCTGCGGACAATGCCCATGCCCTGCATCCCAATCACCCGGAGTACAGCGATGAGAAAAACGCGCCGGTGCTTGGCGGCGGTGTGGTTTTAAAATTCAATGCCGATTTGCGCTATGCTACAGACGGTGTAGCCGCGGGGGTCATACGCAAGGTATGTCAAAAGGCCAATGTGCCTGTTCAGACCTACTATAATCGTGGAGATTTGCGGGGCGGTTCTACTCTGGGAAGCATTTCCATCGGAAATGTATCCGTACCTACCGCCGATATAGGTATTGCCCAATTGGCAATGCATTCCTGCTATGAAACCGCCGGTGTTCGGGATGTGCAATATTTGCAGCAGGCGATGCGAAGCTACTACGGCAGCAGCCTGAGGTTTTATGGTGATGGACGCTATATTGTGAAGTAAATTTGTCAGATTATACAAAAAAGCAGTTGAAAAACTGTGAGAAATAACCATTGAAGCTGTTGCGGCAATATGCTATAATTGTACCATCCGGGCATAGGGGATTCTACTCCACTAAATAGATACCCTGTGCTACAAAAGGAGGAAAATTAACACCGTTAGACTCACGGTACGGCAGTGTGGAGACCTGTCGTAATGCCCCAGCTGTTCTACTCGGCTGCGGTGAGAACATACGCGAGGAGTCGGTATGTTTAGAGTCACGCAAACATGGCAAGTGTATCCCTGAAAAACATTAAGAAAGTCTACCCCCACAGCACCGACGAAATCAAAGTCAACAAGAGAAAAGAAAAGGCCCTGGAAAAACTGAAGAAGAAGGACCCTGCTGCCTATGAGAACTATCTGGAGCAGCAGAAGGACAAGGCACAGCTGCAGGTTACTGAAGAAGGCGTTGTTGCCGTTCAGGAGTTCAACCTGGAGATTCAGGACAAGGAGTTTATCGTTCTGGTCGGACCTTCCGGCTGCGGTAAGTCCACCACCTTGCGTATGGTCGCAGGCCTGGAAGAAATTTCCGGCGGCGAATTGTGGGTCGGCGACAAGCTGGTCAACGATATTGCGCCCAAGGATCGCGATATCGCCATGGTTTTCCAGAACTATGCGCTGTATCCCCATATGACTGTTTATGAAAATATGGCCTTTGCTCTGAAGCTGCGTCATGTTCCCAAGGCTGAAATTGACCAAAAGGTTAAGGAAGCTGCTGAGATTCTGGACATTACCCAGCTGCTGGGCCGTAAGCCCAAGGCTCTGTCCGGCGGTCAGCGTCAGCGTGTTGCCATCGGTCGTGCTATCGTCCGTGACCCCAAGGTTATGTTGATGGACGAGCCTCTTTCCAACCTGGACGCCAAGCTGCGTAACCAGATGCGTGCAGAGATTATTAAGCTGCGTGAGCGTATCAATACCACCTTTATTTATGTTACCCACGACCAGACCGAGGCTATGACCCTGGGCGATCGTATCGTTGTTATGAAGGACGGCTTCATTCAGCAGGTGGGTACTCCCCAGCAGGTGTTTGACCATCCCTACAATCTGTTCGTTGCAGGCTTTATCGGCTATCCCCAGATGAACCTGGTTAATGCCCGTTTGCTGAAGGTCGACGGCAAGTATGCTGTTGAGCTTGCCGGCTATACTACCGTTTTGTCCGAGGAGAAGCAGGCAAGACTGGCTGCCAACAATGTTGAGGAGCAGGATGTTGTTCTGGGTGTCCGTCCCGACCACATTGTGCTGACTGATGATGGCATTGAGACAAAGATCGAAGTGAACGAGCTGATGGGCTCTTCCGTGCATCTGCACGTGAATATTGCCGGCAAGGACGTTATCGTTGTTGTTTCCACTATGGATATGACCGGCGCTGAGGTTGCTGCCCTGCGTGCGGGCGCTACCGTTAAGATCGGCTTCCCCGGAAATGTTTGCCACGTGTTCAACAAGGAAACAAAGATCAATTTGGAAGCTTAACTCCATATTGCCAAACAGACCTGCTTCGGCGGGTCTGTTTTTTTGTATATGTTGCGACCTTGACAAAAACCTAAAAAAGTATTACTCTCATAGAGGTATTATAAAAATGGGGGAGACTTTGCTTAAGCCGACAAAGTCTTGTAATGCCTATTACATTTCAAGGAGATTTTTCTGTGCGAAGAAGCGGTATTTTAATGCATATCACATCTCTGCCCGGTCCCTACGGTGTGGGAACAATGGGAGAGCAGGCGTACAGATTTGTGGACTTTTTGAAAAAAGCCGGACAGAGCTTTTGGCAGGTTTTACCCCTGACACCAACGGGATATGGAGACTCGCCCTATCAGTCCTGCTCCAATTTTGCTGGGAACTATTATTTGGTGGATTTGGGTATACTGGTAAAAGATGGTCTGCTCACCGAAGACCAAATTCAGCAGCGGATGTGGAATGTTCGGGAGGATCGGGTAGATTTCGGCCTTTTGTATCAAAACCGTCTGGAAATTCTCAGATTAGCCTTCGATAATTTTTCCCAAGAGGAGAGGCTTGATCGTTTCTGTCTGGAAAACAGTGATTGGCTTCCGGACTATGCTTTATATATGGCGCTGAAGGATGAAAACGGCGGAAAGCCCTGGTATCAATGGCGGGAGGACTTAAAGCGCCGAAAGCCCGATGCTGTTTGGCAGGCACGAAACCGATTGAAAAGGGAAATCCGGTTTTACTGCTTTGTCCAGTACCTGTTTTATACACAGTGGTATCATTTGCTGAACTATGCTCACGAAAATGGGGTGTCGGTAATCGGCGATGTGCCCATTTATGTTCCCTTGGACAGCGTAGATGTCTGGAGCGACCCGGATCTGTTTTTGCTGGATGAAGATCTGACACCCCTTGCTGTGGCAGGCTGTCCGCCGGACGCATTTACTCAGGATGGTCAGATGTGGGGAAATCCCTTGTATCGCTGGGACAGAATGAAAAAGGACAACTACCGCTGGTGGCTGCATCGACTGGAAAAGGCGGGGGAGCTTTACGACGTTGTACGGCTGGACCATTTTCGGGCTTTTGAGGCGTATTGGTCTGTGCCTTACGGCGCACCTACTGCCCGGGACGGTTGCTGGGTGGAGGGTCCGGGGATGGACTTTATTCAGACGCTAAAGCGACAGCTGCCTGGGCTGCAGCTGATTGCGGAGGATTTGGGATATTTAACCCCTGCTGTATTGGCACTTCGGGATGCCTCCGGCTACCCCGGTATGAAGGTTTTGGAGTTTGCATTTGATTCCCGGGAACCTTCCTTATACCTACCGCATAATTATATTCACAACACCGTTTGCTATACCGGCACCCACGACAATATGACCTTAAAGCAATGGCTGGAAACCTCTGATCCGGATGTGGTGGAATACGCCACGGAATATATGGGTCTGAACCGGCAGGAAGGGCTTGTCCGTGGAGTAATCCGCACGGCCTTAAGCAGTATATCCCGGTTGTGCATTGTACAAATGCAGGACTGGCTGGAGCTGGGTGGGGAGGCACGGATGAATTTTCCCGGAACAATGGACAATAACTGGTGTTGGCGGGCGTTGCCGGGCAGCTATGATGATGCCCTGGCTGAAGCTATATGCAGGCTTACGGGTCTTTACGGTCGGTATGGAAATAAATTAGAAATTACCCTCAATAAGGAGACGCATATATGAAATACAACTGCTTGAACATCTTGAAAATGACGGAAGCACAGCTGAAGTTCACCCACGATGTTTCGCTGAAGGATGCCACGCCCCAGGAGCTGCATGAGGCCCTTGGTGTAGCGGTGATGATGACCATCAGTGAAAACTGGAACAACAGCAAGCATATCCGTATGCATCAGAGAAAGGCGTACTACATTTCTGCGGAATATCTGATTGGCCGCATGGTTTACTCCAATTTATACAATCTGGGAATTTTGGATGAAATGAAGCAGCTTTTTGCCGAGCATGGCGTGGATTTGGCTGTTTTGGAGGATATTGAGGATGCCGCACTGGGTAACGGTGGTCTTGGCAGACTTGCGGCCTGCTTCTTGGACAGCGCAGCCAGTACCAACATACCCCTGTCCGGTTATGGCCTGCGTTACCGGTTTGGCTTGTTTAAACAGAGCTTCGATGTCAACGGCAGTCAGATAGAGAGCGCAGACGACTGGGCAAAGTTCGGCGACCCCTGGTCCTATCGCCGGTATAACCACACCGTAAAGGTTTCTTTCCCCGACCACACTGTTTTGGCAGTGCCTTATGATGTTCCGGTAATCGGCTACGGCACCAACAATGTGGGTACTCTGCGTCTGTGGCAGTGCGAGGCAGAGGAGGAGTTGGATTTCAATGCCTTTAATGACCAGGACTATCTGCGGGCGCTGACCCAGAAAAACAAGGCAGAGGATATTACCCGCGTTCTGTATCCCAACGATTCTACTTGGGAGGGCAAGCGCCTTCGGATTAAACAGCAGTATGTGCTGTCCTCGGCATCCCTGCAGGATATGCTTCGGGTTTATAAGTCTATCCACGGCGCGGATTTGAGTCAGTTTGCAGAAAACTATGCGGTACAGCTTAACGATACCCACCCGGCTATGTCGATTCCGGAGCTGATTCGTTTGCTTATGGCAGAGGGAATGGACTTTGACCAGAGCTTTGCCATTGCCCAGAAGACCTTCTCCTACACGAACCATACGGTTATGGGTGAGGCGCTGGAGAAATGGGATCTGGAGCTTTTGCGCAGCGTTGTTCCACAGATTGTGGATATTATCTGTCGCATTGACCAGAAGCTGAAAAGCGAGCATCCGGAGCTGTTTATTATTCGGGACAATACCGCCCATATGGCAAATCTGAGCGTTTATGTGGGAAATTATGTAAACGGTGTGGCGGAAATCCACTCCCAGATTTTGAAGGATGACTGCTTTAAGGATTGGTATCGGGCATATCCGGAGCGCTTCCAGAATAAGACAAACGGCATTACACCCCGCCGCTGGCTGGGACTGTGCAATCCGGAGCTGACCCAGCTGATTAAGTACCGCATCGGCGGAGATTTCCTGAAGGACTTGGACCGGCTGAGTAAGCTTAAGCCCATGATTGATGACGACTTTGTCCGTCAGTTTAACGCAGTAAAATATCAGAAAAAGCAGCAGCTGTGTGAGATAATCGCCCAGCGCGAGGGTATCCGCTTGAATCCGGACTTTGCTTTTGATGTGCAGGTCAAGCGCTTGCATGAGTACAAACGGCAGCTGCTCAACGCCATTTCTATTGTGGATATCTATTTCCGCTTGAAGGATGGCAGCCTGCCGGATTTCCAGCCTACGGTATATTTGTTTGGCGCAAAATCCGCGCCCGGCTATTCCCGTGCTAAGGCAATTATCCGCTATATCAACCGCATCGCCCGGATGATTAACAACGATCCTCAGGTAAATGATAAGCTGAAGGTTGTCTTTGTGCAGAACTACAATTGCTCCTACGCAGAGCATATCATTCCTGCCGCGGATATTTCCGAGCAGATTTCTCCTGCCGGTACAGAGGCGTCCGGTACAGGCAACATGAAGCTGATGCTAAACGGCGCAGTTACACTGGGCACCATGGACGGCGCCAATGTGGAGATTGTGAAGGAAGCCGGCATAGAGAATAACTATATCTTCGGCGCTACAGTGGATGTAATTAATTCCAGCCGCGCAAGCTACAACCCCCGTTGGATTTACGATCATAATGACCGCCTGCACCGCGCAATTGATACCCTGGTGGACGGAACCGTTCCCACCGATGACAGTCAACGGGATTTGTACCATGCCTTGCTGGACGGCACCCACTGGCATCAGGCGGACCATTATTTCCTGCTGATGGATTACGAAAGCTATATCGACACCAAGCTACGGGCAAATCGGGATTATGCCGACCGCCTGAATTTCGGCAGAAAGTGTTTGATGAACGTGGCAAGCGCCGGGAAATTCTCTTCCGACCGCACCATCCGACAGTACGCACAGGAGATTTGGCACATCGAACCTACGCAGTATTAAAAAAGAAAGAACGCTGCCTTCGGACAGCGTTCTTTTTGCTTAGTTGGGATAGATTAACCCTCTTGCACAACAATTTCCTTGAGCTCAAGACCGGGATTACGCTTAACGGTAAAGTCGATTGCCCAATAGCTGCTGAATACCAGCAGGCTTCTTCCCCGATAGTCCTCCAAAAGCTCAGCGTCTGAACCCAGATTTAGGTCGCTTAAATCACCGGGATAGCGGTCAATTAAGCGGATTTCCTCATAGGGCAGACCCTCCATCCGCAAATCCACGCCGTACTCGGTTTTCATTCTGTATTGGAACACATCAAACTGCAAAGTACCCACGACGCCAACGATAACCTCTTCCATACCGGAATTGGGAACCTTGAAAATCTGGATCGCGCCTTCCTGGGCGATCTGCTCCGTACCCTTAACAAATTGCTTGCGCTTCATAGAGTCCTTGGCAGATACTCGGGAAAAATGTTCCGGAGCGAAAGTGGGAATGCCGGAGTACAGGAATTTTTTCCCCGGCACGGTGATGGTGTCGCCAATGGAGAAAATGCCCGGGTCAAATACACCGATTACGTCACCGGCATAGGCTTCTTCCACGATTTCCCGTTCCGCAGCCATAAGCTGTTGGGGCTGGGAAAGACGCATTTTCTTTCCGCCCTGCATATGGTAATATTCCGTATCTCTTTGGAACTTGCCGGAGCAAATACGCATAAAGGCAAGTCTGTCCCGATGGGCCTTGTTCATATTGGCTTGAATTTTAAATACAAAGGCGGAAAAATCGGGGGAGAACACATCCACCTCGCCGCAATCGGAGGTTCGGGACAGGGGCGGGGGCGTCAGCTTTAAAAAGGCCTCCAAAAACGGCTCAATGCCGAAATTGGTTAGCGCAGAGCCAAAGAACACAGGAGAAAGCGTTCCGTTACGGACAGCTTCCATGTCCATCTCCCGACCGGCGGACAAAAGCTCCACATCATCAATAAGCTGCTGATGCTTAGCCTCACTGTCCAAAAGCTGAGCCACCTGGCTGTCGTACAGGTCTACAACCTGTTTACTAGCCTTTGCTTTGCCGCTGACACCGGAGAAGAACAGAAGCTGGCTGTTTTCCCGGTCATAGACACCCTGAAAATCCTTGCCGGAACCGATGGGCCAGTTCATAGCATAGGTTTCGATGCCCAGCTCCCGTTCCACCTCGTCCAAAAGGTCAAAGGGGTCTTGGGTTTCCCGATCCATTTTGTTGATAAAGGTGAAAATAGGAATGTGCCGCATGGCGCAGACCTTAAACAGCTTTCGTGTCTGCGGCTCAACGCCCTTAGCGCCGTCAATAACCATCACCGCGGAATCCGCCGCCATCAGCGTGCGGTAGGTATCCTCTGAGAAGTCCTGGTGACCGGGTGTGTCCAGAATGTTGATACAGAATCCGCCATACTGAAACTGCATAACAGAGGAGGTAACGGAAATACCGCGCTGTTTTTCAATTTCCATCCAGTCGGAGGTGGCGGAACGGGAGTTTTTCTTACCCTTGACCACACCGGCCTGGGCAATAGCGCCGCCGTAGAGCAAAAACTTTTCCGTTAGGGTTGTTTTACCGGCGTCGGGGTGGGAGATAATGGCAAAGGTTCTGCGCCGACTGATTTCCTGTTCTAAAGTAGACATAGCATAACTCCAAAGTTCAAATTAAATCATCATACTCTACCATATTTTTCTCTATTTTACAAGTATTATCATAGAAAGTTCAGTAAAACCAGTATTTTACCACCGCAAGGCACTCTCTTAAGCCGTTGGGTACAACCGTATACCAAGGGCTGTCACCGTGGCAGTGGGTGATGTTTTCAAAGCCGAACAGCTTTGCCACTTGTTCAGAACGATAGATATGAAATTCGTTGGTAATAAAAACAATGCCGTTACTATCTGTCAGAGTGTCCAGAACGGGCTTACTGAACTGGAAATTTTCGTAGGTGCTTGTGGATCTGTCTTCCTTTATAATGCATTCTGCAGGAATCCCCTGAGCAACCAAATAACGCTCCATTGCCAAGGCTTCTGAAATTTGTTCGTCGGTTCCTTGACCGCCGCTTACGATAATAGTGACGTCGGGGTTTTTCTTATAATAAGCAACGGTCCTGTCCAGCCGGGCTTTTAATGCCGGGCCGGGCTGGTCCTTGCGTACACCGCAGCCCAGAACAAGAACAACATCCTCCTGATATGTAACAGTATCCGTACTGCCGTAGGCAAGCAGGCCGGTAATTGCCCCAAAAACCAGAATAAGAGCAACAGTAAAACCAATGCGCAGAATTTTTGGGATGCGCTTTTGCACAGCTTCGTAAAAAACACTCCACACAATCAGCAAGCCGCCAAGTATGAAAGCGGCATAAACCCCAATCCCTGTATTGGAAACGGCACATGTCCATAAGGCACTGGCATAGATAAATAAACCGAAAATCAGCAGAATCGGTTTGCCGAAAGAGCTTCTTTTTTTCACAGCGTATCTCTCCTTTTCTTCTTACCAAAACTTATACCACAATGGCGCGGACAAAGTCAAGAAAACGAAATGGGAAAAACCTGTAAGATTCAAATTTTCGGTTGAAAAAGATAAGGCTTTGTTGTATAATCTATATTGGTATTTTGTAAAAATACGGAGGCGTGGTTATGAAGAAAGGAATTAAGGGTCTGCGCAAGCTGGAGCATTGGCATATTGTAGCAGCACTTTTGATGATATTTGACATCATTGCAGTGAATTTTGCCTATTTTTTGGCACTGTGGTTTCGGTTTGATTGCGCATTTTCTGCGATTGAGCCGCAATATTTAACCGCATTTTTGCGATATATTCCGATTCACACGGTTGTAAGCCTGATTGTGTTTCTCTGGCTGCGTATGTACAACAGCATTTGGCGCTTTGCCAGCTTTGATGAGTTGCTGCGGGCAATTTTGGCAACGGTGATTACTTCGGTTGTTCATATCGTGGTTATGTCCCTTGCCTTTGGAAGGATGCCGATATCCTATTACATCATCGGAACGGCAATCCAATTTGCTCTGGTTTTGGGCGTACGGTTTTCCTATCGGTTTGTTTTGCTGGAGCGCAGCAGACGCGCCGAGCGCGCCGCCGGAGGTATGAAGCGCGCTATGCTTATCGGCGCAGGCAGTGCCGGTCAGATGATTTTACGGGATGTATCCTCGGACAAGTATAAAAATCTTAGAATATGCTGTATTATTGATGATAATTCCAACAAATGGGGACGGTACATCGGTGGTGTCCCCGTGGTAGGCGGAAGAGAAGCTATTCTGGAGAATGTTCGTAAATACCGAATTGAGAAGATTTTACTGGCAATACCCAGCGCTAAGAAAGCAGACAAGCGGGAAATTCTTGATATTTGCAAGGATGCCGGCTGTGAAATGAAGGATTTGCCGGGCATTTATCAGCTTGTCAGCGGTGAGGTTACCCTTGGTCATATGCAGGACGTGGCAGTGGAGGATTTGCTGGGACGGGAGCCAATACAGGTTGACTTGGAGCAAATCGGCAGCCATATTTGCGGCAAAGCGATTCTGGTTACCGGTGGCGGAGGATCTATCGGCAGTGAGCTGTGCCGTCAGGTAGCGGCGTACAACCCTAAGCTGTTGGTTATTTTTGATGTTTATGAGAACAACGCTTATGACATTGAGCAGGAGCTGCGGGAGAAGTATCCAAGGCTTAACTTAAAGGTGCTCATCGGCTCTGTTCGGGACAGCCGTTGTATTGAAAACGTTTTCTCTACCTATAAACCGGAAATCGTATACCACGCCGCGGCCCATAAGCATGTGCCGCTGATGGAAACAAGTCCCTGCGAGGCAATTAAAAACAACGTTATCGGTACTTATAAAACAGCCTATGCGGCCCTGCTTCACGGCTGCAGCCGTTTTGTCCTCATCAGCACCGACAAGGCTGTAAACCCCACCAATATTATGGGTGCCAGCAAGCGATTGTGTGAGATGGTGGTGCAGTCCTTTGACCGGGCGGTAAAAACCGGAAAAGCCGGTAATTTGCCCCAGCTGTTTACCCACCGGGAAACGGGTACAGTAGCAGAAATGCAGATAGAAAATGCCTGCACGGAATTTGTTGCAGTGCGGTTCGGTAATGTCTTAGGCAGCAACGGTTCGGTTATTCCACTGTTTAAGAAGCAAATTCGAAAGGGCGGTCCGGTTACGGTAACCCATCCGGATATTATCCGGTACTTTATGACCATCCCGGAGGCGGTCAGCCTGGTTATGCAGGCGGGTGTTTATGCTGCCGGCGGTGAGATTTTTGTTCTGGATATGGGCGCCCCGGTTAAAATTGACGAGCTGGCAAGAAACCTAATCAAGCTTTCCGGGCATACACCGGATGTAGACATTCAGGTGGTATATACCGGCCTGCGTCCCGGCGAAAAGCTGTATGAAGAGAAGCTTATGGCAGAAGAGGGAATGCAAAAGACCCCCAACGATTTGATACACATCGGCAACCCCATCCCCTTTGATACAGATATCTTTTTGTCTCAGCTTCGTAAGCTGATGGATGCGGCATATGAAAACGACGAGGCAATTTGCGATGTGGTAGCTGCCATGGTGCCAACCTATCGGCGTACAACCGCAGGCACTGCGCGTTGGGATGCCACCTATGAAGAGTTGTACCGGCAGGCGACAAAAACCCATTGATTCCCAAGATGTTTATTCCCCCGGACACGGCAATCCGGGTTGACAGCAGATAGAACCTGTGATAAAATAAAACATACAGCATCTGTACACTTTGCGCGAAACAAATCTTTTAAAGATATGGTGCGTGACAAAAATTAAGGAGATAAACGATATGACGGAAATTGGAGCAATTGAGATTGATTTTCTCGATGTAATGAAGGCGCTTGGCAAGCGGCTGTGGATCATCGTATTATGCGGCGTGCTTGTTGGTACTCTTGTGCTGACATATACAGTTCTCTTTGTAACACCCCAGTATCAGGCCAGCGTCACTCTTTATGTTAATAACGGCTCGGGAAAAGGAAACTCAGCCATATCCTCGTCAGATTTGGCGGTTGCCTTGCATTTGGTAGAAACCTATATGAATATTATTCAGAGCAATCGGGTTGTAAATAAGATAATAGATGAAAGCGGCGTCTCACTTTCGACAAATCAAGTAAAGGGGATGATTTCCGCAAAAGCAATGGGAGAGACGGAAATGTTTCACGTAACCGTAACCTCACCGGATCCGGAGCTTTCAATGAAGCTGGCCAACACCATTGCAGATGTTGCTCCTGCAGAGATTACAGATATTATTGAAGGAAGCTCTGCAAAGATTATTGACTATGCGCAGATGCCCAATGGCCGTAGTTCTCCCAGCTATACAAAGAATACCATTTTGGGAACAGCTATCGGCGCCGGTCTGGCAGCACTGGTTATTGCGGTGTGCCACCTGTTTGATATGAGAATTAAGAGAGAAGAGGACTTAACGTCAATTGACACATCTCCCATTGGTTCGATCCCAATTTTGGGCGCGATTCCGGAAATGACCATTTTAAGCAAAAAAGCAGCAAGAAAGTGAGGTTGGAAAAGTGGAAAAGCAAATTAAGGAAGAAAAAGACCAAATTCCGCCTGCACCGGTAACGCCGCTGTCTGCACACCGTCGTCAGTTTATGCTGAGAAACAGTAGCTTCGCAGTACGTGAAGCTTATAGAACTTTACGTACTAACGTTCGTTTTGCACTTCAGGGTACGGGCTGTAAACGCATCTGTATTACCAGCAGTACGCCGGGTGAAGGTAAGAGTATTACACTGCTGAATTTGGCGCTTTCTATTGCCGAGGCAGGGCAGAAGGTGCTGCTGATTGACGCAGATTTGCGCAAACCGGCACAGGCTCGTCTGATGAACGAGACGGCGACCCCTGGATTGTCCAACTATTTGGTGGATATGACAGATGCCAAGACTATCATTCATAAGGATATTTGCCCAAATCTGGATATGATTTTTTCCGGTGATATCCCACCAAACCCCTCAGAGCTTTTAGAGACAGGCAAATTTATTGAGCTGATCGAAGAACAGTCCAAAGCCTATGAATACATTCTTTTGGACACGCCACCTGTTAATCTGGTGTCGGATGCTTGCCTGATTGCCAGCCATTTAGATGGTGTTTTGGTTTTGGTGCGGCAGGGTATGGCAAGAAAGGATACGCTTAAGCGTGTGATTGACAATTTGCAGTTTGCCGGAGCGAAAATTCTTGGCTTTGTGCTTAACGGTGTTGCACATGATGAAAAGAAGAACTACAGCTATTATGATTGATTTGCGGGGAAGATGATATGAAGCGAAGCAGTGATTTCCTGCTGCGCGAGGTAGCAGGTACCTTGGTTATTGTGCCGGTAGGCGCAGCGGTTTCAACCTTTCCGGGGATGATTACATTAAACGCTACTGGAGCGTATCTTTGGGAGCAATTGGAGACGGAGCAGACAGAACAAACCCTTGCGCAGGCATTGACTGACTGTTATGAGGTTACACAGGAAAAGGCACTGGAGGATGTAAAGGCCTTTGTTGCACGGCTTCGTCCCACAGGTGCTATCGTTTGAACAGGATTACTTTGAAAGGGAATTGCGATAGGCGGAAACCGCCTATCGCTATTTGACTAATAGCTATGAAACGTTATTTCATTGCCGGCTTGACCGTGGATATGGATGCCTCCGGACGGACACAGGTACGGGCAGCACCGTATGAAATCCCGCCTGTCGGTCCTGCGGATATTACGCTTACTTGCGACGCAGAGGCAATACTAAAATTAAATCCCTTTTTGGAAGATTTGGAAACGGCGGCCTATATGGGCTTTGGCGCGATTTTTTCCCGGCACCTTTTAAACTTTAACGGCTCTTTTTTGCACTCCTCTGCAGTGATTTATGGGGGAAAAGCCTACCTGTTTTCAGCCCCCAGCGGAACCGGAAAGTCTACCCATACAGAAAAATGGTGCAGGCTCTTTCAGGCAACCTATCTCAATGATGATAAACCGGCATTGCGCTTGGTTGACGGTCAGTGGATGGCATACGGCACACCCTGGTCCGGCAAGCACGATTTATCCAGCCCGGTTGGTGTGCCGTTGGGCGGCATTGCGTTTTTAAAACGGGGGGACGAGAACAAAATATGTACGCTACCTCCGTCAAAAGCGGTGCCGAACTTTATGAGTCAATCTCTATGGAAGCTGCAGAAGGATCAAATGGAAAAACAACTGGCGTTGCTGGACAACCTTGTGCGTTCCGTTCCGATTTGGGAGCTGACCTGTCGTAATGACGATGATGCGGCATTTGTATCCTTTAAGGCAATGACCGGCGAAGGGATTGATTGTGATGCAAAATAAGGAAGCAACGGATAAATTGCAGACAAAAACCGTCCCGATGAAGTCGCTGGCTGAGATTATTGCGCTGCAATTGGAAAACGGAGGAAAAGCAAGCCTTACCGTCACCGGTGTCAGTATGCGCCCTTTGTTTTACCATCGCCGGGATAGCGTAATCTTAATTCCCACAAACGGCCGGCAAAAGCCGGGTGATGTAATTCTTTATTGCAGAGAAAACGGGCAGTATGTTCTGCACCGGATTATCGCCTGCGAGGATACAGCCTACATATGCTGCGGAGACAATCAGGCGGAGCGGGAAACGGTACTGCCGGAGCAGGTCATTGCAGTAATGGATGGTTTTATCCGAAATGGCAAGGAATATTCGCTGGATGCTTTCGGATACCGCGCATATACTGCCGCGTGGGTACACCTGTTCCCACTGCGTCCGTATTATATTAAATTACGCAGATACCTTGGCGGTCTGCGAGTCAAAGCAAGAAAACATAATAAACGATCGGGAGGACATTAGAGTGAGCAAAAATAATTTTAAAATTCTGATCATAGCGCTGTCCGTAATCTTGCTGGTAGTTATTTTGGTGGCCAGTATGATGCTGCAGCAGGATTCCGGCATTCCCAATAACGGTGGCACAACATCTTCTTCTCAAACCGAAAGCGGCGACAATGATGAACCTATTATCGAGATTGAGCCGGATAACACAACGGGAACGCAGAAGCCCACCTACGGAATGGATATTCCCTTTGACGATTTTTAAAAGTTGTAAAAATGGCTAGAAAGAATAATGGACTTAAAGTAAAAAGCATATTGGCTTGCTTGGGGTCTTACCGGAAGGCAATTGCGGTAATTAGTGTATTTACAACAGTGCTGTCGATTTTGCAGGTAACACTGGCGCTGGTATCCCGGTATGTGGTGGATGCCGCTATGGGCGTGCAGGGGAATTTTGCCTTTTGGTGTCTTGCCTTAGCGGCAAACATATTTGCCCTTATCGGAATCCATAGCTTGCTGTCCTGGTATTCCGGAAGAACCACGGATATTTTTACTGCCAATATGCGCCAGAAGCTTTTGCGCACTGCGGTGTATGGACGCGATGAGGCCCTGTTGGGCAGACATAGCGGTGAGCTTTTAAACCGAGGAATGGAAGATGTCCATACCGTATGTGACGGAGCAGTTAATATTTTGCCCAACCTGCTTGGGCAGGTGACGCGCCTGGTGGCAACCTTTGCGGCAATGGTGACGCTTTCTGCCTCGGTGGCGAGCATTTTGCTGGTTGGCGCTCTGGCTGTAGGTGCTTTGGTTGCCTGCGTACGGCCTGCTATTAAAAAGCACCAAAGGGCGGTTCGGGAAACGGACGACAAAGTTATGTCGGCTATGCAGGAGAGTCTGCAGCAGCTGGAGCTGGTACAAAGCCTTAGTATGCAGGAGCAGGTTTTGGGACGCTTCGGTAAAAAAATCCAGAACAGTCTGCTTGCACGGTTTTACCGCAGACTATGGTCCGTGGGAAGTAATAGCCTGATCAATGCCGCCTCCCAAGTCAGCGGCGGTGCGCTTTTATTGTGGGGTGCAGGCCGGGTGGCTGCAGGTGCATTAAGCTATGGCACCCTGACGTCTATGTTACAGCTGCTTTCTTTGTTCCGCGGACCGGTTTTGGGAATTTCGGGACTGTGGACCCGTCTTGCCGCCGTAGAGGTTGCTGCAGATCGGCTAAAAGAGCTGCTGCTTCCTGTAAAGCCTGCAGAAAACCTGCCGGATACGCCTAAGGTAGCGGCTGTGGTATTTGACAATGTGACATTTTCTTACCCCGGAGAAGGCGCACCGGTTTTGGAGAATTTCAGCTTCCGGTTTTTATTGGATGGATGGACCTGTATGTCCGGTGTTTCCGGCAGAGGAAAGACCACGATGTTTAAGCTGATATTGGGATTATACAAGCCACAGCAGGGCGAGGTTTATTTGGAAACCGATAAGGGCAGGTTGACCTGCAGCGAGGCTACGCGTAGCCTGTTTGCCTATGTACCCCAAGACTATGCGCTGTTTTCCGGAACAATCCTTGAGAATATGCAGTTGGTTGCCCCGGATGTAGCGGAAGAGCAGCTGAAGGCTGCCTTTTCGATTGCACAGGCGGATTTTGTTTGGCAGCTGTCAGAGGGCGTGCAAACACAGGTGCAGGAAAACAATTCCGGCTTGTCTAAGGGTCAGATACAGCGGCTGGCGGTTGCCCGGGCTGTGCTGATGCAGCGGCCTCTTTTGTTGCTGGATGAATGTACCTCCGCTTTGGATGCCGGTACGGAGGATGCGCTTTTGCGCAACCTGTACGGCACGGCTAAGCGTGCTTTGGTGGTAACCCACCGCCCGGAGGCGCTGGATGTGCTGGAGGGCGTAACCTTAGTCTCTATAGAAAAATAAACGAGGTGCAAATAGCACCTCGTTATTTTTTCTCCGGAAGTTCACTGTACAGAGCGCTTCCCAAAATAAGAACCGACCCAAATATGCTGCTCAGGGTGATGGGCTCTTTCAAAATCAAAGCCGAAAGCAGCACTGCAATCACCGGGTCTAAATAGCTGAATACCGCAATGGTCTGGGTATTTAAGTCCTTCATAGAGCCGAAGTATAGCCAGTAAGCAATACCGGTATGTACAATACCGACCACCAGCAGCACACCGCTTTGCAGAGCAGTCAGCTCAAAATGCGTAATATTTTCCGTGAGCAACAGATAAGGTAAAAGCACTAAGGAAGCACTTCCCAGCTGCAGGATTGTTTTGTCGTATGCGCCGATGGGCGTAAGCTTTTTATTAAGGAACATAACACTGGCGTACAAAACGGCAGCAGATATACCAAAAACGATACCCGTTATCTCCTGAAAAGAGGGGAGCTTACCTTGGGTTATGCCGGATACAAAGACAAGTCCCAGCAACGCAACCCCCACACACAGAAGCCGTTTTGCTGTTAGCTTTTCTCCCAGCAGTGGAGAAGCAAGCAACAGAAGAAGTGGCGCTAAATAATAGCACACCGTTGCGGTGGCGACGGTTGTATACTTGTAGCTTTCAAACAGCAATATCCAGTTAAAGCCCATTGCAGCGCCGGAGATAACCAATACCGGCAAATTCCGTCGAATGGCTGCCCAATCCGGCTTATGCCGGGTTATAAGCATAATAATTCCCAAAAACACCAGACCCAACACACCGCGGCAAAGGGCAATGGCGGATGAAGGCAGGGGAATGTACCGGACAAAAAGACCGATGGTGCCGAAAATTCCCATAGCACCGATTAACATGCCTTTTGCTTTCTTCATATACATGCCCCCCTAAGTTTAGAAAGATAGTATCAAATTCTGCACGGGATGTCAATTATGGGTCACATATACATGGGAGCAAACTGCATGGGTCCCTGCAAGTTGCAATCTGCCATCTCGTATGCTATAATACCCCCAATGAAAGCGAGGAACCTGTATGAATAAAGTGCTTTTTGTCTGCCATGGCAACATTTGCAGAAGTCCGATGGGAGAATTTGTTTTGCGGCACATGGCGAGAGAAGCCGGGGTTGAAGATTTGGAAATTCAGTCCCGGGCGGTCAGCCGGGAGGAGTTGGGGAATCCGGTGTATCCTCCGGCGAAAAGGGAATTAAACCGTCATGGAATTGCCTGTGACGGGCACAGGGCAAGACAGATTACCCAAGAGGACTGCGACAGCTTTGATTATATTTACTATATGGACGCGTCCAATTTGCGCTATTTAAAGCGGATGTTTCCCGGTGAGACGAAATTTCGCCCGTTTCTTAACCGGGACGTGGCAGACCCGTGGTACACCGGAGACTTTACCCAGACTTGGCTGGATATTTGCGAGGGCTGCCAAAGAATTTTGGAGGAACTGATATGCTAGACAAAGATAAGCTGGAGGCGCAGCTGATGCAGCTGCCCCTATATACATATTTTTATGTTGATCCCAAGACGCTGGAATTTTCGGAGCGCATACGCTGGATTTGTCAGCAGGAATGTCCTATGTACGGAAGAAGCTGGGCGTGTCCTCCCGGTGTGGGACAGGTGGAGGAATGCCAAAAAAAGTGTCTTTCCTACCAAAACTGTTTGGTTATCGGAACGATTACAGAGGTACAGGACATTGCCAACATTACAGAAACCCTGTCCACTCGGCTGGAGCATGAGCAGGTGACCAACACTGTTCGGGATTTCTTCCGGGAACAGAACACCGAGCCGTATATCCTATCCACCGAGGCCTGCGCGGCCTGTGAGCGCTGTGCGATTTTAGACGGTCAGCCCTGCCGCAGACCCGATCGGATGCACCCCTGTGTGGAAAGCCACGGCATTAATATTATCCCCACGTTAGAGGAACAAGGGCTGGATTTTTTGTATGGCAGCAATGTGGTGACTTGGTATTCTCTGCTGTTTTTTGGAGAATATTGTTGAGGGGTGGTTGTATTGGCAGATTTGGCGTTTTCGGTGGTAGGCTTTGGCGCATTCGGTACGGGTCAGCAGAAGGGAGTTCCTTCTTTAAGTGCTGAGCGTGTTATCAGAGCCTATGAATTTGAATTTTACAATGAGAACTTTTCCAACGGACTTATACACGACGGCGTCTTTTATCCTGCGAAAAAAGGCGGCTGCTGTCTGGCAAAGCCGGGGCAGGTACAGCAGGTGCTTCGTCCTTACCGTGGGTATTATTTTAATGTTGTCACGCAAGACCCGGATTTGTGTGATATGTTGGACAATTTGCCCGGCTTTTTTACTCTGTGGAATATGTCTGAGGTGATTGACCTTCTAAACCAGATGATTGCCACAGATGAACAAAATACCCTTGTGGGACGGATGAAGCTGCAAAGCTGTGCCTGTCGCATTTTGGCTATTTTGAGCCGATACCGGAAAAATCCCAAGGCAGGCGAGGGAAGCGTTTATCAAAACCGCAAAACCCTTTTAATGGCAGACAAATACATTCGGGAACATTTGGCAGAAGAGATCTCTTTGGAGAAGCTGGCAAAGATATGCAATATGGATCAAACCTATTTTCACAAGCTTTACACAGCGGCGTTCGGCAAGACACCGGTGCAGCGGCTTTTGGGCTTCCGTATTGCTGCGGCAAAAACCGGGCTTTTGGAGAATAAGGTCGCTATGGCAGAACTGGCGACCCGGTGCGGATTTTCCTCTCAGGCCTACTTTAGTTATAAATTCAAACAGGTTACCGGTATGACGCCGCTGCAGTATAGGAAAAAAGCCTTGGAGGGCAGAAAAAACTAATTTATTGAAAAACCTGAAATTGCTTGCAAATTGTAGATAAAAATGGTAAAATATTTCAGAAAAATAGCGGCGGTATGCCGCTTCCGCAAAAGCGGATAGTTTACAAGGAGGAAAATTATGACAAACAGTGAAAAAAAGCAACTGCAGATCACTGCCTGTAAGGTCCGAATGGGTGTAATCGAATCCACCTACGGCGCGAAGGCAGGACATCCCGGCGGCAGCCTTTCCGCCGCAGAGGTATTTACATATCTGTATTTCAAGGAGATGAACATTGACCCCAAGAATCCTAAGTGGGAAGAAAGAGACCGTTTTGTTCTTTCTAAGGGTCATACCACTCCCGGCCTGTATGCCACCTTGGCAAACCGCGGCTTCTTCCCCGTGGAAGATTTGCCCACCTTCCGCCATATTGACAGCTATCTTCAGGGCCACCCCAATATGAATACGGTTCCCGGTGTGGATATGTCCACCGGCTCTCTGGGTCAGGGAGTTTCCACCGCTGTGGGTATGGCTATGGCTGCCAAGTATAACAAAAAGACCAACCGGGTTTACTCTCTGCTGGGCGACGGCGAAATCCAGGAGGGTCAGGTTTGGGAAGCCTGTATGTCCGCTGCCCATTACAAGCTGGACAACCTGTGTATCGTAGTTGACAACAACGGCCTGCAGATTGACGGCGCTGTGTGCGACGTTATGAGTCCGTATCCCATTGTAGACAAGCTTCAGGCCTTCGGCTTCTATGTCCAGGAGATTGACGGTCATGACTTTGACGCCATTGAGGCAGCTTTTGCCAATGCAAAGAAAACTACCGGCAAACCCAGCGCCATCGTGATCAAGACCACCAAGGGTAAGGGCGTTTCCTATATGGAAAATCAGGCTGGCTGGCACGGCAAGGCGCCCAACGACGCAGAGTACGAGCAGGCTATGACTGAGCTGAAGGCTCAGCTGGCAGAATTGGAGGCATAAAAATGGCTGAAATGAAGAAAGTTGCTACCCGTGACAGCTACGGCGCTGCACTGGTTGAATTGGGCACTGAGAAGGCAAACCTGGTTGTATTAGATGCGGATTTGGCTGGCGCTACCAAGACCGGCGTGTTTAAAAAGGCATTTCCCGATCGCCACTTTGATTTTGGCATTGCCGAGGCAAATATGATATGCGCTGCCGCCGGTATGTCTACTGCGGGTCTTGTACCCTTTGCCTCCAGCTTTGCTATGTTTGCTGCAGGCCGTGCCTTCGAGCAGGTGCGTAACTCCATCGGCTATCCTCATCTGAATGTAAAAATCGGCGCAACCCACGGCGGTATCTCTGTTGGTGAGGACGGCGCGTCCCACCAGTGCTGCGAGGACTTCGCACTGATGCGTACCATTCCCGGTATGACAGTTATCTGTCCTGCCGACGATATCGAGGCCAAGGCTGCTGTAAAGGCTGCTTATGAAATGGAAGGCCCCGTATACCTGCGTTTTGGCAGACTGGCTGTGCCGGTGTTCCACAGTGAGGACTTCAAGTTCCAAATCGGCAAGGGAGAGGTGCTGAAGGAAGGCAAGGATGTGGCCATCATTGCCAACGGCCTGTTGGTTTACGAGGCAGTTCTGGCGGCTGAGGAGCTGGCAAAGGACGGCATCGACGCTATGGTTATCAATATGGCTACCATCAAGCCTTTAGACGAGGAGCTGGTGCTTGCAGCTGCCAAGAAGTGCGGCAAGGTAATTACCTGCGAGGAACACTCCGTTATCGGCGGTCTGGGCGAGGCGGTCTGCGGCGTTCTTTCTGAGAAGCTGCCTACACCTGTTAAGCGGATCGGTGTTAACGACGAGTTCGGTCACTCCGGCCCTGCCGTTTCCCTTTTGAAGCAGTTTGGTCTTTCTGCTGAGCATATTGTAGAGGTTGCCAAGGATTTCTGTAAATAAACCCAAAGGAAATTAACCTAATAATTAAGCGGGAGAAACCACGAATTTTCGTGATTTTTCCCGCTTTTTAACTTTTAGACAGTGGTGACTTTGAATTTTAAATATCAAAATACCGCTTTGCGTTTGTGAAGCTGATTCCTTCTACAATCCGTTTCAGTGCCTGCTCGTTGTTGGGATATTCTCCGTTTTCCACCCAAGAGCCAATGAGGTTACACAGTATTCTGCGGAAATAGTCGTGGCGGGCGTAGCTTAAGAAGGAACGGGAGTCGGTAAGCATACCCACAAAGTTGCCCAGAACCCCCAGATTAGCAAGAGATACCATCTGGTCAATCATGCCGGTTTTGTTATCGTTAAACCACCAGGCAGAGCCGTGCTGAATCTTGCCGGGAATAGAGTCATCCTGGAAGCTGTTTGCCAGAGTGCCCAGCTGCTCGTTGTCCGCGGGGTTTAGAGAATACAAAATGGTCTTGGGACACTCGCCTGTGGAATCCAGCTCGGACAACAGGTTAAAAATGTTAACACCGCAGGTGTTTTGGGCAATGGCATCAAAGCCGGCATCTGCGCCCAACAGCTTAAACATTCGCTGATTGGTATTGCGCAGGCAGGAGTAGTGCAGCTGCATAACGATACCCAGGCGGTGATAGGCTTTACCCATACACAAAAGCAAGGTGGTTTGGTAGCCTTCAATTTCTTCCTGCGTCAAGACTTTTCCTGCAAGAGCCTTCTTATAGATTTTGTTGGCCTCTGCCAGGGAAATCATCCGGAAGGGTACAACCGCTTCAAAGCCGTGGTCGCTGGCGCGGCAGCCGTGGGCGTGGAAATAGGCAATGCGGTCAATGAGGGCGGCACACACATCTTCTACCGAATTAAGGGCCTGCTTGCCTACAGAGTTTGCAAGCTTTACCATATATTCGCTGAAGCCGGGTTTGTGCAGGTTCATGGCCTTGTCCGGGCGGAAGGAGGGGCATACCTTTACATCAAAGGTTTCATCCTCAGCAATTTTTTCATGCCATTGCAGGTCGTCCACAGGATCGTCCGTTGTACCGATAAAGGCAACATTTGCCTTGCGGATCAGCCCCCGGGCGGACATTTGCGGGTCGTTTTGCAAAAGGTTATTGCAATGCTCCCAAATCCGGGGCGCGCTTTCCAGGGTCAGCGGCTCGGTGACACCGAAAAACTGCTGCAGCTCCAGATGACACCAGTGGTACATGGGGTTTCCGATGGCAAGCTCCAGGGCCTCCACCAGCTTTAAGAACCGTTCATAAGCAGGCTTATTACCGGTGACATATTCCTCGGGGACACCGTTTGCCCGCATCATGCGCCACTTATAGTGATCACCTGCCAGAACGCCGTTTACATCTACGCCGCCCAGCCAGACCTCTACCAGATTGGAGAATCGGCGGTCTTCATAAATCTCTCTGGGGTTAAGGTGACAATGGTAGTCGGCAAGGGGCATATTTTTTGCATAGTCATGAAACAGGTGCTTAGCGGTTTCGGTTTCCAGCAAAAAATTTTCATCCATAAAGCTTTTCATAGGTCGTAGCCTCCATGGTATTGTAGTGGGGGACGAATGTAACGCTCCTGGCTTGTTGGCTCAGGTCTGGCGTATACGCCGGATACAAGACCCAGCATAGCATACAAGGTAATGGTGGAAGAACCGCCGTAGCTGATAAAGGGCAGGGTAAGTCCGATAACCGGAGCAACGCCGATACACATACCCACATTGATAAACACCTGGAAAATCAGCGCGGAGGCAGCGCCGAAGCAAACAAGCCGGCGCAAAAAGTCGCGGCTGCGAATACCTACCCAGACGCACCGTATTACAATGGCGGCCATCAGCACCAGTACGGCAACGCAGCCGATAAAGCCCATTTCCTCACCGATAACAGCAAAGATGTAGTCCGTGTGCTGGGCGAACAAAGCGCCGGCCTGGGTGCGGTTTCCGTTAAAAAGACCTTGCCCAATCAGTCCGCCGCCGGTAAGGGAGCGCATAGCCCGGATGCTGTGATACATGGCGCCTGTGCCGTAGGGGTCAAGACTGGGGTCAAATAAAACGGCGATGCGTTCCTTTTGATGCTCCTGTAAAACCACATTCCATAAAATTGGGAAGGCAAGCACGGCTGCTCCGGCAGCGGAGATAAACCAAAACATGCTGACACCGCCGGACAGGGTCATACCTACGAAAATAAAGGCAAAAATCAAAGAAACGCCCATATCCCGGGAAATCAGATAGTTTACAACGAAAAGCAGGAGCAAATGTCCCACCATATGTCCTACGGATATAGGAGAGGACAGATTATTCTGATGGGAGGCCATTACCGATGCCAGTATCAGAATAAAGGTAATTTTACATATTTCTGCCGGCTGAATATTAAAGGGCAGAAAAGGAAAGTCCAGCCAGCTTCGGTTACCGTTACGGGTTACACCAAAAGGGATCAGCAAGGCAAGCAAAAATATGTTAAACAGCACAAGGCCTCTTCTGTGTTCGGGGAAAAAGTCCGTATCAATGGAGGATATCAGCAAATAGCAGAAAATTCCGGCAAGGGCGGCGATCAGCTGAATACCCACATAGCGAAGCGAACCGTAATCGGTATAGGTGGTGGCGCTGGCAATTATCAAACAGCCGAAGGCTGTGGCAACCACACACAAAAGCAGAAGCACCAAATCGCCCTTGCGAAAGGCCTCTGTCATACGTTTTACAAAACTGCGCATTGTGCCACCTCCTTAATCATATATTGATAATTGTAACATTATTTCTGGAAATTGTAAACCGGCATATTCTTCAACTATTTGTAAATTTTTTCTCAAACTATTGCAATCAAAGCCCGATGTCTATAAAATAGTTAATTAGAAAAGTTGGAGGAAAGGAGTGTGCTTATGCTCAAACGGCTGGCCCGGAGTATCCGGGGATATATCGGTGCAACACTGCTTAGTCCCGTTTGTATGATTGGCGAAGTGTATATGGAGGTGCGCATCCCCGGTATTATTGCCAACCTGGTTGACTACGGCATTAAAACAGGGGATATGGGTGTCGTGTGGTATCAGGGGCTGATGCTGGTGTTGACCGCGCTGGCCAGTCTTACCTTTGGCGTGGCGTCTGCTGTGTGTGCGTCCTATGCTGCCACAGGCTTTGCCCGAAACCTGCGCCGGGATATGTATTATCGGGTACAGACCTTTGATTTTGGCAATATTGATAAATTTTCCACTTCTTCCATTGTTACCCGGCTGACCTCGGATATTGCCAATATCCAGATGTGCTTCCAGATGATGATTCGCATGGCAGTGCGTTGCCCGATGATGGTTGTGCTTGCCGGCATTGAGGTGTTTCAGCTTAGTCCCAGGCTGTGCATGGTCTACATGATTGCTCTGCCGCTTCTGTGTATCGGTTTATTTGTGCTGATTAAGCTGGTATTTCCCATTTTTGAACGGGTATTTAAAACCTACGATAAGCTTAACAATGTGGTTCAGGAGAATGTCCACGGGATGCGGGTGGTAAAATCCTTTGTGCGGGAAGACCGGGAGGATGAAAAATTTACCTCCGTTTCCGCCACCGTTTATAAGGATTTTATCAAGGCTGAGCGCATTATGGCATTTAATAACCCTCTTATGCAGCTGGCGGTTTACGGAAGCATTATCGCCATTTCCTATTTGGGCGCAACGATGATTGTCCAGTCCGGCGATACTACCTTTACCACCGGTAATTTAACCTCCATGTTTACCTACACAACCCAGATTCTTATGGGTCTTATGATGCTGTCTATGGTGTTTGTAATGCTGACCATGTCCCGGGCGCCTATGCAGCGGTGCTGCGAGATTTTAGCGGAAACGCCGGAGCTTCGCAATCCGGAAAATCCGGTAATGGAGGTAGCTGACGGCAGGGTTGATTTCGAAAATGTCAGCTTCCGGTATTCCAAAAAAGCAGATAAATATGCTTTGGAGGATGTGAACATACACATCCAATCGGGGCAGACTGTGGGCATTCTGGGTGGTACAGGCTCCAGTAAATCCACCTTGGTACAGCTCATTCCCCGACTTTACGATGTAACCCAAGGCGCAGTCCGTGTGGGTGGCGTGGATGTGCGGGATTATGACATTCAGGCCCTTCGGAATCAGGTAGCTATGGTTTTGCAGAAAAATGTGCTGTTTTCCGGTACGATTAAAGAAAATCTCCGGTGGGGCAACCCCAACGCCACTGACGAGGAGCTGGAGCACGCCTGCAGACTGGCTTGCGCTCACGATTTTATTGTGAGCTTCCCCGACGGCTACGATACCCACATTGAGCAGGGGGGCACCAATGTATCCGGCGGACAGAAGCAGCGTCTGTGTATTGCCCGGGCACTGCTAAAGAAACCGAAAATCCTGATTTTAGACGATTCCACCTCCGCGGTGGATACCCATACCGACGCAATGATTCGCAAGGCCTTTGCCGAGGAAATTCCCGGAACCACCAAGCTGATTATTGCCCAGCGGGTTGCGTCTGTACAGGACGCGGATTTGATTTTGGTTATGGATGGTGGCAAGGTGGTTGCACAGGGCAATCACGAAACCCTGCTTAGGACCTCGGAAATCTATCGGGAAGTTTACGAATCTCAAGTAAAAGGAGGTGAGGAGTAATGCCTCCTGTCAGAATGCGTGGTGACGGACGGAAAGCGAAAAACCCCAAGCAGACATTTTTCCGGCTTTTTGGCTATATGAAGGCTTACCGGGCAAGACTTATCGGTATGGTAGTGTGCATTATCCTTGCCACCGTAGCCCAAGTTGCCAGCAATGCGTCCTTAAGCATACTCATTGAAGACTATATCAAGCCTATGCTGGGACAGAGCGCGCCGGACTATACACCGCTGATACGCTTTTTGTGCATTATGGCGGTGGTGTATCTGGCGGGTATGGTTGCGTCCTTCCTGCAGCAATGGATTATGGTGCCTGTGGGGCAGGGAATCCAGAAAACCATCCGGGATAAGATGTTTACCCATATGCAGCGCTTGCCTATCCGGTACTTTGACAGCCATGCGGCAGGTGATATCATGAGCCGGTACACCAGCGATATTGACACCCTGCGGCAGATGATATCACAGGCAATTCCCCAGTGCATCAATTCTGCCATTACCATCGCGGTTGTGTTCTTTGCTATGCTCATCACTTCTCCCATTCTTACCGCTGTGGTGATTGTGTCGCTGTTTGGTGTTCTGTATATTACCAAGGTAGTAGCAGGACGCTCCGCCAAATTCTTCATCGGTCAGCAGCGCACACTGGGCGCGGTGAATGGCTATGTGGAGGAAATGATCAGCGGTCAGCGTGTGGTCAAGGTATTCACCCACGAGGAAACCTGCAAGAAGGAGTTTGATAAGCTCAACGATGAGCTCCGGAGCAATGCCTTCCAGGCCGGTGCATTTTCCAATATGATGGGTCCTGTGAACAACAACTTAGGGTATATTCAGTATTCCATTTTGGCAATCGCAGGCGGTCTTTTGGTCATCGCCTCCAAGGAAACCCTCTTAACCACCGGCGCGCTGGTTTCCTTCTTGCTGTTCTCCCGGACCTTTAACCAGCCTATCGGCCATGTTTCCCAGCAAATCAACGCCATTGTAATGGCGTTGGCAGGCGCGGAGCGCATTTTTGAGCTGCTGGACGAAGAGCAGGAGCAGGACGAGGGCTATGTCACCCTGGTCAATGCCAAAATCGACGAAAACGGCAATATCACCGAATGTGCCGAGCATACCGGACACTGGGCGTGGAAGCATCCTCATCAAGCTGACGGCAGCGTCACCTATACCCAGCTGAAGGGCGACATTACCATGTTTAATGTGGACTTTGGCTATGTGCCGGAAAAGACGGTTTTGCACGACGTGACACTTTACGCCCATCCGGGCCAGAAAATTGCCTTTGTGGGTGCAACCGGCGCAGGTAAAACTACTATTACCAACCTGATAAATCGGTTTTATGATATTGCCGACGGTAAAATCCGCTACGACAATATTAATATCAACAAAATTAAAAAACCGGATTTACGCCGAAGTCTGGGTGTGGTGCTTCAGGAAACCAACCTGTTTACCGGTACGGTGATGGACAATATCCGCTACGGTAAGCTGGACGCTACCGATGAAGAATGTATTCAGGCAGCAAAGCTGGCAAATGCCCATGACTTTATTACCCGTCTGCCGGAGGGCTATTATACCGAGCTCACCGGAAACGGCGCAAGACTTTCCCAGGGTCAGCGTCAGCTGATTGCCATTGCCCGGGCGGCGGTGGCTGACCCGCCGGTGATGATATTGGATGAGGCAACCTCCTCCATCGATACCCGTACCGAGGCCTTGGTGCAAAAGGGTATGGATGCGCTGATGAAGGGCAGAACCACCTTTGTGATTGCTCACAGACTCAGTACAGTCCGCAACTCAGACTGCATTATGGTATTGGATCACGGCAGAATTATCGAACGGGGCACCCACGAGGATTTAATTGCCGAAAAGGGCACCTATTACCGGCTCTATACCGGCGCGTTCGAGTTAGAATAAGCTTTTAAACGAAAAAACCACCTGTTGGGGTTACCCAACAGGTGGTTTCGGTTTTGATTTAGGCTTCGTAAACAGCCTTACAGGCCAGCATGGTCATATAGCAGTCGAACTTGGAAACCAGTTCCATGGGGGCATGCATACACAGAACGGGGACACCGGCATCTACGGTGACGATGTTCCGGTTTGCCATGTAGGCAGCTACCGTGCCGCCGCCGCCCTGGTCGACCTTGCCCATGGTGGCAATCTGCCAACGCACGCCGGCATTATCCAGCACCTTGCGAACGTGGTACATAGCCTCTGCGGAGGCGTCGCTGGCGCCGCTTTTGCCCCGGGCACCGGTGTATTTGCAAATGGCTATACCGTGGTTAAGCATACTGTTGTTCCGCTTATCGCAGGTTTCTGCAAAGTTGGGGTCAAAGGCGTTTGTGACATCAGCAGACAGGCAGAAGGAGTTTTCCAGGCAGCGGTTCAGCGTTGCACCGGTAGCGTCGCACAAATCCTGCATAAAGGTATCAAAGGCGAAGCTCTTCATACCGGAAACGCCTACAGAGCCAATTTCCTCCTTGTCCGCCAAAATGCAAACGGCAGTGCGCTTGGGAGCACCCAGAGAAAGCATAGCCTCAATCTGGGCATAGGCGCAAACCCGGTCGTCGTGACCGTAAGCACCCAGCAGGCTGCGATCCAGACCCACCTCCCGGCACTTTCCGGCAGGCACGATGGTCAGCTCGGCAGAATGGAAGTCAGCCTCGGTAATGCCGTATTTTTCATTTAAAAGCTTCATAATATGCAGCTTAACCAGATCAGAGCCTTCTCCCTCAAGGGGCTCAGTACCCAGAATAACATTCAGCTGCTCAGCCACAATACCCTCGGCAAGAGTCTTTTTCATTTGGTCGGCAGACAGGTGAACCAGCAGGTCGGAAACAACCAGAACCGGATCGGTATCTGCTTCGCCGATGGTTACCGTTACCGTTGTGCCGTCCTTGCGGCAGACAACGCCGTGGATTGCCAGCGCCACAGTAGGCCACTGGTATTTCTTGATGCCGCCGTAGTAGTGTGTTTTAAAGTAGGCAATTTCACTGTCTTCATACAAGGGATTGGGCTTCAAATCCATTCTGGGAGAGTCGGTGTGGGCAGCGCAGATATTAACGCCCTCGTTCATGGACTTACTGCCGATTACTGCCAGCAAAATGCTCTTGCCCCGATTGTTTTTGTAGACCTTGTCGCCGGGCTTTAACTGCATACCGGGTACAATGGGCTTAAAGCCGTTCTTTTCGGCAAGCGCCACTGTCCAGGCGGTAGCTTCCCGCTCGGTTTTGCAAGCATCCATAAAGGCAGCGTAGCGTTTGCAATAGGCGTTCATTTCATCCCGCTGCGTCTGGGTCAGACCCACATAGCCGTTTTTGGGGGCATTTAAAAGAGAAGCGCGGAGTTCCTCATTGGTCATAATTGTAATCTCCTTTGCGTTTATTTGATTATATTATATCCAGCCTGCGGAGAAAGGCAAGACATTTCTCCTGAAATTCGGCCTCGGATGTATCATTTTGCAGGGTATAGTCACATAGCCCGGAAAAATCTTCACAGCTGGGCTGGGCGTCTATCCGGGCAAGGGCGTAGGTTTTGTCGATATTTTCCCGGGTCATCAGCCGCTGAATACGGGCTTGCTTGGGCGCAGTGACAGCAACGGTTAGTTTACATAACTTATCTAAGCCGCTTTCAAACAAACCGATTGCGTCAATGGCGGCAAGCCTTGGCTCCGGTGTCAGCCGGCAGATAACGGCTTGCTTTACCGCGGTGTGGGTAATGGCGTTTAAATCCTTAAGCGCTTTTGGGTCGGTAAAAACCAGCTGTCCCAGTTTTTTTCGCTGCAGCACGCCCTGCTCCACCACGCCGGGAAACCGGGCGTCAATGTGATTAAGGAGCGCTTTATCGGTTTTCAGAAGCTCGTGGTACAGCTTATCGCAATCAATCACTATGCCGCCCTGTTGGGCAATTACTTTAAGAAAGGTAGATTTTCCGCAGCCGGTACCGCCGGTAATGCCGATAATCATACAACCGCCTCCGCATCAATAATTTGGAAGGCAGCTGCCTTTTTCAGCCGGTTTTGTACGGCATAGGCAATTCCGCCGCCGGTGGGACATCGGGCAAAAACCCGCTGCACCCGGGGGTCATCCAGCTGTCGCAGAGCAGCAAACAGACCGGCAGAAAGGGTAGCCGCGTCAGCCTCGCTGCCGTAGGTCAGGGGGCTGCAGTCTTTGTATAAGGGCAGTTCTTCTTCAAAGCAAAGCACACGGTCACCGGGCACAAAATGGCTGTTAATGTAAGCCGCTGCTCTCTCCCGGCTGCCGGCAACAATTATTACCTGACATTGGGGGGCATAATGGCGGTATTTCATACCGGGGGCTTTTACTACGGCATCTTTGTCGATTTGTGCGGTGACGGCTTTATCTACAATCAAATCCCCCAAAACCTCTTTTAGCTGTTCCGGCGTAATTCCACCGGGGCGGAGCAGACGGGGGGTATTCTCTGTCAAATCTACAATGGTGGATTCTACACCTACCCGACAGGGGCCGTCATCCACGATCAGAGGAATTTTTCCGCTGTGGTCGTTAAGAACGTGCTCAGCGGTGGTGGTGGAGGGCTTGCCCGACAGATTGGCAGAGGGCGCGGCCACAGGGGTACCGGACAGACGAATGATTTGTCTGGTAATTTCACAGTCCGGACACCGGACAGCTACAGTGGGCAGACCGGCGGTGGTACACTTGGGTATTATATCCCGGGCAGGCAGTACTATGGTCAGCGGTCCCGGCCAGAACAGTTTTGCCAGCAGGTAGGCACTTTCCGGCACGTGGTGGCAAAGTAGCTCCAGCTGGTCAGGGTCGGCAATGTGCAAAATCAAGGGGTTGTCCTGAGGACGACCCTTTGCTTTGAAAATTTTTGCAACAGCAGCTTCATCCAGACCGTTTGCGCCCAGACCGTAAACAGTTTCGGTGGGGATAGCCACCAGCTCACCCGCTTGCAAAAGCTTGGCGGCGGCTTCGGCGCATCCGGGTTGGTCTGCAGATAAGACCCTTGTTTCCATAGTACACCTCCTTGCATATCGTCTATAGTTATTATAACACTTTGGTCAAGACCTGTAAAAAATAATCTCCCCGATTTTCATCGGGGAGATGTGGTAATAAAATTACACAACAGGCTGATTTGCTGCTTCGATAATCTGTACAAACTTTTCGGGAACCAGAGAAGCGCCGCCAATCAGGCCGCCGTCGATATCGGGCTGAGCCAACAGATCAAAAGCGTTCTTCTCATTCATGCTTCCACCGTACAAAATGGAGATTGCACGGGCGTTTTTGGAGGAGTACAGCTTACGGACAACGGTACGGATGCTTTCGCAAACTTCCTGTGCCTGCTCGGGAGAAGCGGTTCTGCCGGTGCCGATAGCCCAGATAGGCTCGTAGGCGATAACGACCTTGCGGATTTTTTCCTCGGGAACACCCTGCAGACCCAGCTTGATTTGCATAGCGATCCAATCGGCGGTAATGCCGGCTTCACGCTGCTCCAAACTTTCGCCGCAGCACATAATGGGAGTCAGACCGGCTTCCAGAGCAGCCAGAACCTTAGCATTGACCTCGGCATCGGTTTCACCCATAGCACGGCGCTCGGAGTGACCGATGATCACATACTTACAGCCGGCATCTACCAGCATACCGGTGGAGATTTCGCCGGTATAGGCACCGCTTGCATTGGCGTTGCAGTTTTCTGCACCGATACCAACGCGGGTCTCCCGCATAGCGCGGACAGCTGCAGGGATGCATACAGCAGGAACGCACAGGGCGATATCACACCAACGGCCTTTAGGCAGGATGGTCTTGAACTGCTGCATAAATTCCTTGGTTTCGGAGGGGGTTTTGTTCATTTTCCAGTTGCCGGCAATGACGGTTTTACGATACTTTCTGTTCATTTTCATTTCTCCTCATATATGTACATCGACAAAGCGATGCGATTTGACTTTTTTAAATATGGGGGCGATTTTCTCACCCCCATAAGTGACGGTTTTACGAATTATTTGTCCTCCAAACAAGCAATGCCGGGCAGGCGTCAACATAAGCATACAAACTTTCCTTTTGATGCAGGCATCAAAAGTCACACTGTATGCTGTGTTTCCTTTTCCCCACAAAAGCCATTCGCTTTTGCGGGGTCCCCGGAGCTGCCTGTCCTTACTTATCTTGCAGACAAGCAATGCCGGGCAGCTCTAAGCCTTCCAAGAATTCCAGAGAAGCGCCACCACCGGTGGAGATATGGGTAATCTGAGAGGCGAAGCCGAGCTGCTCGCAAGCGGCAGCGCTGTCGCCACCACCGACAATGGTCACGGCGTCACTGTCTGCCAGAGCCTGTGCAACAGCGATGGTGCCCTTTGCCAGAGTGGGGTTTTCAAACACGCCCATGGGGCCATTCCAAACAACGGTCTTGGCAGCCTTGGCTGCAGCGGCAAATTCGGCGCAAGCCTTGGGGCCGATGTCCAGACCCATTTTGTCAGCGGGAATAGCGGTGCAGTCTACATAGTCTACGGGGATTTCTGCGTCAATGGGGGAGGGGAAAGCGGGGGAAACTGCGGTATCCACAGGCAGCAGCAGCTTGACGCCCTTGGCTTCAGCCTTTGCCATCATTTCCTTGCAGTAGTCCAGCTTTTCTTCATCCACCAGAGATTTACCAACGGTATAGCCCTGAGCAGCCAGGAAGGTGTAAGCCATACCACCGCCGATGATCAGGGTATCAACCTTCTCCAGAAGGTTGTTGATAACATTCAGCTTGTCGGAAACCTTAGCACCGCCCAAAATAGCTACGAAGGGACGCTCGGGGTTTGCCAGAGCCTTGCCCATAATGGAAACTTCCTTCTGCACCAGATAACCGGAAACAGCAGGCAGATAGTCGGCTACGCCGGCGGTGGAGGAGTGGGCGCGGTGTGCGGTACCGAAGGCATCGTTTACAAAAATGTCAGCCAGGTCGGCAAGAGCCTTGGAAAGTTCGGGGTCGTTTTTGGTTTCACCCTTGATGTAACGGGTGTTTTCCAGCAGCATCACATCGCCGTTTTGCAGAGCAGCGGCCTTTGCCTTGGAATCCTCACCGGCAACATCGGAAGCCATAATAACCTCCTTGCCCAGCAGCTGGGAAATACGCTCAGCGACAACCTTCAGGCTCAGCTCGGGCTTCCACTCGCCCTTGGGCTTACCCATGTGGGAGCAGAGAATAACCTTTGCACCCTTGTTTACCAGATACTCAATGGTAGGCATGGCAGCCACAATCCGCTTATCGGAAGTGATCTTGCCGTCCTTGGTGGGCACATTGAAGTCGCAGCGGCACAAAACGCGCTTGCCGGCTACTTCAATATCCTCAATGGACTTCTTGTTGTAGTTCATAACGATTCCTCCATTATAAATTTTTCATTTTTCCATAATCCTGCAAACCGGGGAAATTCAGCTGCCGCAGGGCTTCGTAGACGGTGATGGCAACGGAGTTGCTTAAATTTAGGCTTCTTGCTTCCTGACGCATGGGGATGCGGATACATTCATCAAAATGCTCTTGCAGGAAATCCTCCGGCAGGCCCTTGGTTTCTTTTCCGAAAAACAGATAGCATCCGTCTTGAAATTCAGCCTCTGTATAGCATCTAGGCGCTTTGGTGGAAAGGCACCACATTTGCCCAACATCATTTTTTGCAAAGAAATCTGAAAGGCTTTCATAATCCCGGACATCCACAAGATGCCAGTAATCCAGACCGGCGCGTTTGACAGCTTTGTCTGAAATGTCAAAACCCAGGGGGCGAATAAGATGCAGCCTGGAGCCGGTTGCGGCACAGGTGCGAGCAATATTGCCACAGTTTTGTGGTATCTCCGGTTCTACCAGAACGATATTCAGCACTGTGCATCCCCTCCCGGATGTGCCCTGTAAAATTATATGCCCGTCTATTGTATGCCAAAACCTAAGTAAAATCAATAAATTTTTATCAAATTTTTCATTTTTTAATAGTATTCACATAAAAGAAACGCAAAAGCGCCGGTTTTTGTGGAAAATTATGACAACCATCCAAAAATGTTCTGAAAATACAGCATTTTCTTTGCAGTAAAAAAGGTGTAGTCATTGACTTTTAAATGCATTTGTGAGAAAATAAAACGATCAAATATGTAAGGGGAAGGGTTTTATGTTCCAATCCAGAACGCACACCTGCGGCGAGCTGCGGCTTTGCGATGCAGGAAAAAGTGTCACTTTGGCCGGATGGCTGGAGAATGTCCGCGAGGTCGGTGCAAACTTTGCATTCTTAGTTCTTCGGGATTACTACGGCACAACACAGGTTGTTGTGGAGACTGAAGAAATGATGCGTATCATTAAAGGTGTCAATAAGGAAACAACCATTCAGGTCGCCGGTACCGTCCGGGAACGGGAGAGCAAAAACTCCAAGCAGGCTACCGGTGAGATTGAGATTGTACCCTCTGAGATTAAAATTTTGGGCAAATGCCGCCACAATCAGCTGCCTTTTGAAATCAATAAGAGTAAGGATGCAGACGAAAATACCCGTCTTAAGTATCGGTATCTTGACCTGCGTAATCCCGCTGTGAAGCAGAATATCATTTTGCGCTGCCAGGTGGTAGCGGCTATTCGTGCCGCCATGACCCAGAAGGGCTTTTTGGAAATTACTACGCCGATTTTGACCGCTTCTTCTCCGGAGGGTGCCCGGGACTATCTGGTGCCTGCCCGTAACCACCCCGGCAAGTTCTATGCCTTGCCCCAAGCGCCTCAGCAGTTTAAGCAGCTTTTGATGACCTCCGGCTTTGACCGGTATTTCCAAATTGCGCCCTGCTTCCGGGATGAGGATGCCCGGGCTGACCGTACCCCCGGTGAGTTTTATCAGCTGGATATGGAGATGGCGTTTGCCTCTCAGAACGATGTGCTGACAACCCTTGAGGAGGTTCTGCGCCCCATCTTCTGCCAGTTTGGCAAGTACCGGCGGGTTTCTCAAGCACCCTTTATCCGTATCCCCTTTAATGAAGCCATGGAGCGCTACGGATCGGACAAGCCTGACCTGCGTATTGATTTGGAAGTGCGGGATATTACTGCCGAGGTTGCCGGCAGCGAATTCGGACCTTTCCAGAACGCAACCGTTAAGGCTGTAAGTGTGGATAATTTCACCGAGGGCCGCAAATGGATTGACAAGCTTCTTGCAGATGTAGAGGTCCAGACCGGCAACAAGTGCTGCTGGTTTAAGGTTGACGAAAACGGTGAGCTTACCGGCGGTATTTCCAAATTCCTCACGGAGCAAAAAGCATCGCTTGCCGAAAAGCTTGGCTTAAAACCCGGCAGCTTTGTCTGTATGGCCGCCGGCAAAAAGCTGGCCGCCCAGAAGACAGCCGGTGTTATTCGGAATATGATGGGCAAGCGTATCCCCGGTCACTTCGACGAGGAGCAGTACGCTATGTGCTGGATTGTAGATTTTCCCATGTACGAAATGGGTGAGGAAAGCGGCGAGCTGGAGTTTTGCCACAATCCCTTCTCTATGCCTCAGGGCGGTATGCAGGCGCTTCTGGATGCCGAGGGCGATACAGAAAAGCTTCTTGCCATCAATGCCGACCAGTACGATTTGGTGGTTAACGGCTATGAATCTGCTTCCGGCGCAGTGCGTAATCACGATCCGGAGATCATGGTCAAGGCATTCCAGATGGTAGGTCTTGGGGAAGAGGATGTGAAAGCCAAGTTCCCGGCTATGTACAATGCTTTTACCTACGGCGCACCTCCCCATGCCGGCGCAGCCCCCGGAATTGACCGGATTGTAATGCTGCTGTGCGGCGAGGAGAGCATCCGTGAGGTTATTACCTTCCCCATGAATAAGACAGCGCAGGATTTGATGATGGATGCACCTACCGCCGTATCCCAGAAACAGCTGGACGATGTGCATATCCTCATCAATGAAGCGCATCTGTAATAAATATATGAAATAATTTAAGGGCGTGTTGCAAAATGCAACACGCCCTATTTACTATTTTCGCTTACGCTTGGGTAAAAACAGGAAAATTGCCGCAGCGCCAAGACCAGCCAGAGTCAGAATCACCGGCAGCGCAGAGCCTTCTTCTTCCGTCTCCTCCGGTTGGTTACCGGAAATCCGAACCTCTAAGAACAGATTGTCCATCAGACGGTTGATTTCGGGAGGCAGATACAGATAGCTTACGCCCTTGTCCAGAATGGATTGCTCGGGATAAATGACTTCGCTTTCTGCCAGGTACTCATCCATATAATCCCGTGCGCCCTCGATGGGGGAGGCGTAGCAGATATAATCCATATTGGCACCGGAGATTTCCGGCTGGCACAGGAAATTGATAAACTTTTCCGCGGCCTCTTTATTTTCGCTGCAGGTGGGGATGCACATCGCATCGATGAACAGGTTGAAGCCCTGCTCCTGAGGCAGATAGAACCGCAGGTCGGGGTTGGCATCCATCATCATCATACAGTCACCGGCATAATAGGGGGCAATCCAGGCGTTCTCGCCCTCCATAATACCGTAAATCTGATCCATAACATACTGACGCACCAGAGGATTCTGCTCCGCCAGCTTCTTGGATACCTGCTTCAGCTCATTTTCATTTGTGGTGTTGATGCTGATGCCGGATAAAAACTGGGCAACACCGAAGGCGTCCCGTGAGTTGTCAAACTGTAGGATTTTACCCTTGTACTTTTCGTTCCAGAGCAATTCCCAGCCTGTGACATCCGCCTCATCTACATATTTGGAATTGTACAAAATACCCACAGTACCCCAGGTGTAGGGAACGGAATATTCGTTATTGGGGTCGTAGTCGGTATTCTTAAATTCCTCTTGCACGAACTTGTAGTTGGGGATGTTGTCAAAGTTCAGAGGCAGAAGCATATTTTCCTGACGCAGACGGGCGATCATATAGTCCGAGGGGATAATTAAATCCACCGTCAAGCCGCCGCCGGCCAATTTTGCATAGAGGGATTCGTTGGAATCGTAGGTGGTGTAGTTCACATCGATGTCCGGATACGCCTCCTCAAAGGCGGCGATAATATCCATAGTACCGTCGCTGCCGTCGGCTATGTTCTGACCCCAGTTCATCACATTCAGTGTGATTTTGTCCTGTCGCGTGGATACAATCAGCCATCCGCAGCCAAGCACAATTGCGGCGGCACACACACCGGCACAGACTCTGCGAAATACCTTCTGTCCGGCAGTGACAGACTTGGCTTGCTTCACCGTCTTCTTTCGATCTGCGCGAAGCTGCAGCAGATTCATGGTCACCATCAGCACAAAAATCAGTAAAAACAGCAGGGTAAACATAGCGTAGACCCGGGGCTGCATGGGTTTTTTGGTGTAGGAATAAATCTCCACAGGCAGGGTAAGAAATCCATTACCGGAAACAAAGTAGCTGATCACAAAATCGTCCAGACTCATGGTAAACGCCATAATGGCGCCGGATACAATGCCGGGCATAATTTCGTGAATGGTTACTTTAAAGAAGGACTGTACCGGCGTGCAGCCCAAGTCCATAGCTGCATCCTGCAAAGCCGGGTTCATTTGCTTCAATTTCGGCATCACGTTCAAAATGACATAGGGCAGGTTGAAGGTGATATGAGCAATCAGCAGCGTCCAGAAATTCAGACTTTCCTTCTGCTGCAGCAAGGTTGAGCCTACAAATACAAACAGCAGGGACAGGGAAATACCGGTAACAATATCCGGGTTGGTCATAGGGATGTTGGTCAGCCCCATAACGGTTTTGCGAAGCTTGGGATTTAGGTTGTGAATACCCACTGCGGACAAGGTGCCGAAGGCGGTGGCAATGGCTGTGGAAAGAATGGAAATCAACAGCGAGTTACCCAGAAGCGTCAGCAGGTCCTCATCCTGAAACAGCGCTTTGTACTGGTCGAAGGTAAAGCCCTCAAAAACAGTCAAATCCTTGCCTGTATTAAAGGAGGCAACCACCAAAACCAGCATGGGGATATACAAAAATGCGAAAATCACAACGGTGAGAATACGGTTGGTTTTTTTCATACTACCACACCGCCTTCCTCGTCCTCACCGCCGAAGCGGTTCATAATACCGGTGCAAACCAGTACCATCAGCATCAGCAGCAGGCTGAGTGCCGCGCCCATATTGGGGTTGTTACTGGTTTTAAACTGTTTTTCAATTACGTCGCCGATGAGCATAGTCTCCGCACCGCCCAGCTTTTGGGAGATATAGAAGGTGGAAACCGCAGGCACAAACACCATAGTAATGCCGGAAAGAATACCGGGCATACTCAGGGGCAGCACAACCCGGGCAAACACCTGCGTACCGTTGCAGCCTAAATCCTCGGCGGCTTCAATAAGCCGGTTGTCAATTTTAACAATGACAGCGTAAAGAGGCAAAATCATATAAGGCAGATAGTTATATACCATACCCAAAATCACTGCACCGGAGGTGCCGATGATTTCTACACTGCCAATTCCCACTTTGCCTAAAAGAATGTTGATTATGCCGTTGGTTTCCAATAAGCCTACCCACGCCAATGTCCTGAGCAGAAAGCTCATACACATAGGCAGCATTACCAGCATATACAAAATTTTCTGGGTAACGGCAGAACGGTGGGCGATGAAATAGGCTACCGGGTAACCTAACAAAAGACAAATGCCTGCCGATATTACAGAGTACCAAACAGAAGTACCCAGTGTAGGCAGAAACAGGCCCAAATCCCGTAAATTGTTTAGCGTAAATCCGCCGGTGTCCGGATCAGTCAGGGCGTAGTAGCCCATTACACCCAAAGGAATCAGCGTAAACAGGAGCATCCAAAGAATGTAAGGAGTGCTCAAAAGAACAGACTTACTCTTCTTCATCGGCTGCATCCTCCGTCAGCTCATCATACGCTGCAGAGTAGGAGCTGTAGTCACCAAACATACCGGAGTACTCACTTTTGTGCATAACATGAATATCCTCCGGGTTTAAACGAATGCCGACCTTAGCGCCCTCAGGCTGGTGGTCTGTGGTTTGAATTAACCATTTAAATCCCTTGAAGTCTACAATGATGTCATAGTTCAGACCCTTGAAGGTAACGCTGGTAACTGTTCCGGTCAGGTGTCCTTCCTCGGGAGGCACAAAGTCTATATCCTCCGGGCGAATGACAACATCTACCGGCTCATTGGGTTCAAAGCCTGCATCCAAGCATTGGAAGGTGCGGCCGAAGAACTTTACCTTATAATCTGCCAGCATTACACCGTCGAGAATGTTACTTTCTCCGATGAAGTCGGCCACAAAGGCGTTTTTCGGTTCATTATAAATATCCTCAGGCTTGCCGATTTGCTGAATGCGGCCCTTGTCCATAACCACCACGGTATCGGACATGGAAAGGGCTTCCTCCTGGTCGTGGGTTACATAGATAAAGGTGATGCCCATTGCCTGTTGAATGCGCTTCAGCTCGTTTTGCATATCCTTACGCAGACGCAAATCCAAGGCAGCCAGCGGCTCATCCAGCAAAAGCACCTTGGGTCTGTTTACCAGCGCCCGGGCAATGGCAACACGCTGCTGCTGACCGCCGGACAGAGAGTCAATCCGTCGGTGCTCATAGCCCTTCAAGCCCACGATGCCCAGCATTTCCTGGACGCGCTCCTGAATTTCGGGCTTCGACAGCTTAGCAACCTTCAAGCCGAAGGCGATGTTGTCGTATACATCCAAATGCGGGAACAGAGCATAGCGCTGAAACACCGTGTTTATCTGCCTTTCATAAGGCGGAACATGGTTGATACGCTTGCCGTCAAAAAGCACCGTACCGGAAGTGGGATTTAAAAATCCGCCTATAATACGCAGTGTGGTGGTTTTGCCGCAGCCGGAGGGACCCAGCAAGGTGAGAAATTCCTGGTCATTAAAGTAGAGATTGATACCATCAAGTACCCGTTCCCCGTCGAACTCCATAACAAGATTTTGGAGTCTGATGAGTTCTTTAGACATTATCCTCCCCCGTTTCTTTCTTAAAAATTGCGTCTTTCGACAATCATACATATACTCTAAAAACTGCGCTTTGTCAATGAAATTTTCCTGCAATGATTGACAATTTCGGAACAAAAAGATACAATATATTATTATTGCAAAAAAGGGGGATAATCATGGACGCTGGCAGTAGTGGCAATATACCGGGTCGAAGTAGCTGTCGGCGTGATTTGATGCGTCGATAAAGCCCCGGTGTTTGCCTTCTTAATATTTAAAAAGAGGGAGGAAACACGATGACAGAACGTTTTGAAAATATGGAAAATGAGATTATTTCCATGCTGGAGCAGAAGCAGTATGCTGCTTTGCGGGAAATTCTCAGTCAGATGAACCCTGCGGATATTGCGGAAATTTTCTCGGAGCTGGAGCAGCGGCAAATTCCGCTGTTGTTCCGACTTTTGCCTAAGGAAACTGCGGCAGAGGCCTTTGCGGAAATGGAGTCGGAGGCACAGGAAGTGCTGATTCGCGGCTTTTCCGATAATGAACTTAAAGAGCTTCTCGACGAATTGTACGCCGATGACGCGGCGGATTTGGCTGAGGAGATGCCGGCAAATGTGGTTAAGCGTATTCTGCGTCAGGCCACACCGGAAATGCGCAGTGCAATTAACCAGATTTTGCGCTATCCGGAGTACTCTGCCGGCTCGATTATGACTACAGAGTATGTATCCCTGCGCCCTCAGATGACCGTAGGGGAGAGTATCCTGCGTATACGCAGACAGGGCGTTGATAAAGAAACCATTTACACCTGCTATGTTACCCAGGGACGGAAGCTTTTGGGCTTGGTTACAGTGAAGGATTTGCTCCTGTGCGGAGATGACGAGACCTTGGTTGAGGATGTTATGTTAACAAACCTGATCTGTGTCAACACCCATACCGACCAGGAAGAAGTGGCCCGGATGTTCAGCAAGTACAATTTTCTTGCTTTGCCGGTGGTGGATATGGAAAACCGGATGGTAGGCATTGTTACCTTCGATGACGCTATGGACGTTATGGAAGAGGAGACCACCGAGGATATGGAATTGATGGGCGGTATGTTGCCCTCGGAAAAGACCTATCTTCGCAGCTCTGCCTGGGAACTGTTCAAGAACCGAATTCCATGGCTGCTGCTTCTAATGATTTCTGCTACATTTACAGGGATGATTATTACATCCTTCGAGGGCGCTTTGGCTGCTCAGGCAGCCTTAACGGCTTTTATTCCCATGCTGATGGGTACCGGCGGCAATTCCGGCTCCCAGTCCTCGGTTACGGTAATTCGCGCGTTGAGCTTGGGAGAGCTGGACCTTGATGATTTGCCCCGGGTAATCTGGAAGGAAATTCGCACTGCGGTACTGTGCGGTGTTGCCTTGGCAGTGGTGTGTTTCGTGAAAATTTGGCTCATTGACAGGCTTTTACTGGGCAATACCCAGATTACCCTTTTGGTGGACGCTGTGGTGTGCCTGGCACTGGCGGTTACGGTGCTGGTGGCGAAGCTTGTGGGTGCGATTTTGCCCATTGGCGCTAAGCTGTTAAAGCTGGATCCGGCGGTTATGGCAAGTCCTTTTATTACCTCTATTGTGGATGCGCTGTCGCTTTTGGTGTATTTCCTTTTTGCACGGCTTTTGCTGGGGGTTTAATTTGCAAATTAAAATCTGCACGATGCTTTTTGCATCGTGCAGATTTTTGTTGTAAATTACTTGTCAGCGTTCCAAATGGGGTTGCCGATGGACACCTGATAATTCTTGGTTACATTATAGACCTCGGCGCGGTAGAAGGAAGCGTTGGGGTCGGCATCCAGTGCAATGTAGGAAACCTCACCATAGGGAATTTCCTGAGAGTGTACCAGAGTATTGTCGCGATATAGATCCAGGCGATAGGTGTCGTCAGACTTACATTCTTTGCTGTGGAATTCTCCCACGGAGACCACCAGACGCTTACCGGCAAAGGATGTCTCGCCGCCGGTGCAGGTGTCTCCTATACTCATACGGATGCCGATGGGGCCGGCGGTAAAGTCACCATTTCGTACATTGTTCAAAAGAGCTGTGGCATCCTTCTTGTCAGAATAGATGGTGGTGAGGGACACAGTGTTGGAGACCTTGTGACTATCAGAGCCGGCAGTAGCATAAACGCGCTTGCCAAGCGCCAAAAGATCCGTCCATACCTTGTAGGCTTCCTGATTGCGTTTGTCAGCCATATTGTTATAATAGCCGCACAGCACACCTCGAAGCCGGTGTAATCACCGAAATAGTAATCCAGCGGGTCGTCAGACTTTATGTACTGATCTCCCTTGGGATGTACATGGACAAAGAAGCCTCCGTTATCTGTAATGCTCTGTACAAGCTGCTTCATTTCAGCGGTGCTGAAATTGGGATATCTAAAGTGATCCTGCGCATAATTGAAATACGGCCCAAATTCGAGGAGTACAGCTTCCAGCTGTTCCGGCTGTGAAAATATCATATTGTAGTGCATAGTTTTTTGAGTCGCCTTGCTGTCTGTAATGGAGGTAGCGGCTTCACTGCCGCCGATAAAGAGACTGTTATCCCATTCGGGTAAGCGCATGTGCAGTACCTGCTTATGGTCAACAATGGTAGCAAAGTCCATATCCTTGGCCTTTAGAATGGCCTTCCATGTATCCAGATTTGACTGACCGTCGCTGGTGCCACCCGTATTAGCATGGTCGTGCAGCTCACCCTGATAGGGTTGACGGCCTTCATAAAGAGCCTCCAGCTGCTGCTTGTCCGCCCCTGTGGCAGTATAGCTTGGTGCTTTGCCGCCGCAGGCGCAAAGTGACAGCACAGCTGCAAGGCATAACAGTATTGCAAGTAGTTTTTTTATGGTATCCAGATCCCTTCCGCATACTTCCAATATATATTAACAAACAGACATCTAAAAACAAGGAAAAGTTTATATTTTTAATCTTTTAATTGTCTTACAATACGCGAAATATGGATTATTCCATTTCCACCATTTCTTCCTTCAGCTCGCTGCGGCGTACCAGATAGCGACGAATGGCAAACAGTCCTGCAATGCAGGCAACGCAGGCCACATTGCTCCAAGGATCATCGTGGGTCAAAATGACGTGGCGGGTAATAGCAACTGTCAAGACCTCCAGAATACTGGCAGGAGTGGTGTCGATCAGCATACGCACAAACTCCAGACCTACTACGATGGTCAGCACATTGTGCAGATAGTTGCCGATATTCTCAAAATATCCGGCAGTGGTAAACATCCGGAGCAGTTCATAACCCAACGCAGTCAGCAAAACCAGAATGGTAATCAGCGCGATGAAACGTTCGATCCAGTGCAGGACTCTGCGAAAAAAGTGTTCCAGACGGTGGTCGTGCTTTTCTTGTTTTTCAATACGGGCCTGCAGCTTGGGGTCGAGTATTCACTGTGGTGTTCTCCTAATTTTATTATAGGATTATTGTACATAAAAATAAAGAAAATGGAAATAATTTTTTAATGCTCACTATTTTTTGTGTTTTGAAAACCAAATAACTGAGCAGGAAAAGGCTTAGCCTTTTTCCTGCTCAGTTCCTGCCTGCTGAGACAGTAAAAACTGCAAATACCGTTCAGCGGTTTTTTGATTACTTTTGTTCAGCTTTCGCCATTGCAGCAAATGCTGTTTGTCCCCTTGCGTCAGCGTAGCCCAATCGTTATCGGTGTCAAAAAATTCTGAAAGGGAGATGCCAAATCCCCGACACAATTTGATAAGCGTTGGTATTGACGGCGCAGTGGCTTTGTGCAGCATAGTGCATAAGGTGGAGTATGTGATGCCGCTTTCCTTTGCCAATCTATAAAGTGTCCAATTGCGGGCAGCACACAGACTTTGGATTCGACCGATAACTTCCCAATCTTGCATAGTAAAAAGCTCCTGTAAATTATTTTTATAATTGATCGTTTTCTTGATATTTTATAATGAAAAAGAGAACACTACAAGAGAAAAACGAAACTTAAGGAACAATTATCTATATTTTACTCTTTAAAATGAATATGCGAAAGATTATGAAAAGCGACATAATATATTGACAATAGTATGAAAATACGATATAGTTGGGTGCATATTGTCTTGGGAGTGGGAAATATGGGAACAAAAGGAATTAAAATAGATGAGTTACTTGTAATTATATTTGTTTTGATTGTCATAATTATTCTTGCCTGTGTAGTGGGCGTAAGAATTAGCAGATTTCATTATGAGCTGCGTTATTTAAATATTGAGCTTGGACGCTGCAGCAATGAAGATCGCAGCAAATGGCTCCGGCGACGCCGGAATTTATGGCTGAATTTATTTTTTCCGTTTTATGAAAAATGATGTACCTGCAAGTGTTTTTCAATACAGACGCAATGCGGTTTCACATAGATGTAATTTACGAATAACTGAAATACCCAGTTATTTTACTACAAAAAGTTTTGAATTTCAAACTTTTTCAACAAATTCAGACTTAAAATATAGGCAAATATAGTCTTGACAAAGATTTTTCCTTGTGCTATAATAATCCAGCGATTGAGATGCGCAATTAATATCGCGGAGTAGAGCAGTTGGAAGCTCGTCGGGCTCATAACCCGGAGGTCGTAGGTTCGAGTCCTGCCTCCGCAACCAAAGAAATTGCCCAGTATCTGTTATGGATACTGGGTTTTTCTTGTTTATAAGCCTGCTTTTTCGGTTGAAATGTTCTGTTATTGCACATAAGGATTTTTGTTTTCCCTTATGTTTTCCCTTATGCGTTTACAGCCTTAATAAATTGTTCCATTCGGTTGGCACTATCCTGCTTCATTTTCTCTGTGATATGACCATATACATCGAGGGTGAATGCTGCAGTTGCGTGTCCTAAATTCTCTTGTACGGTCTTTATATCGTCCCCGGACTTGATTGCAGCCACGGCGTAGGAATGCCGGAGATCGTGGAACCGAGTTTCAGGACTGCCGATTTGTTCCATGACCTTCTTGAAGGATTTATAAACAGAGGATGCAGAGAGGTGGTGTCCCAGTTCGTCAGTAAAGACAAATCCGCTATCCTCCCACAGGAGACCGTACCGGAGCCGGTTCTCCAGCTGCTTTCGCTTTACATTGTGCAACACTTTCACCACAGAGGGGGCAAGTGTAATGGATCGGCTTTTGCTGTTCTTCGTAGGGACCATCTGATACTGTCCTCGGCTGCCCCGAATCAGCTGCAGTTGCTTATCTATGGTCAATGTGCCTTTGGTAAGGTCTACACAATCCCACAGGAGGCCCAGCGCCTCGCCCTCCCGCATTCCGGTGAATAGGGTGACAGTGAATAGGTCTGCAAATTGGTGGCCTTGTATGGCTTGCAGAAAGGCTGAGATCATATCTTCATCCAACGGCTTTAATTCTCTGCGTACCGGCCGGGGGAGAATACAGGCATCTGCCGGGTTGGTTTTTATATACCCGTTGGATACGGCCTGCTGCAGAGCCTTGTGGAAAATGCCGTGCACATTCTTGACTGTCTTAGGCGCAAGGCCTTCTTTGGTTAAACCGTTGTAATAGTTCTGTACTGCGTGAGGGTTTAACGCGTCCAGTTTGACGGCGCCAAGGCCCGGCTTGATTCTGTGGTTTACTACGCCCTTGTAGTTGTCCGCTGTGCGGGGTTTTACACCGCCCAAGTATTCGGATACCCATATATCCATCCATTGCCCTACGGTCATTCTGCTGGGTGCGGTGTAAGTTCCTTCATCGATGGCTGTGGTGGCTGCCTTCAGCTTTTGGGATACCTCTTTCTGTGTCTTGCCGGTGATTGAACGCTGGATCTGCTTCCCGGTACCCGGGTCATAGCCGGAAGTATATCGCGCTTCCCAGTAGGTGTATTCTTTGCCGGCGCGAGTTACTGTTTTCTTCCGGATCGTACCGGTGCCGGCTGCTGATTTTCTTGCCATAAGTTCCTCCTTGCTTTTTTGGAGGGGATATGCTACCATAAATAGGTAGACTACCCCTATCGTGGTTGGTGGGTGGTGTTCTATCTTACCGCTTCGGTGTTCCAGCACCGGGGCGGTTTTTTTATTTGTCCTCGTATCCTAGCAGGTATCCTACGGATACACCAAAGTACTTGGCGATCTTGTAGGCGGTGGTTGCTGCAAGGTCTTTTTTGCGGCCGGCCTTCAGGTCGGTAATAATTCCCCGGCTGATGCCCAGCTCTGTGCAGAGCTTACTGGGGGTTATGTTGCGTTGGGTGCAGAGGGTGTGAATGCGGTTATAGATGGTTGACATAGCATTAAATATCCCTGCCGTGATTGGCAGCCAACTGCTTCAAGAGTTGATAGTTCTTTGTGTTTTGCGTTTTCATTCTGCGATAGCTCGATATAGATTTGGGGCATTTGTCTGGAAGATTGGCTTGAATCCATTCGTAATCTTTTTCGGTTTTTTCAAGGTTGGCTTCGTGGTCGAGAAGACGCTTTCCTTTGTATATTATGGTTCTGCTTACATCTTCGGCGCGGACCAACGCGAGATCTCCTTCATAGACCTCATAATAAAGGAAGTAGCTGCCATGCCCAATGAATATCTCAGCTTTCTGGATAGTACCATCTTGGCCGTAAAATATAGAACCGTGATAGTTGCTATTCCAAGGATCAGACATAAAAAACAAAGTGACAGGATACTTAGAAGGCTTTCCATCATAGGCTACAGGGTTGAGTATTAAACGACTATATCCAGTGTCAGCACTTCTCTTAAAAATCATTTCAGAGATTGGCAAACATCTAATTTTGCGAAGTGCAGAACTGAGTTTTTTGTCCCGTTCGATGCAATCGTTCATTTTTGCTATTTCAGCCTTTGCGATAGCAAGGTTATCACCAACGATATCCATATAAACAAAGGGATGCTCATTCGGTTTTATAAACTTTTCGATGGACCGATTCCAAGTATAGGGGAATCCGTTTAGTTGCTGAACATCATCCTGTGTAGTTCTCTGAACTGCCAATAGTTCTTTTTCTGCGTATGTTAATTTCTTTGCAGAAGGGGAGTGTGTGCTAATGGGCGCTTTTGGGGTAGGGGATTGTGAGGAAAATATCTTCCTTAATAAACTGAGTAATCCCATTAATCTGCCTCCTGCTCTGCACGACGCTTACGCATAACCCGGACCATATCGCGAATGGTCTTCTGATCATCGTCACTTAGTTCCTTATAGTCGCCGTAAAAGGCAACATCTACATCGCTCATATCAATGCGCTCATCAGTTTCGGTGGGCGCTTTTTCTGTTTCCTTGCCGAGTAAGTAATCCACAGATACACCGAAGTGTGCAGCAACCTTGGATAAGGTCTCGGCGGATAGGTTTTGTTTTCGGCCGACCTTCAAGTCAGACAAAGATGCGCGACTTGCTCCGGATTCCCTGCACATTGTTGTAACGCTTTCATTATTTTTATGGCACAGTTCTTCAATGCGGTTGTACAAATTAGACATAAAAAATGGTCCTTTCTTGTACACTTCGCCTAAATTACGCAAAAGCATAATTTCCCTATTGACAATTACGCGAAAGCATAATAGAATACAGTCAACAGGACGCGAAAGCGTAAGTGTTGTTGAGTAGCACCTACAATATATTACACTTTTGCGTAATTGTCAATCCCTTTTCGAAAGGAGAGAATGTAAAAGTGGAGAAAAATACACTTACTCCGTTTGGTAAGGAAATCAAGAAAAGGTTGGTAGATCTTGATAGAAACCATTCTTGGTTGATTACCCAAGTTTGCTCCCAAACGGGGCTGTATTTTGATCGGTCCTATTTGCACAAGATTATGACCGGCAAGCTGGATACACCCAAAGTTGTACAAGCTATCTGCGGAATCTTGGACATCCCCAGCGCCCCCTAAGAATAGCAATCATCAAGTCCAACAAATCGTACTGAAAGGAAGGAGGATGTATGGGTACCCTTGTAAAGACACAAAAGCTTACATATAGCGTTGTAGAAGCTGCAGAGGCTCTTGGTGTCAGTAAAACTGCCATGTATCAAATTATCCGGACAGAAGGCTTTCCGGTTATCATCCTGGGAAACCGAAGGCTGATCCCCATCGAAGGCCTAAAGCGCTGGATAGAAAAACGAGCTGCCATAGGCTGGCAGCAGAATTAAGTATTTAAGGAGGAATAGCTATGGACCAATTTGAAAAGCAGATGTTCGCGGTAGTCAACCGCAACCACCGGCGCCGCTGCATCATGGACCAAATCGACAAGAATTTGCGGTACGCCCGTTTTGCAAAGAGGCTAAACCGGATTTCGGAAAGGCGAAAAAAATGAAAAAGAAATCTCTCTTTACTGATGAAGAGCTGAAGGCTATGCGTCTAGCGGATGAAGAGATTGAAAAATCGTTCTCCCTTACTCCTGAAGACCTTAAGCGCAGTAAGGAACTGGACAGGCAGTCAAAACGTGAACGATTGGACAATAAAGGGCGCAGAATTGCCGCCCAGCAGGCTGCCTACAGAGAAGCCAACCGGGAGAAGATTGCCGCCCAGAAGGCTGCCTACAGAGAAGCCAACCGGGAGAAGATTGCCGCCCAGAAGGCTGCCTACAGAGAAGCCAACCGGGAGAAGATTGCCGCCCAGCAGGCTGCCTACAGAGAAGCCAACCGGGAGAAGATTGCCGCCCAGCAGGCTGCCTACAGAGAAGCCAACCGGGAGAAGATTGCCGC
>JAFVZT010000009.1 GCA_017508045.1 Oscillospiraceae bacterium | reverse complement strand
GAAAAGTGGAAATAACAAAAAGCTGGCTTGCTTTCCTGCAAGTCAGCTTTTTGATTGACGCATTTTCTTGGTAGGTATATTTTTACGGTGTCTTATAAGTTGAAAGCTACCGGCAATAAATAATATGAAAAACATATAATGATATTGATATTTTGCCGGTAATGTGGTATAATAATGGCAAGAAATCTAGCCGGGAGGTAACTATGGAATATATATCTGTCGCAAAAATGGCTGAAAAATGGGGACTTTCTGAACGAAGTGTGCGGAATTACTGTGCCCTCGGCAGAATTGCCGATGCCAAGCTTATCGGCAAAACCTGGTACATTCCGGAGGATGCACAGAAGCCGGAGCGTGCGAACAAGAAAAACGATACACCTACGTTGCTACGGATCCTGCGGGAGCAAAAATCTGCTAAGATGGCCGGAGGCATCTATCATAAGGTGCAGATTGATCTGACCTATAACTCCAACCATATTGAGGGAAGCCGGCTTACTCACGATCAGACACGGTACATCTTTGAGACCAACACCATCGGTTTTGAAAACGAAGCTGTTAATGTGGACGATGTGATCGAGACGTCTAATCACTTCCGCTGTATCGATATGGTGATCGACCAGGCAGGCTCTATGCTGACGGAGAGGTTCATCAAGGAGCTGCATTCTATACTGAAGACCGGAACTAGCGATAGCCGAAAGGATTGGTTTGCAGTAGGGGAGTACAAGAAATTACCCAACGAGGTGGGTGGTAACGACACTACTCTGCCGGAGAATGTTGCCGAGGAGATTCGTAAGCTGCTGGCAGAGTATAATGCATTACCCTCTAAGACCTTTGAGGACATCGTTGCCTTCCACGTAGCCTTTGAACGTATCCACCCCTTCCAGGACGGAAACGGTCGTGTAGGCCGCCTGATCCTCTTTAAAGAGTGCCTGAAGCACAATATCGTTCCGTTTATCATCGAGGATAACCTGAAGCTGTTCTACTACCGCGGCCTCAAAGAATGGGACAACGAAAAAGGTTACCTCATGGACACCTGCCTAACCGCCCAAGACCGCTTTAAGGCTTATTTGGATTATTTTAGAATTGAGTACTAATAGCTAAAAACACAGGATTGTAAAATGGAGCAAGGTAATGATTAAAGAATTTTATTTTGGAAAAGAAAAAAGAATCGTTCATTGTTATCACGAGTGTCCTGATGTAGCTGGTATTGAGCTACAAACGATAGTAAACAGTGCGCTTAGACAATTGAACAAACTGTTGGATGACACTTACAATGTCTATAAAACAAAATATCAAGCAGTTACTCGACCAAACCTTTATGCATATATATGTGAAAGCAATATTAAGGAGGTTAATGCATTTACAGATGGGGTAGATATTTATATTTCTGTCGCCTGTATGATTAGTATGCACTCTTACATTAAAGAACGATTAAATACAGATAAATTTAATGGAGAAAAACTACTTCCTGTGGGCCTTGAGCAGTCTTCAGAGATACGCATCTATAAAAATATCCTTGAATTAATTGTTGCCCACGAACTTACGCACATTTGGCATAGGCACGGAGTTTGGAAAAAATCTGCGTTACAAGCGGAAACTCTGAGCACGTCAAATTATGAGGACACTGTATTCTCTGAAACAGTAATTGTTAATGGTGAGCCGGATATGGTTGCTGAGGGTTCCTATTCCGTAGCAAATCTTGTTTCGATTAACGGAAAGATCTTGTTGAATAATCCATTAGACCCAAACTATATTCAGCAAATTTTAGAGGTTGATGCCGATTGCTGCGCTGTTCGAATCGTACTTATGCACTTGCAAAGAGAAGTTGACTCAATTGTGCAAAAAAATCTTTGCGGAACAGAAGATGAAAATAAGAAAGAAATTCGTGCGATTATAAGTTACCATAGCTACTTAATTGGTTTGCTTATGGGTGCAGCTGGTATAATGTGTGGTTTTTTTGATAGTCAACGCTTGGGAAAGCCTTTTGATAGGTTGTCAGTATTATTGCTTTCTGGGCATCCTGTACCAGCAATTCGTTTTATCAAAATGCATGAAACGCTACTGGGATTAGTCCACCAGTACTATTCAGAAGAGACGGTTGCGGACATCCTGCTTTCGCAGACTAGTGCTTTTGCGATAGATATTTTTATGCATGATGGTACAAGTAAAGATTTAAAAAACTGTTTTTGGGCACCGGCACAAACAAAGGAAGCTCAAGAGTTTATATCGTACTTAGAACAAGGGTGGAACTTAATTCGCGACTCTTTACAACAGTATGCGCTTGTTGACTTGCCACACAAGTATCCCCAGAATGATATGATAGTTGACAGTAGCATGATTTGGTATGATAAATATGGGAACTCTTTGCGCCCATAATAATCATAATCGGTGCAGATGCTTTCGCACATCTGCACCGATTAAGTGTTAGTAGAGTTTTACACTTTCCATTCATCGTCATAGCCATCGATTTGAATGGAAACAGTTTTGAAAATAGGATCTTTTTTCTGCTTGCGAATCTTTTCTTCTATACTAATTGCAAGAGTAAGGCAAATTATTGCTTCCCGGACAATGTGCATTAGCTGCATTGTTAGGGTGTATAGTTCTGACTCAGAAACATATACGGCTAGACCATCATCTCCTATATATTTGCCGTCAGTGGCTTTCATCCATGTGACTTTTAAGTATCTGTGCTCCATTGCATGCCGCAAATCTCGGAATCTCTGGAGATTTGGGTTAGGAGAAGTTTCAAACTTTTCGAAGAAGTCTTTGCATATCCAATACAACGAGGACAGGGCGTAATTCTTGTGAGGATTTAGATCATTCTTATTGTCGTATTTATTCTTACCATAGCCATGTGTATGCTTCCAAATGCTATTAAAGGACACGTCTCGTTCCTTAATGCCAAGGTCAAAGTATGAATTGATGCAATAAGCTAGTTTATCAAATAGACTATAAAGTGTTTTGTATGAAGTTTTTAGATTTTCAATTCGAATACTATATTGCGGATAATCTGTGAGATTGAGCAAATAGGTTTCCTTATCTGCATAATGTGGCACGTCGGGAACGTCTAGCGATGAGTAATATAGGTATCTAGCATAGATATACTCTTGCTTTATCTGATTGAACATACCATGGAAGATTGGTTTTGATCCGACATCTGCCGTAATGCTCGGAAGTTGAATAACATCGGCAGCAAAACGAAGGTTCAAGTCAGGGAGATCATTTAAGGTGTTTAGAAAGAGATTATTATCAAGTGCCCACTTTCGATAGGCATGTTCTGTAGGATCATCATAAGTATAATCGGGGATATCTGGAAGAACTTCAAAGAGTTTATCTATATATTCTTCATCATAACATTGCAGTACTTTTTCGAAGCGCTTTTTCGCATCCTCGTGGGTGTTGGGGTCGCTACTCACCGTTGCGGCATCCATCAAGGTGTAAGCGTGGAAGTGAAAATAGTCGCTATGCCCGGGATCGTACTCTAGCATACCATAGTCTGTGTATACTCGTCCCAGATTGCCAAGAGCCATACCAAATTGGGGGAGAATTTGAAGTGCTTCTTTATACTGCTCAATAGCAGCAATTTTTCTGCCGCAATTATCAAGGGCGTTAGCATAGTTTGTAAGAAGCATAGGTTTGAACCCGAGTATATAAGGTCGGTATTCGCCCTTTTGATTCTCCTTGGCATTAATTAACTCTAAACTCTTACGGAAATAGTACAGTTGCTTTTTATATGATTCCTCCTTGGATAGACCTTTGAATTTTGCAAAATCGCTATATGTTGTAGCTAAAGAATAGTAGAGCCGAGCCTGTGATGCGGTTGATTCGGTTGCTATTAACTCAATAGCCTCATCAATAAGCGTTGAGAGTGTTTCATAATCTTTGCTTATTGTGGCAGCATCGAAGCGTATCATAAGGTCGGTAGTTGGTTTTGAAAAAGGATCGATATACTTTTTTGTCATTGTTTTCACCCCAACAATAGTATGTATTCTTATTTTATAGGAAAATTGATCTGTTTGCAAGGAAGATATATTTCATGAGTATTCAATTAGTTCATATGCTGATAGTTTAAATATAAATATAGAGACAAAAGGCAGTTGCTACCATAGACTGATATGAGGTGAGCTTATGCAGTGTTGCGGAAAAAGACCGGATGCGGTGGCACGGGTTGTTGGTGGGGAAGAGGCACCGCAGTTGTCCGGATGTGTACGGTTTTATCAAGAGAATGGATGTGTGTTGATTGTGGCGGATATTTCTGGTTTGCCAAAGACAAGCGAAACGGGATTCTTTGGATTCCACATCCATCAAGGCAGAGATTGCTCAGGAGCAGGTTTTTCCAGAACGGAAGGTCATTACAATCCGTTAGGTCAAGGACATCCGGAACATGCAGGTGATTTGCCACCATTGTTGTCGTGCCATGGGCAAGCATATCTGTCTGTCAAAACGGATCGTTTTTCTGTGAATGAGATTATTGGACGAACGGTGGTTATTCACAGTGATCTGGATGACTTTCACACCCAGCCTGCTGGGAACGCAGGGAAGAAAATAGCCTGTGGTGTGATCCAAAGAATATGATAACAAAAACACCCGGCGGTGAGACCTTTTTGGTCTTACCGCCGGGTGGCTGTTTATGGTAGCAGTATGTACTTTTTCCCAGGCTGTCGGCTGATTTTCTCTACGCCATTTTACGCCAATTTTACGCCATTTTCGCATGGAAAGGCATAGAGATGCATGGACTTATGTGTTTTAAAGATGTTGAAAAACCTAGTGTTTATCAAGCTGTATCGGCATTTAGGGAGATACATTGAAATATGGAATCGGTAGCTTCAGCGCCGATACCTAATTTCATATATATCAAACTCCTTCGCTTGTTTTTCCTTGGCGCAATAGCGCATATTTATAATAAGTCTACCACAAGACCTTGCAATATTCAATATTTCTTTCTATTATTTCTAAAGTGAAAAAGTGTGAGGTTTCTGGTTGTAGCATCGTCTAATAGGTGAAGGGGGAGGTGAGGCTTTGTGGAAACAATAATGGACAGCTATCAGCGCTTTCTGACGGGAGATGATAGTGGTCTGACAGCGATCATTGCTGCATACAAGGATGGTCTCATTCTGTACCTGACAGGGATTGTTCGCAATATTGCCACCGCCGAGGAACTGACTGAGGAAACTTTTGTAAAATTGGTATTGAAGCGACCTCGTTTTGATCAGAATTCAGCCTTTAAGACCTGGATCTATTCCATTGCCAGAAACACGGCTATTGATTACCTGCGACGAAACAAGCGGGCAGATATCTCCTTAGATGAAGCTCCACAGATAGCAGACGAAGAAGATTTGGAACGGACCTACATACAGCGGGAAGAGAAGATACTTCTTCATAGATGCATGAAGCAGCTAAAGCCGGAGTACCGGCAGGTGTTGTGGCTTGCATACTTTGAGGACTTTTCCTATCGGGAGATAGCCCGGATCCTGCGTAAAACCACCCACAGCGTGGAGACCTTGGCATACCGTGCACGGCTTGCACTGAAAAACATTCTGATCAAGGAGGGCTTTGAATATGAAGGACTATAATGAAATGGCAGAAAGTGTGTTGCAACGGGCGAAAATCCGAGCAACGCGGCAAAAGAAACAGCGTCACATTGTTATTGGCTTAGTCACAGCGACACTTTCTTTGGCAATTTTGTTCACTACTGTTGGTATGGGGAAGAACAGGAATCCTGCAGACGGTACGACGCCCACAATCTCCACGAATAATCATACGTCATATGAACCAACACAGCAAGTATATTTACTTGCAGTCACGGAAGATGGCGCCGATCTGACGCTTATGCAGGCAAATGTGACGCTACCCATGAAAAGTATGCTCCGCGTCCGTAGTTTAAAAAGGCTGACGAAAAGTGAGATTGAAAAAGCGGTGTACGAAGAAAAAGTGTTTAGAGATGCGTTTGAAGCGAAATACAAGAATTCAGACGGGAGTATTTTTGAGTGGTTACGGTCAGAAGATGCGATCATACAGTATCTAAGTGGTGGCAAACATTCTCTTATCCTGCCGGATGCTTCGCAGATTGAAAGTGTAGTCCGGGAGACAACGGGCGTGTTGGACATCGGTGAATCGTGGGGAGTTTACAACGAGGATGTGATTATTGGCGAAGGGGAGAATGCTGTTATAATCCCAAAAGGAAGTTACCGGATATTTCTGGAAATTCGTATGGGTCTTGACACACAAAGGTATTTTGAAAATCACCCGGATACACCCCTTTCTACCATCAACGACATCATCACACTCACCATTAACTACAAGAATGGTACTACGGAGATTCTCCGCTTCAATGTCGCTGTGGACGATGAAGGAGACATTTACATAACACAGTACGGAGAAAATAAATCTGTTTAAAAAACATCCTTTGCATATGGGATGCCGTTCTTCATCCCGAGAGTCCACCGATAAATTTGGCACATTCTTATACTGGGACGATGTAAAAACTTAATAATGAACAGCCACCCGGCGGTGAGACCGATTTGGTCTTACAGCCGGGTAGCTGTTTATGGTAGCAGCATGCACTTGATCGCAGGCTGTCCGATGGTTTTTTCTCTACGCCGTTTTACGCCATTTTTACACCATTATAGCATATTTTCATCTTTCCGCAAGGCTTTTACAGATAAAAATCTAACCCACAGGCAATTGCGCTTGCGGGTTAGATTTTGATAATTTCAGATTTAGATATTAAAACGGTCGTAATTGTCATAGCAGTCCAGACACAGCTTCTTATCTCCAACAAGACGAATCCAATTGGCACCGGCGGTTTCGCCGCAGCAATCGCAGGTGTAGGAAACAAAAAGCCGAGCTTTTTCGGGAACGCAGATAGTGGTCTCCTTTACATCGAACATTTCTTCCGGTTTGCAACTCTGGTAATAAGCAAAGGACTCTGCCTTGGTCATGCCCTCCGGCTTGGGTTTTAACACCAGACGGACAGATTTTCCGGTTTTGCGGTTGTAGAAGGAGTATGCCTGCTTGCCCCGCATATGGAACAAAAGATTTCCTTTACCAACGCTGCAGCCAAGCATTACCTGAATAGCATCGATACCGCAGGCATCATTTTCTGCAATGCAGACTACCTGCTCATCCTCCGAAAAGTCCAATTCCAGCAGGTTGATCGCATACAGGCTTGCTTTATAACCGATGGTCAAACCACCGCACTCGTGGCCGTGAAAGGCCACACAATCTTGCCAGGTTTTCATATATGTTCTCCTTATTCTTCTACCAGCACCATATGCCGGCCCTCAATTTCAACGACCCTTGCGTCAACACCGTAAACTTCTTTCAGCGCTTTGCTATCCAAAATGCTGCGGTCACCGTGTCGGTAGACCTTTCCATCCTTCAGAAGCAGGAAGCAATCACAGAAGCGCAGAGCCAAATTCAGATCGTGGATGACCACCGCAGCGATCATATTGTCCTTATGGCAAATTTCCCGCACCATTTTCAGCACATGATACTGGTTTTGAATATCCAGAGCGCTGGTAGGCTCGTCCAACAGCAAGACCTTCGGCTGCTGCGCCAAGGCGCGGGCAAGCATGACCTTCTGCTTTTCACCTCCGGAAAGCTGATTGAGAAATCTGCCGCGCATGTCTTCCACATCCAGTCGGTGCATGGCATCGTGGACGATTTGGTGATCCACTTCCGTGAAGCCCCAGTTCATATAAGGTCTGCGACCAAGCATGACTACATCGTGAACAGTCATTTGGGTGCTTGGAACACTCTGAGAAACAAAGGCAACGCGTTTCGCTACCTCCCGGGAGGATACCTTCAGCAGATTTTCTCCGTCCAGCAAAACCTCACCGGAATCCGGCTTTAAAATATGGTTAAAGCACTTTAAAAGGGTACTTTTTCCCACGCCGTTATTGCCCAGAACAGCAAGGAAGTTGCCCGGCTCAATAACGAAGGACACATCCTTTAAAACCTCTGGACAGCCTTTGTAGTGATAGCTTAAATTCTTAACCTGCATCATTGCTTTTTGCCTCCTTTAAACAGGAGATACAGAAACAGCGGACCACCCAGAAAAGAGGTAATGGCACCGATAGGCAAAATTACCGGACTAATGACCGTTCTCGCAAACAAATCGCTCAGTAAAAGCAGAGATGCTCCCCCAAGAATAGAACCGGGAATCAGATACACATGGTTGTTGCCCACCACCATACGGACAATATGGGGCGCTACCAAACCGATAAAGCTGATAAGCCCCACATTGGAGACCACTACGGAGCTGCACAGGCAGCACAGCACCATACCCACAAGGGTCAGCCGCTTTACATTGATGCCCAGACTGATGGCTGTTTCTTCACCGCTGAGCAACGCGTTATAATCCCAGCGGTGCGCCACGCAGTAAAGGCACAGTACGGCAACAATTACTGCCATGCCGGCTAGGTCATCCCAACCGGCGCTGCCCAAGTCACCAAAGGTCCAAAATACCAAGTTGGAAAGCTGCACTTCGTTGGCAAAATATTGTATAAGGGTTGTGGCGCCGGTAAACATGGAGCTGATGGCCACGCCAGATAGCACAATTCCTTCCGGAGTAACCTGCCGGAATTTGGACAAACCTAAAATCACCAACGCAACGGAAATTGAGCCAAAAAACGCGCACAGTGGAATACCAAAGCGGTCATTTGTTCCCAATCCCAACACAACGATGGCGAATGCCGCACCGAAGGTTGCGCCCTGCGATACGCCTAAAGTAGAAGAAGATGCCAAGGGATTGCGCAGCACTGCCTGCAAAATACAGCCGGCAAGGCCCAAGCCGCTGCCGGCTAGAATAGCTGTGACAATTCGGGGCAGGCGGTTATTCTGTACAATAATATTTATTTTCCTGTCGGTGGACAGCCCGAAGATGCCTTTGACCAATTCTACGATAGGTGTTTCGTATGAACCTGCCCGGAGACTTAGCAAAATAGTTAGCAGCAGAACGCCGCTAAGAATCACAAGAAAGCTGATGCTTTTAGCTTGATTCTTCCGGTAGAGTTCGTCTATGTTGTTATTTTCCAATTTTGATGGGACGGAATTCATAACCGGCCTCCTTCAAATCTGCATAGGGGTTAACACCCAGCAGTTTTTCGAAAATTTCCTCCGCTGTTGCCACCGGGTCTACGTCCTTAAATTGCTCCGGATACATAACGCAGGCTGCATAATAAGCATCTGCCAAAGCGGTTTCCAGATTGGACGCATTAGAACGGAAGGATATCTGGGAGTAGACCTTTCCTTCCTGCACGGCGGTAAGGGCGTTGTAATAATCGGGATTTTTTGCATAGTCCTCTTTGATGAGGCTCATACCGTTGAAGTCTACAAAAATAATATCCGGGTCCCAGGAAAGCACCTGCTCCAGATCAATATTAAATGCGCCGTTCTGCCCGGTGGTGTCTGCTAAGTTTTTCGCACCGATCAGCTCAAAGGGACCGTAACCTGCCTCTGTACCTTCGAATCCGTGGTGTCCCTTATAGGAAACACCCCCCACATATACAGAGGGCTTCTCGCTGTCCGGGATGTTTTTGGTGCGGTCATCCAGATCTTTTTTGATACCTTTCAGATAATTTGTCAGTTCTGTGGCGCGGGCTTGCATATCATAAAGCTCACCGAGTATGCGAATAGTCTCGTATGCGTCGGCATCCAGCGTGGTGTCGCTGCCGGGAATTACAACTACAGGCGTGCCGGTCTGCTGCTGTAGCGTATCCGCTTCTACAGAGGCGTATTTGCTCATTATAATTACATCGGGAGCAATTTTAATGATTTCTTCCGGGTATGGATTTCCGTTTGTGCCGGTTATAGGCAAATCCTTGAACTTGTCTATGTTCACAAAGTTGTATAGGCGGGAGATTACCGGTTTTACTTCACAATCTTCTACACCTACAACCAAACGCGCAGCGCCCATATAGCATGTATAACGCAGTGCGCCAACACCGACGCATACAATAGATTCTACTTTTTCCGGCACATTCACCTGACGGCCTGCGCTGTCGGTTATGGTGCGGGTATTTGTGTTATTTGTTCCGGCTATACCGCAACCGACTAAAAGATTTAGGCAAAGAACAGCTGACAGAAAAAATGCAACAATTTTTTTCATAGAAATACCTCTTTCTTTTTCCGGCAAGCTGTGTTATGATAATCAAGCCTGCCTTTATTTGACGATTTGGGTTGGCACGCCCCGGTTTGGTTGCAGCCAGCCGGGGTGTCTTTATGCCAATTATAGCGTATCCCCCCACAGCGCACAAGCCCCGTGGGGGGATATAAATTTTATGTATTCAGCGCCTCCAATGAAAGCTCTCCGGCAAGCTTAAACAATGCATCTGCCAATACAACTTCCAGTGAAAGACCTACCCTTTCGGCAATACGTGTATAAAAAAGAGCCACGGCAGGCTCCAGTTGCAGTGTTATCTCAGTCATAATGACCTCCCAAAGGCTTTAAAACTATACATCATCCTATGAAATACTTGACATATGTGATACAATGATAGCTAATGAAACCGCAAATTTGAGAGGATGAAAACTATGGCAAACGAGAAAAAAGTGGAGCAGATTACGGATATGGAGGTAGACTTTGCCCAGTGGTTTACCGATGTATGTAAGAAAGCACAGCTGATCGACTATTCTTCCATTAAGGGCGTGTTTATCTACCGTCCCTACGGCTATGCAATTTGGGAGAATATTCAAAACATTATGGACAAGGCCTTTAAGGAACAGGGCGTTGAAAATGTGTATATGCCCCTTTTGATTCCGGAAAGCCTTTTGCAAAAGGAAAAGGATCATGTTGCCGGCTTTGCCCCTGAATGTGCCTGGGTTACTATGGGTGGCAGTGAGCGGCTGGAGGAGCGATATGCCATCCGTCCTACCTCCGAAACCCTTTTCTGTGAGCATTTTGCAAATGTTCTTCAAACTCACCGTCAGTTACCTATGAAGTATAACCAGTGGTGCAGTGTCCTGCGTTGGGAAAAGACCAGTCGTCCGTTTTTGCGTCACAGAGAGTTTTTGTGGCAGGAGGGTCATACCATCCATGCTACCGCAGAGGAAGCGAAGAGCTTTACGGAAACCATGCTGAATGTCTATGCGGACTTTTGCGAAAATGTGCTGGCAATGCCGGTTACCCGCGGCCAAAAGACCGACAAGGAAAAGTTTAACGGTGCGGAAGCAACCTATACCATAGAATGTATGATGCATGACACAAAGGCGTTACAGGCCGGCACCTCTCACTACTTTGGCGATGGCTTTGCCAAGGCCTTTGGCATCGAATTTACCGATAAGACCAACCAAAAGGCAAACCCTCATGAAACCTCCTGGGGTGTTTCTACCAGATTGATTGGTGGTATCATTATGACCCATGGTGACAACAACGGTTTGGTTTTGCCTCCTAAGGTTGCACCCATTCAGGCAATTATTTTACCCATTGCTCAGCACAAGCCCGGTGTTTTGGAAAAGGCGAATGAGATGAAAAACCGCCTGACTGCCGCGGGTATTCGCGTCAAGCTGGACGATTCTGACAATTCTATGGGCTGGAAGTGTGCAGAGTACGAGATGAAGGGCGTGCCTCTGCGTGTAGAGTGCGGTCCCCGGGATTTAGAAAACGGTCAGTGTGTACTGGTTCGGCGTAATGACGGTGAAAAGATTGTTGTCAGTCTGACTGATTTGGAAACAGAGGTTGCCAAGCAGCTGGAGCTGGTGCATCAGGGTATGTTTGAAAAGGCAAAGAAGAATTTGACTGACCATATTTATGAAGCCCATTCTCTGGAGGAAGCTAAGGCACTTCAGGAGAAAAACGGCGGCTTCATCAAGACGATGTGGTGCGGCGAGCTGGACTGCGAGCTGAAAATGAAGGAGGAGGCGGGAATGTCCTCCCGGTGCATACCCTTTGCACAGGAGCATTTGGGAGATGCCTGCCCCATCTGCGGAAAGCCTGCCAAGAAGATGATCTATTGGGGTATTGCCTACTAAAGTCTGCTGATTAAAATAATCGCATCCATGTGTATCCGGTGTGAGGATACAGCATGGATGCGATTTTTATTTTCTATGGGGTAGAATGGTGGTTTGGATCACCTCTACCAATCGTTCCAGCTCTGCCAATGTGGTTTCCCTGGAAATCGAAATCCGGAAAGAGCTGTCTATCCGTTCCGGAGTCAATCCCATGGCGGTCAGCGTGTGGCTGCGGTGACCTTTTGCACAGGCTGAGCCTGCGGAGACGCAAATGCCGGCATCCTGTAGGTAATTGATGCTGTTTTGCGTGGGAATACCGGGAATAGATATATTTAATATGTGGGGAGCCTCGTGGCAGCCGTTGATTACGACACTTTGGAGGGCATTCAGCATACAGACCAGCTGTTCCAAAAGCGCTTTTTCACCGGACAGGTCTTGCTGCATCGTGGAGTGTACCGCAGAACAGGCAGCAGCGAAGCCCATAATAGCAGGCGTTGCCTCTGTGCCGCTGCGATAGCCGCTTTCCTGCCCACCACCGTACAACAGGGGAGGGAAGGAACGCAATCTGGGACTGATATATAATGCGCCGGCACCCTTCGGGCCGTGTACCTTGTGGGAAGATATGCTAATCAGGTCTGCGCCCAGTGTTTTGGCCTGAAAGGGTATTTTCAAAAAGCCCTGTACTGCATCGGTGTGAAAGATTGCATCCGGGCACATACGGTGTGTCAGCTTTGCCATTTGCGCAATGGGCATAACGGCACCGGTTTCATTGTTGACCATCATTACGGAAACCAAAAAGGTGTCCTTCCGCAAGGCAGCTTTTAAAGCATCCACAGTGATAACACCGTCTTTATCCGGCTGCAGATAGGTTACTTCAAAGCCTTGACTTTCCAGCTCTTTTAAGGAATTTAGTATCGCGTGATGCTCAATGGCGGTAGAAACAATATGCTTATTCTTTTTGCCAAACCGCTTGGCAGCACCGAAAATTGCCCAGTTATCTGCCTCCGTTCCACCGGATGTGAAAAATATCCGATCTTGCTCGCTACCCAAAGCATTTGCAATTTTTCCGCGGGCGGAGCGCAGAGCTTTTGCTGCCTCAATGCCAAAACCGTATAATGCGCTGGGATTTGCCCAATGCTCCGTTACTGCATCTGTTATTGCGGCCAACGCCTCTTTACAAGGTTTCGTAGTGGCAGAGTTATCCAAATAAATCATCTGTTCTCACTTTCCTACGCAAAATCTTTCAAATATTCTTGCGGTAATGTCCTCCCGGACAGTTGCACCGGTAACCTCGCCCATGGCAGCCATAGCTTCTTCAATATCCGTTAGCACCGCATCCGGGGTTAAACCCAGTTTAAGACCCTGCAGGGCGTTGGATAGTGCCTGATATGCTCTTTCAATGGCGTTATATTGCCGGGGATTTGTTAAGATCGACCCGTCACAGGGACTGCTGCCTGCAAACATAATATCCACTGCATCGGCAAACTGCTCTAAGCCGTCCCCGTTTTTTGTGCAGACCGGGATTACTGTCATAAACGGCAAATCTGACGGAGAAACTTTTTGCGGCAAATCAGACTTATTAATCAATGCAATGGCGTTCTCTTTTTTAAAACACACATCCATGACTACCTTGTCTTCTTCATTTAAGGGCACAGAACCGTCACAAACAAAGATGATTAGATCTGCATTTTCTGCCGCAGACCGGGAGCGTTCAACACCCATAGCCTCAATCTTGTCCTCAGTGTTTCGGATTCCGGCGGTGTCAATCAGGCGTACACGGGTATTGCCTACCATAACAGTTTCTTCAACGGTATCCCGTGTTGTGCCGGCAACTTCGGTGACAATCACCCGGTCATATCCGGCAAGGGCGTTTAGTAAGCTGGATTTTCCCACATTGGGCTTACCTACGATGGCGGCGGATACACCCTGCTTCAAAATGCGGCCCTGACCATAGGTTTGAAGCAGGACATACAGAGCTTTTACGTCTGATTTTAAACTGCTTTCGTAGTTACTCAGACCGAAATCCTCGATATCCTCGTCAGGGTAATCCAGTACTGCATGAAAGTGACTGCAAATATCCATCAAATTGTTATAAATAGGAGTAAGCTTCTTTTGAAGGACGCCTCCCAGCTGTCCCGCGGCATTTGCAGCGGCATCGGCAGTTTCTGCTTCAATCAGATCAATGACTGCTTCTGCCTGTGTCAGCGCCAGCTGTCCGTTCATGAAAGCCCGCTTGGTAAATTCACCCCGATTTGCAGGCCGTGCGCCTGCAAAATACAGTGCATCCAGTCCGGTGGCCAAAACAGCGGGGGAGCCGTGACAATGCAATTCCACCGTATCTTCTCCTGTGTAGCTGTGAGGACCTCTGGTATACACGGCAAGACAGCTGTCCAACATTCGTCCCTTTTTATCCCGAAGTGTTCCCAATACCAGCTTGCGGTTGGGCGCGTCGGCAAGAGAAACGCCGCTGTTTGAGGTAAAAACCTTGTCGGCGACCTCGGCACAGCCGTTGCCGGACATACGAAGAATTCCGATTGCGCTAATTTGTGTTCCGGTGGATACGGCAGCAATGATATCCGACATAGTTATACTCCTTCTAATCATTTTACAGCATTATACCATTATAATAAAGTAAATGCAAATCAAAACCACATAATTTGGCAGCTTACGGGAAAAATATTCCGGAGGTGAGCCTATGCTTGAAAAAAATTATCCCTGGGAAATGACAGATGTTAACGTAAAACGTGTCTTTCGAGATGCCGCGGATTTTGTGCGCAGGGAGCTTCGCTGCGGAACGTTCACGCTGTATGCCTATGCAATAGACGGACTGATTTCCTCGGGACAGGCGTCGGACTATATCATAAAGCCAATTACACAGCAGCTCTCCGGAGATACGATGCAGCAGCTTTATGACCGCGCCTTAAACGGAATGGTGTATAATTGCGTTGCCAAGCCCTGTCCGGATTTAGACAATCTGGCTGTTTTGCTGGTAAACGGCTTTTGTGTTGTGCTTTTTCCGGGAATTGGGGCGATCGGTTTTGAGGTAAGGACACCGGATAAGCGGGGAACGTCAGCGCCGGAAGTGGAAAATACGGTTAAAGGTGCAAAGGATGCCTTCGTGGAAACAATCCGATCCAATACAAGCTATATTCGACGCCATTTGCGCTCACCGGATTTAAGGATATATGAAACAAAGGTGGGCAGACGCTCGTTAACCAATGTTGGGATTATCTGGTTGGAGGGCATCACAAATCCTGAGTATGTGAAAAATATGAAAATCCGGCTGTCACAAATTGATATTGACGGATTATTGTCTCCGGCGGCGGTGGAAGAATATGTTACAGGATCACGAAAAACAGCCTTTCCGCTTATGCAATATACAGAGCGTTCCGATCGGTTTTGCCAAGGGATTTTAGACGGTCGTGTTGGACTTTTGGTGGATGGCCTGCCTTTGGGCTACCTTGCCCCGGCTGATTTGATGTATCTCATGGAAAGTCCTGAAGATAGGGGGCGGGATTATGTAGGCGCTTCCGCTGTTCGGATATTGCGATATTTTGCACTGCTGACAAGTCTGCTGCTTCCGGGAATTTATATTGCATTGGCTACTTTTCATCAAGCGGTGATACCATTGCCGCTGCTGCGGTCAATTATCGAATCAAAGCAGGCTGTTCCGTTTTCTACGGTGGCAGAAATTCTCGGGCTGCTGATTGCGTTTGAGCTTTTGCAGGAATCGGGCATTCATCTGCCTCAGGCGATCGGTCAGTCCGTATCTGTGGTGGGAGGAATTGTTGTCGGAACTGCCGCAGTAGAGGCGGGGTTGATCTCGCCGGTTGCGCTGATTATGGTATCGATTGCCGGTGTTTGCGGATTTGTACTGCCAAATCGGGACCTTGCCAATGCAATACGCGTTTGGCGTTTCGGTATTTCCGTACTATCCGGGTTTGCCGGAATTTACGGGACAGCAGCCGGTCTGCTGATTTTGATTATCCATCTGTCCGGATTAAACTGTCTGGGGGTCGGTTATCTGTCATATACCGGTGATTTTGTGCGCAGACGGTTGATTAAGAATAATTTTCGTACGTCACGGTTAAAACCGGAGGATGAGAGGAATCAGAAATGAGAAGGGTGATATATACGGTCATCTTGGCATCACTGCTGTTGGTGCCGATAAAACGTTTGGATGTTGCAAAATTAGAGCCGGTACAGACGGTTGCAATTTACACGGAACCGGGAGCAGTTGTTCTGAAAACAGATACTGACAATGCCGGCAGAGGCAGTACAGTAGCAGAAGCCCTTCGGGATTTAGAGGAAACAACACCCGGTGTTATTTATCTGGATACGGCAGAATATTTACTGGTATCTGAGGACGCAAAAGAATATGTGGATTATTTGCGTCAGTACCTGCGAGCATCTGTTTTGGTAAGTATGTGGGACGGAAAAGGAGAGGTGGCGGCTGCCGCTGAGTACCTAAGTGTCAAAAAGGATTTACCGACACTAAAAAGCTGGCAAATAGAATGATAAAATTTCCCCCAAAATTTCCTAAAAACCCCTTGACAATTAAGGGTGTGTTTGGTATTATACTCGAGCGCTTCCGACAGGGGGCGCAAAAGACTGCCCGAAAGCGCAAAGAAAAATGTTGAGAAAAGAAAAAAGTTCTTGACAAGGCAAGCGCG
>JAFVZT010000008.1 GCA_017508045.1 Oscillospiraceae bacterium | reverse complement strand
GCGGAAATCCTTACGGAATATGTGCTATGATAGCGGGGTGATAGCGAATAATGGTACGAATGTGGTACGCTGACAAAACAAAAACGCCCGAAAACCCTGTATTTTCAAGGCTTTCGGGCATTATTTATTTTATTCCCACTCAATGGCGGTTTTTTGGTTTTGTAGATATGTGGTGGTTACTGGTATATAAGCATTCAAAATGTAGTGCTATTATACCGGTTATTTTCTTTTACCGGACTTTTGTTGGTCAAAAGTTGGTCACGGTTTTTGGGGAAATACAGCGCAAATTTTGTGCTTCACCACAGCATTATTCTGCCGTTTTTTATGTCTCAATGTGCACGTATTCATTATAACACAAAGTGTAAATATTTCAAGGTTTTGTGCACATTTTGTTTCGATGCCTGTTCGTTAGAACTCTACTGTTTCCGGTGCGGAAGTGAAGGAAGCGAAGGTGGCTACAGCGTTGCGGAAGTAAAATACCTGTGTATTGCCGTCGTTCTCATCGTACATCCCACGCAGGTTGGGATAAGCATCCAGCATGGACTTCTTCGCTTCGATCCGGTCATCTTCTACCAACTCACCGGCAATGCGAATCCAGGTGCCTTGGTGGAAAGCGGAGATCTCCACCTTGGGGTTGGCGAGGATCTGCTTGGAGCAAGGCTTGACTTTGCCGGTCTGGATGTACAGCTTGCCTTCAAATATGTTGGCAGTTCCAAAGGGACGAACACGGGGCTGATCGTCTTCCACTGTTGCCAAATAATAAACACCGGCATCTTTCAGAAATTTGCATACTCTTTCCATATCATTACCTCCAATAACTTGCGTATTATCTTCCTTACTATCTGCCGCCATTATACACCATATCGGTCAGAAAGCAAATATAAAACTTATTCATTCAACAAATAGAGGATGCTGTCCAAAAGACGGCATCCTCTAAACTATTATTCTGTTTCTTCGGTACCATCAATAAGTGCATCGTAAGATGTGTCTAATGCTTTGCGAATGGCACGGAGTTGGCTGACTTGAATGTGTTGCGTACAGCGTTCAATCTTAACAAGACATTCTCTTGTTATATCGCATCCGTCAATTTGAAGCATTCTAACCAGGTCTGTTTGACCAAGACCTTTCGCTTTTCTTATTTTGCGGATATTTTCACCAATCCGATCATTCTGCTTGATTTTCTGTTCCATAAAGTCAACCCCTTCTTAGGACTTAAATTGGTCCATATGGGTTTATTTTATGAGTTTGTTGTGATACAATGGGACTGAAACTGGTCCACTTGCGAAATTTTGCAGATATGATGAGGGATTATGATGAATTCTTGTTTCTTTATAGGTCATAGAGAGGCTAACGAGGGACTACTTCCCAGACTGGAATTGGAAATTGATCGGCTCATAATAGAAGAAAATGTTCGTTACTTTTATGTAGGTGGATATGGTGGGTTTGATCAGATTGCGGCAACGGCAGTAAAGCGAGCAAAGCAGAAGTATCCGGATATTACCTTAATGCTGGTGCTGCCATACCATCCTGCAGAACGCCCAATCGAAAAGCCGCCCGGATATGACGGGACCTATTACCCGGAGGGGTTGGAGAAGACTCCAAGACCCTTTGCAATCGTAAAAGCAAATCAGCTCATGGTGGATATCTGCGATTGGCTCATCTGTTATGTTCGCCACGGAGCCAGTAATTCCAGGAATCAATTGGAATATGCTCAGCGTCGGGAGAAAAAGGGACTTATTCAAATTATAAACATTGCTGAGGGGATGGGTACAAATCTATGAAAAAGAAAATATTGTGGTGCGTCGGAATCTTTGCTTTACTTGCCTTGGTCGTTCTAGGAGTTTTGCGTTATGTTGAAGTGCGGAATCGTCAGACTGATCCTAACTGGAAGCTAGCTGAGCAGATCTACAAGATGGAAAATGCATTAAAGGAAGTGGATGAAGACTATGCGTGCGAGTCACTATCCAAAGTTACTCCATTTTCCTATACTGATTCTGAAGGGAATATCATTACCTACTATTGCTGTCGGACAACCTATCTTTCAGCTGAGTATGGGGAAGATACCGGACTGAACACGGATGCAATCGGTATGGTGATTGATTTTGCCCAGATCCAAAACAGACAGGATTGCAAGGTAAATGAGTATGACGCATTCCAGTGCAAAATTGGCGAGCGTTCCTATCTTTGCTGGACTATCTCCCCGGAAATCAGCTGCGTAATTGAGTATAGTGCAGAAGCCATTGCCGAAACGAATATCTTCCGCATGGCCGAAAGTGTTCAATTACCAGAATAGTCTTATTAGTTTAGCTAATGCGTCACCTACGCTGTATAGGCTGGGTGAGTATAAATGTACATTTTAAAGGGTTGAATTTTGGCCGTTACATCGATAAAATAGATGTAAAAAAGAAAGGGCGATTGCATATGACTGACAATGATATTGTACAATTAGCTAATGAGATGGGATTCTCAGCCGCATATATTAACACATCAGATGTTGTACAAGATCCATCCTTCCGGAAGTTTTGTGAAGATAACCTGTGCGGCAAGTATAATGCTAACTACTCCTGTCCGCCGGATTGCGGTACAGTAGAGCAGGTGCAGGAACGGCTGAAAGCCGGCAAGCGGGCATTAGTGCTGCAATCCATTTGGGACATCGGCAGCTATGACAATAAGGACGAAATTCAAAAATCCAAGAAAACCCACAATGCCGCCATTCTTCGTTTTACAGAGAGCCTTCGCAAGGAAGGTATCAACGGTTTTTGCTTAGGCTACGGCGGTTGCCCTCTGTGTGATCCCTGCAAGCGGGTTACAAACGAGCCCTGCGCTCACCCGGATAAGAAGATCAGCTGTATGTCAGCTTACTGCATTGATGTTGCCAAGCTAGCAAACAAGTGCGGCCTGGAATTTGCGTGGATCCCGGAAAAACTGTTCCTGTTTGGCATGTTTGTCTTTGCGTAAAAATAAGACCGCCGGTGCTTAGCATCGGCGGTCGGTTTGTTTAGATGGAGAATGCAACCAGTGCAATATCCTTGCCGGTCTTTTTGCTCAACAGATGCTCCAGCTCAGTAATCTTAGCAAGTGCTTCGGCATCGTCGCTAAGGGCAGCATACTTGATGGGCGAATAGGCAACCAGAGTAACTTCCTTCCCGGTTTTGGCACCCAGTTCCTTTTCCAAAGCGGTGATAGAGTCAAGCAGATCTTCTCGGCCGGTCAGATTTGTGTATTGATTCATATTGTGTCCTCTCGATTCATTCGGAAACTGTTTTTACAAAGGAGTAGGCAGCATCTGCGGTGATGTCGGTAGCATCTACGCCGGTCTGGGCGTATTCACCGCCAATGTAGAATGCCCAGTAAGCCTTCTCAGTGTCCCAGTCAGCGGTAATGCCGTTGACAGAGGTAACGTACAGACCGTAATCACTGGGATTGCCTGTGATCAGTTCCAATTCCAGTAAAGCCTCACCAACGGTCTTCTTGTCGGTATGAATTTCAAACTTGGTAAGTGTCTTGTCGGTGCCCACAACATCCAGGTAGAATTTGGTAGCGCCTTCACCCTTGACGGTATAGGAAATTGTTTTAGTAAAACCATAGGTAGCACCGGCAGTAATGTCGGTAGCATCCACACCGGTCTGCGCATACTCCCCATTAATATAGAAAGCCCAGTAGGCGCATTCGGTGTTCCAATCGGCGGTAATGCCGTTGACGGAGGTGACATACAGACCGTAGTCGCTGGGATCACCGGTGATCAGCTTTGTTTCAAGCAGTGCTTCACCCACGGTCTTCTTATCGGTCTTAACCAGGAATTTTGTTACGGTACCGTCGGTGTTTGTAACATTGAAATAGAAACAGGTTTTGCCCTCACCCTTAACGGTGACATCCGCAGGAATGCTGGGCTCGGTGGCTTGCGAGGGCTGTGTTTCGGGATTCTCCTTGTTGCCGCAACCGGTTGCCAGTAGTGCCATAGCCGCAATCAGCACAATGCAAAGGACCAGCGACAGCAACTTTTTCGTGCTGTTCAGATTCATTTTGAATTGCTCCTTAAAGTAAAAATATAGAAATCCCTCAAACTGGTTCCCGCAGTCTATGCGAGGGCGGTGCTCCCCGGATATTTCGACTTGACGCAGATTCGCTCGGCCTTCTCAGAATCATCCAATGGCGTGTCCCGTTGGTTGCGGCACCTTCGGTAAGAGCAAATACAAATGCGTTTCACGGCGACGGACTCGTACAGGATTTTCACCTGTTTCCCCTGACAGCGCAAGTATTATACCACATAGAAGGGTGAAAAGCAACGCAAAGGGACGGATAAAAAATCAGATAAATCGAAAATATCTATTGCTTTTTGGGGGCGACTGGTGTATACTGTATGCGAAACAAATACATCCAGAGGCAATGCGTTCGTAAAGGCCGTCAGGTCAGGCGCAAAGCTAAACAAGGGAATGGGGTAAGGCTGCGCCAAAGCCCCGCATTGACCAATACCGTGTGCGTTTAGAGCTAAGTCCGTTGGCGAAAGCCAGTCATTGGGGCAACCTGAGAAGGCAGGGCTTAGTCTTGTTTGAGGCGCGAGTCGGGAGACCTACTGTGATTGTCAGAGTATTATCTAAGAATGGCTATGGTGATATTCCGTCCTTTTATGGACGAACACCATAGCTTTTTTGCGTTTTAGGAGGATTTTAGACTTGCATCCGGACAGACAGGTAATTTATCAGACAGCCATCCGACGAATGGTAGCGCAGGCTCTAAACGAAAAAGAGGAACGTTTTGCCGCGGAGCATTCTTCGGATACCGATGCACAGTTAGCTGCATATTTGCGGCAATGTGC
>JAFVZT010000007.1 GCA_017508045.1 Oscillospiraceae bacterium | reverse complement strand
GGGAGCATAGCTCAGCTGGGAGAGCACATGCCTTACAAGCATGGGGTCACAGGTTCGAGCCCTGTTGTTCCCACCAAATTTGGCCCGGTGGTGCAGTCGGTTAGCACGCCAGCCTGTCACGCTGGAGGTCGACGGTTCGAGTCCGTTCCGGGTCGCCAAAAAGCACTGAGCAGAGCTTATGCTCTGCTCAATATGCCTCTGTAGCTCAGTCGGTAGAGCAGTGGACTGAAAATCCACGTGTCGTTGGTTCGATTCCGACCGGAGGCACCACTTTTCATGTAACTGTGATATTTCATATCCGGTCTGCATATGGTTTCCAATAGGGGACCAAATGCGGGTGTAGCTCATCCGGTAGAGCGCCACCTTGCCAAGGTGGAGGTAGCGAGTTCGAGCCTCGTCACCCGCTCCAATTTATAACAACGAGCCATCGGCTCGAAAGATTAAATACAACAGTTCGGTGGACTGTTGCGGCGAGGGCTGGACCGAGCCGGACATCTATTTCTGCAAGGCAGAAATGCAAGCGAGCCTCGTCACCCGCTCCAACAAAATAAAATAGGAACGCACTGCGTTCCTATTTTCATAAATGGTACCGTGGCCAAGTGGTAAGGCAAGAGTCTGCAAAACTCTCATTCCCCAGTTCAAATCTGGGCGGTACCTCCAAAACAAAAAGCACTGCGAGAGCAGTGCTTTTTGTTTTGGAAACGATGCGTTCCGCTTTCGCGGAATGTGATGCACGCTTCGCGCGTGAGTGGCGGAACACATTGCATCACTTTGCGCCATAGGCGCAAAACATCACAGCGTAGCTGCATCACTCATCACTCCCACTTGCGCCTCCACCGCATTTATGCTATACTACACCCAAGGCGGTGGTTTTATGAAATTGAAACGAAATTCACTAATCGTGTTAATTTCAGGTTGTCTTATATTGATTTTGGGATTGATATCCCCCATTGTTTATTGGAACAATTACACATCACAAAATGGTGCAACCGGCATTATCGGCGGTGCAGATGCCCCGACATACAGATTTATGCTATCAGCATTATTTGATGGATTACCATTTGTTTTGATTTTGGTGGGTATCAGTTTAGTTGTTTCGTCCGGTTTTTGCCTGTCGTTTTCAAAGACTGTTAAAGCATATTGCAAAATCAATTCTTCTGTAATATCGTTGGGATTGTCCGCCGTCGGGGCATTAGGGCTTACCTGTGCTTTTATATGGTTTACAATCGTTTCGTTTGGCAAAATGTCAAAATATCCTATCGAATATCCTGTTAGCGTATTACTTGGAATACTTTGCTTTTTTGTATTTATCCTTTTAATTGCCTTATACTTCAAAGCACGTAAAAAGAATTGGAGAATTAAAGGCGTTATAATTGATATTTTAACCAGTATCGTATTCTTGCCAACTTTTTTCTTTGCTTTTACATATTTATACGAAATAACTTACCTAAATTAAAGTTAAATTCTCGGTTTTCGACCAGTTCTATTCGGACACGAGATCCAAAAAGAAAAGTCACACATCGTGTGGCCTTGCCATGAAATATGAATACAATGCTCCGCATTGATTTATTTTCACTTTTATGCAAAAAAGAAGCCGTGAATTTCACGGCTTCTTTTCTTCAATATCTTTAATGTGTTGCTTTAAAACTAGGTTAATATACTGAGAAAGAGAGCGATCATCGTATTCGGCTTTTTCCTTTAACTTTACGAGAATGTCGTTGTCAATAGTAATGCTAATCTTATCCTTTAAGGGCTTCAATTTCATCACCTCAATGATATTATAAGATACAATGCTAAATTATATTGACAAGTAGTATAAAGTAGGATAAAATAATACTGTCGGAAAGACAATTTATTTGCTGAATCTTGGCAAAAATTTAAAAAGGAGATATGAAAATGGAAAACAAAAACCTAATACGCTTTTTGCTGACATTCTTCCTCGGATGGATCGGCAGCATCATCATCAATCATACGGAGTTGAAGCCCGCAGGATTTACCTGCAGAACCGGTGCATATTTCTTCCTTCCTATAATTACATTTGGAATTTACGGCTTGGTCGCATCGATCTTCAATCTTTCTTTTGATCCTGAAAAAGTTAGGAATATAGGGTACAAGAAGGACTAATTTTTGCAATATTGTAATTTTATGTACAGTGCAAATATACACAAGGAAATCACAGATCTGAACATAACGCATATCTGTGTCCGTCTATGAATGGAGAAACGATTATGAAGAAAAAACTGATTTCACTGTTGTTTGCGTTAACAATACTCTGTACGGGCATCTTGCTTACAGGCTGCAACAGCGAGAATACATCTGAAGAAATTAAAGAGAAAACCACTTTTGAAATCATCAATGAAGCATTGGAAAAGACAGAAAATTTGGAGTCTATGTCTGCAGAGATGAAAATGGAAATGAATATGGGTGGGGATGGTATTACTATGTCCGTTCCAATGACAGTCAAGCTTAAGGCTAAGAATATGAAGGGGAGCAACCCAATCATTTCTATGGTGGTTTCTATGACAGTGTTCGGTGAGAGCATTGATATTGAACTCTATCAAGAAGATCAGTGGGCTTATATGGTTATGGAAGATATGAAGTATAAGGCCAATGCAAAGGATATGGAAAGCGAGTATGATTATGCTGAATGTGCCAGTGATATGCTTCAAAAAATCCCGGAAGAGCTGCTGAAGGACGCAAAATTGGTCAAAGAGGAGGATGGCAGCCAATCCGTTACGATTGTATTCTCTGAGGAAAAGTTTACAGAGATATATGACGATTTTATTGAGAGCGTCAGTTCTGATGCAGAAGCTGATATTGGAGAAATGAAGATTTCCGACGCAGTTGCAAAAATCACGATTGCAAATGGATATGTAACGGGGTACAATCTTGCATTTACTATGGAAATGACTGTTGATGACACAAGCAGCACCACAGAGATTAAAGCCACACTTACCTATGAGAATCCCGGCCAGGATGTTACAATCACACCTCCGGAGGGATATCGAGAGTTTGAAGAAATGAATGAAGATATTTTCTAGCATGCGAATTCAAGCATACATCGAAATGCTCCGTTTTGGAGGGGTGTTTTCGTAGTGTGTATCAAGAAAAAGGACTTCACGCAAGTGGAGTCCTTTTTCAACTAAATTCATCCTCACTGACGGGATAAATCCATCTTCGATAGGTAAGATCGCTCCACGGTAAAATCCGACTTCGTCGGGTTAATGATTTCATTTACTTTCTTTTGCATTCCTACCACATTTATGCTATTATACACCCAAGGCGGTGATTTTATGGAAAAATTATTTGAAAACAAATATACAAGAGATAAAGAATGGGCGAAAGATGCTTATAGTTATATTCATTTTCGACGACCAATTATAATTGTTTTTGATGTTTTATTTGCCTTATACTTAATTATAGGGGTTTTTAATTCAATTACTACAAGAATTATTGATTGGTATTTTATCACTATTCCGTTTATTTGGTGCATATTGATTGTTTTTCTTTATAGTAAAAACGTAAACACTATACTTAAGAGGGATTTAGAGTTGCACGGAAAAGTGATAGAGGTCAATGTAACAGTAACAAAAGATCTAATTATACAATCACAATCTACTGGTTCTGAATTTCAATTGAATTATTGTGATATAAAGAAAGTAGTCCGAACAAAAAAGTACATATATTTATGTTCTAAAACCAATATGCTATATTCTTTCAAGAGGGACTCATTTTCTATTGGCGTCGCAGACGACTTCTTGTTGTTTTTGAAAAACAAAGGCATAAATGTAAAATAAAATTAGAAATCCTTGGTTTTCGTTCAGTCCTTTTTCGTACAAAAGAGCCAAAATCCCGAACGCCTAAGCATTTAGGACTTTTGGAAGTAATCGTAAATAGGCATTGCGGATTCGCTGCTTTTATGCAATAATATACCCAAGGCGGTGATGGTATGGACATAAAAGCAAAATGCAAATTTGATTATGATTCAATTAGAGCATTAACGCATTTATCTCTTTTTAAAAAAGCAAACCCTAAAAAGAGATTACTTACTATGTCAGTTATTTCGGCAATTTTAGCATTGGTAATCGCTTTAGAAGCGTTGATATTTTCTGATGCAGTTATGGCAGGGTTGCTATGTGTGGTAATTGGTATAATTTTACTTGAATGTTATTTGTATTTTCTTGTTCCCAGAATCAGATATAGAACATTGGGGAAAATTAAAAATGCAGAAAATGAATATATCTTTTCCGATAGTGCATTAAAAGTATTTACGAAAAGCCAAGAATATTGCGGTGAAGCAGAAATTGATTATTCTTTCTTTGTGAAAATTTACGAAACCTCAAAGTATTTCTTTATTTTTCAGACTAATAATCAGGCATTCATAGTTGATAAATCTACCATTGAAGGTGGTACGGTGGAGGATGTTAGTAACAAGTTGTCTGCATATGTAAAAGGCCAGTATATTATTTGTAAGTATTAAAGAAAATCAGTTTTTAGATCGGTTCCATTTTGAGTGTCGGTCCTACAATGAATGACATCCTAAATCTGAACCGTTACGGTTCGATTAGGATGTCATTTTTCTTTTATAAACACGGTAAGAATCGGCTTTTACGGCCGTTTTTTTATTTATAAGAACTTTAAAAACGGAAAGTATTGGTTTGCGTTATCTTTATGCAAAAATCCAGGTCATTTTTAAGCGCCTTATCAGGCTTTTTACGGTATTACGGCGATTGCGGATGATAATATCGTGACCGCTTTCTTTCTTTGTGACAGCGGATTTAGCCGCCAAGGTTACGACGTATGCTTTCTTACATCACATCGAAAGCAATGGTTATCACTTGAAGCTGATTTAACTCAGAAAAATAATGCTTTTCAAGTATAATTGCGGCTTAAACAGTGCAAAACAAGGACGATATGTTGCGAAAAATGGCTGCTGCAGCAAATTGGGAAAGGGGAATTTTGATATGTGTACTGCTGTTACCTACAAAACCGCAAATCATTATTTTGGTAGAAATCTGGATTTGGAATACACTCTTGGTGAGACAGTCACAGTTACACCAAGAAATTATGTGTTCCGCTTTCGGAAAAAGGGGGAGCTGAAACGTCATTATGCAATGATCGGTATGGCATATATTTCAGATGGATATCCGCTATATTATGACGCAACAAATGAAAAAGGTCTTAGTGTTGCCGGATTAAATTTCCCGGGAAATGCTGTCTATAAACCTTATATGGAAGATAAGGATAATATTGCACCCTTCGAGTTGATCCCTTGGATATTGGGTCAGTGCGCATCCGTTTCGGAAGCGCAGAAGCTGTTGGGACGAATCAATCTCTGGAATGAAAATTTCAGCGATAAGCTACCGGCATCCCCACTGCACTGGATTATTTCTGATAAGGAGCGCTCCATTACGCTGGAGGCTGTACAAGACAGTGTGAAAATTTATGATAATCCGCTGGGGGTGCTTACCAATAACCCAACATTTGACTTTCATATGTTCAATCTGAATAATTATATGCATCTGACAAGGGGAAAACCGGAAAACACCTTTTTCGAACAGATTGAGCTAAAGCCATACAGCCGCGGTATGGGGGGCTTGGGACTGCCCGGAGATGCATCCTCTATGTCCAGATTTGTAAAAGCGACATTTGTTAAATTGAATTCCGTGTCGGGAGATTCCGAAACGGAAAGTGTAAGTCAATTTTTTCATATTCTAAAGTCTGTGGAAATGCAAAGGGGCTGCGTGGATGTTGATAAGGGGATTTTTGAAATTACCGTATACAGCTCCTGTTGTAATACCGATTACGGAATTTATTATTATACAACCTACGATAACAGTCAGCTTTGCGCTGTAGATATGTATCGGGAGGAACTGGATGGAAATGAATTGATTTCTTATCCGTTAAATAAGGAGCCATTTATAGTGTTTCAAAATTGAGCAATGGTGTTTATGTGATAAATTCTTTCATTTTGCTTTACTTTGTGTTATAATATCGCTGACAACCGCCGGAAGGGAGGGGAACAGCTATGGACAAGTTCAAATTGGTATCACCGTTTAAACCAATGGGTGATCAGCCGGAAGCAATTAAAAGGCTCACAGAAGGCGTTCTAAATGGTTTGGAGGAACAGGTTTTATTGGGTGTTACGGGTTCAGGTAAGACCTTTACTATGGCAAATATTATCGAAAAAGTCAATCGGCCAACCCTTGTTCTTGCTCATAACAAGACCCTTGCCGCCCAGCTTTGCAGTGAATTTCGCGAATTTTTCCCCGAGAATGCGGTAGAGTATTTCATATCCTACTATGACTATTATCAGCCGGAGGCATACATCGCCCACACGGACACCTATATTGAAAAGGATTCTGCCATCAATGAGGAGATTGACCGTTTGCGCCATAGCGCCACCTCGGCGCTGTTTGAAAGACGGGATGTTATCGTCGTTTCCTCTGTGAGCTGTCTGTATGGCTTGGGCGACCCGATTGACTATAAAAGTATGGTAATATCCCTCAGGGTGGGGCAGGTGCGTCCTATGGACGAGGTGCTCCGCAAGCTTACTGAGATTCGCTACGAGCGCAACGATATTGATTTTTCCCGTAACAAATTCCGCGTTCGCGGTGATACGCTGGAGGTATATCCTGCTTATTGGACAGGACGGGCGATCCGCGTAGAGTTTTTTGGAGACGATGTGGACAGAATATCTGAAATCAATGCTGTTACCGGTATGGTTGAACGATATGTTGATCACGTGGCAATTTATCCTGCCAGCCATTATGTTGCATCCAGAGAAAAGCTGGAGCGCGCTATGCAGGAAATTCGCAAAGAGTGTGATGCTCAGGTTGCTTATTTCAACGAGAATAATAAGCTTCTGGAAGCGCAACGAATTGCCCAGCGGACCAATTACGATTTGGAAATGCTGACGGAAATCGGTTTTTGCACCGGTATTGAAAATTACTCCCGTGTCATACAGGGTCGGCAGCCGGGAACACCTCCCACCACATTGCTGGACTACTTCCCGGAGGATTTTCTTCTGATTGTGGATGAAAGCCATGTGACGCTCCCGCAGTGCAGAGCGATGTATGCCGGTGACCGCAGTCGAAAGGATTCGTTGGTTAATTACGGCTTCCGTCTGCCCTCTGCCTATGATAACCGACCCTTGAATTTTGAAGAATTTCAATCCAAACTTAACCAAACGATTTATGTTTCGGCCACACCGGGTGATTTTGAAAAGACCCGTTCGGCTCAAACGGTAGAACAGGTGATTCGTCCAACAGGACTTTTGGATCCTGTTGTTCAGGTGCGTCCAATTGAAGGTCAGATTGATGACTTAATTGGTGAAATCAATATGCGCAGCGCCAAAAATGAACGGGTACTGGTTACTACGCTCACAAAGAAAATGGCAGAGGATTTGACTGTTTACCTTCAGCAGGCAGGTATTCGCGTGCGCTATATGCACTCAGATATCGGCGCTATGGAGCGAATGGAGATTATCCGGGATTTGCGTATGGGCAAATTTGATGTTTTAGTCGGTATTAACCTGCTCCGGGAGGGCCTGGATTTGCCTGAGGTCAGCCTTGTGGCAATTTTGGACGCAGATAAGGAGGGCTTTCTTCGGTCGGAAACCAGCTTAATTCAGACAATCGGCCGTGCGGCAAGAAATGCCGATGGCCTTGTCGTTATGTATGCTGACAAAGTAACAGCCTCTATGCAAATAGCCATAGATGAAACAATTCGCCGCCGTGAGATACAGGATGCATACAATCAGGTGCACGGCATCGCTCCCAAGACGGTGATAAAATCTGTCCGTGATTTGATTGAGATATCTTCTCCCTCAGCTGAACGAAAAGGACGTACGGGTGTGAAAATGACAAAGGCGGAGAAGGAACGGGAAATCGCCCGTCTTGAAAAACAGATGAAGGAGGCGGCCCGTATGATGGAGTACGAATATGCTGCCGTTTTGCGTGATCAGATTATTGAATTGCGGGGAGTAAACTAGCAAGCCCCAGGCGCTTAAGGAGTTATATGAAAGGGAAAAAGTTAATTATCGCCGCGGCAGCGTTAGCTGCGCTGCTGGTTTTAGGCACGATTTTTCTCATTCGCAATACAATGCGGATAGATGATTATACTGCTGCCTACAAAGAAGCGGCAGCCGTATTTCTGGATGCGGAGGCCGCAACGGTTACAATATCCAAAAAGCTGGAAACATCTTTTGAAAACCAGATTTTTTATGAGGATAGCACACAGGTTCTTGCCTTTGACGGTATGGGAACATCGAATCCCCGCGGCTATCTTACGGAAACGACGGCTATTGGTTCCCAACGCGTTGAAATTACAGAAAATTATACAGGCGGAAGTGTATATTTTACAATCAACGGCAGCAATTTTTTGACAAAAATTGAGTATAAGGATTATTTCTCCAGATTTGTACCAATTGTTCTGCTGGATGCTGATTTATATCAGTGTGTGACCGGAGAACAAGATGAAGCCGGATTTATCATTACATTTTCCCAGCCGACGGCTGCCGAAGGTTGGGCGGTTGAAAGCGGCGCAACCCTTGTGAATGCACAAGGTACGGCTTACCTTGACAGAACAGGAGCACTTATCAAAAGCGCATATGCCATTACCTATAAAAAAGGCAATATGACATTTCGGAAAACTGTAACAGCCAGCCCCACACTTACGTCGTCTGTAACAGACAGCCCGGTTGATGAAGCGCTGTATACTGAGATTAACTATCTGGACGGACCCAAGCTATTAGAACGCGTCAGTGGGTATCTTATGCAGGCGCGAACGGTATCTGCCAGCTATTCCGATACCGGATATTTTCAGGCCTTTGGAGACAGAAGGCAACAGAACATAGCGATTAATGTGTTTGCATATGAGCCTTGGTCTGTGAGCGTCGGTACATCCGTTTCCTTGACGAATGACGGAAAAATCGGTCAGATAGACACATCCCGTAAAAAGGAGATTTTCAGCGACGGGATATATACAGTCAGCAACAACGCCGATGATCCGGTTGCAGACTCCCAAGTGACAGAAGCGGAAATGCTTCGGTATTACCGGAATTTACTTATCAGTACAGTAATGCTACCTCAGTATATTACACAGGCGGATATTCTGGAGGAGGGCGGAGTTTTACATGTGGATTTCAGCGGAAGCGAAACGTTCGCCCAGCTTATCAGCTCCAACGTCTGCAAAATTATGTACCAAGATGAGAATTTGCTTATAGATTTGGCCCAATCCAGCACAGTTGATAAACTTACCTATGCGTTAAAGCTGGATGCGTTGACGGGACTGCCGTTAGCATCCGCCATTAAATTCCAGGGAACATATACCATTGGCGGCGTGCCATACTCTTTGCAGTTTACGGCGGATCAGACATATGATTTTGTTGGGTATTAAAAACACAGCAGGGAAGACCCCTGCTGTGTTTTTATGCATTTTGCAGTAGCTTTGCCATTTCCAGCGTTACACCGGCGCAGGCCTTTGCCGCAATTGCTTCAAAGGTGGGAAAATCCATTTCTGCGGAGTTGTCTGCTTTGTCGGAAATTGCACGGATAATTACAAAAGGTATTTGGTTGCGCCAAGCTGCGTGGGCAATGGCAGCACCCTCCATTTCCGTACATAGAGCACAGGTGTCCTTAATAATTCTGTCTTTTATTTGCTTTTCGGCTATAAACTGATCGCCGCTTGCGATTCGACCAATGCGTGCGTGACCCGGAAGTACCTTTTGCGCGGCATCAAAAGCAAATTGCACAAGCATTTCGTTTGCCGGAAAAGCCCGTACAGAAAGCCCTGGAACCTGTCCCACGGGATAGTTTGGGTTTAGAATTTGGCAATCAAAATCGTGATACATGGCGTCCTGACTGATTACAAAATCCCCGATATCCAACTCGTTGGATAATGAACCGGCAACGCCGGTGTTTACGATATGTGTAACTCCGAACCGGTCGCATAAAACCTGCACGCACAAGGCGGCATTTACCTTGCCCACACCGCAGACAACGATTACAACAGGCAGCTGCTCTAAATTACCCTGATAAAAGGTCATCCCGCAGCACTCATCGGCGGACATATCTTTTAATTGGGATTTCAGGGTTTCTATTTCTATGGCCATAGCGCCAATAATTCCTAGTTTTACCATATTCTATTCACTCCTTAGGATAAACGAGACGGCTATCTTCAATGTTTTCTAACAGGGCTGCATATTTATGTCCCCAATAGTTGGCCATAGGTAAGTTCATATCCAAGTAATTACCACAGTCCTTAGCGGACGCACCGGGGATTTCCCCGGAGTATTCCGCAATAAAGCGGAAGCAGTCTTTTACAAGAAGAAGGACATCCCGGGATGTATAGTCGCCGGATAAGAGCAGATAAAAGCCGGTGCGGCAACCCATTGGCCCGAAATACAAAACCTTGTCTTTCCATACAGGTTCATTTCGCAAATAGGTTGCTGCCAAATGTTCAATGGTATGGACTTCTGCAGTGTTCATCACAGGCTCATCGTTGGGACTGGTTAAGCGCAAATCGAATGTTGTGACGGTTTCAGAACCGACTTTATCTTTTCTGGATACATACAATCCGGGTTGAAGAAGAATGTGGTCAATGGTAAAACTCGTTATTTTCTCCATAGGGTTCTCCTTTTATTTATATACGGATATATAATAGCCTATATTTTCTGCAAAAGCAAGTGTATCAATGTCTTGCTTTTTCAAAAGAAAACGGCTATAATGTCAGTATATTTGTTAGAAAGGCGGCAAAATTATGGACGAAAAGCAGGATTTTACAAGGCGCCCGGTCAATCCCCGCCGCAAGCAGCGTACGCAAATGCAGATTTTTAAGGAAGCATATTTGCCGGCAATCGTTGCCTGTGTTGCTCTGCTTTTAATTGTTGTTTTCATTATCGGCTCTATTTCCAGAGGAATTCAACGTAAGGAGTTTGAAGAGCAGCAAAGTCTGGAGGCTTCCATATCCGCGTCGGAGGCTATGGAACGACTGACAAAGGAAGCTGATGAACGGATGCAGCAGGCACAGGCCTTGGCGCGGCATTTTGACTACGATGGAGCACTTGCGATTCTTGACGGGTTTTCCGGCAATATTCAAGAATTTTCCCAGCTTTCTCAGCTGCGCACGTCTTATACACAGGCCAAGGGAAATATGGTGTTGTGGGAGGATGTTAATGATGTGCTGAATTTGTCCTTCCAAATGCTGATTGCCGACCCTGCCCGTGCCTTTAGGGATACAACATACGGAACAGCCTATAATCGTAATTTTGTCACAGTTGAAGAATTTAAGAAGATTCTAAATCAGCTTTATGAAAACGATTATATTCTAATCAGTATGTCGGATATTCTATCAGGTACTGAAATTCAAAAGCTGTACCTTCCCAGCGGCAAAAAGCCCCTTATTCTGACCCAGACCCAAGTCAATTATTATACTTATATGACTGACAGTGACGGCGATAAGCGCCCGGATAAGGGCGGTGACGGCTTTGCCGGCAAACTTGTTCTGGACGATAACGGAAGGCTTACATGTGAATTTGTGGACACCAGCGGTCAACTGCAGACAGGGGACTATGATCTCGTTCCAATTCTGGAAAGCTTTATTGCGGATCATCCGGACTTCTCCTACAAGGGTGCCAAGGCAATTTTGGCGGTCACCGGATATGACGGACTCTTTGGCTATCGGACAAACGCCTCTGCCAAGAGCTTCTTTGGAGAAACAGCCTACAATGAAGAGGTGTCCGGCGCTACACAAATTGTCAAAGCATTGCGTGATGCCGGATATGAGATTGCTTGCTACACCTATAAAAATATTGCCTACGGCACATCCAACAGCACAAAAATTCAACAGGATTTGGATAAATGGGTGGAAGAGGTTGAGCCAATTCTTGGTAATGTGGACACCTTTGTTTTTGCAAAGGATAGCGATATCTCCAATACAACTGCATCCTATTCCGGTGATAAATTTGACCTGCTGAATAGCTATGGCTTTACCTATTACCTGGGCTTCTGCAATGCTGGAATTCCTTGGTTTGCTGCCCAGAATGACCATGTGCGCCAGGGAAGAATTCTTGTTTCCGGCACAAACCTTGCTCACCATGCAGATTGGTTTAACGGAATTTTTGATGCGGCCTCTGTTTTGGATACCACCCGCGGTACAATTCCGGCATAATTCTTGACATTAAAAAGTAAAAATTCCGCACACAATAGTGTGCGGAATTTTTTGGTGGACCTGATCGGATTCGAACCGACGACCCCCACAATGCGAATGTGATGCGCTCCCAACTGCGCTACAGGCCCATTTCAAGGGGATTATACCGCCTCAGTGTGAATTTGTCAATCTCCTGTCACCTTAATTCGTTGTAATTGTACTATCATAAATCTAATTACTCTATGTTTAAGAGAAAGACCCATATGATTGCAAAATATTGAAACTTTGAATGGTTCATGGTATAATGCTATCAGTTCGATAGATAAGAATTTGACGGAGGAGGTTGCTTTATGCGTGAGTTGAATTTTGAGATTGATGCAACGGCAGTTGTTGTTTTTATCTCAGCAATAGGTGTATTAGTTCTGCAACTATTTCTCTGCTTTAAGGTTAAGCGGATGCTCATTAAGCTTCTGCCTGTTGCATTGCTTGTCGTTTCAACAATTGTCTTTTCTATTTGCAGTGCGTTCATAAACGGCTGGGATGGGTTGGGTTATCTTTTCTTTGCGCTTTTATCCTTTGGCTTGATTTTTGTATGTGGTATTGGTTGGGGCATTTGGGCAACTGTTCGGAAAAGAAATTGACCAATAAGAATTTGGCGAGGAGGATTTCTTATGAAAAAGCAAATTGCAGGAGTGCTTGTTTGCGTTGTGTTCTTATTGTCTATTAGTTCTTGTGCAGTAATAGAAGATAAAGTGATTGCTTCATTAGGTGAATATGAAAAGAATGAATTCTTCACTTCAGGGGGATTTCAAGATTATACCGATTACGCAAAGTATTATTTTAACTCTGCCAATGTCGTGGGAAATAAGTACTTGAACAAAATACAGGAAACTGACTTTGCTATAATTAACACGCATTTGGACGATTTTGAGGGATGGATTGAAACCATTAAGGATAGTGAGCCTTCGAGTGAAGTTGTTGTAAATTATGACTTTGACCGAGAAATCATCGACACAGAAGATTACTTCTATATCGATTCCGAGGAACATAAATGGAGTGATGGACATACTTCCCTTGTAAGGTACAATATTTACTTGTTTGATACGCAGACCCAAGTCCTATATTATTTTCACAACAACATATAATGTCATCAGACAGTTAGATAAAATTAAATTTGTCTCTCTCATTTAATACGATACACAAAATACCTTGTGATTATTAATGGTCATAGGTTGCCTTTTTAAAATTTACACCAAGTTTGCACCCAATAGGGAAGTGCAGGCAAAAAGAAAACCCAGAAACCGTTGCGGTTTCTGGGTTTTTGAAGTTCGTAATGAGAGATAGATTATCTCTTGGAGAACTGAGGTGCGCGACGGGCAGCCTTCAGACCGTACTTCTTTCTTTCCTTCATTCTGGGGTCGCGGGTCAGGAAACCTGCAGCCTTCAAAGTGCCGCGGTACTCGGGATTGACATCCAGCAGAGCGCGGGAAATGCCGTGACGGATAGCGCCGGCCTGACCGGAAACGCCGCCGCCGGCAACGGTAACAACAATGTCAACCTTACCAACCATATCGGTGGTAACCAGGGGCTGACGGACAACCAGCTTCAAGGTCTCCAGACCGAAGTAGTCGTCGATATCGCGGCCATTAATAATGATGGAACCGGTGCCGTTCTCGTAAACACGAACACGGGCAACGGAAGACTTACGGCGGCCAGTGCCGTAGCTATACTTTTTCTTGCTCTCGTACATAATCGATTACCTCCAAATTACAGAGTCCATGCTTCAGGCTTCTGAGCAGCGTGGGGATGCTCAGCACCCTTGTACAGGTGCAGGCGGGTTAAAGCGTTGCGGCCAAGCGTGTTCTTGGGCAGCATACCCTTAACAGCCAGTTCCATGGCATAGTCGGAGCGGTTTTCCATCATGATGCGAGCCTTGGTTTCCTTCAGACCGCCAATCCAGCCGGATACACGGTAGTAGCTCTTCTGCTCCAGCTTGTTGCCGGTGAGAATAGCCTTGTCGGTGTTAATCACGATGACATAGTCGCCGCAGTCAACATTGGGAGTGAAATCAACCTTAGTCTTGCCGCGGAGCAGGTTAGCGACAGTCACAGCGGTGCGGCCCAGAGGCTTGCCGGCAGCATCGATGACATACCACTTGCGCTCAACGGTCTCCTTTTTAGCGAGTGTAGTGGACATTATGCGTTCCTCCAATTAGGTAAAATATTTTGACAAATCATACAGCAGGCATTACAATGTCTGCAAAACGCTTGATTTTTATATCATATTCGTAATAATTTGTCAACAGAATTTTCCTAAATTTTTATGAAAACGAATATAAACTTTGAAATACTCTTATATGCTCCTAAATACTCACGAAATCTCATGTTCTATTTTTACTTGGAGGAACGAATATGCAAAGACTGATTGGACTTGTACGGCGCTGTGTGGAAGATTATGATATGATAAATGCCGGAGACCGGATTGCGGTTGGCGTATCTGGCGGAAAGGATTCACTGGCACTTCTGATCTTTCTGTCGGAGCTGCGAAAATACAACGCAAAACCCTTTGCCCTTGAAGCTGTCACTGTTGATATGGGGCTGGGGATGGACTACTCGAAAATTGAAACGCTGTGTAAAAGTCTGGATATTCCCTTTACATTGGTAAAAACCGAAATCGGACAGGTTATTTTTGAATACCGGAAAGAGAAAAACCCTTGCTCTATGTGTTCTAAAATGCGGCGTGGCGCGCTTAATCAAACGCTTATAGAAAAGGGAATCAACAAGCTCGCATTGGGTCACCATTATGATGACGCTGTGGAAACCTTTTTGATGTCATTGCTATTTGAGGGGCGTATCAGCTGTTTTCAGCCGGTGACCAATCTGGACAGGACAGGTATCATTCAGATTCGCCCTATGCTGTATATACACGAACAGACCATTGATAATTTTGCCGCTCGGCACAAGCTGCCGGTTTTGGAAAACCGATGTCCTGTAGACAAACAAACGAAGCGAGAAGAAGTTAAAAATCTGATTTACGATTTGAGCGCAACATATCCGGATTTAAAAGAGCGCATTTTTGGAGCTATGCAGCGGTTTCCTCTGCCGGAGTGGGAGCCGCGGGGACGATATAAGCGCCCAAAGGATGTATAATCGAGCCTGTTAAGGGCAATACTGCCAACGGAGGCGGTTTTATGGTAAAAGGAATTTCACGACAGGTGATTGTTGTGCATTCTCCGGATCCCCAATTATTTGAACAGGCAATTTTTATTCTCCGCGACGGACAGCCCGGTGTTACCGACGAGCTACTACTCAAAGAGGCAAAGAAATTAGTCAGCGCACCGACCGTCAATAAGAAACTGAGATTTATTCTTTCCGGACCGGCTTGGGCTTGCGGCGGAGCGCTTCTTTCCAGCCTTGTCTGGCTGATTATGTTGCTGCTTTGACTTGCGATTTATTTATCGGTGTGTTATAATCTCCCAAAAGAAAGAGGGAGGTGGCCGAATTGCGTATCGGTGATATTGAAATAGACAATCCGCTAATCCTAGGACCGATGGCCGGCGTGACAGATTGGGCGTTTCGTACGATTTGCGCGCAGCTTGGTGCCGATATCACCGTGACGGAAATGGTATCCTCCCGGGCCCTTGTTTATAAGGATAAAAAGAGCGAAGCTTTGTTGAGGAAAAACGAGGGAAGCATCTGTGGCGCGCAAATCTTCGGAAATGACCCACAGATTATGGCGCAGGCAGCGCAGCTTGCGTTGGGAATTTCAAATTGTGATTTTATCGACATTAATATGGGCTGTCCTATGCCCAAGATTGCCAACTCCGGTGATGGCTGCGGACTGATGCGGACACCGGAGCTGGCAGGGGATATTGTTGCGGCGGTTGTAAAGGCGGTGCATGTGCCGGTTACTGTGAAATGCCGCTTGGGTTGGGATAAAGGCTCTGTAAATGTGCTGGATTTTACCGCCCGAATGGAAGACAGTGGCGCGTCTATGTTGACAGTTCACGGTCGCACCCGGAGTATGCTCTATTCCGGAACGGCTGACTGGGATACGATTGCAAAGGTTAAACAGCAGCGCAGAATACCGGTCATTGCAAACGGCGATATTGTGAGTGGCGATACCGCTGTGCGCTGCAAAAAATGGACAAATGCCGATGGCTTGATGATTGGCAGGGCGACCTTCGGTGATCCCTGGGTCTTTCAGCAGGCCCGGGCGGCGCTCTCGGGAAAGGAGATTCCCCAGCGCCCGACCCTTGATAAGCGTGTGGATGTAGCTGTCCGCCAGTTTGAATTGGCGTTTGCGGATAAGGGCGAACATATTGCCTGCTTGGAGGCAAGGAAGCATTTTGCGTGGTATTTACGAGGTGTTGCCCATAGCAGCTTCTATAAGGAACAGATATCTTCAATTTTAAAAATGGAAGATATTTACCGGATTGCAGAGGGAATCCGTCGGGATTTGAAATAATTACATTGTATATACTTTCCGCCGTTTCACATCCTAGCCAAGAGGTGAGGTTATGAAATGGCGGATATTAATTGTATTTGTATTGGTTATAATCCTTGTGTTGCCTGTTCGGGCGGAAACCATCCGTTGGGTCGATTTCGGTGTACCGTACGAATCGTTAAAGTATGCGATGGATGTGGATATTGATACCTTTGACAAGGAAAAGCATATCAGTTGGATTGACATTTTGGCTCTGGCTGCCTGCAGGACCGGCGGAAAATGTGGCTTAATATCGGTAAAAAATGCGGCAAAGCAGCTGCAAGGCGATAGTTCACCGGAGGAGCTGCTGGGCAATCTATATAAATATTATGGCTATTATCATCAGGCGTATCAGGCCGCACTTGGGGGTCTTCTGGGCAGTTACGCCATTGAAGTTGACGGACAGTGGAAAACCACATACGGCTTAAAAGCCTTTTCTCCGGTTGCAGCCGGTTACGGCTACAGCCATTGCTCGGACTTTGGAAACAGCCGTTCCTTCGGCTTTGCGCGGAAGCATTTGGGAAACGACCTTATGGGCAGTCTGGGAACACCCATTGTTGCCGTTGAAAGCGGAGTTGTAGAGGTGATGGGTTGGAACAGATACGGCGGGTGGCGCGTCGGAATACGCTCTGCCGATTCCAAGCGCTATTATTACTATGCCCATTTGCAAAAGGACAAGCCATTTGCCCCCGGACTTTCAGAGGGGGATCTTGTTCAGGCCGGAGATTTAATCGGCTTTATGGGTAGGACAGGTTACTCGGACAAGGAAAATGTCAATAATATAGAAACTGTCCATTTGCATTTCGGACTGGAGCTTGTGTTTGATGAAAGTCAAAAAGAGTGCAATTCCGAGATTTGGATTGATGTGTATAATATCGTCCGCCTGCTTAGCAGTCATAAAAGCACTATTCAAAAAACAGGTGAGGGATGGAAGCGTCGGTATCCTTTTGTGGATTTGGACATTCAGGACCTCCCGGAGGCATGATTTTTTGTCTAAAAAATACTGTAAATATTTTGCCGCAGGGTTTGACAAAAACGGCACCCTGTGGTATACTTACTCAGATAAATTTAGCAGGAGGAAATTACTATGTTGAACGCGACAGCTAAGATAAAGTCCGTCGGTTGTTCCCTTGATGGTATTGTTTCTTCCGGTTCTCCTTTTGCAGAGGCGTTGTTTTCTCTTAATTCTTCTGAATATGTTGTATTTCCCGGCTTTTGTGATGTGCATGTGCATTTCCGTGAGCCGGGTTTTTCTTATAAAGAAACCATGGAGTCCGGAAGTAAGGCGGCTGCCAGAGGTGGGTATACGGCTGTTTGTACCATGCCAAATTTGAAACCTGTTCCGGATAATATGGAGCATCTGCAGGAACAATTGACGTGCATCGAAAAAGATGCGGTCATTCATGTGTATCCCTATGGAGCAATCACGGTAGATCAGCAGGGTGAAACGCTTGCAGATATGGACGCTATGTCGGAAGGTGCAATTGCCTTTTCCGATGATGGCAGAGGTGTCCAGAGTGAGGCTATGATGCGCGCGGCTATGATAAAAGCAAAGTCCCTGGGAAAAATTATTGTTGCCCATTGCGAGGTTAACAGCCTTCTCAACGGCGGTTATATTCACGATGGACAATACGCCCGGCTTCACGGACACAAGGGTATCTGCAGTGCCAGCGAATATGAGCAGATTGACCGGGATTTGCGCCTTGCAGAAGAGATTGGATGTCAATACCATGTATGCCACATTTCTACAAAAGAAAGTGTGGAGCTTATACGCCGCGCTAAGGCCCGTGGGGTAGATGTCACCTGTGAAACTGCGCCCCATTACCTTGTGATGAACGATATGGATTTACAGGAGGATGGCCGTTTTCGTATGAATCCGCCCATTCGCAGCGAAGAGGACAGGCTTGCGCTGGTTGCAGGCATTTGCGATGGGACAATTGATATGATTGCCACGGATCACGCCCCCCACAGCCGCGAGGAAAAGGCAAAGGGCCTTTCCGGAAGCGCTTTCGGTGTGGTAGGTATTGAAACCGCCTTCCCGGTGCTTTATACGCATCTTGTGAAAACCGGAATTATCACATTGGAAAAGCTGATAGCTCTGCTTTCTGAAAATCCCCGGAAGCGTTTCGGCATCCCACTTGGAAAGGATTATACGGTCTGGGATTTGGAAAAGGAAGTTACGGTTAATCCCGACGAATTTTTATCTATGGGTAAGGCCACGCCCTTTGCCGGCTGGAAGCTTAACGGCGAATGCGTATTAACAGTTTGTGACGGAAAAATTGTTTACAGTAAATAATTGCAGGAGGAATATACAATGGCGAAAAGAACGGATATTAAAAAGGTTTTGATTATCGGCTCCGGTCCGATTGTGATTGGACAGGCTGCTGAGTTTGACTATGCCGGAACTCAGGCATGTCTTGCCCTTAAGGAAGAGGGGTATGAGGTTGTTCTGTGCAACTCCAATCCTGCTACGATTATGACGGATACAACCATCGCCGATAAGGTCTATATGGAGCCGCTGACCTTGGAATATGTTGCCAAGATTCTGCGTTATGAGCGTCCCGATGCCATTGTTCCCGGCATCGGCGGTCAGACTGGATTGAATCTGGCGATGCAGCTGGAGAAGAAAGGCGTTTTAAAGGAATGCGGCGTTGAGCTTTTGGGTACAAGCAGCGCCTCCATTGAACGGGCGGAGGACAGAGAGCTGTTTAAGGAAATGTGCCAGCAGATTGGTGAGCCGGTTATTCCTTCTGAAATTACCTACTCCATTGAGGAGGCCAAAAAGGCGGCTGCCCGGATCGGTTATCCCGTTGTACTTCGTCCTGCCTTTACACTGGGCGGCACCGGTGGCGGCTTTGCTTACAGCGAAGAGGAGCTGATTGAAATTGGCTTGAATGCCTTTAAGCTTTCTCCTGTGCATCAGGTTTTGGTGGAAAAGAGCGTCAAAGGCTATAAGGAAATCGAATTTGAGGTTATGCGTGACAGCAACGACCACGCTATTACCATCTGCGGTATGGAGAACATTGACCCGGTTGGCGTTCATACCGGCGACTCTATCGTTGTTGCACCGATTATGACTTTGAATGACCACGATCTGAAAATGCTCAACGATTCTGCAATTAAGATCATTCGTGAGCTGAAGATTGAGGGCGGCTGTAATGTTCAGTTTGCGCTTAATCCCCATTCCAGTGAGTATTACCTTATCGAGGTAAACCCCAGAGTTTCCCGTTCTTCTGCCTTGGCTTCCAAAGCCTCCGGTTATCCCATTGCCCGGGTAACGGCGAAAATTGCAGTCGGTATGGCGTTGGAGGACATTAAGATTGCCAACACCAATGCCGCCTTTGAGCCTCGTCTGGATTATGTGATTGCAAAGCTTCCCAGATTCCCCTTTGACAAGTTTACAGCTGCATCCAACCTTTTGGGTACTCAGATGAAGGCTACCGGCGAGGTCATGGGTATCGGCAGTAATTTGGAAGAGGCACTTCTAAAGGGTATTCGCTCTTTGGAGGTGGGTGTTCATCACATTTATCACACAAAGTTTGACAATATGTCCAATGACGAATTGCTGGGCTATATTCAGCAATTCCGGGATGATAATATTTTTGCCATTGCCGAGCTTTTAAGCCGTGGCGTAACTGTGGAGCAGGTCCACGATATTACAAAGATTACACCGTTCTTCCTGGAAGCAATTTTACGAATCGTGGATATGGAAGAAAAGCTAAAGCAAAATGTTGAGAATCTTGCTGTGCTGAAGGAAGCAAAGCAAATGGGCTTCAGCGACAAATACGTTGCCAGAATGTGGAAGACTACGGAAAAAGCAGTCTATAAATTCCGCAAGGCGAACAACCTGTTCCCCGTGTACCGGATGGTGGATACCTGCCATACCGGCGCGTATATTCCGTATTTTTATTCCTCCTATACCGGTGACAATACTTCCCGCCTGACGGACAAGAAGAAAATTGTTGTACTGGGCGCCGGTCCGATCCGTATCGGTCAGGGTGTTGAGTTTGACTATTCTACCGTACATGCAGTTACAACCATTAAAAACTCCGGCTATGAGGCGATTATCATCAACAACAACCCGGAGACAGTCTCTACTGACTATACCACAGCCGACAAGCTGTACTTTGAGCCTTTGACTCCCGAGGATGTTATCAATATTATTGAGTTCGAAAAGCCTGAAGGCGTGATTGCCTCTCTGGGTGGTCAAACTGCGATTAATCTGGCTCAGCCCTTGCTGGACTACGATGTGAAGATTGTGGGAACGGACTGCGCTGCTATTGAGCGTGCAGAAAACCGTGACAGCTTTGAAAAAATCCTGTCTGAGCTGGATATTCCCCAGCCGAAGGGCAGAGCTGTTACAAAAATTGAGGACGGTATTGCAGCGGCAACAGAAATCGGCTACCCTGTTCTTGTGCGGCCAAGCTTTGTTCTCGGTGGCAGAGCGATGCAGATCGTTGCCAATGAGGAGCAGCTGCGCCATTACCTGAAAACTGCGGTTGAAATTGATGAGGACAAGCCTGTTCTGGTTGATAAGTATATTGAGGGCAAGGAAGTGGAGGTCGACGCGATTTGCGACGGCATCAATGTGTTTGTCCCCGGAATTATGGAGCTTGTTGAACGCACCGGTGTCCACTCCGGAGACTCCATGAGTGTGTATCCTCCTTTCTCAATTTCCGATAAGGTCAAAGGCACAATTTTGCAGTATGCAAAGAAGCTTGGCTTGGGCATCGGCATTATCGGACTTTACAATATTCAGTTTATTGTTGACAAAGATGACAATGTGTTCATCATCGAGGTTAACCCCCGTTCTTCCAGAACAGTACCGTTTTTGAGCAAGGCTACCGGCTACAGCCTGGCGGATATTGCTACCGAAGTTATTTTGGGCAAGAGCCTGAAGGAGCAGGGTCTGTTTGATATTTATCCTGAGGAGAAGAAGCGCTGGTATGTCAAGGCTCCTGTGTTCTCCTTCAATAAGCTCCGCGGCTTGGATGCCTATCTGTCACCCGAAATGAAATCCACAGGCGAGGCAATTGGCTATGACGACAAGCTCAACCGCGCACTTTACAAGGCACTGCAGGCCTCCGGTATGCATTTGCAGAATTACGGCACGGTATTTGCCACCATTGCCGATAAGGATAAGGATGAGGCACTGCCACTGATTCGCCGCTTCTATAATCTTGGCTTTAATATTCAGGCAACAGACGGAACTGCTCAGTTCTTGAAGGCCAACGGTATCCGCACCCACATTTTAAAGAAAATCAGTGACGGCAGTGATGAAATCCCGGAGGCATTGCGCCAGGGCCATATTGCCTATGTAATCAATACAAAAGACCCCGGTTCCAACGGCACCTACAATGACGGTCAGCAGATTCGTATGTTGGCAACGGAAAATAATGTCACAATCTTTACTGCGCTGGACACGGTTCGTGTTCTTTTGGATGTTTTGGAGGAAACGACCTTAACGATTTCCACAATTGATGCCTAAGAGGTGCTTATGAAGCAGGGATTGTTTGAAATATTGGAAAATATACCCCTTACCGAAAGCGTCTATAAAATGACGCTTCGGGGGGATGTGTCCGGGATAACCGCCCCGGGACAGTTTGTGAACATTCTGCTGGACGGCCTGTATCTGCGTCGCCCCATTTCGGTGTGCGATGTGAAAGAAGATACGCTGACGATTATTTATAAGGTTGTCGGCAAGGGTACGCAGCAGATGTCTGAAATGACAAAGGGTAAGCTGGATATTCTCACCGGTTTGGGTAACGGCTATGATTTGTCGCCGGCAGGGGAGCACCCGGTGCTTCTTGGCGGCGGTGTGGGCGTTCCGCCTATGTACCTGCTTGCCAAGAGGCTTTTGGAGCAGGGCAAACACGTCAGCGTTATTCTCGGCTTTAATACCGCTTCTGAGGTGTTTTATGAGGCAGAGTTCAAGGCGCTGGGCGCTGATGTAACCGTTACCACTGTAGACGGATCATATGGTATCAAGGGCTTTGTGACAGATGCTTTGAAGGATATGCAGTATACTTATTTCTATACCTGCGGGCCTGAGCCTATGCTCAAGGCTGTGTACAAGGCTTCTGTCACATCCGGTCAGATGAGCTTTGAAAAGCGTATGGGCTGCGGCTTCGGCGCCTGTATGGGCTGCTCCTGCAAAACCATCACCGGCTATAAGCGGATTTGCAAGGAAGGACCGGTTCTGTACAAGGAGGAGATTTTATGGGAAAATTAAGTGTAAATCTCTGTGGCATTGAACTGGATAACCCTGTCATTCCCGCTTCCGGTACATTTGGCTACGGCTATGAGTATGCCGAGCTGTATGATATTAACTGTTTGGGAACTTTCTCCTTTAAAGGAACAACAAAAGACCCTCGCTTTGGCAATCCCACACCTCGAATTGCCGAGTGTACTGCCGGTATGATTAATGCGGTGGGACTTCAAAATCCCGGCGTTGAGGCTGTGATTTCTCAGGAGCTTCCCAAACTGAAAGCTTGTTTTCACAAGCCTGTTATGGCAAATGTCAGCGGTTTCAGCGTTGAAGATTACGCATATACCTGTGAAAAGCTGGACGCTCAGCCGCAGGTGGGTTGGCTGGAGGTTAATGTCAGCTGTCCCAATGTTCACGGCGGCGGCATGAGCTTCGGAACAGACCCGAAGGCTGCGGCAGAGGTAACGGCTGCAGTTAAAAAGGTTACAACGAAGCCTGTAATTGTTAAGCTTAGCCCCAACGTTACAGATATTGTCAGCATTGCCAAGGCTTGCGAGGATGCCGGCGCGGACGGTATTAGCCTGATTAATACCATGCTGGGGATGCGGATTGATCTGCGGAGCAGAAAACCCATCATCGCCAATAAAATGGGCGGATTTTCCGGATCTGCAATTTTCCCTGTGGCAGTTCGCATGGTCTACCAGGTTGCAAACGCTGTTAAAATCCCGGTTGTGGGCATGGGCGGTGTCAGTTCTGCTGAAGATGTGATTGAAATGATGCTTGCCGGCGCTACGGCTGTCGAGGTTGGTGCTGCAAACCTTGTAAACCCCTTTGCTTGCCGGGACATTATTAGTGATCTTCCCAGGGTTATGGAAAAATATCATATCAACACCTTACAAGAGATTATAGGAGGCGTAATTTAATGGGTAAAGATGTTATTGTAGCTTGTGATTTTGCGAGCGCTGAGCAAACCTTCGCGTTTTTAGACAAGTTTACCGGCCGTAAGCCTTTTGTGAAAATCGGTATGGAGCTGTTTTATGCGGAAGGACCCAGCATTGTCCGTCAAATCAAAGCCCGCGGACATAAGATTTTCCTGGATTTAAAGCTCCACGATATTCCCAATACCGTTAAAAAAGCTATGGCTGTTTTGCGGAATTTGGATGTAGATATTACCAATTTGCATGCAGCCGGAACAACCGCCATGATGCAGGGTGCTTTAGAGGGCTTGACCCGGGAGGACGGAAGCCGCCCGCTGCTGATTGCCGTTACCCAGCTGACCTCTACCGACCAGCAGAGCATGGAACGGGACATTTTGATTCGCGAGCCTATTGATGAAGTGGTTATGCACTATGCCCAGACCGCAAAAAATGCCGGTCTGGATGGCATTGTTTGCTCGCCCTTAGAGGCAGGCAAGGTGCATGATGCCTGTGGCAAGGCATTTTTAACCATTACCCCCGGCGTCCGATTTGCAGACGGTGAGGTAGGGGATCAGAAGCGTGTTATGACACCCGCTCAGGCTAAGGAAATCGGCTCTGACTACATTGTTGTAGGCAGACCCATTACGGCGGCTGCCGATCCGGTTGCAGCGTATGAGCGCTGTATAGCGGAATTCTGTGATTAAGCAGTGGGGAGTTGAACCCCGATAGGTTTTCGCAGGCGGCTTTTCGCCAATCCTGCGGAAAATCCCTTGAAAATACCAATAGGTATTCCCTGCGTGATTTTACTTGGCTTGACGAAAAGCAGCACTGTGAAAACTGCTGCGCACCCCACAGCAAGGATTTTTGCTTTGGATTTTTGCGCAGATGACGAGAGCTTGCTGACGCAAGCCGAGGAAGATAAAGAAAAATACAAACAAAAGGACTGCTGTGGGGCTGTCGGTGTTCGGCTCCCCACTGCTTAAAGGAGAGATACAAAAATGGAAGCATATAAAAGAGAGTTTATTGCCTTCTTGGAAGAAGCAGGCGTATTGAAGTTTGGCGACTTTACAGCCAAAAGCGGCAGAAAAATTCCCTATTTTATCAATGCCGGCGACATCAAAACCGGTGACCAAATCGCAAAGCTCGGTGAGTTTTATGCGAAGGCCTACTTTGAAAAGGTTGGTAAAAAGCGCACTGTTTTATATGGCCCTGCCTATAAGGGCATTTCCATTGCTGTGTCTACCTCGATTGCGCTATCCAAAGAGCAATTGGATGTTCCCTTCTTCTTTAACCGTAAGGAGGCGAAGGATCATGGTGAAGGCGGCGTTTTTGTGGGTTATGTTCCGAAGCCCGGCGAGGAAGTTGTCATTGTTGAGGATGTGATTACCGCAGGTACGGCAATCCGCGAAAGCATGGCAATTTTGTCCGGATTGGAAAACGTCAAGGTTGCGGCAACCTTTGTTATGGTTGACCGCAAGGAAAAGGGGAAAACGGACAAGTCTGCCATGAAAGAGGTTGAAGAGGAGTTCGGTTTCCCTGTATATTCCGTGGTTGATGTCTATGACATTATTGCGTATTTGGAGGAAGATCCTGCCAATGCGGAAAATGTTGCAAGAATTCGCAACTACTTAGATGTGAATGGAGCAAAGCTATGAGAAGCGTAATTGATATTACAGATCTTTCTGTAAAAGAGCTGGATGGACTTTTAAAAACTGCCTGCGACATTTCTGAAAATCCGGAAAAGTATGCCGATTCCTGCCGTGGGAAAAAGCTTGCTACCTTGTTTTTTGAGCCATCTACCCGCACACGGCTGAGCTTTGAGGCTGCGATGCTGGAGCTTGGCGGTAATGTTCTGGGCTTTAGCGATGCCGGTTCTTCCTCTGCATCAAAGGGCGAGAGTGTAGCGGATACGGCAAAAATGATTAGCTGCTATGCAGATATTATGGCGATGCGCCATCCCAAAGAGGGCGCGCCCTATGTAGCGGCAAAAAGTGCATCTATTCCTGTTATCAATGCAGGGGACGGCGGTCATTGCCATCCTACACAGACATTGGCAGACCTTTTGACAATCTACCGGGAACTAGGCAGATTGGAGAATTTAACAGTTGGTTTCTGCGGTGACCTTAAGTACGGTCGTACCGTACATTCGCTGCTATCCGCTCTGAGTCGCTATAGCAATATTAAAATTGTTCTGATTTCCCCGGAGGAGCTGCAGCTGCCGAAGTATGTCAAATACGAGGTGTTGGATAAATACGGCATGCAGTATGTGGAAACCACATCCCTGGAAGATGCCATACCCCAACTGGATGTTCTGTACATGACCCGCATTCAACGGGAGCGCTTTGACAGCTATGACGAGTACGAGCGTTTGAAGGACAGCTATATTTTAACCGCTGAAAAGATGCAGCTTGCAAAAGTGCATATGCGCGTTTTACATCCGCTGCCAAGAGTAAATGAGATTAGCGTACAGGTGGATAACGATCCCCGGGCAGCTTATTTCAGACAAGCTCTGAACGGAAAGTACATGCGCATGGCGTTAATTTTGAAGCTTCTGGAGGAAGCACGGCAGGGCAAGCAGATGCCGGAAATTCAGGATGTTATAACAGATGAATTGTACTGTGATAATCCCCGGTGCATTACCTCCACAGAACAGGAGATTGTTCACAGCTTTAAATGTGTTAACCGGGAAAACGGTATTTATCGCTGTATCTACTGTGAGGCAAAGCGCAAGCGGAATTAAACTGCCAAAATATTCACAAATTCAGGGCTCATGTTATGAGGTTTGGTGTTAAAAAGAACAAAAATTTTAAATCCAGATAGTTGTTCCTTGACACCACTTTTTCAGCATGGTAGAATTATGTCGTACATTGGAATATCGCTTTCTGCGACTGACGGATAATGTGGAGCACCACAAAGGAACAGAGAGCGTTGGCGTTATGCCAATTAAGCCGACCGTCTGGGCGCATTTAGCTGTATAGGCTGAGTGCGCCCATTTTGTTTACAGGAGGACGAAGTATGAAAAAAGTTGGTATCATAATGGGCAGCGACAGTGATTTGCCCGTCATTCAAAAGGCAGTTGATACCTTGAAGGGACTTGAGATTCCTTTCGAGGTGCACATTTATTCTGCCCACAGAACACCCGTCGAAGCTAGGGATTTTGCACTTTCCGCAAGAGACAACGGCTTCGGCGTTTTGATTGCCGCTGCGGGAATGGCAGCGCATCTGGCAGGCGCAATTGCCGCAAACACCACATTGCCTGTGATTGGAATTCCCTGCAAAGGACCTGTGCTGGACGGCATGGATGCGCTATTGTCCACGGTTCAGATGCCAACCGGAATTCCGGTTGCAACGGTTGCAATCAATGGCGGTGCAAATGCCGCGTTGCTGGCAGCGCAAATTCTTGCAGTGTCCGACAGCGAGCTTGCCGGCAAGCTGGATGCTAAGCGTGTAATTGATGCCAAGGCTGTCCTTGCAAAGGACGCCGCGGTTATGGAAAAATTGTAATTAACTATAAAAGGAGAAGTTTATTATGGAAAAGAAGCTTGTATACACCGGTAAAACCAAGGACGTTTTCGCTCTGGAAAACGGAAACTATTTGCTGAAGTTTAAGGACGATTGCACCGGCAAGGACGGCGTGTTTGATCCCGGTGAAAATTCCGTTGGCTTGACCATCGACGGCGTGGGTGATGTGAACCTGCGTATGTCCATTTATTTCTTTGAGAAGATTAACGCTGCCGGTATTAAGACCCATTATGTCAGTGCTGACCTGAACAATACGACTATGGAGGTTCTGCCCGGTAAGGTTTTCGGTAAGGGTCTTGAGGTCATCTGCCGTTACAAGGCTGTTGGATCTTTCTTCCGTCGTTATTCCGACTACTGCACTGAGGGTCAGGATCTGCCTGCCTATGTTGAGACCACCTTTAAGAATGACGCAAAGGGCGATCCCCTGGTCACAAAGGACGGCCTGGTAGATCTGGGCGTCATGACTGCCCAGCAGTATGATGATCTGAAGGCAATGACTCAGGCAATTACCAAGATTGTTGCCGACGACCTGAGAGAAAAGGGCCTTGACATGTATGATATCAAGTTTGAATTTGGCTACGATGCAGACGGTAAGGTAATGCTGATTGACGAGATTGCCTCCGGAAATATGCGCGTATATAAGGACGGTCAGTATGTTGACCCCATGACACTCAACAAGCTGTTCTTCGCTTAACAATTTCATTTAAAGGAGCATATCATGGGAGGCTTTTTCGGAATTGCATCCAAGCAGGATTGTATGATGGATGTGTTCTTCGGCGTTGACTACCATTCCCATTTGGGTACACGCCGCGGTGGTATGGCAGCCTACGATAAAAATATAGGACTGCAAAGGAAAATTCATAACATTGAGAATTCTCCCTTCCGCACAAAGTTTGAGAGCATTTTTGAGGAGATGCAGGGCACATCGGTAATTGGCTGTATCAGCGACAGCGATCCTCAACCGATGCTGGTGCGTTCCCGTTTGGGCACATTTGCCATTACTACTGTTGGTATTATTAACAATTCAGATACCTTGATTGAACAGTGCCTGACCTCCGGCGGACATTTTGATGCAATGACCGGCGGTAAGGTTAACACAACGGAGCTGGTTGCCGCACTGATTTCCCAGAAGGAAAATTTTGCAGAGGGTGTTCAGTTTGCGCAGCAGGTTATTGAGGGCACTGCGAACATCCTGATTTTAAAAGATGACGGAAATTTGATTGCTGCCAGAGATAAATTCGGAAGAATACCGGTGCAGATCGGCAGAAACGAAACAGGCTACTGCGCATCCTTTGAGCAGTTTGCCTATACCAAGCTGGGTTTTGAGCATGTGAAAGAGCTTGGCCCCGGTGAAATTGTGGAGTTGTCCCCTGAGAGCATGACCCAGCTGGTCGCTCCCGGCTCTGAGATGCGGATGTGCGCATTTTTGTGGAGCTATTATGGCTATCCCACCTCTACCTATGAGGGTATCAATGTGGAGGCAATGCGATACCGCAACGGCGCTGCCATTGCGGAGCGCGATATGGCGCAGGGCAGAACGATGGACATCGATTATGTAGGCGGCGTACCGGATTCCGGAACACCCCACGCAATCGGCTATGCCAACCGCACGGGAAAACCCTTTGCCCGGGCATTTATTAAGTATACACCTACTTGGGCAAGAAGCTTTACACCTGCCAGACAGTCAGACAGAAACAAAATCGCAAAGATGAAACAGATCCCGGTGCATGAGTTAATTGTGGACAAGAATTTGCTGTTTGTAGACGATTCTATTGTTCGCGGCACGCAGCTGCGGGAAACCGTTGAGTTTTTATATGATAACGGTGCAAAATCCGTTCATATGCGCTCAGCCTGCCCACCCATTATGTATGGCTGTAAATTCTTAAATTTCTCCCGCGCTACCAGCGATATGGAGCTGATTTCCCGCCAGACCATTATGGAACTGGAAGGGGTTGCTGGTTTCCAGTATCTCGATGAGTATGCTGACGGCAATTCCCAACGGGGTAAGCGTATGCGTAAGGCAATTTGCGAGAAATTTGGTTTTGATTCTCTCGGCTTCCAGACAGTGGACGGTGTTGTTAAAGCAATCGGGATTGAGTCCTGCAAGCTTTGTACCTATTGTTGGAACGGAAAAGAATAACGATTATAAAAGGAGCTTATATCATGTCTGAAAAGAGCTATTCCGCAAGCTACGCCGCTGCAGGCGTAGATATCACAGCCGGCTACCGCGCGGTAGAATTAATGAAAAAGCACGTCGCCCGGACTCGCAATGCTGGTTGCCTGGATGACGTGGGCGGTTTCGGTGGATGCTTTGGCTTGCCGGTCGCCGGAATGGAGGAGCCTGTTCTGGTTTCCGGTACGGATGGCTGCGGCACTAAGGTAAAGCTTGCTATTTTAATGGACAAACATGACACCATTGGTATTGACGCGGTTGCTATGTGCGTAAATGACATTATTTGTGTTGGCGCAAGACCTCTTTTCTTCCTGGACTATATTGCCTGTGGTAAAAATATTCCTGAGAAGATTGCGGAAATTGTCGGTGGTGTGGCAGAGGGCTGCGTTCAGTCCGGTGCTGCTTTAATCGGCGGCGAAACAGCGGAGCATCCTGGCATGATGCCTGTTGATGAGTATGACCTTGCCGGCTTTGCCGTAGGCATTGTAGACAAAAAGAAAATTTTGGATAATACCAAAATGGCTGTTGGTGATGTTGTCATCGCGCTGCCTTCTACCGGTATTCATTCCAATGGCTTCAGCCTATGCCGCAAGGTGTTTGATATTGACAACAACAATCCCCAGCTCTATGTACCCCAGGAGGAGCTTGGCGGAAATACAATTGCGGAGGCATTGCTTGTACCTACAAAAATCTATGTAAAGCCTGTTCTGGCATTACTGGAAAAGGTAAATGTAAAGGGAATTAGCCATATTACCGGCGGCGGCTTCTATGAAAATATTCCCCGCAGCATTCCCGACGGTCTTGGCGCAAGAATTAACCGCAGTGCGGTTAAGGTTCTGCCTATCTTTGATTTGATTGCCAAAACTGGCAATATTCCGGAGCGCGACATGTTCAACACCTACAATATGGGCGTCGGTATGAGCATTGTTGTTCCTGCGGATGAGGTGGAAACCGCAATTGCAATCCTTAAGGAAAACGGCGAAGACGCCTATGTAATTGGCGAAATTATTGCCTCCGAGGATAAAATTATTATCGAATAATAGAGGACATAGGTATGGATAAAGCGAGAATTGCGGTGTTGGTTTCCGGTGGCGGTACCAATTTGCAGGCCTTATTGGATGCTCAAGCTGCCGGGATCATTGAAAGCGGCGAAATTGCCCTTGTAATTTCCAACAATTCCGGTGCCTACGCATTGGAACGGGCAAATAAGGCTGGGGTTTCTTCTGAAACTGTAATTAAAGCGGACTGCGGCGGGCAAGAGGGCTTTGAAAAGAAAATCGAGAAACTCTTAGAAATCCACAAAATCGATTTGATTGTTCTTGCTGGTTTTATGTCTATATTAAGCGAAAGCTTTACAAAAAACTATCCAAACCGGATTCTCAATGTACATCCTTCTTTGATTCCCTCTTTTTGCGGGAAAGGCTACTACGGCCTGCGTGTCCATCGGGAAGCATTGGCCTATGGCGTTAAGGTTACCGGTGCTACGGTTCATTTTGTAAATGAAATTCCGGACGGCGGTAAGATAATCCTGCAAAAGGCTGTTGCGATCGAAGACGGGGACACGCCGGAGATATTACAAAAACGGGTTATGGAGCAGGCGGAATGGAAAATTCTTCCCGCTGCCGTAGAAATGGTTTGTAAGACAATTGTGGAGAAAGGAAATTAACATGAACGTTTATGAAATTGATTCCTTGTCGGAGAAGCTCGCTGCCAATACCTATCCGGGTCGTGGCATTGTTTTGGGTGTTACGCCGGATGGCAAAAATTCTGTGGCTGCTTATTTCATTATGGGTCGCAGCGTTAACAGCCGTAACCGTGTATTTGTAAAAGAGCCGGACGGTATCCGTACTGAAGCCCATGACCCCAGCTTGATGAAAGATCCCCACTTAATTATCTATCATCCTGTTCGCGAAGCAGGCTGCGGCTTGATTGTGACCAACGGTGACCAGACGGATACAATCTGGGAGTATCTGGCAAGAGGCGAGAGCTGGGAGGCAGCCCTTCGCAGAAGAATGTTTGAAGACGACGGTCCGAACTGGACACCTCGCATTTCCGGCCTGCTGGCAGGTGATGGCAGCTACAAGATGTCAATTCTGAAGGCTGCTGATGCTGAAGGCAGCGCTTGCGCCCGCTTCTTCTACGAATATCCCGGTATTGCCGGTCTGGGTCATTTTATCCACACCTATGTTTGCGACGGCAATCCCGTAATTCCCACATTCCAGGGAGAACCCGAACGTGTTGCAATGGACAACGACATGGAAGCCTTTGCAGATATGCTGTGGGAAAACCTCAATCCAGACAATAAGATTTCTCTGTTTGTCCGGTATACCGACTTAAAAACCGGTGAATTTAAACAGAAAATTATAAATAAGCACGCTTAACGGAGGTTAATTATGAAAGAGTTTGAACTGAAATACGGCTGTAATCCCAATCAAAAACCGTCTAAAATTTACATGCATGATGGCAGCGATCTGCCTATTACCATTTTGAATGGCCGTCCCGGCTACATCAATTTCCTGGACGCTCTGAATTCCTGGCAGCTTGTTAAGGAGCTGAAGGAAGCTACCGGTCTGTGCGCCGTGACCTCTTTTAAGCATGTTTCTCCTACCTCTGCTGCTGTTGGCAAGCCCCTTTCTGAGGATTTGAAAAAGGCTTGCTTCGTTGACGATATTGAAGATTTGGACAGCAATCCTTTGGCTTGCGCATATGCCCGCGCCCGTGGCACTGACCGTATGTGCTCCTTTGGTGACTGGGTTGCTCTGTCCGACACCTGTGATGCTCTGACAGCAAAGCTAATCGCCCGTGAGGTATCTGACGGTGTCATTGCCCCCGGCTACACAGATGAGGCATTGGAGATTTTAAAAACAAAGCGCAAGGGCGGCTATAATGTGGTTGCTATTGACCCCAACTTTGTGCCTGCCGAGGCAGAACATAAGCAGGTTTACGGCATCACCTTCCAGCAGGGTCGTAATAATTTCAAAATTGATAACGAGTTGCTTTCCAATGTAGTAACTGAAAATAAGGAACTGCCTGAAAGCGCCCGGATTGACCTGATTGTTGCGCTGATTACGCTGAAATATACCCAGTCCAATTCTGTTTGCTTTGCTGTGGATGGACAGGCTATCGGCGTTGGCGCGGGACAGCAGTCCCGTATCCACTGCACCCGTCTTGCCGGCACAAAGGCGGACACATGGTTCTTGCGTCAGCACCCCAAGACCCTGAACTTGCCCTTCCGTGAGGATCTGGGTCGTCCCAACCGGGATAATGTTATCGATGGCTATATCAACGGAAATGAGGAAGATGTTTGCGCTGACGGTATCTGGCAGAATTATTTTACAAAGCAGCCGGAGCGCTTAACCCAGGAAGACAAAAAGGCATGGCTTTCCAGCCGTCAGAATGTCGCCCTTGGTTCCGACGCATTCTTCCCCTTTAGCGACAACATTAAGCGCGCTGCAGCTTCCGGTGTCAAGTACATTGCTCAGCCCGGCGGCTCTATTCGTGATGATTTGGTAATTGAAGAGTGCAACAACCGGGGTATTGCTATGGCCTTTACCGGTATGCGCTTGTTCCACCATTAATGGAGTGCTGATATGAAAATAATGGTTGTTGGTGGTGGCGGTCGTGAACACACCATCATCAAAAAATTGAAAGAAAATAAAACAATTTCCCAAATCTTTGCGTTGCCGGGTAACGGTGGTATGGCAAAGGACGCTACCTGTGTAGATATTGCAGCAACGGATTTGGATGGAATTGTTAAATTTGCAGGGGAAAATAAGGTAGATTATGCGGTCGTTGCGCCGGATGATCCCCTTGTTCTGGGCTGCGTAGACAGACTGAATGAAATTGGTATTCCTTGCTTCGGTCCTAAAGCCAATGCGGCAATTATTGAGGGAAGTAAGGCCTTTGCCAAGGATTTGATGAAAAAATACAACATTCCTACTGCCGGTTACGAAATTTTTACCGACATTGATAAGGCGCTTGATTATGTAAAGACAGCGCCTATTCCTACTGTCATTAAGGCAGACGGCCTTGCGCTGGGTAAGGGCGTGATTATTGCCCAAACCAGAGAAGAAGCAATTGAAGCGGTTACGGATATGATGGCAAATGCCAAGTTCGGCAAATCCGGCTCTACCGTTGTTGTAGAGGAATTTCTCACCGGACCAGAGGTTTCCGTTCTTGCTTTTACTGATGGTAATGTTGTAAAGCCTATGGTTTCCTCCATGGATCATAAGCGGGCAGGGGATAACGACACCGGTCTTAATACCGGCGGTATGGGCACCATTGCACCGAATCCCTATTATACCCAGGATATTGCCAAGGAGTGTATGGAAACCATTTTCCTGCCCACAATCCGCGCAATGAACGCCGAAGGCCGTACCTTTAAGGGCTGTTTGTATTTCGGTTTAATGCTTACACCCAACGGACCCAAGGTCATTGAATATAACTGCCGCTTTGGTGATCCGGAAACGCAGGTTGTTCTGCCGTTGCTTGAGAGTGATTTGCTGACAATTATGCAGGCTACAACCAACGGCACTCTTGCCGAAACTGAAGTGAAGTTTTCAGATAAGCATGCTTGCTGTGTAGTTACGGCATCTGCCGGTTATCCGCTGAGCTACCAAAAGGGCTTTGAAATCACAATGACCGAGGAAGCAGAAGCAAAAACCTATGTTGCCGGTGCAAAGCTGGAAAATGGGAAATTACTTACCTCCGGCGGTCGTGTTACGGGAACAACCGCAGTAGCCGACACCTTGCCGGAAGCTATAAAGGAAGCATATCGCCTTGCTGACGGTGTTTGCTTCCAAAATGCCTATCGCAGAAGCGATATCGGTCAGCGCGGTCTTGCTGCATATCAATAAGGAGGGGTAACGCCCATGGTATATCGCGTATATGTTGAGAAAAAGCCCGGTCAGACACATGAGGCCGATAGCTTGCTCAAAGAGGTAAAGGACTTTTTGCAGATTAAGAACTTAGCTTCTGTCCGCATTTTGAACCGCTATGATGTGGAGAAAATTGAGGAAGACTTATTTTCTTATGCTGTCAACACGGTGTTTTCTGAACCTCAGGTGGATACGGTTAGTTACACCGTACCCACAGGCGGTGTTGTTTTCGCTGTAGAGCCGCTGCCCGGTCAATTTGATCAGAGAGCAGATTCTGCTGCCCAGTGTATTCAGATACTTTCCCAAGGGGAGCGTCCTCTTGTGCGCACTGCCAAGGTGTACGTTCTGGAAGGGGACTTGTCTGAAAGTGATATCGCTGCCATTCGCCACCATGTCATTAATCCGGTGGAGTGCCGTGAGGCCGGTCTGGATATGCCCGAAACACTGGAAATGGAGGTTACCATTCCGGAATCTGTTGCGGTGGTAGAAGGCTTTTTGGTTATGGACAAGGCTTCTTTGTCCGATATGGTAAAATCCCTGGGTCTTGCCATGGATCTGGATGATATTACCTTCTGTCAAAGCTATTTCAAGACAGAGAACCGCAATCCCACCATCACGGAAATCCGGATGATTGACACATATTGGTCCGATCACTGTCGGCATACTACCTTCAACACAACCATTGATAATGTAAAATTTGCCGACCCGCTTTTGCAGAGTGCCTATGACCAGTATATTGCCACCCGTAAGGAGCTTGGACGCACAAAGCCCATTAACCTTATGGACATCGGCACATTGGCCGGTAAATATCTGCGTAAAAACGGCTATCTGGACAAGCTTTATGAGTCTGAGGAAATTAACGCCTGTACCGTTCGTATGACCGTCACGGTGGACGGGGAGGAACAGCCCTGGTTGTTACTTTTCAAAAACGAGACACACAACCATCCCACAGAAATTGAGCCCTTTGGCGGTGCAGCAACCTGCATCGGCGGCGCAATTCGTGATCCTCTGGCGAGTCGTGCCTATGTGTATGCGGCTATGCGTGTTACAGGCGCTGCCGATCCGTTAAAGCCTGTAAATGAAACAGTTAAGGGTAAGCTTCCCCAGCGTAAAATTGTAACTACCGCCGCTGCCGGTTACTCCTCTTACGGCAACCAAATCGGCTTAGCAACAGGCATGGTGGACGAGCTGTATCACCCCGGTTATGCGGCGAAGCGTATGGAAATCGGCGCAGTTATCGGTGCTGTCCATGAGGATCATTCTAAACCGGATTTCCCGATGCCCGGGGATAAGGTTATTCTTCTGGGCGGCAAAACCGGTCGTGATGGCTGTGGCGGTGCAACCGGCTCGTCTAAGAGCCACACAGTTGAATCCCTTGCTTCCTGTGGCGCAGAAGTGCAAAAGGGCAATGCGCCGGAGGAGCGTAAGCTGCAGCGCTTGTTCCGTAACGGTGAGGCTGCGGTCATGATTAAACGGTGTAATGACTTTGGTGCCGGCGGCGTTTCCGTTGCGATCGGCGAATTGGCTGATGGTCTGGAAATTGACCTGAATAAGGTTCCCAAGAAGTATGAGGGTCTGGATGGCACGGAACTGGCAATTTCCGAATCTCAGGAGCGCATGGCTATTGTGGTTGCGGCAGAAAATGTTGATCGCTTTATGGAGCTGGCTGACAAGGAAAATCTGGAAGCTACAGTTGTTGCTACCATTACAAAGGAAGCCAGACTCAAAATGTTCTGGAACGGTCAGACCATATGCGATATCAACCGTGAATTCTTAAATTCCAACGGCGCAGAAAAGCATGTCAGTGTTGAACTGCAAGCACCTGCCGATTTTAAGCCTCAGATTTCCGGCAGCTTTACGGACAACATAAACCGGATTGCAACAGATTTAAACACCTGCTCCAAGCGCGGCCTGTCTGAACGCTTTGATGCCTCTATCGGCGCAGGCACGGTACTCATGCCCTTTGGCGGCAAGCACCAGCAAACCCCGATTCAGGCTATGGTTCACAAGGTAAGCCTGGAAAAGGGTCATACCGATGATTGCTCTGTTATGAGCTGGGGCTATAATCCATTCATTACGGAAAAGAGTCCCTATCACGGCGCTTACATGGCAGTTGTTGAGTCTGTTTGTAAGTTAATTGCAACCGGTGCCAGCTTTGAGGATGTTTATCTGACCTTCCAGGAGTATTTCCTGCGTGTCGGTAAGGATGCTAAACGTTGGGGTCAGCCTACAGCCGCACTTTTGGGCGCATTTAAGGCACAGATGGATTTGAAGATTGCTGCTATTGGCGGTAAGGACTCCATGTCCGGTACATTCGAGGATATTGATGTACCCCCCACGTTGGTTTCTTTTGCGGTTACCACCGAGAAACTTGGCAACATTATTTCTAATGAGTTTAAGAAACCCGGCAGTAAGGTTATCTGCCTCCAGCCTGAGTATGATGACAGCGGTTTGCCCAACGCCAAGTCTCTTGTAAATGTATTTACCAAGGTCACTGAGTTGATGCGCGGTGGAAAGGTTCTGTCCTGCTATACTCCCGGCTTGGGCGGTATCGGTGAGGCCGTTATGAAGATGTGCTACGGTAATGGCTATGGCTTTAAATTTGCCGACGGCTTGAGCGTGTGCGATATTTTCGGCTATAGCTACGGAAGCTTTATTCTGGAGGTTACCGAGGCTGTTGCAGGCGCTACCTTGTTGGGAACGGTTACCGATGCTCCTGAAATTTGCTTTGCAAGCGAAAAAGTATCTCTGTTTGAGCTTCAAAAGGCATACGAAGATAAGCTTGAGAGCGTATATTCCTGCAATATTCCGGATGCAAACATTCCTATTGAAACAGTGTCTACACCTGAAAAGCCCCGGGTTGCTCCTGCAATCAAGGTTGCAAAACCCAAGGTACTGATTCCTGTATTCCCCGGCACAAACTGTGAATACGATTCTGCCCGTGCTGTAATGGATGCAGGCGCTGAACCGGAAATCTTTGTTGTAAAGAACCGGTCTGCTGATGCAATCAGCCGCAGCGTAGAGGCCTTTGCAGAGAAGATTTCTCAAAGCCAGATGATTTTTGTTCCCGGCGGCTTCTCCGGCGGCGATGAGCCGGATGGCTCAGGTAAGTTCATCACTGCGTTTTTCCGTAATGGTGCCATTAAGGAAGAGGTCACCCGGCTGCTTGAAAACCGTGACGGCTTGATGTGTGGAATCTGTAATGGTTTCCAGGCTCTTATCAAGCTCGGACTGGTTCCCTACGGCAAGATTATGGATACGGATGAGAATTGCCCCACGCTGACATTTAATGTTATTGGTCGGCACCAGAGCCGCATCGTTCGTACCCGTGTGGCATCCAACAATTCTCCCTGGCTTGCAAATACCAAGGTTGGCGACATCTACAACGTTGCGATTTCCCATGGCGAAGGTCGTTTCTATGCATCTGAAGAGCTTGCCCGGCAGTTGATCGCCAACGGTCAGGTGGCTACCCAGTATGTGGATTTGGACGGAAATGCTACAGCAGATGTTCGGTTTAACCCCAACGGCTCAATTTTCGCAATTGAGGGTATTACTTCTCCTGACGGTCGCGTTTTTGGCAAAATGGGACACAGTGAGCGTATTGGTGATGGCCTTTATAAAAACGTTCCCGGTAATTATGATATTGGGATGTTTAAGGCGGCTGTCAAATACTTTAAATAATGCAGAACTCCCTGCTCAATCGGGCAGGGAGTTTTCAACTACATCAAACACAGTCAACTGATTATCGTGAACACGGAAACGGATATCGTATCCGGCAAACATAAGGCCGTATTGTCTTTGGTCGTCCTTTTGATAGGAGGGTCTTGGGTCGTGGCGTAAAACATCAATTGCTGGTTGCCTTTTGCTCTCAGGCAGCTTGGAAAGCAATACTTCCGGAAAGATTACCTCCAAAATATAATCGTCTGCATTGCCTGTGAAGCCCTCTGAGGCATCCGGGTGGCTGTCACAATAGGGGATATAGGGCTTAATATCAAAAATAGGCGTTCCATCCATTAAATCTGCTCCGGCAACGTGAATAACAGTGCCGTATTCAGCGGTTTTTTCCAAACCAATAATTTCAACACTGGAAAGGCCAATGGAATTGGGTCTGAAAGGGGAGCGGGTAGCAAATACGCCCATTCTTATGTTTCCGCCCAGCCGGGGTGGGCGGACGGTTGGCGACCACTGAGAACGAACAGCTTCTGAAAATTGCCAGATAATCCACAGATGGGAAAAATCCTCCAAGCCACGCAAGGCATCATCATTTCGAAACGCCGGCTCAAATATGATGGTTGACTGAAGCGTCTTTACTAGGCCACTCTGTCTTGGAATCCCAAATTTAGTTTGAAAGTCACTTTTGATTCTGGCAATAATTTGCATCGTTATATCTTCCATGTTACATCCTGACCTTTCTAAACAGGAAAGAAATTAAGAACAAAAGAGCCAGCACAAGGGAAATTGCGGCACCGGAGGATGCTCCAATATAATAAGAAAGACATAAGCCCACAATACCGGAGATAAGCGCAATCAATACGGAAAACAGACTATACTGTTTTAGGTTTTTTGCCACATTGCGTGAGGTTGCACCGGGCAGTACCAAAAGGGAGTTTAGTATTAACAAACCCACCCAGGAAACGGCCAGTGTTACAACAATTGCGATCGCGGTGGTAAAAAGGGTCTGGGTGACACGTACGGATATCCCCCGAGAGGAAGCCAGCTGGGGATGGATTGAGGTAAGCATTATTTTGTTGGAAAGGATAAGCCAAAAGATAATAACAACTATAAGGACTATTGCAAGCATACCGATTTCCGCGCCTGTTACGGATAATATATCACCAATCAAGTATTTGTTATATTTTGTAAAGCTGCTGCCGCCTAACGTAGCAATAAAGATACCCAAAGCAATTGCGGTGCTTGAAAATACACCAATCAAGGTGTCGGCGGTGTGGTTGCTTCGGCTGCGAACGTAAGAAAAAAGAAGTGCAAATACAACGGCAAATATAACAGCAACCCAAGTGGGACTGGAGATACCGCAGATTGCGCCGATGGCGATTCCGGTAAAGGCAGAATGACCAAGGGCATCGGAGAAAAAGCTCATTTTTCCCGTGACAATCATTGTGGAAGAGATTCCAAACAGGGGTGAGATTAACAAAACAGCCAATAGGGCGTTTTTCATAAAGTCCCAGTGGAGCATTTCTATTGGCAGCATATCACACAACTGATACCAAAGGCTCATACGATCTCTCCCTTCCTGTGAAATACGCGATTGAATTCTCCGGAGGAAAGGACTTGCTTGGGGGTTCCTTGACATACGATGCTTTTGTTGATTAGGATGACCTGATCTGCATATGTGTTCAGGACGCTGAAATTATGGGTTGTCATTATGATGGATAGATCATATACCTGGCGGATCTCATCCAGCATATCCATGAGTACCTCCATACCTTCAACATCAACACCGGAAAGCGGCTCGTCCAGTATGAGAATATTGGGAAGCGGCTCTAATGCCAATGCAAGAAGCACCCGTTGTAATTCTCCGCCGGATAGAGCGCCGACACGCTTGTCCAGCAAATCCTCACCATGGACACGGTCCAGACATTCCAAAACCTTTTTGCGCATAGCTTTGGATAATCCAAGAAACGCCGGCCGCTTGCTCATACAGCAGGTAAACAAATCCGACACGGTGACGGGATCACCCGGATCAAAGGTGGGGCTTTGGGGAACATAGCCGATTTTGGGTCTCCGGTTTCTTTGACCGGGTGCGCAGAATGAGATAATGCCGTTATAGTCCTGCTGTCCCAAAATTGCCTTTAACAGTGTGCTTTTTCCAGCACCATTGGGACCGATTAAGGCAATCATTTCTCCACAATGGGCATGCAGGTTGATATCTTCCAAAATGGTATCATTTCCGATTTTTACGGAAAGGTTTTGAACACGCAGGCAGCAGGAATGTGCGCAGCTGCCGCCATGTGAACCGATATTCATCCCAGCGCCTCCTTTAGCGTGTTGATATTATGATACATAGCCTCAAAATAGGTTCTTTCGCCCATGACCATATCCAATTGATAGATTGGCACATTAGTTTCTCTGGAAATAATTTCTGCCGCAGACACACTTCCGTTTGTTTCGGTGAAGATTGCCGGCAAATGATTTTGCTTGACCAGATTGATTATTTCTTTCAACTCTGCAGCAGAGGTCTCGCTGCCGGATTCCTCCTCGATTGCGTGGATAATGTCCAAATTGAATACCTGTGCCATATAGGAAAAACCATCGTGGAAGGTAATAAGACGATTGGTAGAAAGTTCTTGAAGTGCATTCTCGGCATATTCGGATAATTTTTGAAAATCATCCAATAAAGAGCCCAGATTCTGCATAAAAATCTCTGTATGCACCGGATATGCCTCTATCAGCCCTGCGCATATGTTTTCAGCCATTTTTGCGGCATTGGCGGGGGAGAGCCAAATATGGGGGTCATTCTCGTGAGAATGCTCCTGACTGTGATCGTGATTATGCTCAGTTTCCGGGCAGATGAGGGAAATGTTTTGGGACGCATCGATAATTTGTGGGGCTTGGAGCAGTGCTTTTTCCAGAAAGTCTTCCAGCCCGGCACCGGAGATTATAAGGAGCTGTGCATTTTCGATTTTTCGCATTTGCTGGGGGTGTAGGGTATAATTGTGCAGACAGGATACGTTTTCTGTTATCAGCATAGTCACGGAAATATCCGTTCCTTTACACAGCCGTGTCGTAAATTCATAGACAGGCTGGGTCGTGGCAGCAATCTGAGCGTTTGTTCTCTCTTTTTCACAGCCACAGAAGCAGATGCAGACTATTAAACATAAAATCATCAGTATCTTTTTTTTCATATCATTCATCCGATTTATAAAATAGTGATTTCCTATTTTTAGAATATCACGAATGTCAAGAAAAAAGGAGACTGCCAACACAGTCTCCAAATAAGGCTAATGGGCATCCAACCAGTCATTGACCTTTATCTTAGCTAAGCGCAAAATATCCTCCAGCGGATAGGGGGAATTGGCACCGCCATTTACATACAGGAAATAAAGACCGCCGGGAGTTTGATATAGGCTTTCCTCAAAGCCTGCGGGGTCTCCGTAACAGCCGTATGTATATTTCTTTATAAGTGTTGCCGTTTCGGTATCATACTCTTTTTTGCAGATGATTTTCTTCATATATTCCTCCGTTAGTTGTAGAATACCTTGGTATTATACTCTAATATGTTTATTAAATCAAGACTAAAAGCGATATTTTGTATGTTTACTGGTATATAAAATGTTGATATTCAATATAAATATGCAAAGTGTACAAACCTGAAACTCGGTTACTGGACTATTTTACCAATATATGGTATAATTTATCAAAATTGGGGGTGGTATTTTGCGCAATATTCCGGTTTTTTCCACGGAGAACGGGGTTGCAAGTCTTACACTTAAAGAAATACCCTACAGCGGCGCGGCATATATAAAAATTCAAGACAGCGCGGAACCACTTCTGTTTATGAAAGAATGCTGTGATTTTTGCTGCTTGGCCGGTGCGGAAAGCGTATATGCTACCGGAAATGATGCCTTAAAAGCTTTTCCGGTTCACACTGCAATACTGCGAATGTGCCGCAGTAAAGAAGGATTGCCGGATACGGATGCAGCCTTGTTTCCTTTGCAAGAAAAAACCTTATCAATGTGGCGTGAATTGTACAATAAAAGAATGTCAGGCATCCCCAATGCCTCATATATGACAATTTCTGATAGTCAAACGCTCCTCTGCGAGGGAAACGGATACTTTGTTCATAGAGGCAATACCTTGCTTGGGATTGGTATTTCCTCGTCTGACACGATTTCCTGCGTTATTTCAGCAGTGCATGGGGCAGGACGGGATGTGCTTTGCGCACTGAGCCGTGCACTGTTATCCGACACGGTTGTAATAGAAGTTGCATCTGTAAATACCGCCGCCATTCGGTTATATGAAAGACTTGGCTTTATACAAACGGATGAGGTTTCTGTTTGGTATAAAATTAAGTGAAGATGTCAAGTAAAAGTACTTGACAAATCTTCATTTACGATGTATTCTATAGGGGCGTCAAGGGATTTTACTTGACAGGGAGGTCTTATATGGACGCATTAGAGATGACGCTGCTATTTGACTATTATGGAGATTTGCTTACAGAGCGTCAGCGTATGTGTTTTGACTTGCGCCACAATCAAGATTTATCCTTGACTGAAATTGCACAGGAGCTTGGTGTTAGTCGCCAAGGTGTGCATGATAACTTATCTAGAGCAGAGGCACTTTTGCGAAATATGGAGGAAAAGACCGGCTGTGTTCGCCGCGATATGGCTTGCCGGAAGGCAGCAGATGCTATATTAAATGCAGCGCAGCAGCTTGCCGGGCATTCGGATATAACAGTGTCAGAGCTTGCACGTCAAATTTTGGATGCTGCACAGGCGTTTAAGGAGTAAACTGATGGCATTTGAAGGATTAACTGAAAAAATTTCCGCAGCCTTCAAAAAGCTCAGAGGTAAAGGGCGTCTGAAGGAGTCCGATATTAAGGAGGCTATGCGCGAGATTCGTATGGCCCTTTTGGAGGCGGATGTTAGCTATAAGGTTGTTAAGGATTTTACAAAGTCTGTTACGGAACGTTGTATCGGAGCAGATGTTTTAGAAGCCTTAAGTCCTGCCCAGATGATCGTAAAGATTGTCAACGAAGAGTTGACGGCGCTTATGGGCAGCGAAACAAAGCACATCACCATAAATCCCAACGGTCCTACAGTTGTTATGCTGGTTGGCCTGCAGGGTGCCGGTAAAACCACAAACGGCAGTAAGCTTGCCGGACTAATGAAGCGGCAGGGAAAAAATCCCTTGCTGGTTGCCTGTGATATTTATAGACCTGCTGCAATTACTCAGCTAAAGGTTTGCGGTGAAAAGCTGGGGATACCGGTTTTCGAGAAGGGACAGATTAGTCCTGTTCAAATTGCAAAGGATGCCATTATTTATGCCCGACAGCACGGACACGATATGGTTTTTTTAGATACAGCCGGTCGCTTGCATATTGATGAAGCACTGATGCAAGAGCTTAAGGATATTAAGGCTACTGTCTCTCCGGATGAGATTATGCTCGTTGTGGATGCTATGACCGGTCAGGACGCAGTAAATGCGGCACAAAGCTTCCACGAATGGCTGGACATTGACTCGGTTATGCTCAGCAAGCTTGACGGCGATGCAAGAGGCGGCGCCGCGCTGTCCGTTCGTGCTGTTACCGGCAAACCGGTAAAGTTTGCGGGCATCGGTGAAAAGCTGGAGGATATAGAACCGTTCCATCCGGACCGTATGGCATCTCGCATATTGGGTATGGGCGATGTGCTTACTTTAATTGAAAAAGCAGAGAAAGCCTACGATGCCAAAAAAACTGCAGAGATGGAAGAAAAGCTGAGGTCAAACAAATTTACCCTGCAGGATTTTTATGACCAAATGGTTCAAATGAAGTCTATGGGCTCTATGCAGGATATTTTGGCGCAGCTGCCCGGCGGTGCTGGCCTAAAGAATGTTCAGTTGGATGAAAAAGCTATGGCGCATACGGAAGCAATTATTCTTTCTATGACACCTAAGGAACGGGAAAATCCAACCATCATAGGTGCCAGCCGTAAGAAACGGATTGCCGCCGGTGCGGGCTTAAAGGTTGAGGATGTCAACCGTCTGCTAAAATCCTTTGAACAAATGCGCAGTATGATTAAGCAGTTCTCCGGTCCCGGAGCAGCAAAGAAAATGAAGCGTATGCGTGGCTTCGGTGGTTTCGGGGGGTTCCCCGGGTTCTGAATTGGTTCGCTGAAAGCAAATTGCTTTGCGATATAGAAAAAGTTTTACTTGGAGGTGAAATAAGTTGGTTAAAATCAGACTGAGAAGAATGGGCGCTAAGAAGGCTCCTTATTACCGTATTGTTGTTGCTGATTCCCGCAGCCCTCGCGACGGTCGTTGCATCGAGGAAATCGGTACCTACAATCCTCTGACCGAGCCTGCAACTGTCACTGTTGATGTGGAAAAGGCCCAGGCTTGGATCAAGAACGGCGCACAGCCTACCGACACCGTTCGCGGACTGCTGAAGAACGCCGGCGTTCTGTAAGATTCCCAAAGGAGTTTATACTAATGAAAGAGCTTTTGCTTTATATGGCAAAGAATCTGGTGGACGATCCGGATGCAGTTACCGTCAATGAAGTCGCTGTTGAAGACGGAAAGGTGTTGGAGCTCCGCGTGGCTCCCGGCGATATGGGAAAGGTTATCGGCCGCCAGGGTCGAATTGCGAAAGAAATTCGCACGATCGTAAAAACTGTTGCTCAGCGCAACGGAGAAAAGGTTTCGGTAGAAATTCTTGATTAATGAAAATGCGTGACGGACCGTCACGCATTTTCTGTTTGCGGACTTGCTATATTTATAAATACTTGTTATAATAATTTAAAAAATTTGGAGGCAGACGGTATGAAGCTTCAGTTCCTTGAGGCCGGCGAAATTGTTACGACCCATGGGGTTCACGGAGAAATAAAGGTTTATCCATGGGCAGATGACGCAGATTTTTTAACAGATTTTAACCGTGTTCGCATTGACGGTTTGGAGTATACGGTAGAATCCTGCCGTGTACAAAAAAATTGCAACCTGCTGAAGCTCAAGGGAGTTGACACAGTGGAGCAGGCACAGCTTCTTCGCGGTAAGGTCGTTGAAATTTATCGGGAGGATGCTTCAGACGAGCTTATCTTTGCTGCTGAACTTATTGGTATTCGCGTGTTCTGTCAAGATGAGGAGCTTGGTGAGATTACGGAGGTGCTGGATTACCCGGGAAACAAGGTTTATGTTGTGAAAGGTGAGCACAGCTATATGATTCCGGCAGTGAAGCAGTTTATCTGTTCGACAGATTTGGATGCCAACATAATGCAGGTTCAAATCATTGAAGGGATGCGCACCGATGAGAGTTGATATCTTGACACTTTTTCCAGAAACTGTTGGAGATGTTCTGTCTGAAAGTATTTTGGGCAGAGCCCAGGAGCGTGGATATATCCAAATTGAAACCCATCAAATTCGGGATTACACAGCCAACAAGCAAAATCAGGTGGATGATTACCCATATGGCGGCGGACGGGGCGCGGTTATGACAGCTGACCCTTTGTATCGCTGTTGGGAGGCCGTTTGCGATATGGCAGCAGGTCCGGTCCATACCATATATTTATCTCCCTGCGGAAAAACATTTACGCAGGCCGACGCGATACGGCTTAGTCAGATGAATAATCTTGTTCTTGTCTGCGGCCACTATGAGGGTGTCGACCAGCGATTTATTGATGAGTGTATCGATGAAGAGATTTCTTTGGGCGATTTTGTCTTGACCGGCGGTGAGATTGCCGCTATGGCTGTGACTGACGCGGTATGCCGCATGGTCCCGGGCGTTCTTGCCGATCCGGAATGCTTTGAGGATGAAAGTCACTATAACGGTCTTCTGGAATACCCCCAGTACAGCAGACCAGCAATATGGCACGGACGGGAAGTCCCCGATATTCTCTTATCCGGTGATCACGGCAAGGTGGCAAAATGGCGCAGAAAGCAGTCCATTCGGCGGACCCGCGAAAGGCGTCCGGATATGTATGAGAAGCTGGACCTATCCGGAAAGCAGGATCAAAAGCTACTAAGGGAAATCTACGATGAGGATTCATGCGTCACAGAGAAAATTGATTGAGGAACATATTATAAAAGCTTCCGGAGTATTAATCTCCGGAAGCTTTTTCTCATCAAACAGGTTTATAATTAACAACAATGCTTTGGTCAGTTAACGCTGTTACATCTTTTACCTTTGTGGCATAAACATTAACTTCAACCAACAGCGGACAGCTTGCCAGGGGCTTTACAGAAGAAATCTTCGTATTGTAATCCATATTCACAATGTTCAGCTTCTCCAAGCCTGCAAGACGGTCAAGACTGGAAATAGAATTATTAGAGCCGGTAATTACAGCCAGATCACAGGACTTGGGAAACGCCGGCAGTTTGGTTACCTTATTATAGGAAAAGTCAAAATGCTGCATCTTTGTTAGTGCCGACAGCTTTGTAATATCCGTAATTGAATTGGAGGAAATATTCAGCTCAGTAATTGCTTTACATGCAGCAAGGGCAGATATATCGGTAAGCTTATTGGTGCTTACGTTAAGATAAGAAAGTGCCGTTAGCTTTCCGATCTCTCCCAGATTGTTGATGTTACAGTTGTTAGCTGCCAACCATATAAGCGAGGACAAACCGCTGATAGGAGCAAGAGAGGTCAGCTTGTTATTCTGCGCGACATCCAATTTGGTAAGCGTAAGAAGGGAACTAAGAGGCGTCAAATCTTCAAGAGCGTTATGACGCAGTGAAAGCTCCTGAAGCTTATTAAGTCCAGAAAGAGACTCAATGTTTCTAATAGTATTCTCGCTTAAATCAAGAACAGTTAGGGAGGTTGCCTTGTCAAGGGCAGAAATATTATACAGACCGCATTTTTGAAGTTTTAAAGTTTTTAATTCAGGCAGGGAAGCAATCACAGCAAGTTCTTCCACAGAAACATCAACGCCGGTGATTTCTAAATTGTTTAGGTGTGTAAGTGCAGATAGATAACTAAGCTGTCCGGAGCTGCTACCTTCAATGGTTAGACTTTCCAAAAAAATCATATGCTTAAGGTCTGCATAATTTGTAGCGGCTGCCGGCATAGTAAAGGACTTGATTGTCCACAAATCGTTGGTATACAGCAGCTTGTCTTCGCTTACATTAAGCAATTCACGAACGGCGACCTCTACATAGGGATCTGCAAATTCCATTTCTGTTATCACGCCGCCAATTGTATAGCCAAAAATTGACAGAGGACTGACAAGACCGTTTTCCGCAACAGTCAGAGCGTAAATGGAGGTTTCCCCGTCACCTAAAACAATCGGGTCCTGATACGGATTATTTGCGGTTGAAGGATATTGTCCGTCATTAGAAAAGTAAAGTGTTCCGTCTATTCCAGACAGGGTAACCGTAATATACTGATTATAAAATCCGGGATTTGGGAAGCTTGTCGGGGCTTTGGGACGTAGTTTATCAATTTCTTCCTTAATTTGGGGATTTGCAATGTTATTTAGCATATTAACAGCGTCCAGAAGCTTGTCCTGCTGCACATAGGTGTTGCAAAGCGCAATATAAAGTTCAATACCGCCGCCGTTTGCAATTGCGTTGGTAAGGGTAAATTCTGCCTTTGTAAAATTACCGACTGTTTTGTACTGCTCTGCTAACTCAATAGCAACAGCATCGTTGTTTCCGGCTTGATAATATGCCTGATTATAAAACCAGGTTGCCATATTATGTTTCCCGTAATCCTCACTGATTCGGGCGAAGGTTAACAGAATATCCCGGGTAAAAGGACGGTCATAAATAAATAAATACCAGGCCATACACAAGATGATGCTTATGGCAAGTATGATTGGTATTAGTAAACGCAGAAATTTCTTCATTGCGGTATTACCTTTCCTGATTCGTATCCTCTAAATTATACTTATTTTCTCGAATCCTGTCAATACTCGACATAAAAATGTAAAAATTTAACAGCATAAATCAGCAAAATCCAGATAAGTAAATTGTTACAATAGCATTAGAGGTGATAGCTGTGAACGTCAGGATAAAGGAGATTGCAATTGCATTTATTCTAGGTGCTGTATTTCCTGCAATGTTATTCTCTTCATTCTATAAAATACATTTTCAGGAGCCGGCTTCTACTACACAACCAACGGAAACGGAGAATACAACAAGCGAAAAGAAGAAAATTTATATATCAGTTTTAATGAAGGACGGAAGAATTGAAGAGCTGGAATTGGAGACGTATCTTACGGGGGTTTTACTGCGGGAAATGCCGGCATCCTTTGAGATTGAGGCGTTGAAGGCCCAGGCAGTTGTGGCGCGGACCTATACCCTTCGTCGTTATGAACGGGGAGGTAAGCACATCGGCGCAATTATTTGCGCAAACGCAAGCTGCTGTCAGGGTTACTGCACTGAGGATGAATACATTCAAAGTGGTGGAAGTCAAGCTTCATTAGATAAAATCAAATCGGCTGTTATGGAAACCGCAAATCAGGTTATTGTCTGCAATGGAGCGCTAATTGAAGCAACTTATTTTTCCTGCTCCGGAGGAATGACAGAGGATGCTGAAGCGGTTTGGGGCAACCCTGTGCCGTATCTGCAGGCAACCTCCAGTCCCGGCGAAGAAACAGCAACCCATTATGTAGATACAAAATCTTTTACAGTAGCGCAGTTTACATCTTTATTGGGAATTAATGTAAAGTCTCCTTCGGGGAAATGGATTAAGAACATAACCTATACCGATGGCGGCGGTATCAATACGGTAGAAATTTGCGGAGTTGAGTTTAAGGGTACAACATTGCGAAAAAAGTTAGGCCTTAAGTCCACTGCAATTGTGATGACAGTGGTGGGGAATACGGTTACGGTTACAACGAAGGGGTACGGTCACCGTGTTGGGATGAGTCAGTACGGTGCAGACGCAATGGCTGTGCAGGGAAGCTTATATCCGGAGATTTTGTCCCATTATTATAAGTCCACAGAAATTGTTACTTATGACACTGATTGACATATTTCTTGATTTAGGGTAGAATATAGCAAACTGTATAATAAGGACTGATAGTTATGCCCATTCAGATTCCCAATGACCTGCCGGCTGCCGGAATATTGCAGCAGGAAAATATATTTGTAATGCCGGAACGGCGCGCAGCAACGCAGGATATTCGTCCCCTTGAGATTGTATTACTAAATTTAATGCCAACAAAGGTTGCGACAGAAACACAGCTGTCTCGTCTGTTGGGCAATACCCCATTACAGGTGCATCTGGAGCTGATGCACACAACAACCCATTTTTCTAAAAATGTTGCCCAAGATCATCTTCTGAATTTCTACAAAAGCTTCGATGAATTAAAGGATCGAAAGTTTGACGGTATGGTAATAACCGGTGCGCCGGTTGAGCACCTGCCCTTTGAGGATGTGGATTACTGGCATGAGCTGTGCAGAATTATGCAGTGGAGTAAGACCAATGTGCATAGCACGCTGCATATCTGCTGGGGCGCACAGGCGGGCTTGTATTATCACTACGGTATCGATAAGCATGAAATCCCGGAAAAACTGTTTGGCGTGTTTCCTCATACCGCCGACTATAAACGGTCAATTCTTCTTCGCGGCTTCGATGACATCTTTTGGGTTCCCCATTCCAGACATACTACCGTTTGGAGAGAGGATATTGAAAAGGTACCGGAGTTGAAAATACTGGCTTCCTCGGAAGAAGCCGGTGTTTATGCGGTTATGAACAAGGGCGGCCGGCAAATCTTTGTCACCGGTCATTCTGAATATGATCCGGATACGCTGGAAAAAGAATACCTTCGGGATAAAAATCTGGGACTGCCGATTAAGGTCCCTCAGAATTACTACCCCAATGATGACGATACCCAGGCACCCATTGTCCGTTGGCGCGGACACGCAAACCTGCTGTTTTCAAATTGGCTTAATTACTTTGTCTATCAAACAACGCCCTATGATATAATGGACATTGGCAAAGCAGAGGATACTGTGGAGTAAAAAAGCGTAAAAGTGGCAGCTGCTTTCGCAGCTGCCACTTTCATATTTCAGGAATTACGTATACACGTCTTTTTCGTTCTGTATCTGGGGCTTCAGGAGTTTTGGAAAACAGTCCATACAGGTCGCTCCAACGGTTTTCCAGAAGCTGATAGGGGGCGTTCCGGACTTCTCCGATGTTGGGAAAATCCCCTGTACTTCGGATGGTTTTTAAAATCTCTCTGCCTCGGCAGTTTAATGCCAAAACACGCACATAAGGAGCAGGGGAGGAAAGTAATTCTTTTGTGATTCCTAAAAATGCACACATTACCATCCGGTCAATTCTGGTACGGGTATAGCGTTTGGATTTCACCGCGGTAAGGATGTCCTCCAGGGTGGCCTCCTTGCGGCTGGCGTGCATTAGCTTTCGCCAAAGCCCCTCTGTTCCGTAGGGCAGTGCCTCAAACTCCTCATCTGTCATGGTACGCAGCTTGGCAAGGATTGCTTTTTCGCCAAAGGAAACGGTATGCAACACAGCGCTCTGATAGCAGGCAGCTGCCTGCTCCGGCACATAGTCTTGCCAGGCTTTTTGATTTGTCATAAGAACGCGCAGGGCCGTGGCTGACGGGTTTTGCGTATCCGGTAGTGTATCGTGATAACTGCCATTTCGAAGAATTGGCATAGGTTTCATTGCACTGTTTTGGGATATAATAGCTTTGCAGTATTCCACGGCCAAAATATTATTAGGCGCTGAGAGCAGACCGGCATCAACGCCTGTAGTTTTCAACGCATTTTGTCTCGCAGCTGGAAAGGATAGACCCTTGTCCAGTTCGCTACGCAGCGCTACCGAAAATTCCTGGCTCAGAAGCGCTTCGGCAACCGGTAAAAGTTGATTTATATCGGCATTTTCCGCACCAAAGCAAAGATTGTCACAAAACTTTGAAAGAATTGCAACACCTTGCACTGCAAAGCCTTCCGCAGAGGATAATGCAGCTGTGGCAGGAAACTCTAACACCAAATCTGCACCGCAATCCACAGCGGCTTTTGCCCGAAGGGTTTTATCTATAATAGCCGGTGCGCCACGCTGGACAAAGTTACCACTCATTAAGCACACAATACCACCATTGGGATTTTTTGCTCGAATATAGTCCAGCTGCTTCTTGTGCCCCAAGTGAAGGGGGTTATATTCACATATAATTCCGGTGATTTCCAAAAATAACCCGCCTTTCTTGAAAAAATTTCCTGAACAGGGGTTGCGGTTTTGCTGATTTTATTATAGAATAAGCACGTCTGTGGTTATCTTATCATAAATGACAAGAAAATCAATTATTTTTAGGAGGAAGTTTTCCGATGAATGTTTTGGTTATCAATGCCGGCAGCTCCAGCCTCAAGTATCAGCTGATGAATCCGGAGACCGGCGATGTATCCGCAAAGGGTCTGTGTGAGCGTATCTACATTGACGGACGCCTGACACACAAAGTCGGCGACAAGAAGGTAGAAAAGGAAATTGCTATGCCTAGCCACTCCGAAGCTATTCAGGCTGTTTTGTCTATCCTGGTTGACCCGGTTGACGGCGTTATCAAGTCTGTGGATGAAATTGACGCTGTTGGACACCGAGTTCTCCACGGCGGTATGGAGTTTAGCGAATCCTGTATTATCAACGACGATGTAATTAAGGCTATTAAGAAGTGCATCCCTCTGGGACCCCTTCATAACCCTGCAAATCTGATGGGTATCGAGGCTTGCCAGGCTGTTATGCCCAACACACCTCAGGTTGCCGTTTTTGATACTGCATTCCATATGACTATGCCCCCCAAGGCGTATCGGTATGCGATCCCCGCTGAGTACTATGAAAATGACGATATCCGTCGTTATGGCTTCCATGGCACTTCCCACAAGTATATTGCCCGTCGCGCTGCAGCCCTTATTGGCAAGACTGAGTTTAAAATGATCAACTGCCATCTGGGCAACGGCTCTTCTCTGTCTGCTGTAAAGAATGGCAAGTGTATGGATACCTCTATGGGCCTGTCCCCCTTGGCAGGTGTGCCTATGGGCACCCGTTCCGGCGACATTGATGCTTGCGTTGTTCAGTTTATCTGCAACAAGTACAATATGAGCGTGGATGATTGCCTGAATATGCTGAACAAGAAGTCCGGTGTTTTGGCTCTTTCCGGTGTTTCTTCCGATTTCCGCGATTTGGAAGCCGGTGCAGCTAACGGCAATCAGGATTGCGTCCTGGCTCTTGAAAAGTTCTACTATGAGGTTGCCAAGTATATTGGCGCTTATACCGCTGCGCTTAACGGTATTGATGTTTTGACCTTCACTGCCGGTGTTGGTGAGAACGGCCGCGACACCCGCAAAGCAATTTGTGAGTACCTTGGCTTCATGGGTGTCAAGATTGATGAGGAGAAAAATATGGTTCGCGGTAAGGAAATCTTAATTTCCACACCCGATTCCAAGGTTCAGGTTTGGGTTATCCCCACCAATGAAGAGCTGATGATTGCTCAGGATACCGCTGAACTGGTTAACGCTGCAAAATAATTAAATTCCAAAGGGGCGGAACAATCCGCCCCTTATCATATATTACGGAGGAAATAGAATGGAAACGGTTTCTCAGCGCTTCCTGCGCTATGTGGCCTTTGATACACAGTCTGATGAATTTTCCGAAAGCTGTCCGTCCACGAAAAACCAGCTTGCATTAGGCAAAGCTCTGGTTGCGGAAATGCAGGATATGGGCATATCCGACGCCTATATGGACACAGACGGCTATGTCTACGGCACCGTTCCCGGTGATCCCGGAATGCCTACCATCGGCTTGATTGCCCATATGGATACTGCGCCTGCCTTCAGTGGCACTGATGTAAAGCCTAGGGTCCTTATGTATAACGGTGGCGATATTGTGCTGAATAAGGAAAAGAGCATTGTACTGCGCACCGCGGACTTTGAAAGCCTTGATAAGCATATTGGCAAGCATCTGATCGTAACAGACGGCACGACCCTTTTAGGTGCGGACAATAAAGCCGGCATTGCGGAAATTTTGACTGCGGCTGAAATGATGCTGCATTCCGATAAGAAACACGCTACGCTTCGCATTGGGTTTACACCGGATGAGGAAATCGGCAGGGGAGCGGACCGGTTCAATGTGGAGGCGTTCGGGGCTGATTATGCCTATACGGTAGATGGCGGCGCATTAGGTGAACTTGAGTATGAAAATTTCAACGCCGCCGGTGCGACAGTGGAATTTCATGGTATTAGCATTCATCCGGGATCTGCGAAGAACAAAATGGTCAATGCCCAGTTGATTGCCATGGAATTTCATAGCCTGCTTCCTGTGCATCAGCGTCCAGAATCAACGGAGGGCTACGAAGGCTTTTTTCATCTGACGGATATGCAGGGTACGGAGGAAACTGCGGTTTTGCGGTATATTATTCGTGACCACGATATGAAAAAGTTTACGGATAAAAAATCGCTTATGGAGGAGATTGCGGCATTCCTTAATGCAAAGTACGGGGCAGGAGCAGTTGACCTTAAAGTTCAGGACAGCTATTTCAATATGCGTGAGAAAATTGAGCCGTGTATGTATATTATTGACCGGGCAGTTTCTTCTATGAGGAAAATGGGTATTGAACCGAAAATCACCCCTATTCGCGGGGGAACGGATGGTGCAAGACTATCCTTTATGGGCCTGCCTTGTCCTAATCTATGTACCGGTGGCGAAAACTTCCACGGAAAATATGAGTATATCCCAATTGAGGATATGGAATTGATCTCCAAGCTTTTGGTAACACTGCTGCAGGATGCATAAAACATAAAGCACCCCTTTATATGAGCGAGGATTACAAAAATATAAACCGCAGGAATTTTCCTGCGGTTTATATTTATATGTCTTGAGACAAAAGAAATGTTGCAATATCTTCGGCGATTTCTTTATTCGACAGAGTGTCGCTAACCCGTTTGACCATTTCCTTCTTTATAAAGTGGCAATTATCAAGCACAGTAGAAATCTCATTTGCGATTTTCCAGTCAATAGCATCGGAGTAGACCTGCACAGAAACAACCGTTCCGCCTTCTACTTGCAGCTGCAAACAGAGACTTCCCCAAGAAAAACGCTTTTCACAAGAAAATGTAAAAGGTAGCTTTGGTCCATATATCCACTGCCAGCTGCTTAACTCCTGTGCAGATTTTTCGATGGCTTGTAAATCAGCTGTGGAGAGGGAAACGGCTTCCGGCGCAAAGCCGTAGACCTGCGCAAAAGCCTGCTCCATACAGTCAGCCAGTGCTTCGCAGGTTAGACCGGGTACAAGCTCCTGCAGATTAATTACACGTGCGCGAACAGAGCCGACGCCCTTGGCTTCAAGCTTTGCCTTGGAGGGAGTCAAATATCGTGAGAGCTTTTCCATATCTGCGTTGACCAGCATCGTACCGTGATGATACGCACGACCCTGCGCGTGATAAAAGGCATTTCCTGAAAATTTATAACCGTCAGCCAATAAATCATTTCGACCGGAGCGCTCCACGAAAATGCCTACGCTGCCACAGGCTCGCTGAATGACGGACAACTGCCTCTCCAAATCATAATCTTCATCTTTCATAATGAAAGTAAAATTCAGATTTCCTAAGTCGTGAAATACCGCACCACCGCCGGAAAGCCGTCTTGCCAGCCTGCCACCCTCTTCTTCCAGAAGGGAGGTGCGGCACTCCGCCCATGCATTCTGATTTCGCCCGATGACGACGGTATTTTGGTTTTGCCACAAATATAAAACACAGCAACCCGGTTCTACGGTTTCCAACAACCGCTTTTCAGTTGCAATATTATAATACGGGTCAAAGGAGCTGCTGCGGAAAATTTTTAATTCAGCAACCATAGTCTCACCTCTTTAAAACTATTGTACAATATAATTACAGTTTTGCATAGTATTTTAAATTAACTATTGACAAAATTTATATACAAATGTTATATTTGTGACAGATTGTTATAATATTAACATTTGGAGGCAATATGTACAGTATCAGACAGGAGCAAATGCGGGAGTATATTGAAAATAAGAATGTTGCAACCATCAAAGAATTGCAATCTATGTTTCCGGATGTTTCCTTGATGACCATCCATCGTGATCTGGATACATTGCAAAAGAACGGTTATGTTGTGAAGTTTCGCGGCGGTGCAAAATCTGTGCGCCTTGCCGGAGACCCGGAGTTTAATGTGCGGATGCGGGAAAATAATTCCGGAAAAATGGCAGCGGCTAAAAAGGCGCTGGAATTAATTCAGCCGAATGCCTCTGTGTTTCTTGACGCCAGCACCACAAATTTGGCGCTGGTCAAGGCTCTGCCGGATATTAGCCTGAACATTTTCACAACAGGTCCCAGTATCGCCTTGGAGCTTTGCCGCTTGCATAACCCGGTTGTGACACTGTGCTGTGGCACAATTAACCGGAAAAACCTTGCGCTTTCCGGACAAAACACGTTGCAGATGTTATCAGAAATTAATATCGATCTGGCATTTATCGGAGTGTCCGGCTGTTCTGTGGAAGCAGGCTTTACCTGTGGTACTGAAGGGGATATGCTGGTGAAGCGTCTTGTAATTCAGAAGGCCAGAACCAGTGTGATTATGTGTGATAAAGAAAAATTTAATTGTCTGATGCCCTACACATTTGCAAAGCTTGGGGACGTGGATTATTTAATTTGCGATACGGCTGTACCGGAAGCCTTTTCGCGCGCTGCCGGGGAAAACGGACTTAAAATTTTATAATGAAAGCCGGAGCGGGAATTTACGCTCCGGTTTTGCATTTTATTTGTGAAATTGATATTGACGAAGGTGTTAAAATAAGTTATAATTAACAAGCTATAACACCACAAGGAGGATAAATCATGGCAAATGCTGTCATCATGCCCAAGGCCGGTATTACTGTAGAGAGCTGTATTATCGGTGAGTGGGTCAAGAAGGTTGGCGATCAGGTTAAGGTCGGCGACATTCTGTTTACTTATGAAACCGACAAGGCCAGCTTCGAGTGCGAGTCTACTGCAGAGGGCACTCTGCTGGACATTTTCTTTGAAGAGGGCGACGAGGTGCCTTGCCTGGTAAATGTTTGCGCTGTTGGCGTACCCGGAGAGGACACTTCTTCTCTGAAGGGCGGTAGTGCCGCTGCTACTGAGGCTGCCCCTGCTGCAACAGCAGCACCTGCCGCAGCACCTGCCGCTGCCGCAGCTGTGGCTGCCAATACCAAGGCTAAGGCCGTAATTATGCCCAAGGCCGGTATTACTGTAGAGAGCTGTATTATCGGCGAGTGGGTCAAGAAGGTTGGCGATCAGGTTAAGATCGGCGACATTCTGTTTACCTATGAAACCGATAAGGCCAGCTTTGAGTGTGAGTCTACCGCTGAAGGTGTTCTGCTGGACATCTTCTTTGAAGAGGGAGACGAGGTTCCCTGCATGGAAAACGTCTGTGCTGTTGGTCCCGTGGGCGAGCCTACTGACTGCCTGAAACCCGGTGCTGCACCTATTGTGGTTGAGGAGGCTGTTGCTGCACCTGTTGTTGCCGCAGAGACCGCCGCACCTGCTGCCGCAATCGTACCCGGCGCACCGGTATCTCCCAGAGCAGCCAAGCTGGCAAGAGCAGCTGGCGTGGATGCATCCTTGGCGGTCGGTACCGGCCCCGATGGTCGTATCATTGAGCGTGACGTTCAGAAGCTGATTGCTCAAGGCGTACCTGCTGCTGCAAAGACCGTTGTTTCCGATGGTCCTGCTTATGAGGATGTGAAGTTCAGCGGTATTCGCCGTGCAATTTCCAAGTCCATGCATCAGAGTCTGTCTACCATGGCTCAGCTGACCCATACCACCAGCTTTGATGCTACCAATATTCTTGCTTACCGCAAGATGCTCAAGTCTGCCGGTGATGAGTATGCCGGTATCACTTTGGGTGACATCATTTTGTATGCTGTCTCCCGCACATTACTGAACCATCCCGACCTGAACGCCAATATGCTTGACGACAACTCTATCCGTCTGTTTAAGCATGTAAATCTGGGTGTTGCTGTAGACACTCCCCGCGGCCTGATGGTACCTACCATTGTGAATGCTGACCAGATGAGTCTATTGGAAATTTCCAAGGCCGTTAAGGCTCTGGCTGCTGAGTGCCGCGATGGCGCTATCAACCCCGACAAGCTCTCCGGCGGCAGCTTTACCGTTTCCAATTTGGGCAGCATGGGTGTTGAATCCTTTACTCCTGTAATCAATCCTCCCCAGACCGGTATTTTGGGTGTCTGCGGTACGGTTGACCGCGTTCGCAAGGGCGCTGATGGCTCTATTGAGATTTATCCCGCTATGGGCTTGAGCCTGACTTATGATCACCGTGCGGTGGACGGCACTCCTGCCGCTAAGTTCCAGAAGGAGCTTTGCAACAATCTGGAGCATTTTACTACACTGCTTGCCAAGTAATGAAAGGGGAGAAAGAGTATGCCTAAGAATTTATTCGTAGATCCTTCCGTGGTTAGACAGCCCGGCAAGGTTACCTTCAACGATATTCCTGTTAACCAGTATAACAAGACTGTAAAGGAAGAGCTGGATTCCGGTAAGTACACCAAGGAAGATTTAATTCGCATTTTTCGTGATATGACGGTTCTGCGTGAATTTGAGACCATGCTGAACCTTATTAAGACCCAGGGTTCTTACAATGGTATTGACCATACCTATCCCGGCCCTGCTCACCTGTCTACCGGTCAGGAGGCTGCCTGTGTCGGTCAGGCTTACTTATTGGATGAGAACGACTTTGCTTTTGGCTCTCACCGTTCTCACTCTGAAATTCTGGCTAAGGCACTGTCCACCATCAATAAGATGAGCGATGAGCAACTTATGGGCGTAATGGAAAACTTCCTGGAGGGCAAGTGTCTGCGCGCTACCCAAAAGCTGGGAGAGACCAAGGACGTTAAGGAATTGGCAATTCGCTTTATTCTGTATGGTACACTGTCTGAAATCTTTGCACGGGAAACCGGCTTCCATATGGGCATGGGCGGCTCTATGCATGCCTTCTTCCTGCCCTTCGGTATCTACCCCAACAACGCAATTGTTGGCGGCTCTGCTACCATTTCTACCGGCGCGGCGCTGTACAAGAAGGTAAACAACAAGAAGGGTATCTGTGTTTGTAACATCGGTGACGCTTCTATGGCCCGCGGTCCTGTCTGGGAAGCTCTGAACTTTGCAGCTATGGATCAGTACAAAACCTTGTGGGAGAGCCACAATGACGGCATGCCCATTTTGTACAACATTTTCAATAACTCCTACGGTATGGGCGACCAGACTCGCGGTGAGACTATGGGTCAGGGCTGTATGTCCCGGATTGCCTCCGGCGTAAGCCCCACTCAGTTCCACGCTGAAACCATTGATGGCTACAACCCCTTGGCAGTAATTGATGCCATGGAGCGCAAGCTGGAGCTGCTGCGCAACGGTCAAGGTCCTGTTATGCTTGAAACCATTACCTACCGTTTCTCCGGTCACTCTGTATCCGACCAGAATGCCTACCGCACCAAGGAAGAAATCGACGCATGGAAGGAAGTCGACCCCATTACCGTCTATCCTGCCAAGCTGATCGAAGCAGGCGTTATGACTCAGGAAGAAGTTGATGCCATTTTGGCAGAAACCTCTGCCCGTATGACTATGATTTGCAAGGCTGCAGCTGACCCGGTTATCAGCCCCTATTGCGATTTCAAGAAGGATCCTGCTGTTGTTGAGCGTATGATGTTCTCCAATCAGAAGGTTGAGAAGTTCGACGATCGCGAGCCTGAGGTTCTGTGTCCGAAGGAAGAGGCTGAGGGCTATAAGAAGATTAAATCCAAGGAACGCAGCCCCATCGATGCTGAGGGCAAGCCTGTTTCCAAGATGAAGCTGTATAACCTCCGTGACGCTCTGTCTGAGGTTATCTACGACCGCTTCTACGAAGACCCCACACTGATTGCATACGGTGAAGACTGCCGTGATTGGGGCGGCGCATTTGCTGTTTACCGCGGTATGATGGATGCCTTGCCCCACTGCCGCCTGTTTAACTCTCCTCTGGCGGAAGGCTCTATCGTGGGTACTGCTGTCGGCTATGCTCTGTCCGGTGGCCGCGCGTTGGTTGAGCTGATGTATGCTGACTTTATCGGCTGCGCCGGTGATGAAATTTTCAACCAGATGTCCAAGTGGCAGGCAATGTCTGCGGGTATTCTGAAGATGCCTCTGGTCTTGCGCGTTTCTGTTGGTTCTAAGTACGGTGCCCAGCACTCTCAGGACTGGACTGCTCTGTGTGCGCACATCCCCGGTCTGAAGGTTTGCTTCCCCGCAACACCTTGGGAAGCAAAGGGCCTGATGGAAACCGCCTTGAAGGGTACGGACCCTGTTGTATTCTTTGAATCCCAGAGAATTTATGATGTTGGCGAGCAGTTCCATGAGGGCGGTGTTCCTTCTGAGCGTTACGAGATTACCATCGGCGATACCAATAAGGTCCGCGACGGTAAGGATGTGACCATTCTGACCATCGGTGCAGTTTTGTACCGTGCTATGGATGCAGCTAAGACCCTGAGTGAAAAGTATGGTATGGAGGCCGATGTAATCAATATTCACTCTCTGGTGCCTCTGGATTATACAAAGATTTTGGAATCTGTTCGTAAGACAGGTAAAGTCCTGCTGGTATCCGATGCCTGCGCCCGTGGCTCTTATATGAATGATGTTGCCAGAAACATTACCGAGCTGTGCTTTGATGACTTGGATGCTCCTCCTGTTGTGGTGGGCGCAAAGAACTGGATTACGCCTCCTTTCGAGTTTGACGAATTCTTCTTCCCTCAGGCAAGCTGGATTTTGGACAGCATTCACGAAAAGCTGATACCCTTGGCAGGCTATTCGGCTGAGGCAAATTCCTGTAACGAAGCAGAAGCAATCCGTCGCAGTGCTGCCGGCGTGTAATTTCCTATGGAGCTTACACGTACAGCCAACGCAGGTGTTTTACTAAAGCTGGACGGTGTTTCGATCTTACTGGACGGCGTTTGCCGGGAGGTTAAACCCTACCTGGCAACGCCCCTTGGGATCAAAGACAGCCTTCTTGCAAATTTTCCGGATGCGGTTGCCTTTACCCACACACATGAAGATCATTATGACCCTACCTATGCCAGTGACTATCAAAAGCAAACGGGTAGGGTCATTTTTGGGCCTGTTGATCAGCCGGGCTGCCAGTGGACTATGGAACCGGGCTATGTGGGACATGTCAAGATTATTCCACTTCCGAGCCGACATATCGGCGCTGCATGGAAGAACACTTTGCATGCAAGCTTTATTGTACAGGGCAGTCAATGTGTTTGGTTTCTAGGGGATGCATCTCCGAGTCTGTGGAAAGGTAGGGAGGATCTTCCAAAACCCGACGTTCTGCTTGTGCCCTATGCATATGCAATGACCGAGGTGGCATGGTCAATTACCAAGAACCTTGGCGCAAAAAATGTGGTTCTGTTACACCTGCCCGATCGTAAGAATGATGTGCAGGGTCTTTGGAATGCTGTGGAAACCGTTGTTGATGATAGAAATCACTTGCATATTCTATTTATCGGTGATACAATTCAGCTATAGAATAATATTAGGAGGAATATATTATGCTTCATACAAGAATAATCGTAGCCAAAAATCCCGAAGAGGTTGGCAAGCTTGCTGCCGATGTTTTTGAGGATGTTTTGAACCGCAAGCCCGCTGGTGTTATCGGCCTGGCAACCGGTTCTACACCGCTGCCTCTGTACCGGGAACTGATCAAGCGCGAACAGGAGGGTAAGATTGACTTTTCTAAGGTTCGCTCCGCGAATTTGGACGAATATAAGGGTCTTGCTCCTGATCATCCTCAGAGCTATCGTAAGTTTATGCAGGATAACCTTTTAGACCATATTTCTATTAAGCCAGAGAACACCATCGTTCCCCTGGGCCTTGCCGAGGATGTTCAGGCAATGTGTGAGGCCTACGAGGCGCAAATTGAAGAGTGGGGCGGTGTGGATCTGCAGCTTCTTGGTATCGGTCACGATGGTCACATTGGCTTTAACGAACCGGATACCTACTTCCCCGGTATGACCCACGAGGTTCAGTTAACGGAAATGACCATCGATGCAAACAAGCGTTTCTTTGATTCTATTGACGATGTACCCAGAGCAGCATTTACTATGGGTATTGGCACCATTATGGCGGCGAAGAAAATCGTTATGGTTGTTACAGGCAGCGATAAGAAGGAGATTCTTCGTAAGACCTTCTGGGGTCCCGTTGACCCGCAGGTGCCTGCTTCTATTTTGCAGTTCCACCCCGACGTTGTTCTTATCTGTGACGAGGCAGCGTATCCCCTGTAATGTAAATGTATCACCCCTGGTAGTTGTTTAATTTTAATCTCATAACGGACAAAAGGAGTGTATATAATGAAAAAAAAGATTTGGTTATCGTTAGGCTTAACTATTCTCGTTATTTCAGTTATGGCAATTGTTTTGGCTGGTTGTTTGGGAGAAGGTTCAGAACAACTTGGTGAGCATTATATGGTTGGCTATAGTAAGGTTGATGTCAACCCGTGGATACGAGATTATCCGGGCAAGGACAATATGACCGATGCAAACGGGAATCCTATTGGTGTAATTTACGATCCTGCCTGGACAGATGCAGCACAACAAATTAAATTTGCAAATGTAACGTTACCGAAGCAGACAGAAATTCCTTTCGTTGGTGTGAGAATTTCCGGATTTGGCAGTATTGCCGATACTTTTTCCGATTCTGTGATCGATGACAACTGTGATGGTATGGTTGGACAGGGAGATGGCTTGTTCTCTACTGTCACTACAGTTACAGATACTACAGGAAAGACTGTTATTTTTATAACAATTGATTCTATCGGTGGATATCCACAGCTTTTGGAACCCTTAAAGACCGCTATTGTACAGCAGCTTAAGGACGCAGTAACAGCTGATGACATTATTTTAAGCGCGAGTCATGCTCACAGTGCAGTGGATATGATTTATTGTTCTTCGGCAGAAAAGGGAACAGCAGTTCGTGCTTATTTTGACTATTATGTAAGCACGATTACCAATGCTGCGGTCTCAGCCTATGAAAACAGGCAGCCGGCAACTATGTCTAAAGGTGCAATTGATGCTTCAGATGCCAGCGGTTACCAGCTAAATTTTGTTCGCCACTATCTTACTGGTGAGGTTGAAAACGACCAGTTTTTGGTCACAGGCAGCAACTTTGGCCCCAGTTCCGCCCTAATGTTGGGCAGTGTATCAGAAGCAGATGATATGATGTATTTGTTGCAATTTACACCGATAAAAGGCGGCGCTCCCATCGTTATGATTAACTGGCGCGCCCACGCAACCTTTATTGGAACATCTACCTCTACAATTCTTTCCTCCGATTATATCGGTCCGCTGCGCCATTATATGGAAGAGGCTGGCTACCGTGTTGCATTTTGGCAGGGTGGTGCAGGTAACGTAGTTCCCAGCAGTTCAATTTATGCGGATAATAAGTGGAAAAGTGTAGGACTTTCTGATTTTACCTTCAAAAGCAATAATTCAAGGCTTCAAGAATCTGCTAGATACGGTTTCCTTTTAACCAAGGTGGCTCAAAAGTGCCTTTCGGGCAATATGCAGGAGCTGAGCGAAGGTAATATTCGTACAACCAAAAGTATGTTTGTGACTGCCAGACAAACGGACAGTGAAGGCTTAAAAGCAGCAGTTATTTACTGGCGTGATGTTCTCGGTTCGCCCAAATACAAAGGCGATGCCACAAATAATGGTGGCACATTTGGAGGTTGGCCACTTGTTTATACGTGGCCTACTGATAATCAGAAATATGTCCTTAGCAGCTATTTCCATGCGGATATGATGTGTGGAAGGCTTACCGCAACCGGAAATAATTCACCCGTTGAAATCAAGGCAATTATGCTGGGTAATAGCGTAGCTATGGTTACTGCCGGCAATGAGCTGTTTGACCGTTATTCATTAACAAATACGCTTGACGATACCTCGGATAATGATTGGCTTGACCTTGTTAACGAAAGCACCTACGGGACACCTTTTGTGCTTGCCTATACAAGTGGTGGTCATGCTTATTTGCCCAACAAGCTCGCATATGAGTACAATAGCGGCTCTGCTATGTATAGTGTCGGTTCTTATGAGTCCAATACTTGTACATATGCACCTGGCAGCGGTGAAGCATTGATACAGGAATATAAAAAGATGCTGACTTCGCTAGCAGGCAACTAAATTAACTCAAAAGCGCATCCCCACAGGGGATGCGCTTTTACTATTGAAAAAACATTGTGCCGAAGGCATCGGGATTATGGAAGGCACAAGGCTGAACCGGGACCGGACACCAACATAAAAAGTGTGGCGGTTCTCCCTTTCCGGCACATTTAAAGCAGTTGGCGCGGATGCTTATGCCTTGAGCAGGGGAGAACTCCGGGAAAAACAAGCAAATAAACGAATATGGAATGGAATATTCAACTACCCAGCCATCTTCGGTTTTCGCAATTTTGGGAGAAATTGCCGGCTCTTCGGGAATCAGGCGCATAAGACGGTGGACATCCAGACCAAAGCCTAAATACATTGCTCCATTGGGGTTGACTTCAATATTAAAATAGCGTTTGTCACCGGCTATTGGGCTAAAAAAGAATTCCAGACAGCTATCATCGCTGACTTCGTCCAAAAGTCCGGTGAAATCTGCCTTGATGTTTTTTTCTGTAGCACTCAGCCGCACATAGAGCGCGTCGTCATCATAGCAAAGCTGTGCCTGTGCGGATATGGGCAATGGCTCGGTTTCGTGCCAATGGTCAATATGCAAAGCTGGGATTTTATTCCAATCTAAATGGGCCGGACGGCGTAGAATTGTATATTCCTTCATTGGTATACCTCCAAATATAGTTATATTAAGTGTAACATATACGTATAAAAAAAGCAATGCAAAACCCTGCTGTGCAATGTGCTGAAAAAGTCGGTTTTACCTTGACAATTGCTGGTAAAGTGATATGATATATATGTCCATTTATGTTCTGATTTTATGCATTTGAAAGGGGGATAACCATGCTGGCAATCATTAATGCTACATTGGTTATGAAGGACCATTTGATCCCAGATGCGGCTTTGCTCATCGATGATGGTTTGATTAAAGATTTTGGCGAAATGCGTACTACGCCAATTCCTGAGAATTGTGATATTTTAGATGCAAAGGGTTTGTATGTCGGACCCGGTCTTGTGGATATGCATGTCCACGCAGGTGGCGATAAATGGTTTTATGAAGACCCTGCGAAGGCTGCACAGTTTAATTTAGTGCATGGCTCTACTACTGTATTACCAACATTGTATTTTAGCGCCAACAAGGAGCAGCTTTTAGAACAGATTGCCCTGGTTCAGGCAGCAATGAAAACTCCTGAATGCTCCAACATCGGTGGTTTCTATATGGAAGCGCCTTATATGAATCCTAAATTTGGCGCCGATCGGGAGAACAATCCCTGGTCAGGACCTATTGATGATAAGGATTATATGCCTATCGTGGAGGCTGTCGGAACAGATGTCCGCGTATGGGTGCTTGCACCGGAGCGTGAGAATATTGAGCAGTTTGTGAAGGATTGCAAAAAATCAAACCCCAATGTTCGTTTTTCTGTCGGACACAGTGAAGCAAGTCCCCAGCAAATTGAAGCACTGATGCCTTATGGCTTGTGTATTGGCACACATCATACCAACGCCACCGGCGATCTTCCCAAATATCCTGAATGCCGTGGTGTTTGCGTGGATGAAACTGTAAATTATAATCGTGGCATTTATGCGGAAATGATTTGCGATAGCAGGGGTATTCACGTTGACCCCTATATGCAGCGGTTAATCCGTAAGATCAAGGGTGAGGACAGGCTTGTTTTGATTTCCGATTCCTGCGTTTTTGACGGTCCTCAACCGGAGGGATATGAGGGCGTTACCGATCTTTGCTTTGACTTTGCCGGTGAAATTGCCGGCTCGAAGCTGACTCTGGAGGTTGCTTGCCGGAATATGATGAAGCATACCGGTGCCTCCATTGTGGATGTATTTCGTTACGCATCTACTAACCCTTCTAATGCAGTTGGTTTTACCGATCGCGGTGAAATTCGCAAAGGACTTCGTGCGGATCTGGTGATATGTGACCACCAGATGAATATAAATTCCGTAATTCTGAAAGGAGAATTGAAAAAATGAAAGACTTTATTGTCGATCCCGCAACCAAGTTTAGCTTCCAACCCGCTGATTTTGTTCCCTTTAAGGACCGCGAGGTTTGCGAGCGTGTTCGGAAAATGAGTGGCAAGGAGTTGGAAAATCGCGAGGAATGGTGGCATCCTGAATTTACCGTTAAGGTTATGATGAACCCCCATCCCGTTCTGATTGCTACTTTGTTTGAGCGTCTGAGAGCCGCTTCCGAGGCAGGTAAGACCTTTACCATGATTTTGGGTAATCCCGAGCCCGATACATACATTCCTTTGGCTCAGCTTATCAACTATTTCCAGGTTGACTGCTCCAAGGTTCACCTGTTTGCTGAGGACGAGTGGGCAGATGATCAGGGCAATATCGCTCCCATCACCTACGAAGCCGGCTTCGCTCACTCCATGATTAAGTACTTGTACTATCAGATTGATCCCAAGCTGCGTATGCCTATGGAAAATGTCCATTTCCCCACCAACGAGAACATCAAGGACTACTCCAAGATTATCAATGATATTTCCGAGGGCGGCGCTGATATCGCTTCCACTTCTCCCGGATGGGCCGGTCATATGGCTTTCGTGGATCCCATTCCCGAGTTTATCGGCAGCGGTGATATTGAAGAGTGGCTCAACCAACCTGCTCAGATTGTTACCCTGCACCCCATGACTATTATGCAGAATTCCCTGAACGGCACCTTCGGTCAGTCCGGTGATATTGCAAATGTACCTCCCAAGGCTGCTACTATCGGACCTCTGGACGTTATGCGCGCTAAGGAGCGCATTGAGGTCCATGCTTTAGCTACCTGCGGAACGTTCTCTTCTTGGCAGAGAATGACCTCCCGTCTGTGTACTCACGGTCCGATTACTCCGTATCTGCCCAGTACTATGCTGCAGACAAAGAAGACTCAGGTTTACATCAGTGAAGAACTGGCGGCTCCGTTTGAGTGCTGGGAGAAGGTTGGCTATTAATTTGCCATCATTGACTTGATACGACCCGGGAACACATGTTCCCGGGTTTTTAATTTTAGGAGGAAATATGAAGAAGTTACTTTCGATTATTATGTCTCTTATGATGGTATCGGCGATGCTCTCCGGCTGTCAAAAACAACCGGATACGACAAATCAAACACCTACTCAAAGTCCTGAAGAGCAGGCTGTTTTAAAGATTCTCACCATTGGTAATAGCCATTCCATTGATGCAACATGGATGCTTGGCAGTGTGTTCGAAGCAGAAGCTCCCGATCAAAAGCTGGTGCTTGGCACGTTGTATGTCAGCGGCTGTAATATCTCCCAGCATGCAGATTTCGTCAGAAACGACAAGGCTGCTTACGAGTATTTTAAAAACACTAACGGAACGTGGTTGAGCACAAAAATGTTTCATTGAAGACGGCGCTCCTTGATGAACAATGGGACATTGTGGTTATGCAGCAGATGAATTCTCGACTGGGTCGTGACTCAGAATTTCTTGCCGCAAATTATAATGCGGTTATTAACTGTATTTTTGAAAATCAAGAGGTTGCGCCCAAGCTTGCCTTTCATATGACATGGACAAATCCGGATGATTATGCCCTGGCTTCTTAATGCAAATTCCCAATATCCCAGCGACCAAGTTGTGGATGAGAAAATGAAAACCGATTTGATTGCTTCTGTTAACTGGGCCCTGGCTCATCCCTATGAGCTTCCCGCAAAATAATTTTGATTGGTGTGCTGCAACTGCATTCCAGCACGCCAATTTTATATTTGAAAACATCCATGAAAAAGTAAAAAAGGGCTTGACAATTCTATGCCTTGTCGCTATAATAAGCGTGTTCTGTTTGAGTCGCCGGTATAGCTCAGTTGGTAGAGCAGCTGATTTGTAATCAGCAGGTCGGGGGTTCGAGTCCGTCTACCGGCTCCACCAGAGTGACAGTTCAAACCGAATATATATGGGGGATTTCCCGAGTGGCCAAAGGGGACAGACTGTAAATCTGCTGGCTATGCCTTCGGTGGTTCGAATCCACCATCCCCCACCAAAAAATCGACTTGTTTTAACAAGTCGATTTTTTTATCCATTGCGAAAGCAATGGCATATCATCGCGCAAAGCGTGTATATCATCAGCCGTAGGCTGTATTTCCATTCGCAATGATGATATACAATTCCTTCGGAATTGATGATATGCAAGACTTGGTCTTGATGATATGCACGGCTACGCCGTGATTTTATGCGCAGTTCGAATTCATACGCAAAAACAAAAAACATCTTTTTTGTAGCCTATAGATAAAATCGAAAAATCACGACAGAGGTTTGTCGATTTTACTTTTTACATCTTCACGAAACTTGTCAGGATAAATTCAAACTTGCAAAACAAACACGGTTATATTCAGCGATTTTTTCACACTAAGCCTTTACTTTTTTGCTAGTTGAAATTATAATGTTTGTCTAGAAAATATTGCTTGAACTTGAAGGAAATCACCATGACAAAACAAAAGAATTACAAAAAGACACTTGTAGCTTGTTATCTGGGTTTTATTACACAAGCTATATCTACAAATTTTGCGCCACTATTGTTTTTAACGTTCAAAGGCACATACGGAATTACACTTGAAAAGATTGCAATGATTCCCTTAGTGTTCTATTTAACACAACTGCTTGTTGACCTTGCGGCTACCAAATTTGCCGATAAGATAGGGTATCGCACCTGCGTGGTCGCATCACAGGTGTTATCGTCTGTCGGTCTTGTTTTGATGGCAATCTTGCCGGAAATACTTCCCGTACCTTTTATTGCTATTTTAATTTCGGTGGTGCTTTATGCTGTCGGCAGCGGTCTTATAGAGGTTTTACTAAGCCCTATTGTTGAAGCCTGTCCCTTTGAAAGCAAGGATGGGGCAATGAGCCTTTTGCACTCTTTTTATTGTTGGGGTGCAATGGGTGTCATTTTAGGCTCTACGCTCTATTTTGCTGTATTTGGATTGGAAAACTGGAAGATACTTACTTACGTTTGGGCATTGGTGCCGTTATACAACGCCTTTAACTTTATCAACTGTCCTATAGAACGGCTGATGGAAGATGGCAAGAGTATGGGAATTAGAAAACTGCTGAAAACACCTGTTTTTTTGCTGATGATGCTACTTATGGTTTGCGCGGGAGCATCAGAAGCAACTATGTCTCAGTGGACATCTGCTTTCACAGAGTCGGCACTTGGTGTTTCCAAAACTGTCGGCGATTTGGCGGGACCGTGTTTGTTTGCAATGTTTATGGGTATATCCCGTATGCTGTACGGAAAGTTTAGCCAGAAACTTGATTTGAGCAAGGTTATGCTTATCTGCGGAATTATGTGTGCAGGTTGCTATTTGTTGGCTTCGCTGTCCACATTGTCAATTCTTGGACTTGCGGGTTGTGCGCTTTGCGGTTTAGCGGTTGGCATTATGTGGCCGGGTACTATCAGCGTATCTTCGCAGAAATGTCCACGGGGTGGAACGGCAATGTTCGCATTCTTGGCATTGGCCGGTGACCTAGGTGCTGCGGTAAGTCCTACTATGGTGGGAAGCCTTTCCGAAGCGACAGGCGGCAATCTTAAAATGGGTTTGTTTGTGGCTACTCTGTTTCCCATAATACTGGTTGTTGGATTAATTGTTTTAAGAAGTGTGAAAAAAACATCAAATTAGGGTTGCAAAAGCTCAACTTTAACTTGGCATTATAATGGTTCGTAACAGCCAGATTAAATAGCTTTATGCTATTATAAACCAAAATTACTAAAGGCGGTGTTTATGTGAACAAATCAAAATTTAAGAACATCATTGTAATATGTGTAATAATGTTATTTGTTATCCTTATTGCTTATTTTCTGATTTCAGGGATTCAATCTACTGAATCTAATAATGCGGTAAAGCCATATGAAGTATTTGCAAACGTCTTGTCTTCAAAGGAAAACGTCCGCATAAAATTACTCGGCGATTCCATCACCCACGGTGTCGGTGGCACAGGATTTAACCAGAACGGATATCCTTTTATTAATGGATACGCACGAAACCCCGATGGCTATTGCTGGGCGAACACATTTAGAGATTATATGGAAGATAAGTTCCAATGCTCGGTTATTAACAATGCCTGTACTGGAACAACCATTGAGTTTATTATTGTATAAGAATACCACCGGCAGTGCCGGTGGTATTCTTATACAATAAGAACGGCAACCTTCGTAAGAAGGCTGCCGTTTCTGTTATATCAGGTTATCGATAATTCCTAAATCCCAAGCTAAGCGGGACAAGACGAATTTATCCCGAATGTCCTTGGTGGCCTTAAAAATTGTGGGCAGCAGACTTTCGGAAATACCGATCTCTTCAAATGTTTTTGGAACATCGATCAAGTCAAGGATTTTATCCAAATCTTCACAGGAGGGGAGCTCCTCATTTATAATATCGATGATTGTGTCCCAATTATGAAGAATAATCTCCAAACGGGCATTATGTGAGGCAACATTATATTTTCTTTCTTTTTCTTCCAGAGCAATCATACTTTCTGCGCCTTTGCCCAGATGTTGACGAAGTACACTCTGCCACTGCGCTAACGAGAATTCTTGAACATACTTAAGAGCAGCTTCTTTGTTTGGCGTGATTGTTTTGATTTTCTCATATAGTTTCAAAGCAATTCTTGTTCCAATTGCGCACTGAATACCATGCAATTCCACCGGCGTGCCAAACTCCACACCACGCATATCCAGTATGTGGGAGATATAATGCTCCACACCGGAAGCAGGACGGGAAAGGCCGGCATAGTTCATTGCCACACCGCCGATTACAAGTCCTTCAAATACTGCCTTTACGGCACCAGGGTCTCTGTTCAGCAGACCGTCAGCGTGTAATACACAATTTTTAAGAGCAGAGCGAATCAGCGTAGCAATTTCCTCGCAGTAGTACTCACCGGTAATTAGATTGGATATTCTCCACTCACAAATGCTAATGTATTTGGCTAACATATCGCCCAATCCGGCCTTCATCATATGCATGGGAGCTTGGCACAAAACATCAAGGTCACCGATGATGACATTGGCACATTTTGTTGGCAGAGAGATTTTTAGTCCATCCCGGGTCATAGATGAGGTGGCAGAAGCATAGCCGTCCATTGAGGGAGCTGTTGCCACAATCATATAGGGATTTTTGGTGGTGCAGCTTAAAATTTTACCGATGTCATTTAAGACACCGGAGCCTACAGCGATTATAAAATCGCAGCGGCAATCATAATGCATCATCACCGAGCCTACGCTGTGTTCATTCGGTTCGATTTGTCCGGAGCCAAAACGGTAAGCGCAGTAGGGGATGCCTGCCTCTTTTAAAATCTCCTCCACCTGTATTCCGGCAGCGCGGTATGTGTTTTCATCGGAAATCACAAAGCACCGTGTTGCCTTGTATGCATTTAAAAATTCCGGGATGCGGCGGATTGCCTGCTTTTCAATAACGTAGCTGTCAATGAGGGCATTGTGAACTTTTCCGCACTTGCATTGAAATGTGTTTTTCATATATACTCCTTCGTTAAATATTCTATCTTAATTATAACAATGCCATAATTTAGTTTCAAGCATTGTTTTAGCCTCCGAAAAACATGGCGTATTTGGCGAATTATTCCCTATAAACAGCTGTTGTTCCTTGACAGGGTAAGGGTTAAAGAGTATACTATATATGTCAAATTTGGGCAAAGGGGTATATCGATGATTGATATAACAATACTGAATAAGCTCAATGCACCCACTAAGGAAGAACGTCTTGAAAACCTGAAGGAAGTGCTTAAGGACACCACCTTTCCGGATATGGTGCCACAATACATTAACAACCACATCCATACAACGTATTCATTCTCTCCCTATTCTCCTACCGCAGCGGTGTACGCTGCCAGAATGGAAGGCTTGTGTACTGCAGGCATTATCGACCACGATTCTATTTCCGGTGCGCTGGAGTTTTTAGAGGCCGCAAAGCTTGTGGATATGCCTGTAACCATCGGTATGGAGGCCCGGGTTTCTATGGCAGGCACTCGCTTAGAGGGCCGTCGCACCAATAACCCCGACCAGGTTGGCGTCAGCTATATGACCATTCAGGGCGTACCTCACGATCAAATCGGGAAATTAACTGAGTTCTTTAAGCCCTATCAGGCTGCACGCCACAGCCGCAATAGGAAAATGCTTGAAAAAATTAACACCTTACTGGGCTTGGATATAGACTACAATAGAGATGTTCTGCCTCTGTCTATGGCAAGTGAAAACGGCGGTGTAACGGAACGCCATCTGATGTATGCCCTCGCCGTTAAACTGGTTAAGCAGGTGGGTAAGGGTCAGGCGATGGTAAAGAAGCTTGCGGACATGGGCCTTAGCCTGTCTTCTAAGCAGGAAGCTCAGATGCTGGACTGTGCGTATCCTTTCTATGAATATGACTTGCTTGGCATCTTAAAAAGTGCCTTTGTGCCTAAAATTTTTATTGATGCCACCGATGAATGTCCCAAGCTGGCGGATATGGTTAAGCTTTCCGCTGATGTAGATGCCTACCTGTGCTATGCATATTTGGGTGATGTGGGAGACAGTGTCACCGGAGATAAAAAGGCACAGAAGTTCGAGGATGATTATCTGGATGATGTGTTTGAATGTCTGAAGGAAGAGGGGGTAAAATCCGTAACTTATATGCCCACACGGAATACGCCCCAACAGCTGGAACGACTTCGCGGGCTTTGCGATAAGTACGGAATGTTCCAGATTTCCGGAGAGGACATTAATTCTCCCAGACAAAGCTTTGTTATTAAAGCGATGAAAAATCCGATGTTCAGCAATCTTATTGATGCTACATGGAAACTCATTGAGCATGAAAACAAATAATGGAGGAATATGAAATGATCACAAAGGCAGTTAGAATTCACGGAAAAAATGATTTGCGTCTGGACGAGGTCGCATTGCCTGAAATCGGTGCTGACGGTGTCCGTATCCGTGTGGTGTCAGACAGCTTGTGTATGTCCAGCTATAAGGCGGCCTTGGAGGGAGGCGAGCATAAGCGCGTTCCTGATAACTGTGCAGAAAACCCCACCATTGTCGGTCACGAGTTCTGTGGTGACATTGTTGAGGTGGGCGAAAACTGGAAGCACAAGTACAAGGTAGGCGACAAGTTTGTTATTCAGCCTGCCCACTACTATAAAGGCTCTCAGGAGGCTCCTGGCTACTCCTACAGCTACTGTGGCGGCGATGCTCAGTACGGCAATGTTCCCATCGAAACGCTGCTTATGAACTGCCTGTTGCCCTACAACTCCGATACTTACTATTTTGGCTCTCTGGCCGAGCCTTTGAGCTGTGTTATCGGTACATTCCACGCAATGTACCACACCAAGGCCGGTTCTTATGTTCACGAGATGGGCATTAAGGAAGGCGGAAAGATGGCACTTTTAGCTTCTGTCGGTCCTATGGGCCTGGCAGCTATTGATTATGCAATCCACTGCGACCGCCGTCCCAGCTTACTGGTTGTTACCGACATTGACGACGCTCGCCTGAGCCGCGCAGCTTCTATCTACACAGTTGAGGAAGCGAAGAAATATGGTATTGAGCTGCACTATGTCAACACCCGTATGGAAAATGCTACCGAATACTTGCGTGAGCTGACCGGCGGCACGGGCTATGATGATGTCATTTGTTTTGCTCCCGTTAAACCATTGATTGAGCAGGCCGATGATATTTTAGGTTTTGATGGTTGTTTGAACTTCTTTGCCGGTCCTACCGACAACAAGTTTAAAGCACCCTTTAACTGGTACAATGTTCACTATCTGTATACCCACGTTGTTGGCACCTCCGGCGGTAACACCAATGATATGCAGGAAGCAATCGAGATGATGAACGCCGGCAGGCTGAACCCCTCTGCGCTGGTTACCCATATCGGTGGCTTGAATGCTGTTATTGATACAACTCTGAATCTGCCCTCCATTCCCGGTGGTAAGAAGCTGATTTATAACCATATCGATATGCCTTTGGTTGCAATTGCCGATTTTGAGGAGAAGGGCAAGACTGATCCCTTGTTTGCGGAGCTGGATCGTCTGTGTAAGGAAAATAACGGTCTGTGGAATCCCGCGGCCGAGAAATACCTTCTTGCTAACGCGAAAAAGATTTAATTATGCTTTTAATTAATTTTGCAGGCTGTGCCTTTCGGCACAGCCTGCATTTTATAGAACTCGGATATAGCTTAGAAGAAGACACTCTTTGCCTTTTCCTTGATTTCCTTTGAAGCAACAAAGGGAATCCGTGTTGTGTACCCGTTTTTAGCTGCAACAATCTTTTTGGTCGGCCACGAAAAAATGTCCTTGTTCCATTCGTTGATGGTATCGTTATAAAGCTCTCTGGCGGCTGTAATTTCTCTTTGCAGGTACATATTCTGCTGCATTGCATCGGCAATTTCACGATGCGCCTGCAAATCGGGGTAGTTTTCAACAGCAACGTTAATATCTCTGGAAATGGTTTCTACCTGCTTGCTGATTTCGTTTAAGGAAACATCCGCATCGTCTTGATGACCGGAGCGATACTTAGCAATGTTCTCAAGGGTGCTTTTATCCAGATCAATTGCCTTGTCCAGAAGACGCGCACAGTTTTGCAGCACCATCACGCGCTGTTCAAGATAATTGTCAATTTGGGATGCATTTCGCTGAATCTTTTGCTGCAGTTGATCAAAATGCTTTTGGGCATTGATTTTCATAAATAAAAAGATAACGCCGGGAATAATGCCTAAGACCCACAACAGTACTTCGAAAACCATAGAACCGGTGCCGACCTCTGCCGGTATTTTTTTAATAATAACATTTGTTTCAAGACCTTCTTCCCGAACTTCGGGGTTTAATTCATCCAGTTGATTTGCCATTTTGTTTATCTCCTTTATGTTTTTATTGATAGATACACAGACCGTTTCTGCGAGCAATAATTTTTTTATTTTGCACAGAATTTGATTCTGCAATATAGAAGTGCTTACTGTTTTCAAGAGGTATATAGTCATCCCACGGAACGGAAACGTTGTGAATGCGACCGTCGCCGCCGAGAACTGGTATAATATCTACACGTTGAATGATATTGTAGGAATATGCCGTGACACAAATTTCATCTTCTTTATTATTAGACCGTATATATTTTGATTTTAGAATTGCCTGTGTTTTTGTATTTGGGTGAACAATACGCTGATAATCCACCGCGTTGGCTAAAACCTCACTTTCCTTTTGGGAATAGAGCTGGGTAAAATCCGGAATTGGTTTTAGCGAATGGACCGGACGTTCCTGATACATTGGAATTGCCAAAAGGGGAGCAAAGTCAAAGTATACTGCACGAAAGTATTCCGCGTGCTTTGCGCTAAAGTTTTCTTTGATGATGTCAAAGGAATGGGAAGCGATGCTGTTTGGTAATAACAATAGTGACCGACCTTGAGAGTGTTTTGATATAATCTTATTCATACGATTATGTTTTAAGAAATAGAAATCGTCCCCGTAACCGACCTTGGATAAAATCAATTCAACCATATTGTTCTGTGCAAGGGGAGTAAAGAGCGTCCTGAACTGGACTTCGTTCGTTCGGTCAAGGGCGTCAAAAAGCACTTCAAAATCGGTGTTGGACATACTCATAAAATCGTCATTCTCTTTGATTGCTTCATCTGTCAGTTTTTTGAGCTTTTTCTCGCCCTTCTTGATATACCGTTCAATCGCACTCTCACTTTTTTGCTCCAGGTGGGTTGCATCACGGCTGAAGGACAACTCCGGACCGCCCTGAGAGCCATAGTTTAAAACTACCTGTGTGTTATATAATGGTTTTGGCTTGGTGACGGTGGCGTGGAGGGTTTGTGACCGTGTTCGTCTGCGTAATCTTCCATTACTGTCACGGTAGGTTTCAGTCCAGTGAATGGTCTTATAGCCGTGATAAGTTTCCGAACCCATTGTATGTATAAGCTTGTTTTCAAACAAGAAGGGGTTTTCGTTATATCTTCCGGACAGGGTATCAAGCGTGGATTGCTCTGTTCCGTTATAGGTCTGAAAATCAAAGTTTGTGATCATATCCATTTCCTGTTTGACTGAAAAACAAGGGTCAAATTCTAACAGGGGAATGGTTTCTTCCATAATGGAAATGGCGTCATTTGCGGTAAACAGCTGATTTAAGGGCTGCATCTGTTTGTGCGCCAACGCCAAAAGCGCATTTGCCCTTGCGTCAGCAGCATCAATATCGCTGCGCATTGCACGTATTTTGGGAGTCATTTTCCAAATCACGATGGGTATCAGGATGATTGTGATAATCATAATAACCCTTAAAAAGCGGTAAAGGTTGAGTTTGCGCTTAAGCTTGGATAAATTGTCGATAAACGCATCGTATTCTTTAACGGTTGCACGGTTCTCTTCAATGTTTACCTTGGATTTAGCTACAAGCTCTTCAAAGAATTTTTCTGCGTTGCGCATATGCAGATCTTTGTATTTATTTTCATATTCTTCCAGTGGGCTATAGATTACTGCATTCATAAGTTCTCACCCCATTTTCCTATTATATAACAATTTGCGCACTTTGTAAATTATATCAATAATAATTAACAATTTCGGACGATTATGCACCGGAACCGGTCTTTTGAATCCCTGGACAGATTAAAAATCCGGCAACCGCAGATACGGTCACCGGATTTTTGGTCGGAGTGTCGGGATTCGAACCCGAGGCCTCTTGGACCCGAACCAAGCGCGATACCAAACTTCGCCACACCCCGATAACTTTGATATTATAAAGAAAGATTCTCCTATTGTCAAGTGCAACGGCAATATTTAAATTACAATTGAATTATGAATATAAATTATGGCAGGCAGCTATTAAAGGCTGCCTGCCGGGAACGTTATGTAGCGATTGTAAGCGCTTGTTCGTGGACAAGACCTTCGTTAAAATAAACACTGATTTTATAGTTGCCGGGAGCTTGCGGCAAAACCGGGATATCCAACTCACAGTAATTGCTGGACCACATTTTGTTCCATGTGATGGTAGCACCGGAGGTAGACGCAATCATACCGTTTTCATCACGAATTATAAATACGGCAACAATTTTGTCGGAGGACTTATTATACTTGCCTTGCAGATGAATTAAGAAGGAGGCTTTGCCACCAACGGCAAATGTAGAAGTGTAATCAGATTTTTTTAAGTCATACCGGTCCCAATTTTTTACAGATGGGGTTTTGCACATCTTAAATTCCATATTTGCAGCGCTTGTGTTGTATGCTGAGAATTCTTTAGCAGGAGGCTCTTGGTGGACAAGCGTTCCACCAAGAACATCCGTTCCGTCCTTTGCCTTTAAATCAAAGGTGTACGTAATGCCGGGTATTTTTGTATTAAGCACATAGCTTGTAGCATCCCCGCAGTCAATCACAATAGCGGCAGCATCGTCCAGCTTGTAGGACAGGACCCAGCCTCCCGGCAGAGTGGTGCTGTTTGCACTCCACGACACAATGAGTTTATTCAGGTTTGTGTTATCAACCTTAAGTTCCGTTATTGTAATGGCGTTTTCTGCAACTTTAACACGCTCACTGACACTCATACCGTTGGCAGTGACCTCGACGGTATAGGCGGAAGCTTGATTCACGCCTTCAAATATGGCTTTACACTCCGTCACGACCAGTGTTTTGTCAAAGCCGCTTTCGTTATAACAGCGCACGGTCCAGCTGTCGACCTGTACACCATCCGGGGCGTGCCATGATGCAGTTAGGGTGTTGCTCAGAATGCTGTCAACGGCAAGGCCGGAGGCTTTAATTACCTTACTTGCTGTGTGCTTAATTTGTGTTGTTCCGGAAATCAGCAACGTGTTTTCTGGGATAAGGGTAAATGTGTATTCTTTACCCAAGGTCAAGCCGGTAATTGTAATCATATGACCGGTAAAGCTAATGCTTTTTGCTGCTTCGTCTTCGGCACTGTATTGAACATTCCAGCGCTGAGCATCCGGACCGTCGATATTAAAGGAGAGAATGGCACTGCCATCTTCAGATCCTGTGACGGCAATAAATTGAATAATATTGGTTTGTACCGGAGTGTTGTAAGCTGCTGTTGTATCGCCAATCAGCTTGTGGAAGCCATCGGTAACGACCTTGATATTATAAGCAGTGTTGGGCTTAAGTCCGTTAAAGTCTGCCTGTCCGTCCTTTACGGACGCTGTCAATTGATTGCCATAGCTGTCAGAACAAAGTACGGTTAACTTTTCCTCGTCAAATCCAGTTGTGATAAAAACAGTCAGATTTCCGTTGTCGCCCTCTTTAAGTACGATGGAATCAATAGACTGCAGATAGTAATTCGTGTAAAGGAAAATACCCGCCGCGAGAATTGATAAGGACACAAGTGCAATCAGAATGTTTCTGATCCAATGTGAAGACTTTACTTTTGAAGGCTCAATGGATTCTTCGAAAATATCTTCTGCTTCGTCGTTGTTAACAATATCTGCCTGTTCACCCTCGGATTCTTGCGCCGCATCTTCTTTAACATCAGTTGCTTCGTCATCCTCAATTGGCAATGGGGGAGGAATTGGCACATCAATCGGCTCCGGCTGCACAACGGGCTCCGGGGCGGGGTGTGCAATAATTTCGTCCGCCTGAGAAAGCATATCGGAAACCTCGTCGGATACCTCCTTATAGTCTGTATCCTCAGATGCCTCCTCCAAGCATTGCTCATCATTTGAATAGTCTGCAATGAATGTTAAATTTCCGTCCTCATCCTCAACATATACTCCGGACTCGGGTTCGCTTTCTGCGGCCTGTGGAGTATCTTTCGTCTCGGCTTCTGCCTGAGCATCAACATCGCCAGGTTCTTCGCCGTCAGAACGGGCTTCTTCAGATACAGGGACAATGGGCACATCGTTTGCGCCAATGCGTTGCATATAGCCCACCAAAGCCTGTCCCATTTCTACAGGGTCATTCCAACGTGCTTCCGGATCGCAGGCGCATGCTTTCAAAATGATATCTGCGATTTCACGATCCGCATATTTCGGTGCAGGGAAATTGTTCTGTGTCTCGGACTGGTCTTCAGTCGGGAGTGTACCGTTATTAAAAATTTGGTATAGTATAAGGCCTACTGCATAAACATCCAGTGTGGCGTTTAGCGACGAAAAAGCATCTGTGATTTCCGGGGCAGTATATTTGCTAAAATATCGCTCTGGCAAGGAGGCGTATTTTAACGTATCTAGCTTGAGAAAACCGATATCGCCGATTTGAAATTCCTGATTTTCAGACAGATAAATGTTTTCGGGCTTTAGATTTACATATAAATAGCCGGATTTTCTGCACACTGTCAGGGCGGTGCATAGATCTAGACCAAGGTTAACTGCAGAAAGCTGTGTTAAGGTATTTCTGCGGATCTGCTGAGCGAGGGTGTTTTTGTATTTACTTAGAAGGTAAACATCATATCCGGTTTCATCATCCTTAGTAACCAGCTGTGTTTTTTCCAATGCTGCAAAGCCTTCCAGCTGAGCAAGTTTTTGAAGCACGTTTGCTTCCTTGAGAATATCATTTGCCAAGGCTTTATAATAGTCTAAAGCGGAGTCTTTATCTTTATAAGCTCCACTAAGCAAAAGAGCGTCGAGCTGTGTCTGTGATGCAGGCAGAGAAATAATCTTAACAAGATATTTTTCCTCGGTATCGCTGTGCATAGCGGGACAACATTGAACGCCGTTGCGATTGCTGATAGAATCGCCCATAACAAAATTGTCTAACATTGGCGAAATTAGTTTGGGTTCTGACACATATATCGCCTCCTTTTTTATTCAATATATATGATAAAATAATTTTACAAAAAAAGCAACATCTTTATAGTTGTTTTATTCAACAAGAAATGCTATAATACTCACAAGGAAACGCGATTATAAGGTTTTACAAACATAAGGAGGAAATTTATGAGCAAAATTATTTGTGATGTTTGTGGCACATCGTATCCGGAAACGGCAACACAGTGCCCTATCTGTGGCTGCGTTCGTCCCAGTGATATAAGTGCGGTTGTTGGTACACATGATGACGATGCCCTCCGGTCGGCCGGATCATATACCCACGTAAAGGGCGGAAGATTTTCCAAATCCAATGTAAAAAAGCGCACATATTCGGTGTCCGGTACTGATGAAGCTGCTGCGGAGTTTGTGGAAAAGTCGGATTCCGGAAAAGGCATTGGAGAGGAAAAGGGCTTGATTATTGCAGTTTGCGCGCTTCTTCTGGCAATCATTGCTGCTGTGATTTATATTGCTCTTAATCTGTTTGCCCCCGGTGGCGATGTGAATATTACGGACGGTGACAAAAACGGCAACAATACAACCATTACACAGCAGTATCCCTGTACAGATATTACGCTGTCTAAGGGTACAATTACCTTTGCCGAAATTGATGCAAGCGAATTACTCAGCGTTACGCTGGAGCCGAGCAACACAACGGACAGTGTGACATTTGTTTCTGCTGACCCGGCTGTTGCAACTGTCACTAAGGACGGCTTGGTCACAGCTGTTGGTAAGGGCGAGACAACCATTACCGTTACCTGCGGTGAGAAGACCGCTGTGTGTACGGTTATTTGCAACATTGAGCAGGAGGAAGAACCTGTCAATCCTCCTGAGCCTGTTATTGAGTTTAAGTTCAATACACCGTATAAGAGTGGCGATAAGTGGGATGCTACTTTAAAGGTGGGCAATTTCTGGCGTGCATACAGAGGCGAAATCCCTGCGGACGAAATTACCTGGAGTTCTGCAAATCCGGATGTTGCTAAGGTTGAGGACGGCCTTGTTACTGCCGTCAGCTCCGGAAGGACAGAGATTAAAGCTGTCTATAAGGATGTTGAGTATGTATGTATCGTTCGTTGCACAAAACCGGCAACCGCTGAAACAGAAACAACACAGCCTGATCAGTAATTGTATTAAACCGACGGTATCCGGAAAGATACCGTCGGTTTTGCATATTATTCGCCATCAATTTGCTGGCGGCCTCTGCGGAACAACAGGGAAATACACCACAGTCCTGCAAGCCCAACCAGGGTATAGATAATTCGGCTGAAGAGTGCGTCCTGGCCTCCAAAGAGCCATGCCACCAAATCAAACTGAAAAATGCCAACCAGGCCCCAGTTGATGGATCCGATGATAGAAAGAATTAATGCAATGGTATCCATTTTTGTACCTCCATTTGTATTTTTGGATGTTTCTATCATACCCTATGTATTATTTGTTTATGCACCGGTGGCAATATTTTGGCAGATAGGATTGCAATCCGTATAGATTTGAATTATAATCCTCGTAGACTAAGTTAGAAAGGTATTTACCAATGGATACAGTATATGAGTATGCTTACGCAAAATTGAATCTAACATTAGATGTGTTGGGAAAACGGGCAGACGGTTATCACGATCTAAAAAGCGTAATGCAGACAATTTCCATTCGGGATGATGTGGAAATTGATATTGGAACAGGAAAGCCGTGGTCATTAGAGTGCAGTAAAGAGGGAATTCCTACGGATGAGAGGAATCTGGCGTGGAGTGCGGCCAAGGTGTTTTTTGACGCTTTAAGAAAAGAACCGGATGGTATTGCCATACGGATACTCAAGCGCATTCCCTCGGAAGCCGGCTTGGGTGGAGGCAGTGCAGATGCGGCTGCTGTGCTTAGAGCTTTAAACAAATACTACGACAATCCCTTTTCTATCCTAGCTCTTGCTGAGCTGGGCGCATTGGTTGGCAGCGATGTTCCGTTTTGTACTGTCTGCGGTACAGCTATGGTGGAGGGTCGCGGAGAGCGCTTGAGAAAGCTTCCGAATATGCCGGATTGCGTCTTTGTAGTATGCAAACCGGACTTTTCCTCATCGACACCTGAATTGTATCAAAAAATCGATGCAGCTGCGATTGCTAAGCGTCCTGATAATATGGCAATGGAAAGCGCTTTGCTTGCAGGTGACTTGGGAAAAATTGCGGAAAATATATGCAATGTATTTGATCCCATTGTGACACAGGATCATTTAGAATTGAATTATATCAAATCCATATTCAATTCCTACGGCTCTATTGCCCAACAAATGACCGGTTCCGGCTCAGCTGTGTTTGGAATTGTCCCAAATTTTGAGTACGCATCGGTTATTTGCAATATGTTGAAGGATAACTATCCTCAGGTATTTATTGCTAAGCCTGTATAATTTTACCGAAATCCGTCCATACTGGAATTATTTCAGAATGGACGGTGTTATTATGTTTAAAATACTAAAAATATCTTGTATTTGCGTTTGTGTCTTTGCACTTATTTCTATATGTGGCCTGATAGCGGATAAGCAAATACTCAGCGACAATTTGATTCGATTTCATGTTGTAGGTAATTCAAACAGTGTCAAAGACCAGCAGGACAAGCTTTGCGTTCGAGATGCCATAATTGCTTATTTACGCGATGAAATGCAGGATATTGAGAATATTCAGGATGCTGAGGAATATCTAACCAGTCAGCTCACAAAATTAGAGGACTTGGCAAACGAGACACTTCAACAGCTTGGCTCAGAGCTAAAGGCGCGTGTTACGCTTTTGCGGGAGGAGTTCGGTAAACGGGAATATGATACATTTTCGCTGCCCTCCGGCGTTTACAAGTCACTGCGCATTGAAATCGGTGAGGCTGAAGGTAAAAACTGGTGGTGCGTCGTATTCCCATCGCTTTGTATTCCGACAGACACAGTTGGGTTTGAGGATACAGCGGTATCAGCGGGTATGGATAAGACGCTTACGGATACGTTAAGCGGCAGTGGGAAATATGAAATTCGTTTCTTTTTCCTGGATTGCCTCGGAAAATTAGAAAATTTATTTCATTTTAAGTGATTTGTCCTGTAAATTGGACAAAAGCTGTGGTATTATATAGGAAAAGGGGGAATGCCTTATGCTGACATTACTGCTCGGTACAGACTGGGTTACAATCAGAAATGAAATTCTTGATATGATTGCGCAAGATGTTTCCCAGGAGAGACCGGGACGCGTTCTTATGGTTCCGGAGCTTATGAGTTATAATGCGGAGCGACTTCTGTGTGAACGCGCCGGCGATACAGCAAGTCGTTTTGCTGAAGTGTTATCCTTTACCCGGCTGGCAAGGCGTGTTGCTGATACTGTAGGTCACGTTTCGATGGAGTGTTTGGATGACGGTGGCAGAATTGTGGCTATGGCTTCGTCTATCAGACAGCTGCACAGCAGGCTGAAGGCCTACGCGTCTATTGAAACCCGTCCGGATTTTCTAATTAGCCTTGTTGATATTGTTGATGAATTTAAAAGATGCTATATAACCTCTGAGGATTTGATGAAGGCATCCCGTGAAACACAGGGAAGTCTTGCCCAAAAACTTGAGGAGCTGGCGCTGATTTTAGATTGCTACGATGGTCTTTGTAATCACGGCAAAAAAGACCCCTGCGATCAAATGGTATGGCTTTTGGAGGAGCTGGAAAGCAGCGATTTCGCAAAAGAGCATATCTTTTACATAGATGGCTTTCCCGATTTTACAAAACAGCATTTGGCGATTTTGGAGCACATCATTTGCCACAGCGAGCATGTAATTGTCGGTATAAACTGCGACTGCATTGGTTCAGAAAAAGTAGCATTTGAGAGAACCGCAAGAACGGCAGCGGACTTGCTTTGCTGCGCTCAGCACTGGAACATTGAAACACAGATACGCAACATCGCGCCAAGATCAGATGCGCTGAAACCGTTACGGGAGAATATTTTTCAAGGCAACTGCGCAGAAAAACTTTCTTGGGAGCATTTGCAGCTTTACCGTACACAAACAGTTTACCAGGAGTGTTTATTGGCAGCTGAGAAGATTAAAAATCTCATTTGGCAGGGCAGCCGATATCGTGATATCGGGGTTGTCTGTACAGAACTGGCAGAATATCACAATACGATAGAAATGGTTTTCAACCGTTGCCATATTCCTGCATACATATCCGGAACCGAAAACATTCTGGATAAATCCGTAATTCAGACAGTACTTTCGGCAATGGAAACCGCATTACACGGCTTTTTGCAGCAGGATGTACTGCACTATTTAAAATCATCATTATCTCCCATCGATTTAGCAACCAGTGATAAGCTTGAAAATTATGCTGTTTTGTGGGGAATTACAGGAAACGGATGGCTTAAGGATTGGCAGTATCATCCAGACGGTCTGGGAGGCGTTTGGAATGACAAAGCCGATGAACTATTGCATATGCTTAACAACGCCAGAAAACTGGCCTTGGAGCCGTTGGTTGAATTACGGGACAATTTCCGTTCTGCTGCAAACCTTGGTCAACAGATTCACGCATTGTATTGTTTCCTGGAACGTATCGATTTAAGCAACCGCTTGGATGTGCTGGCGAAGGAGTTGGATTGCAGGGGCGATAGGCGCAATACGCAGATTCTGAACCAGCTCTGGGAGATACTGATTTCTGCAATGGAGCAGATGTATGATGTTTTGGGTCAAACGGTATGGGATGAGGAGACCTTTACCCAGCTGTTCCGTTTGCTTTTAAGTCAGTATGATGTAGGAACAATCCCTCCGGTACTTGACTCGGTGACAATTGGTACTGTCAGCTCCATGCGCTGTCAGCAAACAAAGCATTTAATTGTTTTAGGTGCTGCGGAGGGGGCTTTTCCCAAATACGGCGGTGGGTTTGGTGTGCTTACCGATCAGGAGAGAGCTGCGCTGCGGCAGATTGGCGTGCCGTTAAACGGCGGCGCGCCGGATTGCTTGGAGACAGAATTTACCGAGATATACGGCGTATTTTGCGGAGCTTTGGATTCTGTTACCGTCAGCTGCCCGGGTGGACAGCCTTCATTTCTTTACCATAGGCTTTGCGGAATTTCTCAAGGTGAGGCTGCGGTGTCTTCCGAGTTAAGTATGGCTCTTTGTGATAAGCTTGAGGCTGCCGCTTATCTTGTTCGCAAGGAAGACGAAAACGCAGCGGATACACTTGGGTTGCAGGAGCAGTATCAGTCTATAAAAGTAAAGAAAGATTTTGCCCTTGGATGCGTAACTGAAGAGAATGTTCAGAAGCTTTACGGTAAAACCTTGAAACTGTCTGCTTCTCAGGTTGACAAGTTGGCGGATTGTCGTCTGTCCTATTTCTTAAAATACGGTATGCGGACAAAGGAACGCAAGCAGGCTGCAGTTGATCCGGCTGAGTTTGGCAGCTACGTACATGCAGTATTGGAAAATACTGCCAGACAGGTTGTGGAACTCGGCGGTTTTAAGGAAGTTTCTCTGGAAAAGATATTAGAGATTGCACGGAAAAATTCTGAAAGCTATGCTCAACAGCGGTTTTCCGAGCTTGATACACAGCGGTTGAGATACCTGTTTCAGCGTAATTGTCTGGAGCTTGAACAGATTGTTGGAGAGCTTTGGGAGGAAATGCAGTATTCATCTTTTCAGCCCTTTGATTTTGAGGTTGGTTTTGGTGATGGTTGCAAAATGCCCGCAATTACCATATCCGGCGGCAATATGAGCGCGCAGCTTCGTGGCTTTGTAGATCGCGTAGATTGTTGGAGCAATGGCTCGGATACATATTTCCGGGTAGTTGATTATAAAACTGGAAAGAAGGATTTTGACTACTGTGACATTTTTAACGGTGTCGGTTTACAGATGCTGTTATATCTGTTTGCATTAGAGCAGGAAGGTCAATTACTCCTTGGAGATTCCAGAATCCCGGCGGGTGTACAGTATTTTCCTGCAAGAGCCCCTATTCTGACGGCAGACGGCATCCTAACGAAGGATGAAGCGGTTTTGGAGCGCAGTAAGCTGTGGAAACGCAAGGGTCTGCTGCTGTCTGATGATGCGGTTTTACAGGCTATGGAATCATCAGATCGGACAAGCCGTATGCCATATTCCAAATTGAAAGACGGTAGTCTTTCCGGTGACTTGGCAAGCAAGGAGCAGCTTGCACTTCTAAAAAAATATGTATTTAAATGCCTTGAGGGTATGATTGTTACGATTTCCTCCGGCGATATTTCGCCCAATCCCTACACACGTGGCAATAGTCATAATGCATGTACCTTTTGTCCGTACAGTTCTGTGTGTCACTTGGAAACTGTAACACAGCGGAGAAATTATAAGACAATGTCTTCCAAATGGTTTTGGGAAGCGGTTGAGGAGGAGGTGAGGGACCGTGGCTGAAAAATTGACAGTACAGCAAGAAATGGCAATCTCCAATAGAGGCGGAAAGCTACTTGTCTCTGCCGCAGCCGGATCGGGTAAAACGAAGGTGCTTGTTGACCGTTTACTGAGCTATCTTACTGACCCGGTTGATCCGGCGGACCTGGATGAGTTTTTAATCATTACCTATACAAAAGCGGCCGCAGCTGAGCTTCGTGGGAAAATTGCAAATAAACTTACGCAATGTATTGCAGAAAATCCCGAGAACCGCCATCTTCAAAAACAGCTGCAGCGTCTGTATCTTACAAAAATATCCACGGTTCACTCCTTCTGCACAGATATTTTACGGGAATATGCCTATCAGCTTGATATTATGTCCGATTTTCGTGTTGCAGATGAAAATGAAGCGCAAGAGCTTAGAGCCTATGCGATGCAGCACATTTTAGATGAGGCATATGCGCAAATTCAAACCGACGAGGATTTGTCCTCGTTCGTAAATACCCAAGGCTTCGGCAGAGATGACCGTCAAATACCCAATATTGTTTATAAGGTCTATAACAGCGCTCGCTGCCATCTTAACCCGGAGGCGTGGTTGGATTGGTGCGTTCAAATCAATAACAATACGGCCATTAAAGATGCCTCTGAGACCATATGGGGCAAGTACTTGATTGACGACCTACATAGATATCTGGATCTTCAGATTAAATCCATAGAAAATACAGCAAAGACGATTATGGGTCAGGATTATATGGAGAAGCCCAGCGCCTTGCTGTGGACAGTAGTTGACCAGTTGACAGCACTTCGCAAATGCGATACCTGGGAAGATATCCGCGCCCATATGGAGATTGAGTATGGGAGATTGGTTTTTTCTCCGAAATGTGCTGACTTGGAACTAAAGGAACAAATTAAATCTGTTCGGGAGGCCTGCAAAAAAGGTCTTGCTAAGAAATTACGCAGGTTCTCAATGCGCACAGAGCAAATTGTCGTTGATATTGCTATGTCGCAAGCTGCAACTCGTGGCCTTATTGAATTGACAAGGAGATTTGACAGCGCATATACCAAGCTGAAACGCGGCCGTCGAGTTCTGGATTTTGGGGATTTGGAGCATAAAACCCTTGATCTGCTGCTAGGCAAATCCCGCAGCGGCATTACTCAAATTGCCAATGAGATCAGCAATCGGTTCCGGGAAGTTATGGTTGATGAGTATCAAGACTCTAATGCGGTTCAAGACGCCATTTTTGAAGCACTGACCGATAAAAAGCAAAATTGCTTTATGGTTGGTGATGTAAAGCAATCTATTTATCAGTTCCGCTTAGCGGATCCCGGAATTTTCCTAAAGAAATATGACACTTACGTGCCTGCAGAGGAAGCGGAGGTTGGGCAGGGCAGAAAGATATTGCTAAGCAGCAATTTCAGATCCTCCGGTGGCGTTATTCAAGCAGTTAATGATGTGTTTTCTACCTGTATGTCGAGACAGGTTGGCGGACTTGAATACGGCGAGGAGGAAAGACTTAAGGAAGGAATTCCACATATTCCTCTTGAGGAGCAGGAGCTTGAATTATACGCCCTTGAGGCTGGTGAAGACAAATATGCCACTGAGGCAAATTTTGTTGCGCAGGCAATAGCGCAGTTGCTGGACGGCACACATATGATACGGCAGGATGGGGGTTTGCGTCCGATTACTGCAGATGATATAGTCATCCTTCTGCGTTCTCCCGGTTCTGTAGGAACGCAATACCAATTTGCATTGCAGCAGCGTGGAATCCGTTGCGTATGTGGAGGTGGCACTGACCTTCTAAAATGCGAAGAGGTTGAGGTTTTGTGTTCATTTTTGCAAATCGTAAGCAATCCGCTTCAGGATATTCCGCTATTATCTGTTTTGTCCAGTCGTATTATCGGATTTACTGCTGATGAATTGGCCGAAATGAGGTATCATAACAAAGCAGTTTCTATTTTTGAAGCGCTTCAGGGGCACGAAACCGAAAAGGCAAAGTCCTTTTTGGCATTACTGGATGATTTGCGCCGGCAATCTCAGCTCATCAGTTTGACGCAGTTAATTATGCAGATTCTGTCTGTAACGCATATGGACAGTGTATACGCAGCATTACCGGATGGGTTTGAACGGGTTGAAAATTTGCAAAGCTTCTGTAGATATGTTACTGCATATGAACAGTCCGTTTGCTGTGGATTATCTCACTTCTTGGAGCATCTTGAAATTCTTCAGGAACGTGGGTTGGAAACATCATCCGAGGACAGCACTACCGACGCAGTACGAATTATGAGCATTCATAAATCTAAGGGTCTTGAGTTTCCTGTTGTATTCCTTTGCGGTCTTTCAAAGGAGTTTAATAAGGAGGATATCCGCGCACAGGTATTATGTGATAAAGAGCTTGGCCTTGGCCTGTCCGGTTTGGATACTGTCAATAGAGTGCGGTATCCCACCATTGCAAAGCATGCGATTTCCGCAAAAATGCTTACACAAAACATATCCGAGGAACTTCGTGTTTTGTATGTCGCAATGACCAGGGCCAGAGATCGCTTAATAATGACTTATACCCTTAAAAATGTTAGTCAAGGAATTTCTGAGCTGTCTTATCGTGCGCAGATGGGTGATTTGTCATTAATATCAGAGGATGCAGATTCCCCGGGTGTTTGGGTGCTGTTAACTGCCTTGAAGCATAAATCTGACGGATGGTGTATTCGATATTCTCCGGCAGAGGATTGCGGTGGACCTGCCCGACAAGAGGATGTTGAAAGCGTTGCTTTCCAGGTGCCGGTTCATAAGCTACGTGATGCGTTGGCATTTCAGTATCCCTTCGCCTTATCGACACAATCCCCTTCAAAACAGACCGCTACCCAAATTAAAGGTCGCATTAAAGACATCGAGGCATCGGAAAACACCGATCACACCACGGTTGGGCAGTACAGCTGGAGAAAACCTGCGTTTATTGAAAAGTCATCCGGAGGGATTACCTATGGTAATGCTATGCATACTGTAATGCAGTATATTCGGTATGATGCCTGCGGGGATTATGATTCGATAAAAGGGGAGTTATCCAGACTCGTTAAGGAGAAATACATATCTGAGGAACTGAAAAATTCTATAAATGCTCAAACAATTGCCGACCTGTTTTCTACGGAACTTGGTATGAAGCTCCGTATGAGTCAGAATGTACTGCGGGAGTTTAAGTTTTCGATTCTTGACGATGCATCCAACTATTGTCCCGGTGTAGGTGATGAGAAGATTATGCTCCAGGGTGTGGTCGACTGTGCAATCATTGAACCTGATGGCATTATCGTAATTGATTTTAAAACGGACCGTATTAATGATGAAACAGTTACCGCAGTTTCCCAAGGCTACTGCGCTCAAATTACGACTTATGCTAAGGCACTTGAAAAGATTTACCGCCTACCCGTCAAAGCTGCGTTCTTGTACTATTTTCATATGGGTAAGTTTATTCCCGTCATATAATCTTTTCGAAAAAATCCTCCAGCCAATCGGCTGGAGGATTTAAAATTACCGGCTGTTGCGGTTCTGTTGGTTCTGCTGGTTCTGCTGATTTTGCTGGTTCTGCTGATTTTGCTGGTTCTGCTGGTTCTTATTCTGATCGTTCATCGTAAATTCCTCCATTTCTACATTTGCGGATGTCCGCTACAGTAGTGTACCCCAATCCTTAGAATTTATCCTTAGCCTTAAAAATCAGACTTGCTAAAAGCCCTGCAAAAATCGCTACAGTTATTCCGCCGGCTGTCGCTTTTAATCCACCTGTAAAAATGCCGATAAATCCAGCTTCACTTACCGCTTCTTTTACACCCTTGGCAAGATTACTTCCAAATCCTGTAAGTGGAACCGTAGCACCGGCACCGGCAAAATCAATAATGGGCTTATAAATTCCGATTGCTCCAAGTATAACACCGACAACAACATAGCTTACAAGAATTCTTGCAGGTGTCAGCTTTGTTTTATCAATGAGAAGTTGGCCAATCAAACAGAATAAACCGCCAACAAAAAAAGCCTTAATAATATCCATTGCATTAACCTCCAACGATTGAAACGGCGTGACAGACACCCGGAACAGGGAGTCCCTGCTGTGAAGAAGTAGGAGACAATAGCGCACCGGTGCCACAAAATAAAATACGCTTAAGCTTTCCGCTATTTAGTTTATTCAGCAGATATCCACAAAGCGTAATGGCGCTGCAGCCACATCCGGAGCCACCGGAATGCACATCCTGTTTTGTGACATCGAAAACAAGCGTTCCACAGTCAGTGAGTTTTCCGCCAAGACTAAGGCCCTCTTTTTGCGCGAGGGTGAGAAGTACATCCTTACCAAGCTGACCGAGATCTCCGGTAACAATTAAATCAAAATCATCGGGTTTGCAGCCAAGATCTTCAAAATGAGCGCGAATAGTCGACAGGGCAGCGGGCGCCATCGCTGCGCCCATATTGTTTGCATCTTTAATTCCCAAATCTGTAACGGTACCGATTGTACACGCTGTAATTTTAGGCCCCTTACCGCTTTTACAAACCAAAGCGGCGCCTGAGCCGGTAACAGTCCATTGGGCGGTAGGCGTTCTTTGCCCGCCGTACCCCAGGGGAAATCGATACTGTCGCTCTGAGGAAGCAAAGTGTGATGAAGTTAATGCAACAACACGGTCGGAAAAGTTTCCGCCAACAGCCATAGATGCCATTAAGAGGCTTTCTGCCATTGTTGAGCAGGCGCCATACAATCCGATATGCGGAACGCCGGTGTTTCTTAAGGTAAAGGATGAGCCGATACACTGGTTTAACAAATCACCCGAAAAAACAAGGCCAAACTCTTTCATAGCAATTGCGGATTTTTTTGCTAATGTTTCCAAAGCCATCTGTTGCATTCTTTTTTCGGCTAATTCCCAGCTTTTTTGTCCAAAATAAGAATCGGACTGTGTTATATCAAAGGACTTTCCAAGTGGACCCTCTGCCTCTTTTTTTCCGGCAACACTGGCCCAATTGGTTATTACTGGTGGCGTTTCTAATATAAAGCTTTGCTTTCCGCGTTTTTCGTTTGCCATTATTTTGCCTCCTTTTTGCTTATTATGTGCAAGCGTTTCAATAATATTAGACAATTAGAGCAGTCAAAATCCTTTCATGCAAAAAAATAACAGGTCATCCCGGTTGGGATAACCTGTTAGATGGTGCGAGAGATGGGACTCGAACCCACACGGCGAAACCACACGCACCTCAAACGTGCTTGTCTACCATTCCAACACTCTCGCGTTGCACTAGAGAATTATAACAAAGACATATGTTTTTGTCAATACTTTAATCTGTACGTTTTGAGTTATTGCTTTGTAATTGCCCATCTGGTATAATGACTGCAAAGTATTAAATTAGGAGGCTTTTCAATGGCTAGATTTTTCGTTGATGCCAGGGAATTGAATAGCGATACACTTACTTTGACCGGCAGTAACCTCGAGCATGCGATGGTATTGCGATTAAAGGTAGGAGAAGAGGTTATTGTCTGTGACGGGCAGGGTAGGGAATGCAAATGCGTTGTCAGCGATATTGCACCCGGAAAATTCAGCTTAACTGTAAAGTCCTGTCAGGTATCTGAGGCAGAAGCAGCAGTTAAAGCAAGCGTATATATGGCTTTTTCAAAGGGGGATAAACCGGAGCACGTGATACAGAAGGCAACTGAGCTTGGTGCCTATGAAATTGTGGCCTTTCCCACAGAAAGATGTGTTTCCCGTCCGGATGAAAAAAGCCTGAAAAAGAAGCTGGAAAGATGGCAAAAAATTGCCGTATCTGCCGCGGAGCAGTCCGGACGCGGTCTAGTTCCGCAGGTGATTATTCTAAACAGTTATCCAGAGGCGCTGAAGCGTGCCGCTCAAGCTGACCTTGCAATTTTATTTTATGAGAACGAGCAGGCAAATACCTTGAAGGCAGCTCTTTCCAATGTCAAATTTCAGACGATTAGCTTGCTTACAGGCCCAGAAGGTGGCTTAGAATGCAGGGAAGTGGAACAGGCTGTTCAAGCCGGTTTTCACATTTGCACCCTTGGAAAGCGTATTCTAAGGTGTGAGACGGCACCGCTGTGTGCGCTGTCTGCCGTGATGTATCATACCGGCGAGTTTTAATTATTTATGATACTTACTGCCTGCCTGTATGGCCTCAGCACGGTACAGCTGTTCTAATACCATAATTCTTGCCAAGTGGTGGGGGAATGTCATATGGCTCATAGATAATTTGAAATCTGCCTTGTTTTTAACGGTTTTTGAAATGCCGAAGGAAGATCCGATAAGGAAACAGGCACTGCTCTTTCCGCTGAGTTTTACATTATGAATTTTTTGGGCAAGTTCTTCTGATGAAAGCTGTGTCCCTTCCGGTGTTAAGATGCAAAACCACGCGCCCTTTGGTATTTTTGCTTCTATTAACGATGCTTCTTTGTTTAGACCCATTTCAATTTCAGCAGGGGATGGATTATCCGGCAATTTTGTTTCCGGAAGCTCAATTAAATTGACATTGCAGTATCCACTTAACCTTTTTTGATATTCATCGGCTGCGGATAAATAGAACTTCTCTTTCAGTTTACCCACTGTTATCAGTGTAATCTCAAACATTACGATCACCCCTATTTAGTATACCATGGCGGATATTAAAATGCAAATCTGGTTAAGCTACATCGGGGTGATTTTGTGAAGAAGAAAGAAAAACCAATACAGACTGATCCACAGGGCAGTTATACCGGAAGACCGGCCGATCCTTATGAAATCCCTGTTCAGGATGCAGACGATTTATAATATGGCAGCCCAACCAAGGAGGTTGGGCTGCTTGCTATTTTATGATTCGTTCTTTATATTTCCTTTGTGTTGCGATGCCGCCTCTGATATGTCGCTGTGCTTTGTTTTCATCAAGGACGCATCGAACCTGATAATACAGACTTTTGTTGTATTGTGGCAGTCTTTGTGATAAATCTTTATGTACGGTGGATTTGGATATTCCGAAACGCTTTGCGGCTGCCCGTACTGTGGCGCCGGTTTCAATTATGTACACAGCCAGTTCGCAGGCTCTCTTCTCAATCGTATCAGCCATATTCTTCCCTCCCTGGTGTGTCCTGCCATGAACAGGATATGAACGAATAATAAAGAATATGCGTCCTTGACAGAAGCGAGGTATGATTGTAAAATAATAACATAAAAGAGTGTATCTGCGGCAGTTTGAGGATACAGGAGGATAATGAATTGCACATCGAGAAAAAGACCCTGCGCAATATATTTATTGGCGTTTCTGTTTGTATCGTGTTATATTGGTTTTTAAGTGAAACTGAGCGCGTAGCGGAAATTTACGACATCATTAAAGGCGTGCTTTCTCCCTTTGTGATTGGTGCTTGCCTTGCTTTTATTTTAAACGTTCCTATGCGAAGCTTTGAGCATTTGGTCAGAGGGGTTAACAACACAAGACTGCGCAGAACAATTTCTGTTTTGCTGACTCTTGTTGCGGTTCTTCTGGTTTTGGCGCTGGTGTTTTGGCTGCTGATTCCCCAGTTAATCAGTACAATCCAGTCGTTGATACCAAAGCTCTATGCATTCATCGATGAGGTAGAGAATGCGGTAAGAACCTTCCTTGAGCAAAACCCACAAGTGATGGAATGGGTTGTCAATAATACAGATTTTGAAAATTTAGATTGGGCAGGTCTGGTTGAAAAGGCAATTTCCATGATTGGCAACAGTGTTTCAACCATCCTTGATAAGGCGTTTTCTGCAATTGGCAGCATTGCAGGCGCAGTGTTTAATATGTTTATTTCTATCGTATTTGCTGTTTATTGCCTGTTCCAAAAGGAAACACTGGCAAGACAAGGCAGAAAATTGTTATATGCATTTCTTCCTGAAAAGGTTGCGGATAAAGCTGTGCATATTTCCCAGCTTACAAATGGAACTTTTTCCAATTTTCTTTCCGGTCAGTGTATTGAAGTCTGTATTTTAGGAGGCCTCTTTGCAATTTCAATGGCAATATTCAATATGCCGTATATTCCTCTTGTTAGCGTACTGGTCGCTGTGACAGCATTCATTCCCGTTGTTGGTGCTTGGGTTGGATGCATTTTGGGCGCCTTCTTCATTTTTGTGGCAGATCCTGTTCAGGCGTTTTGGTTTGTAATTATGTTTGTTGTACTGCAGCAAATTGAAAATAACCTCATTTATCCCAGAGTCGTTGGAACATCCATAGGCTTATCCGGTATGTGGGTTCTCGTTGCTGTTGCAGTCGGTGGAGAGTTAATGGGAGTTATCGGTATGTTCCTGATGATTCCGTTTGCATCTGTAATATATTCACTGCTTCGCGAATTTACAAACAGACACCTGCAGGAAAAAGAAGTCTGTCCGGATAAGCTAATTGAACAGCCGATTGAAAGAAATCGACGAATGATAATGAAATCCAAGAATGGAAAGAAACAACAAGATAAACAGAATAAAGAAGCGACCAATGAATAATAGCGTATTCCTCCGACACAATAGTGTCGGAGGTTTTTTATGCAAAAAAATCATCCCTTGGGAAAGCCCAAGGGATGATTGGAGATTTAGGATTAGTCCTTGTACATTTCTACCAGCTTCAGCAGGTGCTCGTAGCGCTCCTTAGCAGCAGCTTCGTTTCTTGCAAACAGCTCAGTAGCACGCTCAGGGAACTCACGGGTCAGGCGGCTGTAACGAGCCTCGTTCATCAGGAATTCCTGATAACCGTCCTTAGGAGCTTTGGAGTCAAGAGTGAACTTGCCTGTCTCCTTGGAGGGGTCGAAGCGGAACAGATTCCAGTAGCCACAATCCACAGCCTTCTTCATTTCAGCCTGGCAGTTTGTCATACCACCCTTAATGGAGTGCATCTCGCAGGGAGCGTAGCCGATAATCAGAGAAGGTCCGTTATAGGCTTCTGCCTCGCAGATCGCCTTAATGGTCTGTGCCTGGTTAGCGCCCATAGCAATCTGTGCAACATATACATAGCCATAGGACATTGCAATTTCAGCCAGGGACTTCTTCTTGGTTTCCTTACCGGAGGCTGCAAACTGAGCGACCTGACCGATGTTAGAGGCCTTGGAGGCCTGTCCACCGGTGTTGGAGTAAACCTCGGTATCAAATACGAAGATGTTTACGTCCTTATTGGAAGCCAGTACGTGGTCAACACCGCCAAAGCCGATATCATAAGCCCAGCCGTCACCACCGAAAATCCACACGGACTTCTTGGACAGGTATTCCTTCTTAGCAAGGATCTCCTTGACAGTATCGCAGCAGACATTGGCTTCCAGACTTGCAATCAATGCCTTGGTTGCGGTTTTGTTTGCTTCGCCGTCATTGAAGGTATCCAGCCAAGCCTGGCAGGCAGCCTTGCGATCTTCGCAGCAGGTATCCTCCATAACAGAACGAACCTTGTTTGCCAGAGACTCGCGGATGACAGCCTGTGCGGTGTACATACCTAAGCCGTGCTCAGCGTTGTCCTCAAACAGGGAGTTGGACCAGGCAGGACCGTGACCCTCAGCGTTGACGCAGTAGGGAGAGGTAGCAGCAGGACCGCCCCAGATAGAGGAACAGCCGGTAGCGTTGGAGATGTACATACGGTCACCAAACAGCTGGGTTACCAGACGAGCATAGCTGGTTTCAGCACAACCTGCGCAAGAGCCGGAGAACTCAAGCAGAGGCTTCTTAAACTGGCTGCCCTTGACGGTATTGTCTTCCATTTCGGGCTTCTGAGAAACCTTGGAAACCATATAATTGAATACTTCCTGTTCGCATAGCTCTTGTTCCTGAGGAACCATGGTGATGGCCTTGGTAGGACATACGCCTACACAAACGCCACAGCCCATACAATCCAAAGGAGAAACAGCCATGGTGTACTTGTAAACACCCTTACCCTTGCCGGCCTTGATGTCCACAAGACGGGTGCCGGCAGGAGCGGCTGCGGCCTCATCTTCCGTTAAGGCATAGGGACGGATTGTGGCGTGGGGGCAAACATAAGCACAGTTATTACACTGGATACATTTTGTCTCGTCCCAATGAGGAACGGTAACAGCAACACCGCGCTTTTCGTAAGCAGCAGCGCCAAGAGCAAACTGACCGTCAGCATACGGCTCAAATGCAGATACAGGCAGGCTGTAGCCGTCCATCTTGCCGACAGGGGTCAAAATGTTCTTAACAACGGCAACGGTATCGGCATTACCTTCCAAATTCAGCTCAGTCTTAACAGCCTCAGCATCTGCCCATGCAGCGGGAACATCAACCTTGACGTATGCAGTAGCACCGGCGTCAATGGCGTTCCAGTTGGCATCAACAACATCGCGGCCCTTCTTCAGGTAGGAAGCTTCTGCAGCAGCTTTCATATAGCCGATGGCTTCGTCGCTGGGCATAACATTTGCCAGAGAGAAGAATGCAGACTGCAAAATGGTATTGGTACGCTTGCCCATACCAACCTTAATAGCAAGGTCAATGGCATTGATGAGGTACAGCTGAATGTTGTTTTCTGCAATATAACGCTTGGAAGCGGCATCCAAATGATGCTCCAGCTCCTCAAGAGTCCATTGGCAGTTAATCAGGAATACACCGCCGGGCTTAACGTCCTGAACGATCTTGAAGCCCTTGGTGATGTAAGAGGGGTTGTGGCAGGCAACAAAGTCAGCCTTGTTGATGTAGTAGGGAGACTTAATGGGCTTGTCGCCGAAACGTAGGTGGGAAACGGTAACACCGCCGGTCTTTTTAGAGTCGTACTGGAAGTAAGCCTGTACATACTTGCCGGTGTGGTCGCCGATTATCTTAATGGAGTTCTTGTTTGCGCCAACAGTGCCGTCACCGCCAAGACCCCAGAACTTGCACTCGATGGTGCCTTCTGCAGCAGTGTTGGGGGAGACCTTTTCATCCAAGGACAGATTGGTCAGATCATCCACAATACCCACAGTAAACTCCTGCTTGGGAGCATCCTTAGCCAGCTCGTCGTAGACAGCAAAGAAGGAGGCAGGAGTCGTATCCTTAGAGCCTAAGCCGTAACGGCCACCGATAACGGTGACATCATTCTTGCCGGCCTTAGCCAAAGCCATAACAACATCCTGGTACAGAGGTTCGCCCTGAGAACCGGGTTCCTTGGTACGGTCCAGAACAGCAATCTTCTTAGCAGTTGCAGGAATAGCAGCGATCAGCTTTTCGGGGCAGAAGGGACGGAACAAGCGTACCTTAACAACACCGACTTTTTCGCCGTGGGCATTCTTGTAGTCAATGACTTCTTCAATAACGTCGTTAACAGAACCCATAGCAACAATGATGCGGTCAGCATCCTCAGCACCATAGTAGTTGAACAGCTGATAGTTGGTGCCCAGCTTTTCATTAACCTTTGCCATATACTTTTCAACTACTGCAGGCAGCTGCTGATAGTACTTATTGCAGGCTTCACGATGCTGGAAGAAGATGTCGTCATTCTCGTGAGAACCACGCATTGCAGGGCGCTCGGGGTTCAGGGAGTGCTTGCGGAAGCTTTCGACAGCCTCCATATTTGTCATTTCCTTCAAATCCTCATAATCCCAAATGGCTACCTTCTGGATCTCGTGGGATGTACGGAAGCCGTCGAAGAAATTGATAAAGGGAACGCGGCCTTCAATGGAAGCAAGATGTGCAACAGCACCAAGGTCCATAACCTCCTGCACATTGGTTTCAGCCAGCATAGCAAAACCGGTTTGACGGCAGGCATAAACGTCGGAATGGTCACCGAAGATGTTCAAGGCCTGAGCTGCTACGGTACGTGCAGATACGTGGAAGACGCAGGGCAGCAGTTCGCCGGCAATCTTATACATATTGGGGATCATCAGCAGAAGGCCCTGAGAAGCAGTATAGGTTGTGGTCAGCGCACCGGCGGCCAAAGAGCCGTGAACAGTACCTGCAGCACCGGCCTCAGACTGCATCTCGACAACCTTTACGGTGTCACCAAAAATGTTCTTACGACCGGCAGCAGACCATTGGTCAACGTAGTCGGCCATAGGGCTGGACGGAGTAATCGGGTAGATACCAGCAACCTCAGTAAAGGCATAGCTTACGTGGGCAGCAGCGGTATTACCGTCCATTGTTTTAAACTTTCTTGCCAAGATAATATACCTCCTAGTGTTTTCATACTTTAACGAAAATATCATACCACTTTCAAAGTCATTTGTAAAGCGGTTATCTGCAAAGATATACAAAAAAATAATGGAATTTGTCAATGCTTGTCATATGTTTTTGCAGGTGAAAGCTTAAAGCGAATAAAATAAAAAAAGAATTGTGTTTTTGTGCGGAATAGAGTATGATATTGTAGTATGAAGGAGATGAGATTATGATTTGCAGTGTCAACACATTGGGTCTTCACGGTATTGACGGCAGTGCTGTAGCTGTTGAGTGTTATATTTCCAATGGTCTACCCACATTTGATATTGTCGGACTACCGGATGCTGCTGTAAAGGAGGCACGGGAACGTGTTCGTGCAGCTGCGAAAAACAGTGGATTAAAATTTCCAACCGGAAGAATTACCGTAAATCTTGCTCCTGCAAGTCTTAAGAAGGTCGGAACGCACTATGATTTGCCGATCCTTTTAGGCATTATGTCGGCCTGCGGCACTGTGAAAAGGCCTAACTCCAGTTGTGCATTTATCGGTGAGTTGAGTCTGGACGGGCAAATACGTCCCGTCAGTGGTGTACTTCCTATGGCGATTGCGGCAAAGAAAGAAGGCTTCAAAACCTTATATGTACCTGCCCAGAATGCAGCAGAGGCTACGCTTTCTAGAGGTGCGGCTATTATCCCTGTACGGAGCGTCAGTGAGCTTGTGTCGGCGTTAAATGGGGAGACGACCATCGAAGAGGAACCGATTTGGGTTCCTGAACGAAGAAATGATATGGCGCTGGATTTCAAGGATGTTATGGGACAGGAAAACGCCAAGCGCGCTATGGAGATTGCTGCAGCAGGCAGCCATAATGTCCTGTTAATCGGTCCTCCGGGCTCCGGAAAGAGTATGCTTAGCAAACGCCTGCCATCCATTCTGCCGGATATGACTTGGTCCGAATCTCTTCAAGTCACACAGATCTATTCTGTCTTGGGTATGCTTTCCGAGAAGTCCCCGCTTATAACCCAAAGACCTTTTCGTTCTCCTCATCATACCATATCTAATATGGGTTTAACCGGCGGCGGAACAAACCCTAAGCCCGGCGAAATTTCAATGGCACATAAGGGTGTTTTGTTTTTGGATGAGCTGCCGGAATTTAAAAGGGACACCCTCGATTTAATGCGTCAACCGCTTGAGGACGGTTCAGTCACAATTTCCCGCATTTCTTCCACGGTGAAATATCCGGCGGAGTTTATGCTGGTTTGTGCAATGAATCCGTGTAAATGCGGTTGGTACGGCGACCCCTCCGGTCGATGTACCTGTACACAATTCTCGGTAGATAACTACAGAAGCCGTATTTCCGGACCGCTTTTGGACAGAATTGATATTATTGTTGAAGTTCCGGCAGTTCAGTATGAAGATTTGCGCAGAAGGCAAGAGGCTGAACCTTCTTCTGAGATTAAGAGTCGCGTCGATGCTGCAAGGACCATTCAGAATCGTCGGTTTGGTTCAAATAGTGGGCTGTGTAATTCCAGAATGGGACCTGATGAGCTTAGGAAATTTTGCAGGCTGGACGCAGAATCTGCGGAGTTGATGAAGCGTGCCTTTGAGGTGTTCGGTTTGACAGCCAGAAGCTATGACAGAATTTTGAAGGTTGCCAGAACCATTGCAGACCTTGCGGAATCTGAGAATATTACAAGCGACCACATTGCAGAGGCAATTCAATACAGGACAGTTAATTTATAAAATGTAAGGAGTAAGCTTGTGAAGGAGATTTTTTTGTTAAAATTGGGCGAAATTGTACTAAAGGGTGCAAATAAACGCCAATTTGAAGATAAGCTTCGTCAGAATATACGTCGGCGGATGAAGGCCTACGGCAATTTTGATGTCTATATTATGCAGTCTACGGTTTATGTTGAGCCCATGGATGATGAAGCGGATATTGAAGGCGCATGGGAGGCTTGCCGTTGCATTTTCGGTCTGGTGAGCTTGTGCAGATGTAGGCCTTGCCAAAAGGACATTGATAGCATTTTTGATGCGGTTGAGGCCTATCTCGGCGATGATTTGGACTGTGCAGAATCCTTCAAGGTGGAATCAAAACGCTCTGATAAGGCTTTTCCCATGACTTCCATTGCGATTTCCCAGGAAATAGGTGGAAGGCTTGCTGAGGCACATCCCAACTGCCTTGTAGATGTTCACAATCCTGCCTATACGGTCTATGTTGAGGTACGGGATTTAGCAGCTTATGTCCACGGTCCTGCTGTGCCCGGTGCCGGTGGATTGCCTACCGGTGTGGGTGGCAGAGCAATGTGTTTGCTCTCCGGTGGTATCGATTCTCCTGTTGCGGCCTATATGATTGCCAAGCGCGGCGTTGAAATTGAATGCGTTCACTTTTTTTCTTATCCCTATACCTCGGAGCTTGCTAAGAACAAGGTTTTAGAGCTTGCTCGACTGGTGACCAAATACTGCGGACGAATGACAGTCAATATTGTCAGTTTTACGCAAATACAGGAGGCAATACGGGATAATTGTCCTGAGGAATATTTTACTTTGATTATGCGCCGGTTTATGATGGAAATTTCCCAACGCATCGCCAAGGACGATGGCTGTAAGGCGCTGATTACCGGAGAGAACCTGGGCCAGGTAGCCAGCCAGACAATGGAGGCTATGGCTGTAACCGGTGCGGTTGTGGATGTTCCTATCTTTATGCCCTTGGTTGGTATGGACAAGGAAGAAATCATTTCTATAGCCCGAAAAATCGGCACAATGGAAACGGCAATTTTGCCTTATGAGGATTGCTGCACAGTGTTTACACCGAAGCATCCCAAGACAAAGCCCACCCTTGGACAGGTTACCCACGCAGAGCGAAAACTGGATAGGGAAGTGCTGATCCAAGAGGCACTGTCCGGTGTTGAGAAGGTCACGGTAAAATATGATGATGAAGCTTTCCTGTGATGTAATTACTGCTCTCCGTGGACGAACTCTGGCAACTGCGGAAAGCTGCACCGGTGGTGGTATCGGATCGGCATTAACCGCTGTTCCGGGAAGCTCTGCAGTTTATGTTGGCGGTATTATCAGCTATACCAACGATGTCAAAATCAGTCAGCTTGGTGTGGATGCCGAATTACTAAATAGGGTAGGGGCGGTATCCTCTGAGGTAGCCGAGGCAATGGCTTGTGGTGCGCGCAGAGTTTTAGGTTCTGATATTGCGGTGTCGGTCACCGGTCTTGCCGGTCCGGGAGGGGATGCGTTTGGTAATCCTGTGGGAACGGTATTTATTGGCTATTCTGACCATAATTGCTGCCTGTCCAAGCATTTTGTTTTTACGGGAGAACGGGAAGCTGTTCGAAAGCAGGCGACAATTGCTGCCTTGAACCTTATCCTGGAGCATAATTGACGAACAACTACAAAATAATGAAAGGGTCAAGCCGACGGCTTGACCCTTTCATGGAGCTACTGGCCGGACTTGAACCGGCGACCTGCTGATTACGAATCAGCTGCTCTACCGACTGAGCCACAGTAGCATACACATTTTTAACTCTGCCATTATATCGGCTTTTCTATTCAATGTCAACCGAAAATTTAACATATGGGCATTAAGTTTTTCGGTTTTGGGTCTTGACAAATCATGACAAATGGAGTAATATAAGCAAGCTGACCGCAGGCGGTCACAATTATGGAGAAGTCGCGTAGCTGGCCGAGCGCGCACGATTGGAAATCGTGTATACCCCAAAAGGGTATCGAGGGTTCAAATCCCTCCTTCTCCGCCAAATAAGAACGCAGAATAGGATACAATTATTTGTGCCAATTCTGCGTTTTTTATTGCTTTTTAGGGGTATTTTTGCCCTTTCGAGGCATAAAAAGCGTATTTTTGATAAAAGAAGCCCGTCTTCCGAGAGGTTTTGGACTTTCGGTGGATGGGCTTTTTTGCTTGCGTTAAATTTATGGGTAATCGTTAAAATTATGGTAATCGTTAAAATTATAGTCTGCGGACGATATTTGGTATTGAAAAAGGGGTTCTTTTATGCTATAATATAGGTGACTTCATTTGAAAGGATATGCTATGGACGATAAAGCAAATTTGGATGAGTTCAATAAAATGCTTACCGCTACGGGGCTGCCACCTATGACGCAAGAGGAACTTGATGAGTTTTATGATGACGTTGCTCAATTCGAGAAGGTGGTGGACGACCTTCCCCACATTGAGCCTTCCGTTAGATATAAGCGTGAGATGAACAGATTTTTCCGTGAGCGGGTAGGCGCAAAGAAAATCCCTCACCCGGATGCGGATAACGCTTTCGAGCGTTTTCGGAGTTGGGTTGTGGTGAAGTTCCACCTTAAGCCTTATGACCCCAAGAGGAAGCGCAGGAAATGCAGTAAATGATGAGGAGCCTATCGTTTGAGAACTATTGACGGGCTCCTTTTTTTATATTTATAGTAACTGATACGCTATAGGTTATATTTTTTACAATAAAGAATATCAAAAAAATGTTAGCGAAAGCTCAAAAACCATTGTATTTTTTTACAAAATATGCTATAATAAACTCATTAACCGCATTTAGGGGGTATTGTATGGCAATTAGTTATAAAAAGCTTTGGAAAATCCTTATTGACCGAGATATGAAAAAAGGTGATTTGGCAAGGGCTGCCGATTTAAGTGGGTATACCTTAAACAAACTCAACCATGGGGAAAATGTCAATGCAGAGACGCTGGCTAAAATATGCGTGGCGCTAAATTGCAATTTTGATGACATTATGGAAATAGTCCCCGACGAAAACTAAAGGGAGGATGATAACTATGGCATATCAAAGTGAAGCTCAACTTGAAGAGCAGTTGATAGAACAATTAAAAAATCAGAATTATAGTGTTGTAAGCCTTCCTGACTACGATGCTTTGCTTGCCAATTTCAAAGAACAGTTTGAGGCTTTTAACGCCGTAAATCTTAACGGCAAAGCTCTCTCGGCTAAAGAGTGGGAGCGTGTCCTTAACTATCTTAATGGTAAAAGCATTTTTGAGAGCGCAAAAATTTTGCGTGATAAATTTGTGCTTGAACGTGATGACGGCACAAGACCCTACTTACAGCTTTTAAGTGAAGACCACTCTAAAAACCGTTTTCAGGTTACCCACCAAACTACAGTTGTAGGTAAATACACCAACCGCTATGATGTAACCATCCTTGTTAACGGTCTCCCTCTCGTGCAAATAGAACTTAAGCGTAGAGGTGTTGATATCAAGGAAGCCGTTAATCAGATTATGCGCTATAGAAAGCACTCATACCAAGGCTTGTACCACTTCATTCAGTTGTTCGTGGTATCCAACGGCGTTGACACAAAATATTTCGCTAATAGCGACCGCGATATTATGTATTCTCACACCTTCTTCTGGACGGACGATAATAATATCCGCGTTACTAACCTCAAAGACTTCTCGGTTGTGTTCCTTGCACGTGACTTACTCGTAAAGATGATTACAAAATTCACCGTGCTGAACGACACCGATAAGGTTATGATGGTTATGCGTCCCTATCAGGTATATGCTACAGAAGCGCTTATCCGTCAAGCTACGCTTACAAATCGTAATGCTTACATTTGGCATACTACGGGTGCGGGTAAAACGCTGACCGCATTCAAAACAGCGCAAATTTTATCGACCATTCCAAGCATCAAGAAGGTTATTTTCTTGGTTGACCGAAAAGACCTTGACACCCAAACTACCGAAGAATTTAATAAGTTTGAGGCTGGCTCGGTTGATACTACGGATAGAACGGATGTCCTTGTAAGGCAGATGAAGGACAAGAATCGCCAGCTTATTATCACTACGATTCAGAAAATGTCCACGGCTGTTAAAAAACCTCAATACGCAAAAACGATGGAGCTTTACCGCAACGAAAAGGTAGTATTCATCATTGACGAGTGCCACCGTTCACAGTTTGGTGATATGCATAGAGATATCGTACGCCACTTCACCAAGGCACAGTTCTTTGGCTTTACGGGAACACCTCGTTTCGAGGTTAACGGCAAGGTGGAGGGCAAGGTTACCCAAACTACGGAAATGCTGTTCGGGGAGTGTCTCCATTCCTACCTCATTAAAGATGCTATTTTTGACAACAACGTTCTCGGCTTCCATATTGAGTATATAAGGACCATTCGTGGTGACTACGATGAAAATGACTCAACAATGACCGAGGCTATTGACGTTGGTGAACTTTATATGGCAGATGAGCGTATGAGCCTTATTGCCAACCATATTGTAAACAACCATAAGGCAAAAACTCGTAACCGTCAGTATACCGCTATTTTTGCTGTGTCGTCTATTCCGATGCTCGTAAAATACTACTCTATATTCAAATCCATAAAGCACGATTTGAACATTACAGGTATTTTCTCTTATGGTGCAAACGAGGAGTATGAAGGGCACGATGAGCATTCCCGTGATGCTCTTGAGCGTATTATTTCGGATTACAACGAAACTTTCAGCACTAACTTCAGCACCGATACTTTTTCCGCATATCACAAGGATATTTCCGACCGTGTTAAGGGTAAGAAAACCAAGCCTCTTGACATCCTTCTTGTTGTAAATATGTTCCTTACCGGCTTCGACAGCAAACCGCTTTCCGTCCTTTATGTTGATAAGGATATGATGTACCACGATTTACTTCAGGCGTACAGCCGCACCAACCGTGTTGAGAAGGAAACGAAGCCTTGGGGTATCATCGTATGCTACCGTAACCTCAAGCAAAAAACTGACGATGCGTTGGCGCTCTTCTCAAAGGGACAAGCCACAGGAATTATTGCAGAGTCCTTTGAATTTTACGCAAATAAATTTAACGAGCTTGTTGCTAAAATAAAAGAGTTAGCTCCAACCCCAGCATCGGTGGATATGATGTATTCCGAAGATGACCAAAAGTTGTTCGTTGTCCTCTTTAGAGAACTTACCCGTTATCTGCTTTCCTTGCAGACTTTCGTAGAATTTAGCTTTGACCGCAGCAATCTTGATTTGACTGACCAAGAGTATCAGGATTATAAGAGCAAATATCTGCTCCTATACCGCAAAAATCAAACGGGTAAAGAGGTCGTTTCGGTACTTAACGATGTTGATTTCTGCATTGAACTTATGGAAAGCGACCGTATCAACGTAGCGTATATTATGAACCTTATCCGCAATATCAACTTCGAGTCGAAGGAGACCCGTGAGCGTGATATTGAGCACATCAAGGATGAACTTAATAGATCTGATAATATGCATCTTCATAAGAAAATCGATATCCTTCGTGCCTTCCTTGATAACGTTGTGTCTGGGTTCGATGGTAGTGAGGATATTGACGCTGCATATAACGACTTTGAAAATAGGCAGAAAGCAGAAGAAATCGAGGCATTCGCTATCGTTGAGGGTGTTGACCCCGCTATACTCAGAGAGCATATTGCAGAATATGAATTCACAGGAGTTCTTAACCCCGGTGATATTCGTGACCGCATAACACAACCTATGCCTTTGCTTAAGAAGCGTACCTTGGTAGGCAGAATTGTAGATTTCATCTACACCCACGTTGATAAATTCAGCAACTAATAGGAGACATAAAAAATGGATAATAGCATTCAGTTACATCAAAAAGAGCTTTGCAATAAATTATGGGCTATGGCAAATGCGCTCCGTGGCAATATGGAAGCGTATGAGTTTAAGAACTACATTTTGGGAATGATATTCTATTATTATCTTTCCGACCGTACCGAAAAATATATGGTCAACCTTCTGAAGGACGATGGCGTTTCTTATGAAGATGCATGGAAGGATGAAGAATATCGCGAGGCCGTTATTGAGGAGTCCCTTCGTGACCTCGGTTTCGTCATCGAGCCTCAGTTCCTTTTCCGTAACCTTGTAAAAATGGTTGAAAACCGTTCCTTTGATATCGAATTTTTGCAGAAAGCCATCAACTCTCTCATGGAGTCTACCATTGGGCGCGACAGTCAAGGTGATTTTGACGGCTTGTTCTCGGATATGCAACTTGACTCCACCAAGCTTGGTCATTCCGTAAAAGACCGTAGTGCCGTTATGTCCAAGATTATTGCATCCCTTGATGAAATCAACTTCAGCGTAGAAGATACAAAGATTGACGTTCTTGGTAACGCATACGAGTACCTTATCGGTCAGTTTGCAGCAACCGCAGGTAAGAAGGCGGGTGAGTTCTATACTCCTGCCGGTCCCGCCGAGTTGCTTTGCCGTTTAGCTTGTCTTGGTTTAACCGATGTAAAATCGGCAGCAGACCCCACTTGTGGCTCAGGCTCTCTTCTCTTGAGATTGAAGAAATATGCTAACGTCCGCCTTTATTACGGACAGGAGCTTACTTCGACCACATACAACTTGGCGCGTATGAATATGATTCTGCGTGGTATTCCTTATCGTAATTTCTCTATTTATAACGGCGATACCCTTGAACACGATTATTTCGGAGACCTTCGTTTCCGTGTTCAGGTGGCTAACCCTCCGTACTCTGCTAACTGGTCTGCCGACCAAAAGTTTATTGAGGATGACCGTTTCAATCAGTACGGTAAACTTGCGCCCAAGTCAAAGGCTGACTTTGCGTTCGTTCAGCATATGGTGCATCATATGGACGAGGACGGTAGAGCCGT
>JAFVZT010000006.1 GCA_017508045.1 Oscillospiraceae bacterium | reverse complement strand
GCAGCGGAAGTGATGGTAATACCACGCTCCTGCTCCTGAGCCATCCAGTCCATGGTAGCAGAGCCGTCATGGGTCTCACCGATTTTGTAGTTTTTGCCGGTGTAGAACAAAATACGCTCGGAAGTGGTGGTTTTGCCGGCATCGATGTGTGCCATGATGCCAAAGTTTCTGGTATTTTCCAGGGAATACTCTCTAGCCATAAAGAAACTCCTTTATTACCAACGGAAATGTGCGAATGCCTTGTTGGCATCGGCCATCTTGTGGGTATCCTCACGCTTCTTCACAGCGGAGCCGGTGTTGTTGGCAGCATCCATGATTTCAGCGGCAAGACGCTCTTTCATGGTGTTCTCGCTGCGGGCGCGGCTGTAAGTGGTCAGCCAACGCAGGCCCAAGGTCTGACGACGCTCGGGACGCACTTCAATAGGAACCTGGTAGGTGGAACCGCCAACACGGCGAGCCTTCAGCTCAACAGCGGGCATAATGTTTTCCATTGCCTGCTGGAAAACCTCCAGGCCGTTCTTTTCGGTCTTGCTCTCAACAATCTCAAATGCACCGTAGACAACCTTCTGGGCTACGCCCTTCTTGCCGTCCAGCATAATGCTGTTAACGAGCTTTGTAACCAGAACGGAATTATACTGAGGATCCGGAAGAACCTCTCTTTTGGGAACATTACCTCTTCTGGGCACTTTGCTTCCCTCCTTCATATTAATAATGATTTCATCGGTACTCGAAAGTGATACTTTCGTGGTGCCTGGCCAGAGGTTCTATATAAAAAACCTACATGGCAAGGCAAAGCCTTGCGAACGGGCTTGGAATAATTCAAGTTTTAGATTGCGCCAGACTGACAATTACTTCTTGCCGGCCTTGGGACGCTTTGCACCGTACTTGGAACGAGACTGCATACGATTCTGTACGCCCTGGGTATCCAGAGTGCCGCGGATGATGTGGTAACGCACACCGGGAAGGTCCTTTACACGACCGCCGCGAATCAGAACAACAGAGTGCTCCTGCAGGTTGTGGCCAACACCGGGAATGTAAGCGGAAACTTCCATGCCATTGGTCAGACGCACACGGGCAATCTTACGAAGGGCGGAGTTCGGCTTCTTAGGGCTGGTGGTACGGACAGCAGTGCACACGCCACGCTTCTGAGGGGAAGGCAGTTCGGTAGCCTTGTTCTCAAGGGTGTTCAAACCTCTCTGCAGAGCAGGAGCAGTGGACTTGTAGGTAACCTGCTGACGGCCATGTCTTACAAGCTGATTAAAAGTAGGCATCCATTTTCTCCTTTCTTTCGTTCTCGCCTTTCGGCGGATATATTCCGCGGGAAATTCCCGTCAGAAACAAATCATTGTACCCGGGCAGCGGCGGCTGCACCCACCTCAATGCCACAGGCCTGTCCGAGCTCGTGCATAGACTTGACCCAGACATATTTGATTGCATGCATTTTGCATTGGGCCTCAAGGGGCTCAGTAATCGCAGGGTCTGCGTTTTTTGCCAGAAAAACCTCTGTTACGCGACCCGCAACCAGCGCCTTACGAATTTGTTTGGCGCCGACCAGGACCTTTCCGGCCTGTTTTTCTGCCATAGTACCGCATTCTACGATCCTACATTCTTTTTTAGTGTCCATACAGTTAACTATTATATGCATTTTTTTGGAAATGTCAACAAAAATTATTGGGAAACCAAGGTTTTTTCCATTTCTTCGTGGGTGCATAAAAAGCAAAAAGTCGAAGCTCACCGCTTTTTTACCCCTCCTCACCCGATAAACTTATACAAAGACCGCCGTTCCGAAGAACGGCGGTCTTTTGTTTAGCTCAGTTCACTTTCAGCAGCCGCCTCGGCAGGCTCTGCCTGAGAAAGCTCATTGATTTGGAAATCGCGGTAGGCTACCAGACCGGAGCCTGCGGGAATCAGCTTACCAATCAGCACATTTTCCTTCAAGCCGACCAAACGGTCAACCTTGCCCTTAATTGCGGCATCCGTCAAAACCTTGGTGGTTTCCTGGAAGGATGCGGCAGACAGGAAGGAATCCGTTGCCAAAGCGGCTTTGGTAATACCCAACAGCATTGCAGATGCGGTTGCCAAACGCAGATCTGTCTCACCGGCATCAATCCGTGCCTGAACAGCAGCATTGGCATCTTCAAACTCGAAGGTATCAATGGTGCTTCCGGTAAGCAGCTCGGTATCGCCGGGATCTTCCACGCGCACCTTGCGCATCATCTGACGGATGATAACCTCAATGTGCTTATCGTTGATTTCAACGCCCTGCTGACGGTACACTGCCTGTACGGATTGTACCAGATAATCCTGAACAGCTTCCACACCGGAAATACGCAGAACATCCTGAGGATACAATGCGCCATCAGTAATGGGCTCGCCCTTCATAACCTGCTTGCCGTGGGCAACCTTCAACCCAACAGAGTATGGCACCTGATAAACCTTAACCTCACCATCCTCCGCAGTAACGGTAATATTGCGCATTGCGGTGCGGTGGGTATCGTCAATAGAGACCATACCGGAAATTTCGGAGATCTGTGCCATCTTCTTGGGACGGCGGGACTCGAACAATTCCTCAACTCTGGGAAGACCCTGGGTAATATCGTCACCGGCAACACCACCGGAGTGGAAGGTACGCATGGTCAGCTGAGTACCGGGTTCACCGATGGACTGTGCGGCAATAATACCAACAGCTTCGCCCAGGTCAACCTCCTTGGAGGTTGCCAGGTTCATACCGTAGCAACGGGCGCAGACACCCACACGGGCGCGGCAGCCAAGGATTGTACGGATATAAATCTTCTCCACGCCTGCAGCTTCAAACTTCGCGGCATCTTCCGGCATCATCATAACATCCTTGGAGTGAAGCACCTCGCCGGTAACGGGATGCAGCACATCCGACACAGGATAGCGTCCCCGGATGCGGTTGCCGAAGGTGTCTACCACGTCGCCGTTCTTGTCGTATACAGCACCTACCCAAATGCCTCTGTCCGTGCCACATTCACGCTCACGAATGATTACATCCTGTGAAACGTCTACCATACGACGGGTCAGGTAACCGGAGTCTGCAGTACGAAGGGCGGTATCGGTCATACCCTTACGTGCGCCTCTGGAGGAAACGAAGTACTCCAGAACACTAAGGCCTTCACGGAAGTTTGCCTTAACAGGAATTTCGATGGTACGACCGGCGGTATCCGCCATCAGACCACGCATACCTGCCAGCTGGCGAATCTGAGCCATACTACCACGGGCGCCGGAGTCTGCCATCATATAGATGGGGTTAAACTCATCCAGATTGCCCTGCAATGCGCCGGTAACATCTGCAGTGGTCTTTTCCCACTGCTGAACAACCAGCCGGTAGCGTTCCTCGTTGGTAATCATACCCTTGCGGTAGAACTGCTCAATTTCCACAACCTTCTGCTCGGCATCCTTAACCAGCTGATACTTGATTTCCGGCACCACCATATCGGCGATAGAAACGGAAATAGCACCCTTGGTGGAGAATTTGTAGCCCAATGCCTTGATGCGGTCAAGCATCTCCGTGGCAATGGTGAAGCCGTGTCTGCGGATACACTTATCAATAATCTTACCCAGCTGCTTCTTGTCAACCAGGAAATCCACTTCCAGATCGAACTCGTGATCGGGCTTGCTGCGGTCAACAAAGCCCAAGTCCTGAGGAATCGGCTCGTTGTAGATCAAGCGGCCCACTGTTGCATTGATGATGCGGTGCTGCATCTGTCCGTCCACTTCCTTGACGTAACGGACACGGATGGGTGCGTGCAGACCCACATCACCGTCAGCGTAAGCAGCGATTGCTTCTTCCACGCTGGAGTAGTTCAGCTTGGGACGGAAAGTAGCAATTGCCTTGCCCTCTGCCTTTGCCTTCTTGTTGGCTGCCACAAATTCATCGGCATCCACAAGCTCACCCACAGGCAGCCCGGTCTCACCTGCATCGGTGACAAAGACCTCCTCAGCGCCCTTTTCTGCCTTGCCCAAACGGGTATAAGTCAGATAGTAAGCACCCAAAATCATATCCTGGGTAGGAACGGTAACGGGCTTGCCGTCCTGAGGACGCAGCAGGTTGTTGGCAGAAAGCATCAGCATACGGGCCTCTGCCTGTGCCTCTGCGGACAGAGGTACGTGAATAGCCATCTGGTCGCCGTCAAAGTCGGCGTTAAACGCAGTACAGCAAAGCGGATGCAGCTTCAGCGCCCGGCCCTCCACCAGAATGGGTTCAAAGGCCTGAATACCCAGACGGTGCAGCGTGGGTGCGCGGTTAAGCATAACCGGGCGGTCCTTGATGATTTCATCCAGAGCATCCCAAACCTCAGTCTTGCCCTTATCAATCATCTTCTTTGCGGACTTAATATTGTTTGCCAGACCGTCGGCAACCAGCTTCTTCATAACGAAGGGACGGAACAGCTCAATTGCCATTTCCTTCGGCACGCCGCATTGGTAGAGCTTCAGCTCAGGACCGACAACGATAACGGAACGGCCGGAGTAGTCAACACGCTTACCCAGCAGGTTCTGGCGGAAACGACCCTGCTTACCCTTGAGCATATCGGACAGGGATTTCAGCGCCCGGTTGTTTGCGCCGGTAACCGCACGGCCGCGGCGGCCGTTATCAATCAGCGCATCCACAGCCTCCTGCAGCATACGCTTTTCGTTGCGGATGATGATATCGGGCGCGTGGAGCTGAATGAGCCGCTTTAAGCGGTTGTTACGATTGATAACACGGCGATACAGGTCGTTTAAGTCAGAGGTGGCAAAACGGCCGCCATCCAGCTGAATCATAGGACGGATATCCGGAGGAATAACCGGCAGAACATCCATAACCATCCATGCAGGATTGTTTCCGGACTCACGGAATGCCTCCACAACCTCCAAGCGCTTAACAAGCCGCAGTTTTTTCTGGGAGGAAGCGGTTTTCAGCTCTTCCCGCAGCTGGTGAGAAAGTGCTACCAAATCAATTTGCTCCAGCAGCTCCTTGACAGCCTCAGCACCCATACCGGCACGGAAATCATCCTCATACTTTTCGCGGTAGTCGCGATAATCCTTTTCAGAGAGAATCTGCGCTCTTTCCAGAGGTGTATCGCCGGGGTCGGTGACAATATAGGCAGCAAAGTATAAAACCTTCTCCAAAACCTTTGGGCTGATATCCAAAATTAAGCCCATACGGGAAGGAATACCCTTAAAGTACCAAATATGGCTGCAGGGTGCTGCCAATTCAATGTGACCCATACGTTCACGGCGTACCTTTGCTTTGGTAACCTCTACGCCACAGCGGTCACAGACTTTGCCCTTATACTTGATTTTCTTGTACTTACCGCAATGACATTCCCAGTCCTTGGTGGGTCCGAAAATCTTTTCGCAGTACAAGCCATCCCGTTCGGGCTTCAGGGTACGGTAGTTAATGGTCTCCGGCTTCTTAACCTCACCGAAGGACCACTGCCGAATCATTTCCGGCGAAGCAATACCAATTTTAATTGCATCAAATGTTGCACCTGACATAGTATCGCCTCCTTAGTCTTCATATGTGTCCGGATCAGAAACATCTTCGTCGCCAAACACATTGTTCATAATATCTTCCTGACCTTCGTCCACAACGAAACCGGAGTTAAGCACCTCTTCTGTGGTGCCTACCAACTCAGTACTGATTTCAGCACTGTACATGATTTCATCATCATCAGTATCTTCCTTCAGTTCGATTTCGTTGCCGTTTTCATCCAGCACACGGATATCCAGACACAGAGCCTGGAGTTCTTTAACAAGAACCTTAAATGACTCGGGAACACCGGGCTTGGGAATGTTGCTGCCCTTAACAATGGCCTCATAGGTCTTGACACGGCCGGTAACATCGTCGGACTTCACAGTCAAAATCTCCTGCAGGGTGTACGCGGCGCCGTAAGCCTCCAGCGCCCAAACTTCCATTTCGCCAAAACGCTGACCGCCGAACTGGGCCTTGCCGCCCAAGGGCTGCTGGGTAACCAGCGCGTAAGGACCGGTGGAACGGGCGTGAATCTTATCGTCAACCAGATGGTGAAGCTTGAGGTAGTAGGGGTAGCCCACGGTTACCATATTGTCGAAGGGTTCACCGGTACGTCCGTCGTACAAAACGGTCTTGCCGTCTTCACGCAGACCTGCCAGCTTCAGGGTTTCCCGAATGTCCTTCTCGTTTGCGCCGTCAAACACAGGGGTGGCAACCTTCCAGCCCAGTGCCTTTGCGGCATAGCCCAAGTGGACCTCCAAAACCTGACCGATATTCATACGCGAAGGCACGCCCAGGGGGTTCAGCACCACATCCAGAGGTGTGCCGTCGGGCAGGAAGGGCATATCCTCTTCCGGCAAAACGCGGGAGACAACACCCTTGTTACCGTGGCGGCCAGCCATCTTATCGCCAACAGAAATCTTACGCTTCTGGGCAATATAGACGCGGACAGACTTGGTAACACCGGGAGCCAACTCATCGGAGTTCTCCTTGGTGAACACCTTAACATCCACAACGATACCGCTTTCGCCGTGAGGCACCTTCAAGGAGGTATCCCGGACTTCTCTTGCCTTTTCACCGAAAATCGCCCGGAGCAGGCGTTCTTCCGGAGTCAGCTCGGTTTCACCCTTAGGCGTAACCTTACCAACCAGATAGTCGCCGGAGCGAACCTCAGCGCCGATGCGGATAATACCGTTTTCATCCAAATCCCGGAGAGTATCTTCACCCACATTGGGAATATCCCGGGTGATTTCTTCCGGTCCCAGCTTGGTGTCTCTGGCTTCGGTTTCGTGTTCCTCGATATGAATGGAGGTAAACACATCCTCCCGGACCAGACGCTCATTAAGCAAAATGGCGTCCTCGTAGTTGTAGCCTTCCCAGGTTACAAAGCCGATAAGCACGTTTTTACCCAGAGCAATTTCGCCGCCGGAGCAGGAAGGACCATCTGCAATAATCTGATCTGTCTCCACCCGTTCGCCTACTTTGACAATGGGGCGCTGGTTGATACAGGTGCCGGCATTGGAACGGGCAAACTTGGTCAGTTGATAGGTCTGTACATCACCGCCATCGTAGCGAACCACAATCTCATCGGCGGAAACAGCAGTTACCGTACCGTTTCCGGCAGCCTTTACACAAACCTCGGAGTCAACAGCCGCTGCATGCTCTATACCGGTTGCCACGATGGGCGGCTCGGTAGTCAAAAGCGGTACAGCCTGACGTTGCATGTTTGCGCCCATCAACGCGCGGTTTGCATCGTCATTCTGCAGGAAGGGAATAAAAGAAGTAGCAATGGAAATCATCATTCTGGGAGACACATCAATATAGTCAATCATATTGCGGTCAACCTCAATGATTTCGTTGCGGTGACGGCAGGCAATACGTTGGTTTGCCAGACAGCCGTTCTCATCCAAAGGCTCGTTGGCCTGACCGATGTAGAAATCATCCTCCACATCAGCGGTCATATAGTCCACCTGATCGGTGATCTTGCCGGTAGCTTTATCCACCTTGCGGTAGGGTGCTTCCACAAAGCCGTACTCATTGATATTGGCAAAGGTTGCCAGATAGTTGATCAAGCCGATGTTGGGACCTTCCGGCGTCTCGATGGGACACATACGGCCATAATGGGTATAGTGAATATCACGCACGTCAAAGGATGCGCGCTCACGGCTCAAACCACCGGGACCCAAGGCAGACAGACGGCGCTTGTGGGTCAGCTCTGCCAAGGGGTTGTTCTGATCCATAAACTGGCTCAAGGGGCTGGAGCCGAAGAATTCCTTAATAACCGCGGTTACAGGGCGAATGTTGATCAGGCTCTGGGGTGTAACGGCATCCAAATCCTGAACGGTCATACGCTCGCGGATAACACGATCCAGGCGGCTGAAGCCGATGCGGAACTGATTCTGCAGCAGCTCACCCACGCAGCGCAGGCGGCGGTTGCCCAAGTGGTCAATATCGTCCGGCACGCCAACGCCCTCAGCCACGCAGTTGAGGTAGTTGATGGAAGCCATAATGTCATCTACAATGATGTGCTTGGGAATCAGCTCATCAATACGCAGGGCGATTGCATCCTTCCAGCCGTCGGCAGGAACCGTTTCCAGCATTTCCTTCAAAACGCAGAAGCGGACCTTTTCCTTAACGCCGTACTGCTTGGGATCGAAATCCACAAAGCCGGCCATATCCACCATACCGTTGGAGAATATCTTAACGTTGTGGCCGCCAACCTTGAGTACCGCCTCGTTGACACCTCTTGCGCTCAGCTCATAGGCGCGGTCACGGCTGATAATCTCACCAGGCATAGCCAGGACCTCACCGGTCATGGGATCCGCAATGGGCTCTGCCAACTCCTGGCCGGACAGACGGCTGGCAATGTCCATCTTCTTATTAAATTTATAGCGGCCTACCGTGCTTACATCGTAACGGTGGGCATCAAACAGCAAGCCCTCCAAATGAGAAATTGCAGTTTCCACTGTGGGAGGCTCACCGGGACGAAGACGGCGATATATCTCAAGAAGACCTTCTTCCCGTGTCTTAAAGGTGTCCTTTTCAAGGGTTGCCAGAATACGGGCATCCTCGCCAAACATGGCCTTAATTTTCTCATCAGTATCCACGCCCAAGGCTCTAATCAGGCAGGTAATGGGCAGCTTGCGGTTCTTGTCAATCCGAACCCAGAACACATCGGACTGGTCGGTTTCGTACTCCAGCCAAGCACCCCGGTAGGGAATCACTGTAGCGGTATAGGTATGCTGCTCGGACTTGTCTACCTCGTGGCCATAATACATACCGGGACTGCGGACAATCTGAGAAACAATGACACGCTCAGCACCGTTGATAACAAAGGTGCCTCCGTTGGTCATAATGGGGAAATCTCCCATAAAGATTTCCTGTTCCTTAATTTCATCCGTTTCGGTATTGCGCAGACGCACACGCACCTTGATGGGCTTGGCATAGGTAGCATCCCGTTCCTTGCACTCCTCGATGGTGTACTTGGGCTTGTCCTCCATGGAATAATCCAGGAAGCTCAGCTCAAGCTTGCCGGAGAAATCGGAAATGACGCCAACATCCTTAAAGACCTCACGGAGGCCCTCATCCAGAAACCACTGATAGGAGTCCTTCTGGATTCGAAGCATATTGGGCATTTTCAGAATCTCGTCGTACTTTGCGTAGGACTTACGCATGGTCTTGCCGAATATTTCGTCTTTGACCATTGCCATATGGATCATCACTGCCTTTCTTTTGACTTTCATCGGAATGATGGATTGCTATATTGATACGCGCGGGTTAGTTGTCATTTATTGGCTGATTTTACTTGACAGCCGCCAATCGCTGTGGTACAATGTACTTACATAAAGGGGAGTTTGCGAAATAGCTATAAGCCCCATAGTACGGACTGTTATTTTACCATATTCTAACAGCCTTGTCAAGTCATATCCGGGAGATTTCCCGGTATTTTTTATGCCTAAAACTGCAATTCCCGACATCGGACGTCTATCCGCTGTCGGGAATTTAAATTATGCTCACTTTTTCAATTCCTGCAATGCCGCCTGTAACTGGGGATCTTCCTCCGGCTGCAATGTTTCCGCATAAATTTTAGCAGCCGTATCTGCATCCACCGTCACCAGAACATCCGGCGTCAAGCCGCCGACCTCTGCCAGACTGACACCGTTGGGCGTAAAATACTTACCCATAGAAAGTCCCACAGCAGAGCCGTCGCTGAGAACAATTGTATTTTGGAAGTAGCTCTTTCCGGAGGTCTGCTCACCAACCACCACAGCCCATTCATATTCACCCAAGGCCGCCGCAAAAAACTCTGCCGCCGAATAGCTGCTGCCGTTCACCAGAACCGCCATAGGCATTTCAAGGCAGGCGGAATCGGATTTTGTAATCTCCTCCCTGCCGGTATAGTCTATACTGTGGAATATTTTCCCCTCAGGCAGTAAATAATCCAACACCTTTACCAGTTCATCCTTATAGCCGCCGGGATTGTAACGCACATCAAATATCAGCGATTCTGCTCCCTGCTCTACCAGCGACTTGATCGCGGCAAGTGTTTCCTCGGCGCAGCGGGCATCAAAATTGGCAATGCGTATAAGACCGACATTCCCCTCCAGCATTTGGCCCTTGGAAACGGTAACCTTAATGGTTTTACGGATAACCGAAAAAGTCAATTCCTCATTTCCCCGCAGCACCGTAATGGATACCGTGGTATTTTCTTCGCCGCGGATCACATCCTTAGAACCGTCCACACCAATCTCTAAAATACTTTTTCCGTCTATCTTTGTGATGACATCCCCGGCTAAAATCCCGGCCTCATATGCGCCACCGGTGGGGTCGACCTGCAAAATCTCAATGCCGCTTTGTCCCATAAAGCCGGAAATAGTAACACCAATACCTACATATGCATTGTTCATTTGCTCCATATGCGCCGCATATTCGGATGCCGGAATATAGTAGCTCCACTTATCCCCGGTTGCCTTCACCATAGCATCCGCGGCAGCATCCAGCAGTGCCGTTTCATCCACTTCCCCAATAAAGCAGTTTTCAATCAGCATTTGCAGCTGGTTAAGCTTGTTGTTTCTGCTTCCCAAGCAAACAAAAAGCGTAATGCAAACCGCAACGGCGGCTACCAAAAGATAGCTCAGCACCTTCACAAAGATATCAAGGACCTTATTCTTGTTTTTCATTTTCATCACTCCAAGAGAAATCTTGCCCACAGCCCCAAAAGAGCCGTGGGCATGGATGCTCAGAAATTCAAATAATCAGCAGGGTTTACATAGGAGCCGTTATACATAATCGCAAAATGCAAATGGTTTCCGGTAGAGGTTCCGGTAGAACCCACATAACCAATAACCTGTCCGGCAGAAACCTTGTCTCCTTTTTTAACTATGTAATGGGTCATATGCATATAAACCGAATCAAAGCCGTCCTGGTGGTCAATTTTTACATAGTAACCGGCAGAAGAACTGTATTTGGCAAATTCCACAACGCCGCTTCGGGTAGCCACAATGGGTGTTCCCTTAGATGCAGCAAGGTCTATACCGTAGTGGAAACGCCAGTCCTTATGTACCGGATGTACCCGCCAGCCATACACACTGGATACCCTCTGGTATTTAACAGGCATTACCCATTTACCGCCGGTAGGCGCACTGCCGGAGGACGAGCCGGAGGTAGACGGCGGTACGGAGGTGGCCAGCCATTCCTCCCGTTTGGCCGCATCATAGGCATCCTCCAGATCATCAATATCATCTGCCAGCTTTCCGGCCTCGGCTTCCGCCTTATCCAGAAGCTCCTGATATTCTTCCTCAGATTTAAGCAGCTCTGCCAGAAGGTTATCTGCCTCGACGCGCTTAATCTCCATAATCTCCTGAGATGCGGCAAGCTCCTTCTTATTTTCCTCCAAAGCTGCCTTTTCGGACTGCAGGGAGGCTTTTGTATTGGCTACCGCTTCAGCCGCATCACTTAATTCCTTTATACGGCGGCGGTCAGCCGCGGCGATATCCTGAACCATATTCAAACGGTCCAGCAAATCCGCAAAGCTGCTTGCTTTAAACAGGACGGACCAATAAGAAAGTCCTCCGTCCTCCTCCATCGCACGGATACGCTCTTTGTTCTTAGCATTTAATTCTGCAAGGCGCGCCTCCGCTTTTTCCAGTTCCTCCTGCTTATCCGCAATTAAATTGCCGTAGGCAGCAATTTGCTCATTGATGTTGGCCATCTGCTCATAGAGCATAAATATCTGCTGGTCAATGGTGTTTTTCTGATTGACAATTGCTTCCATATTATCCAAATTGCTGGAGAGCTGACCCTCCAACGCTTTGATTTCCGACTCAATCTTTTTCTTGTCATCCTTCAACTGATCCAGCTGCGTCTTAATTTCGCTGGAGCTGGCCGCACTGACAAAATACGGCAGGACACCGGCAACTAACCCCAGGGTGAGAACCACTGCCAAAAAGCCGGCCATCAGGGAAACAAATAACTTTCTTTTGTTCATTCTATGCTCCTTTATACATCCATAAACTTCCGAATGGAAGTCCAGCTACCGACAACGCCGACAAACAGGCCGGCAAATGTAAAGACCGCAATCATCGGCAAAAGCAGATCGGTAAACGGCACCAGGCTAAATAATTTTAGTGTATCAACAGCACTGATTCGGGCCACCAGCGCATCATACATCAGCCACTCAAGACCAAAGGCCAGTGCCGCGCCCAGCATACCCAGAGCAAAGCCCTCTACCACAAAGGGCAGCCGGATAAATCCGTTGGTAGCACCCACCATCTTCATAATGGAAATCTCATCCTTACGGTCATACATAGCAAGCTTAACTGTGTTGGAGATAATCAAAAGACTAACCACCAACAAAACAGAAATTACAGCCAGGGAGGCAATGTGCAATATGTTCTGCATGGTAGAAAAGCCCTTGGCCAATTCATAGGCGGCGTTAATTTTCGCAACGCCCACAATTTTCTCCAAAGCTGCCACCGTCTCCTCAATAAGGGAGTTGTCCGCCAAAGTAACAACAAAACGATGCCGCAAATCTGAAGCCTCCACACCGGAAAAGGCCTGATCATTTTCATGGTCAGCGATAAACTCCTTCAGCGCTTCCTCCCGGGATACAAAAACGGCCTTTTGCACATTGGGAATTTGGTTAATCTGCGTGCCTACACTTTTGGCTTCCGCATCGGGCAGCTCACTGTCTATGTAAACCAAAATCTCATTGGTTTGGTTTAACTCCTCCACCAGAATATTTACATTGTAAATCAGGCAGGAAAAGCTGCCGATGATCAGCAAGCACGCCACCGTAACGCATACGGCAGCAAAGGACATAAATCCGTGAAGAAAAATGCCACGGACGCCCTCCTTCATTAAATATCCTAAATTATTGATTTTCATATCTGTAATATCCATCCAATCCGTCGCTGACAACCACGCCGTCATTGAGTACGATAACGCGCTTTCTAAAGCGCTCTACCAGGTCGTTTTCATGGGTAACCACCAAAATGGTAGTGCCCAAATTGTTGATTTCCTGTAAAAGACTCATAATTTCCAGAGACCGGGCAGGGTCTAAGTTTCCGGTAGGCTCGTCTGCAATGATGGTAGACGGATTGTTCACCAAGGCTCTGGCAATGGCAAGACGCTGCTGCTCACCGCCGGAAAGTTCATTGGGATGGCGGCGACTTTTATTCTCCAAGCCTACCAGCTCCAGCACATAAGGCACGCGATCCCGGATTTCCCGTTCCCTCGCGCCAATAACGCGCATAGCAAACGCTACATTTTCATAAACCGTCTTTGTATCAATCAGGCGAAAATCCTGAAACACAACGCCAACCGTACGCCTCAGATAGGGCACCTCACGCTTGCGGATACGCTCCAGGGAATAGCCGTTAACATGAACTGTGCCGGAGGTGGGCTTTAGCTCACCGGTGATCAATTTTATAATGGTGGACTTACCGGAGCCGGAAGGTCCAATCAAAAAAGCAAATTCACCGTCTTCAATCTGCAGATTTACCCCTCGCAGGGCCTGTGTTCCTACAGAATATGACTTGGTTACGTCAGAAAACTCAATCATACCGCATTTTTCTCCAAATTATATGTGTAACCAAATTGTAACACATTGTCGAAGCCTTTGTCAACATAACACTTTATAAAAATAATTGGAAAAATTACCAAATAATACCTTTATTTTTTGACATTTAAAGCAAAAAATCCGGGTCGTACATACAGGTACGACCCGAAGCATTCGTGTTTTTAATAGATATCCCGGGAGGATAGATATTTACGGACCATCAGTGCCACCTTAAAAACAATCGCATGGTCAAACTGGCGCAGGTCCAAGCCGGTAAGCTTTTTGATTTTCTCTAAACGGTACACCAAAGTATTTCTGTGAACAAACAATTTGCGAGAGGTTTCTGACACATTTAAGTTGTTTTCAAAGAATTTGTTGATAGTAAACAAGGTCTCCTGATCCAACGCGTCGATAGAGTTTTTCTTAAATACCTCCGTCAGAAAAATCTCACAAAGGGTGGTGGGAAGCTGGTAAATCAGTCTTCCGATGCCAAGATTTTCATAGTTAATAATGCTCTTTTCCGTATCAAATACCTTACCCACATCAATGGCGGTCTGCGCTTCCTTGTAAGCATCCGCAAGCTCACGCAGGTGGTAAACCACAGTGCCGATGCCGATTACCGTCTTGATGTACAGCTCTGTGCGCAGGAGGTCTTCCATAGATTTGGCAATCTTAGCCAACTCCTCATTGGTGGGTTCGCCGGACAGCTGCTTAACAACGGCAATATCCGTTTCGTTAATGCTGATGACAAAATCCTGTACCTTATCCGAAAATGCACCGGATAAAACATCCACAGCAGCCACATCTGTGTGACCGACCTGCCGCACCAAAAATACGGCTCTGGGTGTTTCTGTTGCAAAATGCAGCTCCTTTGCCCGGACATATATATCGCCGGGAAGGATGTTGTCCATAATAATGTTTTTTACAAAAGTGCCGCGGTCATGTTTTTCCTCATAAAACACCTTTGCGTCGTTCAATGCAATATATGCCAAGTTGCAGTATGTACGAGCAAGCTCATCATCGCCCACGCAGAACACGGCATACTCCATAATATTGCTGCCGTTTATGATTGCCCGAAAGGTCTTCTGACCGAAGGTAACCAAGGCCTCTTCCGAGCCTACAATTTTTAATGCCGCTTCCGGCCAACGCTCTGTCAGCAACGATACATCTGTGCAGGAGATAACACAACCGTCTGTATCGATCACACCGAAGGTCCGTTCTGACGCTTCACTTAATTGCGCAATTACACTTTGAAAAACACTACTGGACACCGAAAAAGCCTCCTCCATAAAAATGCACAAAAACAATTCCCATAAAATATGCCCTATTATTATATATGCTTTTTGCGCAATTTGCAAGTATCTTTTGACATTTTGTTGCAAAATTCCTATGCATTTTTAGTTAAAATACCGAGAAAATTGCGGCTTGCTGTAAAACCGGAGATTTTTACAGTATAAAAACAGCCGCTTTTTTCGTCATTTTCCCAGTAGTCGAATTTCCTCTTCCGTCAATACGCGCACAGCGCCCCGGGGCAGGTCGCCCAGTTTTAAGAAGGCTTCCTCCCTGCGCTCCAGATATGTTACCGGCATCCCGCGGGATGCCATCATACGTCGCACCTGATGGTATTTCCCTTCACAGACGGAAATCAAGCTTTCCCCAGCCCCCAAAGGCTTCAGCTTCGCAGGCAGGCAGCGGCTTCCGTCCCTCAGGGTCAGCCCTTCGGAAAAGGCCAGCACATCTTCCTGCGATGCAGTGCCTTCGTGCCGGGCATAGTAGACCTTAGGCACTTGCTTTTTGGGGCTGATCAGACGGTGCAGCAGTTCTCCGTCATTGGTAAACAACAGCAGTCCTTCCGTTTGCTTATCCAGCCTGCCCACCGGCTTTAAATCCAGCTTGCGCAGCTGGGTTGGAAGCAGCTGCATAACCGTAGGCTCTGTCGCGTCCTCTGTTGCCGTTACATATCCGGCAGGCTTGTTCAGTATTACCACCACTGTGCCTGCCGCCGAAACCCGTTCCCCATCCAGACAAACACAGGCCGCCTGCGTGTTTATCTTTATGTTGCCGTCTTTCACCGCAATACCGTCTACCGTAATCCGTCCGGACTTTAGCAGGGCTTTTACCTGACTGCGTGTTCCCAGACCGCAATCACATAAGAATTTGTCCAATCTGTCCATACCTTAAGTTCTACCTTTCCAATAACAAGAATATGTTGTATCGTCAATAACTAATAGGAGGGGTTTTTATGATGGTTATGACCGCGAAGGTCGATATAAAAAAGACGGTCATTATTTTAGCCGCCGTTGTGGGCGTAATTTTAGCGCTGATTCTCTTGTTTGGCGGCAGCGGCTCTGCCACCGCCAGCGCACCGGCCGCATCCAATAATGACAGCCGAGTAAAATTCCTGACAGATTTTGGTTGGACGGTTAACGCCTCCCCCACCCAGTCCAGTCAGGTGCGTATTCCTGAAAAGCAAAGCGAGCTTTATGAGCGTTATAACGCCCTGCAAAAAAGTCAGGGGTACGACTTAACGCAATATGCCGGAAAAACCGTTATGCGCTATGTCTATAAGGTCACCAATTTCCCCGGCGCTACCGACCCGGTTTATGCAACCTTACTGGTGTACAAAAACCAAATCATCGGCGGCGATATCACCAACACCGCTGCCAAGGGTGTTGTGCAGGGTTTTAAAATGCAGAATACCCAGCAGGCCAACCCCAGCGAGCCAACTTCACCTACAGAAGCAACCGCACCCACAACATAGTTACTGTATCACATTCCAGCTTTCTTGACAAGTATCCGCCGCTATGGTATACTATCCCAAAGTTCATATCTTCAGGGCAGGGCGAAATCCCCGACCGGCGGTAAAGTCCGCGAGCGCAAAGCGCTGAATCGGTGCAACTCCGATACCGACAGTACAGTCTGGATGGAAGAAGAATTTTGCGGCTATGCCGTATCTTTGCGCCCTGGGTATACCCAGAGCGCTTTTTTGTGAGGTTTTTACTATGACAGAGCTTTTACAGCAGCTAAAGGAAAATGCAATTTTTGTATTGGCTTGCACCGCAATTATTGCAGCTATCGCCCTTGTCGCCCGTATCGCAGAGCATTTTCTGCCCACCGTGCGAAAAGCCACCCCCGCCCGGCGGATCAGCATCATTGCCGTATGCTCAGCTGTGGCGGCTGTGCTGCACATTTTGGATTTTCCTCTGCCCTTTTTAGCCCCCGGATTTTATAAGCTGGACTTTTCCGAGCTTCCGGTTATGCTTTGCGGTTTTTATTTAGGACCTCTTGCCGCCGTCACCTGTGAAGCCGTAAAAATTGTTCTGAAGCTGCTCATCAAAGGCACCAGCACCGCATTTGTGGGAGATTTTGCCAATTTTGCCGTAGGCTGCTCTCTTGTGCTGCCTGCCGCCATTATATACCATATCCGGAAAAACCGCTGCAGCGCGTGGGTCGGACTGATTGCAGGCACAGCATTCCTCACCGTATTCGGCAGCGCATTCAACGCAATCTACCTGTTGCCGAAATTCGCCGCCCTGTTTGATCTGCCTATGGAATCAATTTTAGCTATGGGTACAGCCATAAACAGCGGTATAACCTCAGTATCAACCTTTGTTTTATTAGCTGTGGCGCCCCTGAACCTTATTAAAGGCACAGTCATATCGGTGCTGACCCTGCTGCTTTATAAAAAGGTGGCAAGACCGCTGTTCGGACTTCGTCAAGCATAAATAAATTGCCCTTCTTTCAAAAGAAGGGCAATTTTTAATATTCTATTCTTCTGTTTCCGGAGCTTCTGTTTCCACAACCTCTGCCTCAGCAGCAGGTGCTTCTGGGGCAACGACCGGAGCAGACTGAATTACAGGCTGCGCAACCTTTCTGGGAGGCATACCCAAATCCTTTTTGCGGCAGGCAAAAATAAGGAACGGGGTTACCATACTAACAAAAATCGACAACACCAAAAACACAACCGCATTGTCCGGATTGCAGGAGTAGTATAAATCGTGCAGTACAATATAATAGCATACGGTAAAAACAATGCTCAGCACCAAAAGCGCCACCCAGAAAATCAACGCAATTAAAAATACCAATATCGGGTCGATGAAAGCCGCCACAATTAAGCTGATGAACATAATAAACAGCACAGCAAACATTCCGATATACAAACCCAGCAGCATTTTCCGGCGGTTGCGGATACGCCCCTTGGTCACATACTGGTACTGATCGGCAATACATCCCATACTCCATATGTTTCCGATGGGAATCCACGCCAACCAGGGATAGCGAATACACCGGCGCTTGGCAATGGTGTAAATGCCTATAGATGACAGCACGTAAGATACAACAGAAAAAGCAAGCATCACCAAATACAGCACAAAGACTACTCCACCGGTAAATCCTAAAACACCGCTGAGAATTTCCATTCCATATTCGGCATTTCCAAACTCACCGTAGTAATAACCGGGGTTGTCAAAGTTTTCAAAACCGTTTCCCATAATGTACATACCTCCTTTATATCGGTATAAACAGCATACCATATTTTCTTAGGTATTGCAATGTTTTTTCACGCTGTCCCGTCCCGGGTCATGGTAATTTTCTGCCCACACTTTTATATAAGTCATACCATTGCTTTCGGGTAAGCTCAATCTGGGCGCCCTCTGCACACTGCATCAGGTGTTGGGGATTCGTTGTCCCGGTTACAGTCTGGATATAGGCAGGGTGTCTTGCAATCCAGGCTACCGCAATTGCTGCTTTGGTTGTGCCGTATTCCTCTGCCACCCGCTGCAGCATATCATTTAGTTCAGGATAATCCGGATTATTAAGAAACGTGCCTTTTATAAAGCCGTGCTGCAGCGGCGACCATGCCTGAAGGGTAATGTCCTGCAAACGGCAAAAATCCAGTACGCCGCCTTCCCGGTCTAGCCCGCCGTCAAAAGCGGTGTTCACATTGATACCGCTTTCAATCATGGGACAGTGAGCAAGACTCAGCTGCATCTGATTGACAACCAGAGGAAAATCCAGATATTTTTGCAGCAGCTTGATTTGGCCGGGGTTGTGATTGGAAACGCCAAAATAGCGAACTTTCCCTTGCTCTTTCAGCTGTCTGAAGGTTTCCGCAACCTCCTCCGGCTCACACAGTGCATCCGGGCGATGAAGCAACAATACATCCAAATAATCTGTTTTCAGCCGCCGCAAAGAACCCTCTACTGAAGATAAAATGTGATCTTTGGAAAAGTTATAGCCGTCTTTTGTAATGCCGCATTTGGATTGCAGAATTATTTGTTCCCGGCGGTCATCATTTAACGCAAAAGCTTGCGCAAACAGCTCTTCGCTGAGACCGGCTCCGTAAATATCCGCATGATCAAAGTAATTCAAGCCCATGGACAAGGCTGTTTTTAAAAATATTTCCGCCTCCGCCAGAGTCTTATTTCGCAGGCGCATACAGCCTACGGCAATATTCGGCACGCTCAAGCCGCTTTTGCCCAATTTGATTCGCTTCATGAGACGTCCTCCCACATGGTATTGTCTAAAATAAAAGATTACAAAAAGGTATCTGGCGCTCTTTGGGGTTTTTGCGTGACGATACACATACTGTTTTCTAAGGTTCTACCGGCCTAATGGATAAATTCCTTTGGGTCAATTCCGTATACCTGCACAATTTTCACCAAATCCGAATGGAGCAGGTCATAGGTAGATACCAGTCTGCCACCGTCGGAATCCAAATCATAGCCGAGGTGATTCCACACATACCACGCCAAGTAAGAACAATGCACGCCAAACTGCCAATCGTCAGGCGCAGGCGCTTTCGGACCGATGAAGCCTGCGGTCAGGCTGTAGGGAACACCTTTTACCGCCTCCATTGCAAAGGCAACCGCTTCCTCTTGTTGCTGCTTTGTAACACCTTTTACACGCAGCACCGCATAATTGGAATAAACATTCCAATCAACAAGGGCATTAACCTTGGAATCCTCTCCCAACACCTCTGCTTCCAGAACATGGCCTTTATCAATCACCAAACCGGCATGTCCGTGACGCCAACCGAAGGAGTGGGTAGAAAGAGATATCAAAATGTCCCCGGGCTGCAGGTCAACAAGGGGCGTTCCCGGCCTTTCAAGACAATCCTCCCTTGTAAACCAGCCAAGAAATTCTGTACATTCGGCTTTCGGCGGGTTAAAAAACAGCTCCTGAGCATCCAGAATTTTTTGAAACTGTCCGCTTTCCCGCAGCTTGTCCACCGCCGGTTTCCCCAGCCCCGTTTGCAAAAAGATGGTTTCATAGTCGCTGTCCTGGGTTAATTCCACCCGGGGATAGTCCGGCAAAAAATATCCATCCTTGTGGACCCAAAACCGCTGCGCCAGATAATAAAGCGTAATGACAATACATACCGCCAAAACCACAGCCACAATCCGCTTGATTGGCTTATACACTTTTTTAATGTGCGCTCTTTTCTTGCGTTTCATTTTCCTTTTCCTACTTTAAAGCTATATTTTAAAAATACCGCTATATGCATAAATCCTTCCGCCCTCTAGATACAGCTGCTTAATTTTCCGCTGCAGGCTTGTGTTTTCCGGAAGGTCGTGAAAATCTTCACAGTATCTGGGGAATACAAAACTAAATACGCCCATCCCAGCATCCCTACAGGGACATAGACAAAAACTGCGTATCAACCCGGTAATCTTGGACTTTTCTCCCAGGATTTTCTCAAGGGCCGGATCTAGAATCCAAGAAACACCGTATATAACCTGATTGTTATGCTCCGGATAGCTCCGGGCGGCTATTTTTCTGGCATTGGCACAGGCAAGCGCTAAGTTCTCCACAGAAATATCCGCGCCCTCGGGAATATGAAAATTCAAACATTCTCCGCCGGGGCGGACAACACATTCCCATATTTCCTTGGAAAAGGTCTGCTTTTGGGCAGATACCACATTGTCTGCTACACTGTGTCCATAGAAGTTCTGCTCATCTTCTTCAAAGCTTACCTTAAAAGACCCTTCCGTATCCTCGTAACCGTACATACCGCAGTGATGTTTGCCGCTGGCGTGGAAATGTCCTGCAGCCGGCAAGGCTAGCAGTTCCCCGCTGAACCGGTTTTTAAGCCACAAATTGCTTTGGGGTAAGTGGAATATCTCAAACTGCAAACCGTCGGTTGTAAAAATCATTGCCTTGGCAAAATTTGTCAGCCAATTGTAATACACGCTGTTAATGCCGGGACGACCGGTTTGGCGTTTTACAACTCGCATCCCGCTGAGATATTCCGGCAGTAATTTGTTGATTTCTTCCTGACTAAAACCGCGGCTTCTGTAAGTTTCAATGGATCCGGGAATTTGCGGCAGCAAAATATATAAGGGCAAAAAATCTCCAACCAAGGTACCGTCAGAAACGGGAACCGGAACTGTTTTTGCTTGCTCCGAAGTAGAATTGAGGGCAAATGCACCGCACAGCTTAATCCAAAGGCTGCGCAATGCATCTTCGTTAATCTCTTTCGCTGCCTGTTTTACCAAATCGCAAAACTCACCAAAAAGATTGTATTGTGTTTGCAGGCGGTCAATCAATTGTAAATCGCAGGCAGGTGTGCTATCCGGAGAAAATTCCCCGTAAAACTGCTTTAACGCCTCGGGGCAATCAGATGTGACGCCCACGCCGGCAGCAAGAACTTTTAAATCCGGTTTTTCCATAACGCCAACTCCCTACCTTGTTTTTTGTCATTATAGCACTATGGTATAAAAAGGTCAAAGCAAATATAACCGATACAAGAAAACATCGTTCAAAAAGAGCAATATAACAGTGCGTAAATGGGGCAAAAAAAGCAAAAAGTACACTAATTCCAGCGAAATAACTTCTTAATTCGTTCAAGCAAAGAACTCATTTTGCCCAGTGTTGCGTGTTTGGGAAAAGGCTCGTCCAATACCCACGGCAAATCAATACCATAAACAGTCACAGTAAAATACCTGTCTGTTTTTTGTTCGTTGGGGACATACCAATTATCAATAACGATATTGAGAAACAGTCCCCCATCAAACATATCAATCTCATATTTATCAAATTCCAATATGTTGCCCACAACAGTGTAAGAGACGAAATGATAGTCTATATAATCATCAACGGCGCAAGATGCGGTTTCATCAGGTCTATCAATCAATAAACCCAATTCAGCAAGGAAAGCTGTTAACTTGGGGAATTTACCTCGAATTTGTACATACAAATTGCGATCTTCATCGCAATCGCAAAGCGAGTGCTCTTGGGAATATTTGCGTGTTGCTTCAATATCAATATCAAGGGCATATCCGTCTTTTTGTATAATCACTTGGCGTTCTCCTTTGCGGTTCTGCAGGAAGCGATCAGCATTGCTCTTAAAGATGTACATTTAGAAGAAAGCATTTTGAAAGTTTGCTCATCGATATATTTTGTTCTGTACAAGAGTTCAAGCCAATAACCCGTTTCGCTTGCTTCCTTTAAGGCGATTTCAAGTTTAGAGATAAAATCTTTCTTACCTTGTGCATACTGCGCCTCGTGGATATTAGCACCAATGCTTGTTCCGCTTCTGCCAATCTGATTAGATATAATGGCTTCTTTAATGGATTTCAGATACTTTACTAACTCAATGATATCGATGGAGAATGCCATAGAAAGTTCTCTGAGTTTTGATTCTGACATAACACACACCTCGTTTTTTATATTATATCACAAATTAAGCCTGTTTGCAAATAAGTGCGACGTGATGCAGCTGCGCTGTGATAGGTGATGCAATGCGTTCTGCTTATGCGCCGAAGGCGTGCATCACAGGCGAAGCCTGCATCACGCACATGGTGCGCATCTCGTTCCGCAAGGAACGCATCACTCAAAAAAGTCCCTTTTGTCTGGTAGACAAAAGGGACTTTTTTGTTGGCGGAGAGTTAGGGATTCGAACCCTAGGTCCCTTTCGGGACACGAAATTTCGAGTTTCGCACCTTCGACCACTCGGACAACTCTCCATGGTTTTCCCGGAAACGGAACTGGATTATTATATCAGCAGAGCCGAAAAAAATCAAGGCTTTTTCACCTGTTCGATCACCTGCATAACCTGCCGACGGATTTCTTCGCTGTTTTCCCGACGGTGAGGACGCAGGCAGCCCGAGCAATCCTTAACGCCGTTTTCCAAATAGACAAACTGGCCACCGCACTTATCGCCCAAAGCATACAATGGGCAATAGCAAAACAGGCAATTAAAGTTCTCCGCGTCTGCACCGGAGTGGCAAGGAAAATATGCACAGTCCTTATTTTGGAAAAAATCGTAATTTGCCATATTTCCATCTCCTTATTTTTATGCTATAATACAAATAAGAGGTGTTTGTATGAATGTTTTAATTGATGCCGACGGCTGCCCTGTGGTGGAAATTACATTAAACCTGTGTCGAAAATTTCATATCAGCTGCACCATCTTTTGCGATACCGCCCACGAAATCCATAAGGATGGGGCGCAAACCGTAATCTGTGACAAGGGCACAGACAGCGTGGACTTTTTTCTGGCCAATCGCGTTTGCCCCAGGGATATCGTTGTCACCCAGGACTATGGTCTTGCCTCCATGTGCCTTGCCAAGAACGCTTTCGTGCTTCACCAGGACGGCTGGCAATATACCCGAGATAATATAGATGCCTTGCTTTTTCAGCGCCACGCAGCCCGGCAATACCGGGCATCCGGCGGACGCGTCAAAGGTCCTTCCAAGCGAAAGCCAAGCCAAAATACAGACTTTGAAAATGCGCTTACACAGCTGCTTCAAACCTCAGTCCAAGGATAACTCTTCGGCGGCTCTAAGGTAAATTCAAGCCTTTCTCCGGTTGTTGGGTGGGTAAAACCCAGTTTATAGGACCAAAGGGCAATTTCACAGTCGTCCTCTATGGTGCTGTATTTCCGTTCCCCGACAAGGGGCATATTCCTGGACGCAAACTGCACGCGGATTTGGTGGGTGCGCCCTGTTTCCAATTGTATTTGCACGCGGCTCAAGCCATTTATCCTTCTCAGCACCTGATAATGCAGCGCCGCAGGCTGTACCCCTTTTTCCTGCTGCTGTACCACCATTGTCATCTTACGCGCTTTGTCCCGGAAAAGCAAATCATAGAGCGTTCCGCAAGCCTGCTCCGGTGTGCCATGAATAACCGCCAAATATTCTTTTTCAAACTCGTTCTGACGAATTTGCCGCGACAGCTCTGATGCGCTGTGGTTATTGCAGGCTAACACCATCAAACCGCTAACCACCCGGTCAAGCCGATGGACTGTCCTCACCTGGATATTGGGGTCCTGCAAGGCATCCCGCACAAGCTCCGGCATCCCGCCGGGTTCATCTGTTGACAGCACCCGCGGCGGCTTAACGCACACAACGATATCTGTATCCCGATAAATAATCTGCATATATTGCTCCATGTTTTTTCCTTATCCTATCAAAAAATCAGGCGCTTTTCAACAGTTTTTATATCGCAATATCCCTAACCCTATGATATATACATACGAAAGGATGAAAACATATGTTAAAACGCTGTCTTTCCCTGTTTTTGGCACTGCTTTTAATTTGCATAACCTTTTCCGCCTGCGGTAATGGACAAGCAAATACAGCAAAGCTTCCTGAAAATATTATGCAAAAATCTGATCCTGCAAAGGATAACGAGCTGAACATTCTGATGATCGGAAACTCTCACTGCTATTACTATACGGAAGAGTTGTACGGCATGCTCACCGCTGCAGGCTACCAAAATGTCAACGTCTGTAATGTATATTACTCCGGCTGTACTCTACAACAACACTATTCCTGGCAAAAAAGCGGCACCGCGAACTATGAATATTTCACCACAAACGGCACTGGTCAGATCAGTGTAAAGAGCGTAAACCTGGAATACTGCTTGAAGCAGCGTAACTGGGATGTCATCAGTCTGCAAGAATCCAATGTTCCAATACGCGAGTTTGGCGTGCAGAAGCAGCTCAAACTATCCAAGAATTTTCTCATGGACCTTTGGGGTTATATAAAAGAGCAATATCCCTTGTCCCGGTATTTATGGCAGCAAACCCTGTCATTACAAATCGGTTACAGTGCCGGTGGATACAAGGTAGAAACCCCTGAGCAACAGAAAGCAGAAGCGCAGTTAATAAAGGAATATTCTCTTGCAGTCTGCGAGGATTATAATTTAGAACGCGTTCCCACCGGCGACGCATGGCAGATTGTCCGCGAGGGCGGCTATGATAACCTGTGTGCGCGACTGGGCATTAACAACGGCGAGGGTGACTACATTCACGAGGGTGATATTGGGGGCGGTCAGTATCTTAGTGCCTGTGTCTGGTTTGAGGTCATCACCGGAAAAAGCTGTGTTGGAAACACCTACATTCCGAATTACGCAATGTTCCCAGAGCAAGCCACCTTGCAGGCTGCCGCGCATAAGGCCGTTTCGCTTATGATAAATTAATGTATACCGCAGCAATAAACGGACCGCATCAAACGAAGCGGTCCGTTTGCTATATAAAAACCTCCACCGAAATTGGTGGAGGTTAAAATGTTCGCGTTACCTATCTTCCCGGGCAGTCGCCTAGAAATGTGGGGTCCCCACTAAGACGACCCGTCTTAGTGGGGAGAGGAAAAGCCAAGATACAGACGGAATTTTCCGCTTGCGGAAAATGTAGCATTGTATCTTGTGCTTTGACGAATTGTCGGCGCAGATGTGCTTAACTTCTGTGTTCGGGATGGCCGCGAGCCCGAGCGCCGCCTGCGGCGGATACAGCAAGGGCGCAGCGTGCGCCGTGGTCGATAGCTGACGAAGCCGGTTCATCGGCAAGGAAGATATCGGATACCACAAGCGGAAACAGGTGGACTGTCCACCCTGTTCCCGCGTACATATAATAAAATAAGAGCCAGGATTACTCCTGACTCTATTATGTTCGCGTTACCTATCTTCCCGGGCAGT
>JAFVZT010000005.1 GCA_017508045.1 Oscillospiraceae bacterium | reverse complement strand
TGCATTTGAACAATAAGACCATTAATTTCCGCGGTCGTATTCAAACCGGTTACGGCAACGATCTGAACGTTATGGGCAATGGTACCGTGAATTATCTTGCTGACTGCACAACCGATGAAGAAAACAACAAGGCGTTGTTCTGCATTGAAACTGCAAATCTCACCATCTACGGCGGTACTTATAAGTCCAGCAAGGGCGCACCCATTGTAGACACTCCCCGTTTGGGAATTCCCATGATTACGCTTAAGGGCAATGCAAATATCTCCCATGCCAGCGTTACCCATGGCAGTATGACGATCGATGAAAAGGTTGTCATCGATAAACTTGTAGCCGGCGATGCCCCCCATCCCGATATGTTTGGCCAAAAGGGTAAGGTATGGGTTGCCAGGACCTTTATCGGCGAAGTCAAGAGCTTTGCCTTCCCCGGTGAAATTACAGATAACAAGGTTCCTTCCAACTACGGCGCTGCTATGGGCGCATTCACCGGTAAGATATCTACTGCTGACGGCGTGGAGCTTACAGGTGCCGCAGGTTCTTTAAAGGTCAAGGCAAGCTGATTTTCATTTACTTATTCAAATATTTCCCTGAGTATGCCTCAGGGGAGGTATTTGATAAATATAACAGCATATTACAAAATTATTTTTTAGGAGAATGTCAGTATGAAAAAACTAATCGCATTACTTTTGGTTTTGGTTATGGCCTTGTCCGTTGTTGCCTGCACCCCTAGCAGCAGCTCCGGCGGCACCAACACCGGAAACAACAGCACCGGCAACAATTCCGGCAACAATTCCGGCGAAAACCAAACTCCCGAACTTAAGGTACCAAGTGGTCCTAACGATGATCTGGTACTGGATGCAAACGGCATGGGTTATTGCGGCGTATGCGGCGGCAGCCCTGTTGAATGGGAACCTCTTACAGGCTCTGTAGGCGAAATTAAAGACGTTGGCCACAAGCATTACTATCTGGCTGAAGACAACATTGTCAGCTTTGGCGTTGACCTGAATGGTTATTTCTTGTGGGCAAGAGCAAACGCCAGCGTTTGCCTGCATTTAAACAATAAGACCATTGATGTTCACGGTGCTCTGCGCAGCGGTAACGGTAATGTTCTTAACGTTATGGGTAAGGGCACGATGAATTTCAAGGCTACCTCAACAAATGATATCGCAAACAGATCCTTGTTCCTCATGGAATCTGCAACGCTTACTATCTACGGCGGTACCTATACCTGCGTTGAAGGCACAGAAACTATTGGTACTTCTGAGCAGGGTACTCCCACAATTTCCCTTAAGGGCGATGCTACCTTCTCCAATGTCAGCTGTACTCTTGGCGCATTGACAGTTGACGGAGACGTTAAGATTGATAAGCTTGTGGTTGGTCCGTCTACTAATCCCAGCAAACAAGGTGCAGTTGGCAAGGTGTGGATTACTAAGAACTTCGCCGGTGAAGTCAAGAGCTTTAGCTTCCCCGGTGCAATGGTAGACAACAAGGTGCCTGCTACTTATGCCGCTGCTATGGGTGCATTTACCGGCAAGATCACTACCGCTGACGGTGTTGCCCTTGCAGGTTCTCAGGGTGCTCTCGTAGCCGCTACACAGGCTGCCCAGTAACCAATTATATTACACTCACTACAGCCCCCGGCGGTAACCCGGGGGCTGTTTGCTTTGAGCCAAAGACAGACCGTTTTTCTGGGTTATTCCATCTCAGAATAATGATGCACCCCATACCCAATGGCCAGCAAGTGGGTGCGATCTGAAAATTAAGGTTTACTTAAATCATTGACCAATTTTCTTAACTTGCAATACAGCAGTAAAAACCATATAATATTCTTGGTAATGTGACTGAATGTGCAGTCAAGAAAATTAAGATTTACTGAAAGGACGGAATTTAAATGGAACAGGCAACCTACATTCGTTTTCCCTATGAAAAGCTTCAGGCCTGGGGAGAAAAGGTTCTTGCAAAAACCCCTATGTCTGAAGAAGAAATCAAAACCGTCGTAAAGGTGTTGCTGGACACCAACCTGCGGGGTATGGATACCCATGGCATTAATATGCTATCTTCCTACTCCGAGCGCTACAAGGCGATTGAGCACCGGGATATTACGGTAACAGAGGACAAGGGTGCCGGCTGTGTTATTGACGGCGGCAACCACACCGGTCAGATGACTTCTATGTTTGCCTTGGAGAAGGCTATGGAGAAAGCGGACAAGTTTGGCATTGGCCTGGCTCTGGTTAAGGAATCCTGCCATAATGGCGCAGTGGGTTACTATGCATCTTTGGCTGCCCAGAAGGGTTATATTTCTTTGGTTTCCACCACAGTTATGCCTTTGATTGCCCCCTGGGGAGGCTTGGAGCCCTTTGTCGGCAACAACCCCTACGCAATCGGCTTCCCCTATAAGGAGCTGCCCATTGTTTTGGACGTTGCCAATACGGTTGCTGCCCGTCAGAAAATTTTCTCCTATGCCCGTGAGGGATGGAAGCTGCCCGACGGCTGGGCGATGGATAAAGAGGGCAATCCCACCAACGACCCGCAGGAAGCAATCAACGGCCTTCTGATGCCGGTTGGCGGTCACAAAGGCGCCGGCCTGGCACTTATGATTGATATGATTTTGGGCACACTTGCCGGTGGTACATATTCCCGCAGCATTTGCGCCAACACCGTAACCGGTCGTGAGCAGCATATTGCCCACCTCTTCTTTGTAATGAATCCCGATTTCTATATGAGCCGCGAGGCCCTGGATGCCAACATCAACCAATATGTTGCCGATTTCCGCAATGTTAAGAAGAAGGCAGATGTAGAAAAGCTGTTGCTGCCCGGCGAGCTGGAATGGGAGAAATCTCTGGAGCGTATGGCTAACGGTATCCCCGTTTCTACTGCAATTATCAAAGAACTCAATGCCTATGCCGATAAGATTGGCGTAGAGCATCTGGCATAAACACAGAGGAGGATTTAAAATGGCAAAGAGCTTTTTTGACACCACCGTATGCCAAAAGCTGAAAAACGGCGGTAAGGTTTCCGCTGCTTGGGCGCAGCTCAACAGCAATGTAAGCGCAGAAATTTTGGCTGAGGCCGGCTTTGATGTGCTGGTTATCGATATGGAACACGCACATACCACATTGCCCAACGTAATTTCTATGATTCAAGCCACCAAGGGTACGGACTGTGTTCCTTTTATCCGCATTCCTTGGAATGATATTGTCTGGTGCAAGCAGGCATTGGACACCGGCGCATATGCTATCCACGTGCCTTATGTTCAGACAAAGGAAGAAACAGAGGCAGCTGTTCGTTACTGCAAATATCCCATGAAGGGTGTTCGTGGTATCGCAATGGGTCACCGTGCTGTGAACTATGGTATGAGCAAAGCCGAGTATTTCCCCAAGGCCAATGAAGAGGTGCTTGTCATCATTGCCATCGAAACGCCTCTGGGTGTGGACAACATTCACGAAATTATGAATGTTGACGGTGTTGACGGCATTTTTATCGGACCTGCTGACCTGGCAACCTCCATGGGCCATCTGGCAGATCCCTCTCATCCTGAGGTACAGGAAGCTATCCGCAAGATTGAGGAGGCAGTTATCGGCTCCGGAAAATTCTTAGGCACGGTTGCGGCCAATGCTGAGGCTGCCCAGAAGCTCTATGACCGTGGCTACGGTATTGTGTACATGATGTCCGATGTGGGTGCTCTGGCAAGAGTCGCTCAGGCGGAAGTTAAGAAATTTAAAGAATTAAACAAATAATTAGGAGGTTATTATGTCTGTACAGAAAATGAAGTATTGTGTAGGTGGCGAGTGGCTGGAGTCCAAGACCGAAAAGTGGATGGATGTTACCGACTCTTCCACCGGTGAAGTGATTGCTCAGGTGCCCTGCTGTACCGCTGATGAGGTTGAAGCCGCTATCGCTGCTGCTGACGCTGCATTCCCCGAATGGTCTATGACCTCCTTGAGCAAGCGTACCCAGATGATGTTCAAGTGGCGCAACGTGCTGGTTGAGCATCTGGAGGAGCTGACTGTTCTGTGCGCTAAGGAGCTGGGCAAGAACCTGGCTGAAGCACGCGGTGATATCCTGAAGGCTATTGAGCCCACCGAGCTGGCTTGTGCAACGCCCTTTATTTCTCAGGGCAGCGCTTCCCTGCAGGTTACCACTGGCTTTGATACTGCTTCTTACCGGATGCCCTTGGGCGTTGTTGCCGGTATTGTGCCTTTCAACTTCCCGGCTATGATTCCCTGGGGTTGGATGGTGCCTCTGGCAATTGCTACCGGTAATACCGTTGTTTTGAAGGCAGCGTCCTACACCCCCTTGACCTCCATGCGGATTATGGAGCTGTTCTATGAGGAAGCCGGCTTCCCCAAGGGTGTCGTGAACCTGGTTACCTGCTCCCGTAACGAGTCTGAGTTATTCCTCACTGACCCCAGAGTTAAGGCGGTTACCTTCGTTGGCTCTACCGATATCGGTAAGCACATCTACTCTGTGGCGGCTGCCCACGGCAAGCGCGTTCAGGCTCAGTGTGAAGCCAAAAACCACGCCCTTGTCCTGGAGGACTGTGACCTGGAGAGCGCTACAAACGCAATTATTAACTCTACTTACGGCTGCGCCGGTATGCGCTGCATGGCTCTGCCTGTTATCGTGGTACAGGAGTCTGTTGCCGACAAGTTTGTTGCTCTGCTGAAGAAAAAGGCACAGGCACTGAAAATCGGTTGTGCCTATGATCCCGAAACCCAGCTGGGACCTGTTGTAAACGCCAAGCATAAGGAAGCTGTTTGCAAGTGGATCCAGAAGGGTATCGACGAGGGCGCTGAGCTGGTGTTGGACGGTCGTGATGTGGTTGTTCCCGGCTTTGAGAACGGCTACTTTGTCGGACCTACCATTTTGGACCATGTTAAGCCCGGTATGACAGTTGGCGACCGTGAAATTTTCGGACCGGTTACCGTTATCAAGCGCGTTAAGAACTTTGAAGAGGGTCTGGCACTTATGAATGCCAACCAGTTTGCCAACGGCTCTGTTATCTTCACCCAGAGTGGCTACTATGCCCGTCAGTTTGAACTGCTGACCGACGGCGGCATGGTGGGTATTAACGTTGGTATTCCCGTGCCCTCTGCATATTTCCCCTTCTCCGGCAATAAGGACTCCTTCTACGGCGACCAGCACGTTCTGGGTCTGGACGGTGTTCGCTTCTACACCAGAGCCAAAACCGTCACCAAGCACTGGTACGATGAGCATTCTGCCAAGAAGGCTATGGACACTTGGGAAGGCACTGTTGAGCGTATTTAATCTATTAATAAAAGCACCGCCAAACTGGCGGTGCTTTTATTATGCGACGCAGGTCTATAAGCCGGGTTCTGTCAATGACAGCCATCTATCTAGTTTGGCAATTACTCACCAAATCAAGCCACCTCCTGAGAACGGCCGGGCAGGCCATATGTTCTCCCACGGTGTTGCTCCGGATAGAGTTTACAGCGTAAAACCCATGTTTCCATGGGCCGGGTGGGCTCTTACCCCACCTTTTCACTCTTACTTCGTCGGCTCTCGCGCATAAACTCTCCCATTACCGCAAGCGGTAATGGTCACACTATGCGCGGAACCGCCTCTCCCCATAGAACCCGCATACGCTGGGCTTCTATGGGGCCCCAATTAGGGGAGAAGCGACATATCTCTGTTGCACTTGTCCTGGGGTCACCCCCGGCGGGCGTTACCCGTTATCCTTGCCCTGTGGAGCCCGGACTTTCCTCACCTGAGCCCTTTCGAGTCTCAGCCGCAGCTGTCCGACCTAGTCGCAGAAATATTGTACAGCAGGCAAAGCCGATTGTCAAATATCTTGCAAAATCTTTTGTAAACGGATATACTATTAAATAGATAGGCTAAAGCGAGGTGCGATTATGGCAAAAGGATTTGAACAGTATTTTGCTTCCCTGAAGGATAGAAAGATTGCGGTTTTGGGATTGGGCGTTAGCAACCGTCCATTGGTGCGGCTGCTGCTGAGCTATGGCTGCTGTGTTACCGGCTGTGACAGAACGCCCCGGGATAAGGTGGATGCAGAGGTTTTGGAGCTGGAAAAACAGGGCTGCGCGCTTCGCCTCGGGGATACCTATTTGGAAAATTTGTCTGCCGATTTGGTGTTTCGCACCCCGGGGATGCACCCGGAAAATGCCGCTTTGCAGGCGCTTCGGGCAACTGGAGCGAAAATTACCAGTGAAATGGAAATCTTCTTTGAGCTTTGTCCCTGCAAAATTATTGCGGTTACCGGCTCCGACGGAAAGACCACCACAACAACCCTCATCTCTGAGATTTTAAAAGCCGAGGGCAAAACAGTCTGGTTGGGCGGAAATATCGGAACGCCCTTACTGCCGGTGTGCAACCGTATGCAAAAAACGGACTATGCTGTTGTAGAGCTAAGTTCCTTTCAGCTTATGGATATGACCCATAGCGCCCATATTGCTGTGGTTACCAATCTTGCACCGAATCATTTGGATGTCCATAAGGATATGCAGGAATATGTGGATGCAAAAACCAACATATTTAAATTTCAAGGCCCTCAGGATCGGCTGATACTCAATGCGGACAATACAATTACCGCAAGCTTCACAGGAAACGGAACGACCCGCTATTTTGCCCGTGTGGGAAAAACTGACAACGGCGTCTGTTTGAATGGCGACTGGATTTGCCGGGACGGCAAGCCCTTGCTGAATAAAAAGGACATCCTTTTGCCCGGTGAGCACAATGTTGAAAACTACATGGCGGCAATTTTAGCCGTGGAGGGTCTTGCGAAGGATGAGACAGTCCGGCAGGTCGCCAAAACCTTCGGCGGCGTGGAGCATCGTATTGAGCTTGTCCGTGTTAAGGACGGGGTGCGGTTTTATAACGATTCCATTGCATCCTCGCCCAGCCGAACCATTGCCGGCTTGCGGAGCTTTTCGGAAAAGGTGCTGCTGATTGCCGGTGGCTACGATAAGCACATTCCCTATGATGTGCTTGGTCCGGAAATTTGCACACATGTAAAGACCCTGTTTGTAAACGGCGCAACGGGCGCACAGATTCGTGCCGCAGTAGAGCAGGCACCACAGTATAAGCCCGGTTGTCCGGAAATTGTGGATTGCGCGGATTTTACAGAAGCGGTACATCAGGCGGCGGCAGCAGCCAAGACCGGAGATGTGGTTTTGATGAGTCCCGCCAGCGCTGCTTTTGACCAATTCAAAAACTTTATGGAACGAGGCGCGTACTTCAAAAAACTAGTCATGGAGCTGTAAATATGAAAATTAATATATTTACCAAACAGGCACGAAGGGTACTGCCGCTGAAATACTGCGGCGCTGTCATCGTGGCGGCAGGAACGGCTTCCCGGATGGGTGGCATTGATAAGGTAATGGCTCTGCTGAACGGAGAGCCTATGATTGTCAGAACTGTCCGTACCTTTGAAGAATGTGATGCAATCCGGGAAATTGTCATCGTGACAAGGTCGGATTTACTCACCAAGGTTATGGGCCTTTGCGCGAAGTTTCCCAAGGTGCGGGCTGTGGTGGTTGGCGGCGAGGATCGGGCAGCCTCTGTGCAATCTGGCTTAAACACCCTGTCGGACAAGGTGCGCCTGGTGGCGGTCCATGACGGCGCAAGACCGTTGATTACCTGGCAGGTAATTGACCGGACCGTTCGTGCAGCCAATACCTACGGCGCGGCCGCCCCGGCTGTTCCGGTAAAAGATACCATTAAGCTTGTGCAGGGCGGCGTGGTTTCGACAACACCGGACAGAAGCCGTTTGCAGGCAGTCCAGACACCCCAGGTGTTTGACTTTGATTTGCTCCGTGGCGCTTTGAAGAAAGCAAGACAGGACAAAGTCTCTATTACGGATGATTGCTCTGCAGTGGAAAATATGGGCATGTCTGTAAAAATAGTGGAGGGTGACGAGCGAAACATAAAGGTCACAACGCCGCTGGACTTGAAAATTGCCCAGCTTTTGTTGGAGGAACAGCTATGAGAATTGGACATGGGTACGATGTGCATAAATTGGTTCCCGGCAGGGATTTGATTCTTGGCGGTGTAAAAATACCCTTTGACTTGGGCTTAGACGGCCATTCGGATGCGGATGTGCTGCTGCACGCCGTATCGGACGCACTTCTGGGCGCGGCAGGTCTGGGGGACATCGGCAGGCATTTTCCAGATACGGATCCGGCCTACAAGGGCGCAGCTTCCGGGATGCTTCTGGCGGTGGTTGGTGAAAAAATCCGGGCAGCCGGTTACTGTGTGGGTAATATCGATGTTACCATGATCGCCCAAAAACCAAAGCTCATGGAGTACATTCCGCAAATGCAGGAAAATATTGCTGTGCGGCTGGGAATTGACATCAGCTGTGTAAATATAAAAGCCACCACTGAAGAGCACTTGGGCTTTACCGGCAGCATGCAGGGTATGGCTTGCCACGCGGTTTGCTTACTGGAGCAACATACAACCTAATTACACAATTTCGACCTTCTGTGCATAAGTTAGCACGGGAGGTCTTTTTTATGCGATTTTGTTTAATTACCTTTCGCTCCGTCACGCCTGCCCAACGGGGTGAAAGTGTCCTGCATCGGGCAGGTATAGAATGCAATGTTCAGCGGACGCCAAGGTGGATGGAGGAGCAGGGCTGCGGCTATAGTCTGTGGGTACGGCATGCAGATGTACCGTTTAGTATGGAGCTGCTTCGGGAAAAGGAGGTTCCTTTTCGAAAGGTTTACCTCCGTCGGGAAAACGGCAACGTAGAGGAACTGACGGTATGATCTATCTGGATAACGGCGCTACCTCTTTTTATAAGCCGGTGGGTGTTTCCGATGCGGTGCGCAGAGCCATGTTTACTTGCGCCAATCCCGGCAGGGGAGGCTATCCGGAGGCAATGGCGGCAGCAAACACCGTATTTCGCTGCCGTCAACGGGCATCGGAGATGTTTGACTGTCAGCCGGAGCAGGTGATCTTTACCGCAAACTGTACCCATGGATTAAATATTGCCATAAATACTCTTGTAAAGCCGGGAAATAAGGTGGTTATCAGCGGCTTTGAACACAACGCGGTAACACGTCCGCTGCACTTCTTCGGCGCATCTGTAATCGTGGCAGGCAGAAAGCTGTTCGATTGGGATAATACCCTGGGAGAATTTGAAAAGGCACTAAAATCGGGAGTGTCCGCAGCAATCTTTACCCACTGCTCCAATGTATTTGGGTATATTCTTCCTATAGAGGAACTGGCGGCGCTTTGCAGACAATATGAAGTGCCATTTATCATCGATGCTGCCCAATCGGCGGGCGTTCTGCCAGTTAAACTAAAGTCTTTAGGGGCGGATTTTATTGCAATGCCCGGTCACAAAGGACTTTTAGGTCCTCAGGGAACGGGGCTTTTACTATGCGAAAAGCTGCCAAAGCCGTTGCTTTTCGGAGGGACGGGGAGCAATTCGGTTTCACAGGAAATGCCCGATTTTCTTCCCGACCGATTGGAAGCGGGGACACTGAACGTTCCGGGAATTGCCGGTTTGGAGGCAGGACTGTCTTATATCGCCGGAAGGGGGATAGAAAGAATTTCTTCTGCGGAGCATAAACAGGCGATGTACTGCGCGGCAGGTCTTGAAAAAATGGGTATTCGGGTGTTTAAAGGGGAGCATCAGTCGGCAACGGTAAGCTTTGTTCCCCAGACCGATTGTGAAGAATTTGCGGAGCTTTTGTCGCAAAAAGGCATCGCAGTTCGCGCAGGCCTTCACTGTGCGCCTCTGGCACATGAAAGCGCAGGAACCCTGCAATCCGGAACGGTTCGCCTCAGCTTTGGACACGATGCTGCTATCTGGCAATCAGAGCGATTTTTAGCTGCAATTTCCAGCATTATTCACAAAAAATTTTTGTAATAACTATTGCTATAGCGGTGCAAGTCCGCTATAATAGAATAGATAATAGGCTAGGTATGCCAATGGCACGAAAGTGCAAGGGAAACGGAGGATAACGCTACTATGAGTGAATTGCAAGCAATCATTGCGCAGCTGCCCGGGATTAAGCTTATGGATATTCTGGATATTGCAATTGTAGCCTTTTTAATATATAAATTATTGCCGATTTTTCGCTCTACAGGCACAGGAAGAATTGCCTGGGTGGTGCTGGCGGTTATCGTCATTTCCTGGCTGACTGAGGTTTTGAAGCTGCATATGCTGAACTTCATTTTAAGTCAGCTGCTGGCAGTCGGTCTTGTTGCTGTTGTTGTACTGTTTCAGCCGGAGCTGCGTCGTATGCTGGATCAAGTGATGAACATCAAGTTTAAAACCTTACTGGGAATGGAAAAGCCGGAGCAGGAAATGATGCCGATTATTAACCAAACGGTTAAAGCCTGTGAAACCATGAGCCGGGAAAGAGTTGGTGCGTTGCTTGTGTTTGCCCGCAGCAGCCGGCTGGAAGAGTATTTTAAAACAGGAACGATGATTGACGGACAGGTGTCTGAACAGCTGCTTCGCAATATTTTCTTCCCCAGGGCGTCTTTGCACGATGGTGCGGTGATTATTTGCGACGGCAGAGTTGCGGCAGCCGGTTGTGTTTTGCCGTTATCAGAAAGCAGCCGTATCAGCGCGGACTTGGGCACCCGCCATCGCGCAGCGGTAGGCGTCAGCGAGGTTTCCGATGCGGTGGTGGTAGTGGTGTCCGAAGAAACCGGCGCCATTTCTGTAGCTGTTGACGGTATGCTCAAGCGCCATCTGGCGCCGCAAACATTAAAAAAGCTTTTGTGTCATGAGCTGTGTCCGGAAGATACACAGCCTGAGGACAAGCTGGTTCTAAAATTAAGGCAGAAGTTGCAAAAAAAAGAAAAGGGAGGTAAGGTGCGTGAAAAATAAAATACTTACCATACTTTTGTCTGTCGGCCTTGCAGTTGCATTATGGCTTTATGTTGTTACGGTAGTCAGTCCCAATTCGGACAAGCACTATTACAATATTCCAATCACCATCCAAAGCGAAATTGTATTGCAGGAACGGGGCTTGATGATTACAAACCGTGAGCTGCCCACTGTGTCACTGCATTTGGAAGGCAACCGTACAGATTTAAATAAACTTAACAGCTCCAACATTACAGTTTCCGTGGATGTTTCCCGAATTGGCGAGGCTGGAACGCACAATCTGGTAGTTGTGCCTTCCTATCCCGGAGATGTGCCAAACAATGCCATTACGGTTTTAAGCCGCAATCCCGGTTCTATTACGCTTCAAATTGAGGAGCGCATCAGTAAAACCGTGCCGGTTGAAATTCGTTATACAGGCGCGTTGCCCACGAATTTTATGGCTGATAAAGAAAATAAGGGGCTGGATTACGAGAGTATCGTTATTACCGGTCCGAAATCTGTAATCGACCAGATTACTGTGGCAAATATTGATGTAAATCTGGAAGGCAGAACAGAAAGCATAAGCGAACAGTACCGTTTCAGCCTGTGTAACAGTGCAGATGAGCCGGTGGATGCCGCACTGGTGACCGCCAATGTGGAAACCGTAAAATTGACCCTCAAAATACTGCAGCTTAAAGAAATCTCCCTAAAGGTAAATGCAATAAACGGCGGCGGCGCAAATGACAAAAATACCGAAATTACGGTGGCACCGGGCAAAATTCTCGTTAGCGGAAGCAAGGTGCTGCTAGATAGCTTGGACAGCCTGGTTTTGGATACGATTAATTTGGCGGAGATTACAGAAGACCAGATTTTGGTTAAGAAGATTAAGCTGCCGGAGGGTGTTAACAATGAAACCGGTGTAGATGAGGTGGAGGTTACGATTAAGCTCCCGCAGCTTTCCACAAAGTCCTTCACGGTTACCAGCATCCAGGCAATTAATGTACCGGCAGGTATGGCTGCTGATTTAATTACGCAAATGTTAACCGTTACACTGCGCGGCCCCCAGGCAAGCCTTAATAAGATAAATCCTGCCGATATTTTAATAACCGGCGATTTTTCCGATGAACAAATTGGCTCTGCGACGGTGAAGGCGGTGGTTACCGTTAATTCTTCTGATGTGGGCGCCATAGGTGTTTATAATGTAAGTGCAAATCTTCGCAACGCAAGCTGACACCGCAGACAATGATACGTATTGCAATAAATACGCAATACATACGAAAAGGGGATTATGTCATTGATTAAAAGTATGACCGGCTATGGCCGGGCTTTGGAAACAATCAACGCAAGAGAATTTACCGTAGAAGTACGTTCCGTCAATAACCGCTACTTAGATTGCTCTGTAAGAATTCCCAGAATTGTGTCTTTTGCGGAAGATGCGGTGAAGCAGGCAGTTAAGCAGACGATATCCAGAGGAAAGGTAGATGTGTATATTTCTCTGCGCAGCGAGGGCGCAGAGGAGGTACAGGTCAGTCTGAACAAGGCCGTTCTGGAGGGGTATTTGACAGCAATGCGTCAAATGACGGATGAATACGGCGTTACCGATGATATCAGCGTTTCCACCGTCTCCCGTCTGCCAGAGGTATTTACCATCGATAAGCCTGAGTTGGACGAAGAGCAAATCCTTGCAGATTTGATGCAGGTGGTAAATGCGGCTCTTAAAAACTACGATGCTATGCGTATCACAGAAGGACAGGCACTTGACCGTGACCTTCGCAGTCGTGGCCAGACCATTTTGCAGCTGGTGGAACAGGTGGAGCAGGGAAATGCCCAAACCGTTATCGACTATCGCGCCCGGTTGGAGAGCAAGCTGAAAGAGGTGCTTGCCAACACCGCAATTGATGAAAGCCGTATTTTAACGGAAGCGGCAATTTTTGCGGACAAGGTTGCGGTGGATGAGGAAACCGTTCGTTTACGCAGCCACTTAGAGCAAATGAATGCCATGCTCACCACCGGTGGAGCGATTGGCAGAAAGCTGGACTTTTTGCTTCAGGAGATGAACCGGGAGGCAAATACAATTGGCTCCAAATGCACAGATGTAAGGCTTGCCCGAATTGTGGTGGATATTAAGGCAGAACTGGAAAAGATACGGGAGCAAACCCAGAACATAGAGTGAGGAAATTATGAAGCTTATCAATATCGGTTTTGGAAGTATGATTGCAGCTTCCAGGGTTTTGGCGTTTGTTGATCCGGACTCTGCGCCCATTAAGCGCATTGTTCAGGAGGCAAGAGACCGGGGGATGCTGGTAGATGCTTCTTACGGCAGAAAAACCAAGTCTGTCATTTTAATGGATACCGACCATGTTATTCTTTCCGCGTTGACACCTCAGGCGCTCAGTGCCCGGTGGGAAAACACACAGGATACTGAGCAGGAGGAAAAAGAATGAGTCTGGGCAGATTGTTTGTAATTTCCGGAGCATCCGGCGTTGGTAAAAGCACGGTTCTGGCAAAGGTGATGCAGACCCACGGTAATTTGCGCTTTTCTGTTTCTGCCACCACCCGCCTTCCTCGGGAAGGGGAACAGGAGGCAGTTAACTATTATTTCGTTTCCAAAGAAAAGTTTGCGGAAATGATTCGTAACGACGAATTTTTGGAATACGATAATCATATGGAAAGCTTTTATGGTACACCCAAGGGTCAACTGGAAGAAAAGCTGAAGACCGGAGATGTCCTCTTGGACATTGACCCCAACGGTGCATTTCAGGTTCGCAAAGCCAGACCCGATGCGGTTTTGATTTTTATTGCACCGCCTTCCATGGAGGAATTGGAACGTAGGCTTCGTGGCCGCGGTGATACCGGAGAGGACCAGATTCGTGTTCGTTTGGACCGGATGAAATGGGAAATGGAGCAGAGTAAAAAGTACGATTATATTGTTGTCAACGACCGGGTGGATGCCTGCGCCGATGAAATATTAAATATTATTCTTAATAAGAAATAATTTTTGGAGGAAATAAATATGCTTTACCCCCCTGTAGCAGATTTGCTGAAGAATGTACAGAGCCGCTATCTTCTTGTGAATGTGGTTGCACAGCGCGCAAGAGACATTGCAGCTGAGGCGGAAGAACTCCAGGAAGAGCTTCCGGAAAAGCCTGTGACTATGGCCATTCGCGAGGTGGCTGACGGCAAGCTTTGCGCAACCATAAAAGAGGAATATACGAAATAAAAAAGACGGGAGAGGGCCTTATGATAGCTAAAATTGCTGTTTCTGCTGCGAATTTTGCCATTGATAAGCCCTACTCTTATTTTATCCCCAACGAGATGACCTTGACCCCCGGAATGCGGGTGCAGGTACCCTTTGGCAGAGGCAACCGTAATACCCAAGGCATTGTCCTGTCGGTGGAGGAGGGGGCGCATGACGGCTTAAAGCCGGTGGCGGTGCGTTTAGATGAAATACCCGTGCTGTCGGATTATCAGCTTCGTATGGCAGCATTTTTACGCGAGCGATATTTCTGCACCTTCTTTGATGCGGCGCGGGCAATCCTTCCGGCAGGGTTCTGGTTTCAAACAAAAGAAACCTATACGCTCACTGGGGACATGTCCTGGCAGGGAAAAATCTTGCGTAATCCCCATGCCCTTGCCCTTTTGACTGTACTGCAGGAGCGAGGCGGTGAGGCTGACGGACAGAGTCTGCGTAAAGTGGTGGCGGATGAGGAAGCCTTTGAAAAGGCGATGCGTTATCTGCTGTCTAAAAAATGGGTACACACGGAAACGGATTTTATCCGGCGAACCGGTGAAAAAACCCAGACCGTTGCAACACTGGCTTCCTCTGTGGAGGAGACGATGGCGTATGCATCAACCCGACCGAAATCCTCTTCTATGCAAAAAGCGGTTTTAGAGCTGATGTGCTGCGTAGGCAGCGCTGCGACCAAGGAGATTTGTTACTATACCGGCGCAAGTGCGGCAACTGTCAAACGGCTTGCTCAGCTTGGATATCTGGAGTTGTCTCAAAAACCGGTCTTGCGCTGTCGGGAAATCAGACCTGCTTCCGATGCGAAGCCGATTATTTTAAACACACAGCAGCAGACCGCTTTTGATGGTCTGCAAAGACAAATGCAGCAGGAAAATCCCGGTTCCGCCCTGTTATACGGCGTAACAGGATCGGGAAAAACCGCTGTGTATATTTGCCTTATCACTCATTGTCTGGAACAAAACCGCCAAGCGATGCTGCTTGTCCCGGAGATTGCGCTAACCCCCCAATTGCTTGGCCTTTTGTCAGCATATTTTGGGGAACGTGTTGCAGTGCTGCACAGCAGCCTGCCTGCCGGTGAGCGTTATGACCAATGGAGGCGTGTGAGCCGGGGCGATGCAACCGTGGTGGTTGGCACGCGTTCCGCGGTGTTTGCACCGTGTCCCAATCCGGGTCTTATTATTTTAGATGAGGAACAGGAGCATTCATATAAATCAGAAAGCGCTCCCCGCTATGATGCCAAAGAGGTAGCTATGTGGCGGGGTGTAAAAGAAAAGGCCTTGGTGCTTTTTGGGTCGGCCACACCCTCTGTAGAAGCAATGTATCATGCCAGACAGGGACACCACCGTTTGTATACCCTGTCCCAGCGTTATAACGGCAAGACCCTTCCAAGGGTTGAAATTATAGACATGCGGCAGGAGCTGGAAAACGGAAACGAGCTTTCTTTGAGCTATACGCTGCAGGATGCAATCGGACAGACCCGGCAAGCAAAAAAACAGACTATTTTGTTCTTGAATCGCCGGGGAAACAGCAGGGCGTTGGTATGTGTGGATTGCAGACAGGCACCGGAATGTCCCCGGTGCAGCGCGCGGCTTACTTACCACAGCGCCAATGAGCGCTTGATGTGCCACTATTGCGGCTATTCCCAAAAGGCGAGTCTGCACTGTAAATGCGGAGGCCGGATGAAGCCCATAGGTACCGGTACTCAGAAGGTGCAGCAGGAGCTGCAAAGCCTGTTTGCTGATATGGATGTGGCGCGTATGGATACAGATACGGTTAGCCCCGTCAATACCCATGAGCAGATATTGGATAAATTCAGCCGGGAAGGCATACCTGTGTTGATTGGCACGCAAATGGTGGCAAAGGGACTTAATCTTCCCAACGTCACTTTGGTTGGCGTTCTGGATGCAGATTTGAGCCTGTATACAGACAGCTATCGTGCGGCAGAGACCACCTTTAATATGCTGACACAGGTAGTTGGCAGAGCCGGCCGGGGAGATATTGATGGCAGCGCAATTATTCAAACCATGGCTCCTGCGCACCGGGTAATAACCTTAGCGGCGAAGCAGGACTATGACAGCTTTTACGATATGGAGATCCATATGCGTCAAATTCAGCAATGTCCGCCCTTTGGCGACTTGGTGAATGTAAGCTTTACCGGGCAAAATGAGGGACAAGTTATTCGTGGCGCGACCAAATTCCGGGACAGCCTGAAGCATTGCCTGCAGCAGCCGGCGTATACGCAAATACAATGCACCGCGCTGGGACCTGCGCCTTGCTCGGTGCCGAAAATAAACTATCATTACCGTTACCGTTTGACCCTGCGGTGTAAGATGGAAAAGCAGCTGCGTACATTGCTTGCCCATCTGCTGCGGCAGTTTGCTCAGGATAGGGCAAATCGGGGCGTGTCGGTTTTTGTCGACATAAACGGTTACGATTAGCTAAAGAGGAAATATTATGGCATTAAGAAAAATTTTGACCGATGCAGACCCTGCTTTGCATAAGAATTGTAAAACTGTGGTAAATTTTGATAAGCGCCTGCATATGCTCTTGGACGATATGCGGGAAACGCTGATTGAATCCGGCGGTGTGGGACTTGCCGCACCTCAGGTTGGGATTTTGCGCAGAGTCGTTCTTGTGGATATAGGCGAGGAGATTCTGGAGCTTATTAACCCTGTTTTGATTGAAACAGACGGGGAGCAGGAGGGACCGGAGGGTTGCCTCAGCGTTCCCGGAAAGTACGGCCTTGTTAAGCGCCCTTATTACGCAAAGGTGCGGGCCCAAGATCGGGACGGAAACTGGTATGAAGCCGAGGGGGAGGAACTGATTGCCCGCTGCTTCTGCCATGAATTAGACCACCTGGACGGTATTATTTATACAGAAGTGATGGAGCGTTACCTCACAGATGAGGAATTAATTTTCGAGGATTGATTTCATGCGCGTTGTATTTATGGGAACGCCGGATATTGCGGCTACCTGCCTGAAAAAAATTATAGCCGACGGCTTTGAGGTTGTAGGTGTTTATACCCAGCCGGACAGACCGAAAAACCGGGGTATGAAGCTTGCGTTTTCTCCGGTGAAGGAGCTTGCTTTGGCGAATAATATTCCCGTTTTTCAGCCGGAAAATTTCCGACAGGAGGAAACCGTTGCCCAGCTGCAGGCATTGCAGCCGGATGTGGTGGCGGTGGTTGCCTACGGACGCATTTTACCTCAGAACGTTTTGGATGTTCCCCCAAAAGGCTGCATCAATATTCATGCCAGTGTTTTGCCTGCCTACCGTGGCTCTGCTCCTTATCAGTGGGCAGTGCTGGACGGCTTGACGGAAACCGGCGTTACCGCTATGTATTTGTGTCGGGAGATGGATGCCGGCGATATCATTGATGTTTCAAAAACAACCATTGGTGAAAATGAAACCGCAGGAGAGCTTTTAGACCGCTTGGCAGTGCTGGGTGCAGACCTTTTGAGTCAAACACTTATGAAAATTCAAGAAAACACAGTGTCGTCGATACCCCAGAACGAAGCGCTTGTCACCTATGCCCCTATGCTGGATAAGACCATGTGTCCTATTGATTGGAACAAAACTGCTCAACAGGTGCATAACCATGTCCGGGGTATGAGTCCCTGGCCGGTGGCGACCATGGAATTATCTGGTAACCGGTTTAAGGTATATTCAACGGTTATCGTAGAGGGAAAGCCCGGCGCAGTACCCGGAAGCATTCTGGGATTAACCAAAACCGGATTGCAGATAGCCTGCAAGGAAGGCGCAGTGGAAATCCGCCAGCTGCAGGCAGAGGGCGGTAAACGAATGGCCGCGCCGGATTATTTCCGCGGTCACCCCTTGGAGCTGTAATATGGGAGCAAGAGATACGGCGCTGAATGTGCTGATTGCCTGTCGCAGAGACGGTGCATGGGCAAACGGCGTGTTGAAGGAATATTGCCGCACAGACGGTTTGGACACCCGGGAGGCCGCCCTTTCCGCAAGGCTTTGTTACGGCGTTTTGCAGAATCGGGGGAAGCTGGACTTTTATCTTAAGCAGCTTTTGACGGGTAAATCCCGGAATCTGCACCCGGTTGTCCGGGATATTCTCCATTTGGGACTGTACCAGATTTATGAAATGGACAGAATTCCCGATTCTGCTGCGGTTAATGAGGCAGTCCGGCAGGCAAAAACCCATTGCCGCAGACTGACTTGGGCTTCCGGCCTTGTCAACGGTGTTTTGCGCAACGCAGTCCGCACAAGAGGGACACTGCAAGAGCCTGAAGCGCTGGCGGATAAATATTCTCATCCCCAGAATTTACTTAATTTACTGACTGCCTATGTAGGCCCTCACCGCCTGGAGGCAATGCTCCAGGCGAACAATGAAGCTGTGCCTGTTGTGATACAGGTAAACACCTTAAAAACCTCTGCAGAAGTACTGATAAAGGCCTTGGAAGAAGAGGGCGTCTCTGCCCAGAAGCACGGTTGGATGCCTGATTGTCTTGTACTTTCCGGTACAGGCAATTTGGAACATTCAGATTGCTTTCAAAAAGGCTTATTCTATGTCCAGGATGCCGCGGCAAAACTCAGTGTTGCCTGCGCAGACCTGCCGGAAAATGCCGATGTTTTGGATTGCTGCGCAGCCCCCGGTGGGAAAAGCTTTGCTGCAGCTATTGCTATGGGTGGAAAAGGGCAAATTACAGCCTGTGACATTTATCCCCACAAAATCAATCTGATTGCAAGCGGTGCAGAGCGTTTGGGAATTACCAATTTACAGGCGCAGCTGCAGGACGCTGGTGTATTTTGTCCGCAGTGGGAAAACGCAATGGATGCGGTGCTTGCGGATGTGCCTTGCTCCGGTTACGGAATTATCCGAAAAAAACCGGACATTCGCTACAAAGACCCGGACACCATGCAGCAGCTACCGGCATTACAATCACAAATCCTTTCCAATCAGGCGCGGTATGTAAAGCCGGGCGGTGTGTTGATTTATTCTACCTGCACCTTGGTGCGCAGTGAGAATGAAGGTGTTGTGGAAAAGTTTTTGGCGAAAAATCCGGATTTTTTCACAGAGCCTTTGCCACTACCTGATTGTTTCCCCCGTAATACCACCGGTATGCTCACGCTTGTACCGGGAGAATATGACACAGACGGCTTCTTTATTTGCCGGTTGCGGAGAAAAGCATGAAAGAACATTTAAAATCCATGACTGTCAGGGAATTGGCAGAGCAACTGAAAACCTTGGGACAGCCGGCTTTTCGGGCAAAGCAGATATATACCTGGCTGCATAAGGGCATCCGAAGCTACGGGGAAATGACCAATGTTCCCCAAGCACTCAGAGATTTGCTCTCGGAAAAATTTCCGCTGCTGCCGCCCCAGGTAGTGCGAAAGCAGGAGTCTGCCAAGGACGGCACAATTAAGTATCTGTGGGAACTGGCTGACGGAAACTGTGTGGAAACGGTTTTAATGCGTTATCATTACGGCAATACAGTCTGTATTTCCACGGAGGTAGGCTGCCGCATGGGCTGCGCGTTCTGTGCGTCCACCCTTGGGGGGCTGGTTCGCAAGTTGGAGCCTTATGAAATGGTGGATCAGGTGCTGTTTACCCAGGTGGACTCCGGGCTGCCCATTTCTCACATTGTCCTGATGGGAATTGGAGAGCCGCTGGATAATTTTGATAATGTGATGCGCTTCTTGGAGCTTATCAACAGCCCGGAGGGAATGAATATTTCTATGCGTCACATTAGCTTATCCACCTGCGGTCTTGTTCCGGGGATTGACCGACTGGCAGAAAAAAAGCTGCAGCTGACCCTTTCTGTTTCCTTACATGCGCCTACCGACGAAATCCGCGATACCATTATGCCTGTGAATAAAGCTTATCCCACGGAAGTGCTTTTGCAGGCCTGCCGGCGCTATTATGAAAAAACCGGTCGCCGGATTTCCTTTGAGTATGCTATGATTGATGGGGTAAATGACACCCCCGAGGCGGCAAAAATTCTTCTGAAACGCCTTAAGGGACTGCCTGCCCATATGAATTTGATACCCCTTAACCATGTTGAGGAAAGCCCCTTGAAGCCCAGCACGCGGCAGGCGGTGCAGCGTTTTCAAGCTATTTTGGAGGAGGGCGGTGTCCCGGCCACAGTCCGCCGTACATTAGGCGGCGATATTGATGCGTCCTGCGGTCAGCTTCGCAGGAAATATACACAGCAAGGAACATAAATCACTGCGAAAGGAGTGTTGTCATATGCAGTATTGGGGCGTAACCGACCCGGGCTGTACCAGAGCGCAAAATCAGGATGCTTACCATATGGAGCAGTTGGACAAAAACACACTGTTGTGTGTAGTCTGTGACGGTATGGGCGGCGCAAAATCCGGCAATATTGCCAGCACTCTGGCTGTGGAAGTATTTGTTCAGGAGATAAAGCGTACTTGGCAGGGCGGTATGGATTTAGAGGAATCCGACCAGATGCTGACAAATGCCATAAAGCTGGCAAATTTCACCGTTTTTGACCAGGCAAAGCAGTTTGAAGAGTTTTCCGGAATGGGTACTACTTTGGTGGCAGCCTTTGTCCACGGGAAATATGCCACAATCGTCAACATTGGCGACAGCCGTGCCTACAGTGTAAAAGGTGATGGCGTTCGGCAGCTGACGGTGGACCACTCTTTGGTGCAAATGATGGTTGCCCGTGGCGAGCTGACACAGGAGCAGGCCCGTTCCTATCCCGGCAAAAATTTGATTACCCGCGCCATCGGAACGGAACAAATTCTGGAGTGTGACATTTTTCACCGCAGAATGGAGGACGGAGAGTGCCTGCTTTTATGTACAGACGGATTGTCCAATCTTGTGGACGAGCAGGAAATGCTGTTTGAAATTATTCACGGCATAGATAAAAAAAGCAGCTGTGAGCAACTGCTGAATATTGCAAAGAACCGCGGAGCGCCGGACAATGTTACCTGCGTTTTAATTGAGATTTGATTCCGGTGCGAAAGGAGCATTTGGTTTATGGATAAATATATTGGACGCCTGCTGGATAACCGGTATGAGATTTTGGAAGTTCTCGGCACCGGCGGTATGGCGGTTGTATATAAAGCACGTTGCCACAGATTAAACCGATTTGTCGCAATTAAGATTTTGAAGGACGATTATTTGGAGGACGAGGAATTCCGCCGCCGCTTCCATTCGGAAAGTCAGGCTGTCGCGATGCTCAGCCATCCCAATATCGTCTCTGTGTACGATGTGTCTACCTCGATTATGGCGGACTACATCGTTATGGAGCTGATTGACGGCATTACCCTGAAGCAGTATATGGAGAAAAAGGGTGTACTGAACTGGAAGGAAACTCTGCATTTTGCCATACAGATTGCCAAGGCCCTGGAACACGCTCACAGCAGAGGCATTGTCCACAGAGATATCAAGCCCCATAATATTATGGTTCTGAAAAACGGCTCGGTAAAGGTTACGGACTTTGGTATCGCCCGAATGATGTCCAAGGGAAATACCCTGACCAAGGAGGCACTGGGCTCTGTGCATTACATATCTCCGGAGCAGGCTAAGGGAGGTCGGGTAGATAATCGTTCGGATATCTACTCTCTGGGCGTCGTAATGTACGAAATGATGAGTGGCAGACCGCCTTATGACGGAGAATCTCCTGTTTCTGTTGCTATTCAGCACATCAACGGCGGTGCTGTGATGCCCTCAACCCTAAACCCGAATATTCCCGGAGGGTTGGAGCAAATTATTATGCACGCAATGGCCCGGGAACCGGCCGAACGTTATAATACAGCCACACAGATGCTGGCGGATATGGATGAATTCCGGAAGAATCCCGGAATTCTGTTCGACTATAACACACCGCCGCTGGATGAGGTAATTCGTATTAACAAGCCTCCTCTGGTACTAAATCCCGAGCAACCCGTTTCAACAGCTCAGAAGATTGAGCGCAAAAGCACAGAGGTGTCTGATACCCCCAGAAAACGAACATCTTCTTCGGGGCGGAGTACAGAACAACCGGCAGCTCGCCGCCGTTCGTCACAAAAAGAGGAGGAAAGCGGCAGTAATGTTGCCACAATTGCAATTATTGCCTGCTCTGCCGTGATGGTGATTGCCATTGTTATTTTCCTTGTGGTTTTGTTCAGCGGCGGAACCGGTCCGTCTGCCAATATGGTAGATGTACCTCTTTTGATTGGGGAAGAATACGCGTCCTTACCAAAATATCCGGATTTTTCTGTTAAGATTGAAAAAGAAATCTATGACGATCAATACCCTGCCGGTCAGATTATTGACCAGAAGCCCTCTGTCAATGAAAAGATAGAGGCGGGCAAGACCATTTATGTAACGCTCAGCAAAGGACCTGCACCGAAAAAAATGCAAAATTTAGCGAACTGGGAGCTTTCTCAGGCAGAACGGGCGCTGAATAATTTGCGTTTGAATCTTGTGATTAATGTTGAAGAAGAGTACAACGACAGTGTGCAAAACGGGTATATTATTCGTACTGCACCGATGGCAGAGACAGAGCTGGTTTCCGGTCAGGAGGTTACTTTGTACGTCAGTCTGGGATCAGAGATTACAAACTCCTTTATGCCGGATGTTACCACCGAATCAGTTGACGGCGCTAAGTTAATTCTAGACAGGCAGACTTTGAATTTACAGATTGTAGAGGAATATATCTATCACGCCTCTATCCCTGCCGGACAGATTATCAGCACAGCACCTGCTGCCGGTGAAAGCCTTACCACAGGGCAGACGGTAACCATTTATATCAGCAAGGGTCCCAACAAGGTGGCGATACCCCCTGTTTTGAATATGCTTAAGAGTGAAGCCGTGGATTATTTGAATTACCGTGGCTTTAAAAACCTTGACATCCAAACCAAGGAAAGCACAAATGCAAAGGATACGGTTATTGAATTGCGTGTAAACGGAAAAGTTGTGAACTCCGGCGATTTGGTGGACACATCTGCTACCATTACCGTGGTAATCGCAACCCCGCCCACAACGGTAACAAAGGATGTTGTAATCAGCATCGGCGATGCAGCCCAAACGGATGAATGCCTCGTTGTCGTTACCAGAGATGGCGTTGAGGTATTCCGGGAAACAGTACCTATGGGTACAACCAGCATTACAATCAAGAACCAGACCGGAACCGGTACGGTTTTATATGTGGTTGATTGTGAGGGACCCGATTCGGAACAACACTTGGAGGTTTTCTCTTAAATGGCAGATAGGCAGACGGGGCGGATTATACGCTCGTTAAGCGGCTTTTATGATGTGCAAACGGAAAAAGCGGTGATTACCTGCCGTGGCCGTGGTGTATTACGCCGCAGGGGCGACAGTCCATTAACCGGCGATATTGTGGATATTTCCGTGGAAAACGGAAAGGGTATGATAGAGCGTATTTTGCCCCGAAAAAATCGCTTCATTCGACCGGCTGTTGCCAATGTGGATGCCCTGGTGGTATTTGCCGCCAACGCAAACCCTGTTACGGAGCCGTTTCTAATTGACCGGGTTGCTGCAATTGCGGGAGACCAAGAGGTTCCGGTGTATATTTGCGTCAACAAATGCGATTTAGACCCGGCGGTGGATTTGGTTCGTATTTATCAAAATGCCGGCTTTCCGGTTATCCGTGCCAGTGCTGAAACCGGAGAGGGCGTGGAGCAGCTGCGTCAGCTTTTGCAGGGTAAGCTCACTGCCTTTACCGGAAATACCGGTGTAGGAAAAAGCAGTATGCTTAATGCACTGTGTCCCGGCTTATCCCTTGCCACCGGCGATGTCTCTGAAAAATTAGGCAGAGGACGCCACACGACCCGACACGTGCAGCTGTATTGCCTGGCTTCGGATACCTATGTTGCCGATACTCCCGGCTTTTCCAGCTTTGACACGGAGCAAATGGATGTGCTGCTGAAAGAAAATTTGCAGTATGCTTTTGGGGATTTTGTGCCATATTTGGGACAGTGCCAATTTCACGATTGCTCTCATCGGACAGAGCCAGGCTGCTGTGTGCGCCATGCGGTACTGGAGGGCAAACTGGAGCGAACGCGGTACGACAGCTACCTGCTGCTTTATGAAAAGGCTGAGCAGGTTAGGTTGTGGGAAATCAATAAATGAGGTATTTGTTGTGCGTAATTCTAAATCCAATAAACGCGGCGCCCTATGGATAACCAGAACGGCCGCAATGATTGCTCTTTTGATTGCCCTGCAGTGGGCGACCTCCGGAACACAGGCCTTTGCCGGCCAGTATATTACCGGGACACTTGTAAACTGTGTATTGCCGGTATCCGTTATGTTGTGCGGTATCTCCGGTGGACTTGTTGTAGCTGCTATGTCACCGTTTTTTGCGTTTTTCTTGGGTATTGGACCTAAGCTGCTACAGATTGTTCCCTGCATTGCTGTGGGGAATGTGGTATATGTTGTTTTGCTCCATTTGTTTCTGCGTCAATACGGCAACAAGCTGTGGAAGAACGTTTTAGGTGTCCTGCTTGCAGCTGCTGCAAAATTTGTTACGCTGTATCTGGCAGTGGTTAAGATATTTATTCCTGTTATGGGAGCAGGTCTGAAAGCACCGCAAATTCAAACCTTTACGGCTATGTTTTCCTGGCCGCAGCTGGCTACAGCCTTACTGGGTGGCCTTCTTGCGTTACTGATTTTACCTGTTTTACACAGAGCTATCCGCAAATAGAGAATCAATTTAACAAAATAGCGGAAGGAATCACAAAGCATTGTGATTCCTTCCGCTGTTTTTAATGGAATGTATTTTTTTGCAGGGCTGTGTTTTTCAGCTGTTGGTACAAGCCCACAGCACGGGTAACGCAAAACGCTTCCGCTTCCTCCAACAAACCAAGCAAGTCGTCTGCTTTCCGGGACAAAAAGAAGCTTGCCGCATTTTCCTCCAGGATAATATGATAATGGCAGTGTAGCGTATGGTCTTGAAATATTGGTGTATCCGGTTGCCGAAGCAGACCGTTTTGAATTTGGTTTCCCTCGGGGGTAAGGCGGATTGTTTGGCTGTCCAAGGCCACCTCCAGCCAAACCTCCCGATTTTCCCAAGGGGCAAGATGCTCTGCCAAAGGAACATATAAAGGTGGCGGACTGAGGAAAACCGGACAGTCAATTCCTTGGGCGTAGCACTCTGTAACACCTACAGGACAGGGCAGCGTGTGGCAAAGGGCTTTTACAAGCTCCACAGTTTCCGGATTTTGCGGTCTTTGAAAATCCAATAAAAAGCTATCCGGTTGGTATAAATCGTACAGCATACACATTTCTTGGGAAATTTGCGTTGGGTCGTGTCCGGATATGGGTATCCGGTCATTTAAAATGATGATTGCTTTTTTTGGCAGATCTGCAGGCAAATTGGAAAGACCGGTTCCGTAGCTGGAAAAGTGGCAGGCCATCCAGGCCGGAAATGCAGGAAGTACATCCGCTGCCGCAAATTCAGCCGCTGTCATGGCAAGATAACAGGGAAGAGCCATAGACAAAGAGACCTCCTTATGCTATAATATTACTATAATTTATGAACAGGGGAGGGCGAATATGTCTTTTTCCTTACTGCCGTCTATGTGCTGCGGCGCTGTTACAGACATTACGGCTGAAATGCTGCAGGAACGGAACATACAGCTTTTGATGTTGGATTTTGACAACACCATTGTGCCTTATACGACAGATGTTCCTACACAGGACGTCCTTGCGTGGATACATATGATGCAAAAATCGGACATTTCATTGTGTATTGTATCCAACAGTCACAATCAGCGCGTGGAAAAATTTTGCAGAGGCTACGGTCTTGACTGTATTACCCATGCCAGAAAACCCTTTTCCGACGGGATTTGCCGCTGCTTAAAAAAATACGGCACTGCACCGGAAAACAGCGCCTTGGCAGGTGACCAGATTTTTACCGATACCCTGGGTGCAAATTGCGCTGGTGTTTTGTCTATTCTGGTTTGTGCAATTGACAACCATAATATTTGGCTGAAGCTGCGTCATGTGGCGGAGCTGCCCTTTATATTTGCTGCAAGAAAAAGGAGATTTTAACTATGAAGAATATCGAAAAATACTTGTCCTTATTAGGAGAAACAGTAGATGGATTGCTGCTGACCAGCCGTTACAGCCGCTTCTACGGCAGCGAGTGCGATATTGCTGAGGGCGTGGCAATCGTGACGAAGAAAGGCTGCCGCTACTTTACCGACAGCCGTTATATAGAAGCTGCGCAAAAGGGGATTGTGGGTTTTGAAGTACTGGAAACGAACCGCTGTAATCCCTATAATAAGCTGATAAATGATGCAATTGCGCAGTTTGGCGTTGAGCGTCTTGGCTATGAGGAAGGGTATTTAACCGTTGGAGAATTTAACAGTTTTGCCGATGAGCTGAAGGCAGAGTTGATACCCCTTGGCGGAAAGATTAACAGCTTCCGCGCGGTCAAAGAGTGCTGGGAGCTGGAGCGTATGCGTAAGGCTCAGGAAATTACAGATAAGGCCTTTTCCGAGATTATCACCCGTTTAAAGGCAGGCATGACGGAAAAGCAGCTGCAGGTAGAACTGATTTACTGTCTGTATAAAAACGGCGGCGAGGGACTTTCCTTTGATCCCATTGTAGTTTCCGGTCCCAACACCAGCCTGCCCCACGGCGTTGCCACTGACCGTGTTATTCAAGAGGGCGATTTTGTAACCATGGATTTTGGTGTACTGCTTGGCGGTTACTGCTCCGATATGACCCGTACTGTGGCAGTGGGTTACGCTACCGAAGAAATGAAGCAGGTTTATGAAACAGTCCTTACTGCTCAGCAGGCGGGCATTGCTGCAACTAAGGCAGGTGTTACCGGTCAGCAGATCGATGCGGTGGCACGAAGGGTGATTGCCGATGCCGGTTATGGCGATTATTTCGGTCACGGCTACGGTCACAGCCTGGGTATGGAGGTCCATGAGCCTCCAAACTGCAACCCCAACGGTGTAACGGTAATGACTGCCGGAATGGTTACTTCTGCCGAGCCGGGCATTTATTTACCCGGAAAATTCGGTGTACGAATTGAAGATGTGGTGATTTTTACCGAGGATGGCTGCGAAGATATTACCCATAGCCCCAAAAACTTGATTATTATCTGAAAAAAACATAAATCCCCTTGCAATTGGCGATATTTTGCGTTATACTATAGTAGCTAAAACTGTGCATAAAAAACCTATATCAGGAGGAAAATAAAATGATTTCTGTCAGCGATTTCAGAAACGGCATTACCTTTGACATGGATGGAAAGGTTATGCAGATTATCGAATTTCAGCACGTTAAACCCGGTAAGGGCGCGGCCTTTGTTCGCGTCAAGATGAAGAATGTCATCACCGGCGGCGTTACTGAAACTACCTTCAACCCCAACGATAAGTATCCCACCGCCTACATTGAGCGCAAGAAGATGGAATATTCCTACAACGACGGTGATCTGTACTACTTTATGGACGGCGAGACCTATGACCTGATTCCCATTGACAAGAGCGTTTTGGATGACAGCTTCCGGTTTGTTAAGGAAAATGATACCTGCACTGTTATGAGTTACAAGGGTAACGTCTTTGGTATTGAGCCTCCCCGTTTCGTGGAGCTGGAAGTTACAGCTACCGAGCCCGGCTTTGCCGGCAACACCGCCACCAACACCTTGAAGCCCGCTACTGTTGAGACCGGCGCAGAGGTTAAGGTGCCGCTGTTCATTAACGAGGGCGAGAAGATTCAGATTGACACCACTACCGGTGAATATCTGGGTCGCGCTAAATAAGGAGTATTGTATGACTATTTCTGAAAAGGCAGCATACCTGAAAGGATATATGGACGGCTTGGAGCTGGATATGGAAAAGCCTGAGGGCAAGATGATTGAGCGCCTTGTGGACCTTATGTGCGATATGGCAAAGCGCCTTTCCGATGTTGAAGAGACCACCATCGCAATCTCCGACGAGTTGGATGAAATCGAAGAGGATCTGGATGCCATTGAGGATTATATCCTGGATGACGAGGATGATTTTGACGAGGACGAAGACTTTGGCGATGATGATTTCGACGAGGACGAAGACTTTGGCGACGAAGGCTTTGACTTCGGTGACGAGGACAGCATTATCTACGAGGTAAAGTGCGCCTGCGGCGAAGTGATTAACTTCGACGAGGAGACCTTGGAAGAAGGCTCTATGGAATGTCCCAACTGCGGTGAGCTTTTAGAGTTCTCTCTGGAAGACGAGGAAGAAGAATAAAACCTCATTTACAGTTTCTCCCCACTGACGACAAGTCAGTGGGGAGTTTTTATATGCTGATGTGATTGTTGTAGCACATATCCAGCCCCTCTTGGCAGAAACGGGTATGGCAAAATAGTACTACCTTTTCCTCATTCGGCTATAGAATCTGGCAGATGCCCCTTTCCTGCCGCTTCTGCCTGCAGAACACCCTTTGGGGTGAGAGAATCGGTAGAATAGTCCGGATCGCCATGGCGAAGGATGTATAAAAGCATATTAACCTTCCCGCATAATGCGCTTTCTTGCAATGTTGATAGGACCTTCCGACATATGGCTGATCCATGCAAGGCTTTTACCGCAGCCGTAAGCAACGCAGGAATCCGGGTCATCTGCAATGCGGCAACGGATGCCGGTACGCTCCGTCAGAAGCTGCTCCATACCGGCAATCTGGCTGGCTCCGCCGGTTAAGGTGATGCCGTTTTCTGCAATGTCGCCTACCAGCTCCGGAGAGGTGTCCTCCAGTACGGATACCACTTCGTCGGCAAGCTGACGGGCAGGACGGCGCAGCACCTCGTAAATTTCGGAGGAGAGTAAATTTAATTCTCTGGGAATGGCGGTTTTTGCGTCCCGCCCTTTAACCAGCATACTGATGTCCTGCTGACGGGGATAGACGCAGCCGATTTGGATTTTAATATCCTCTGCTGTTGCCTGACCAATCAGAACACCGTGCTTTCTGCGGACATAGCGGGCGATGGCATCATCGAAGGCAATACCTGCGATTTTGGTAGAGGAGGATGCGGCGATGCCGTTCATAGTTAATACCGCAATATCCGTAGTGCCGCCGCCGATATCCACAACCATATGTCCGTTGGGACCGCTGATGTCCAGACCGGCACCCAATGCAGCAGCCATCGGCTCTTCAATTAAATACACACGCCGCGCGCCTGCTTCAATGGCGGCATTGATAACGGTGCGCTCCTCAACCTCTGTGATACCACTGGGAACACTGACCACAACACGGGGCTTGGGGTTAAACAGCGAGCTTTTGATTGCTGCACGGAACAAAATCTGCAACATTTTAACTGTCATTTCGTGATCGGAGATAACACCGTCCTTCAAAGGATGCATAGCAACCACGTTGCCTGGCGTTCTGCCCAGCATATTTCGTGCAGCGGAACCGATCTGCAGGATTTTACCGGTGTTTCTGTCTACGGCGACCACGGATGGCTCCCGAATGACAACACCGCTGTTTTCAGCGCTGATTAAAACATTGGATGTTCCAAGGTCAATACCCAGGTCAGTTGTAAAAAATGGAAAACGCATATTGTTCACCTACATTTTTTTGTTGTTATTTTCGTGGCTGGTGGCGGCAACTGCAGCAAAGGAAATTTCCCTTGCGCCGGCTGTCATAAGAATACGGGCGCATTCCGAGGCGGTTGAGCCGGAGGTTACCACATCATCGATCAGTAAAAGGCTTTTATCCCGGATACATTCCGGATTGCGCACGCGATAAACACCCATAACATTTGCTTTTCTTGCAGCTTTTTCCTGTATACCGGATTGGGGTGGATTGTTTCGCACCTTTTTCAGCGTAGAAACTACCGGACAGTTTAATTCAGCACCCAATGCATTTGCCAAAAGCTGCGATTGGTCAAAGCCCCTTTTAAACCGCCGCAGGGTGGAAACAGGCACCCAGGTAATGATGTCCACCTCCGGCATCTGAGCTTGCTGTATTTTCAGAGCAAGCAGGCGGGCATAGGCGAGGCAATAGCTTTGAACTCTGCTGAATTTATATCGCAGGATGCTTTTTCTTACGTTACCTTCATAATACCACAATGCAGTCCATTGTGCAACAAAAGGAATTTTACTTTTTGATTTCTTAAATTGTCGCGTATCCTTTCGGCAATCGTGACACAGATCGGTTTCCTCCAACTTTAAAAGCCGCCTACATAGAACGCATTTCGGCGGAAATAATAGACGCAGCATATATTATGCATCCTTTCCCTGCAGTCTGAGCTTTAAGCCTGTGTATCTGCGACCGGTTTTGGCGTTTTGGGTCATAATCGCAACGGTTTCTTCTTTTCCTACAATGATTAGCAGCTCCCGGGCACGGGTAATTGCGGTGTAAAGCACGCTGCGGTTCAGCAGATATGCAGAGCCGTTCCACGCGGAAAGAACTACCGCCCGATATTCACTGCCTTGACTTTTGTGTACGGTCATAGCATAGGCAGGCTCCAAATCTGTCAGTTGAGAAAAATCGTATTCCACAATTCGGTCATCAAAAATCACCGTCATTTGCTCCATGGCCGGATCGATGCTTTGAATACATCCGATATCACCGTTAAAGATGCCGGTGCCGACAGTGCTGCCGTCGGTTTTTTTCCACATTATGTCGTAGTTGTTGTGAATTTGCATTACCCGATCGCCTTCGCGGAAGGAAAACTCTCCGTATTGCCGTTCCTTTTTGCCGGGTGCAGGGGGATTCAGGCAGGACTGTAGCAGTTTATTTAAGGCAACTGTTCCTGCAGCACCTTTTTTTGACGGGGACAGCACCTGAATTTGGTCAGCAGGGATGCCCATTTTTTGGGGGAGCCTTGTGGCGCACAGACTGCAAATGGTTTGCGCCACAGCGTCTTCAGACTGACAGGGAAGAAAGAAGAAATCGCTTTTAACATTTCGGAGCTCCGGCATAATGCCCTGATTTATTCGGTGGGCATTCATAACAATCAGGCTTTCCTGCGCCTGGCGAAAAATTTCGGTCAACCGCATACTGGGTAGACACCCACTGCGCAGCATATCGTTAAAAGGGGACTCCGGGCCAACTGGAGGGAGCTGATCCGGATCGCCAACCAAAACAAGACGGCACCCCTCCGGGAGCGCCTTTAATAAGTGATGCAGCAGTGAAATATCCACCATAGACATCTCATCGACAATTACAGCGTCTGCCTTCAAAGGATTGCTTGCATCTTTGGCGAAGAACATCTCGCCTGTGTGGGGGTCAATTCCGGCCTCCAAAAGGCGATGAATTGTGGAAGCCTCCTGTCCGGTAACCTCTGTTAGGCGCTTGGCGGCTCTGCCGGTTGGCGCAGCCAAAACACAGGAAAGACCCATTATCTCATACAAGTAAACAATTCCTTTGACAATGGTGGTTTTACCGGTACCCGGACCGCCGGTAATCAACAAAAGTCCCGAGGTGGCAGAGGCACGAATGGCACTTTTCTGCTGGTCTGAGTAGTCAACGCCACTGGTTTTGGACAGACCGGAAATCAGCTTATTCAAATTCTTTGGTGTAGAATAAGTATCCTGGCTTAACGTAAGCAGCTTTTTGGAGGTAAAAACCTCTGCTTCATATATTGCCGGAAGATAGATGATCTGGGTATTTGCCAAATTGTCCAGAACAAGTCGCTGTGCTTCGACAAGACGGGAAATACTGTCAAGCGCGAAAGCTTCTTCAATGCTTAAAAGCTGCGCTGTGGCAGCTGCCAGCTTGTCCAAAGGCAAAAAACCGTGTCCGGCAGACAAATTATATCGCAATTCAAATAAGATGCCGGCATTTATCCGCCGGGTGTCATTTCCGGCAAAGCCCAGCTCGATTGCAAACTGGTCTACAACACCAAAGGGTGCATCCAAGCCCTCTTCCGTCAGCAAATAGGGATCATCATAGAGAATGTCCACAGTGGCTTCTCCATAGAGCTTGTAGGTTTTTACTGCCAATTCAGCAGGCAGGTGGTGGAGAGTAAAAAACTCCATTAAATGCCGCATACCCACTTGGGAAAGGAAATCCTCGCCGATGCTTTTGGCTTTTGCAAGGGAGATGCCGGAAACCTCCGCAAGACGCTCCGGCTCCCGCTCCATAATTTGCAAGGTTTTTTCGCCAAAATGCTCTACAATTCTGGCGGCCATTTTCGGTCCGATGCCCTTTAAAATGCGGCTGGAGAGGTATCCCATAATATCCGCCCGGGTTTCGGGCAGAAGCCGCTCCAAAAATTCCGCCTCAAATTGTTTTCCGTAGCTTGGGTGACTTGTCCAGCGGCCGGTGACCATGAGCCGTTCGCCCACAGCCGGAAGGGGAATTGTTCCTACAACTGTGACAGTTTGTCCGTCCTGACTTTGCATTCTCAGGACGGTGTAGCCGTTTTCATAATTTTGATATATTACAGCGGTGATAACACCCTGCAGAAGCTCTGTTTCTATCACGGTACGACCCTCCTGTTGTTTTTAATAGTTTACTATATTTTTTTGGAAATGAAAAGCCTTTTATGTGATTTTTCTTATGGGCTGAGGGAACACTGATTGTTGGGAGGTTTTTAATATGTGAATAAAGCCAAAACTTGCCATATTTGGAACACTTTAGCTTGCAATTACAGCGCGATTAGAATATAATAGACATAATGTGAATGAAAAGGAGCAAGGCCGTTGAAAAACCTGAATATGCTGGTTTGGTTAACTCAATTGGGACTGAGCGTTGCTCTGCCGCCGCTGGGCTTTATTTGGCTTGCTCTACGCCTGCAAAGCCGTTTCGGCTGGGGGAAATGGACACTTTGGGCGGGAATTATTCTGGGAATTATTTGTGCTGTGGACGGTCTTAAAAATTGCCTGAAAGCCATGGAGCGCATGAGCAAATCCAATGGGAAGGAAGATCCACCCGTTTCCTTTAACGAGCATGATTAAGGAGCTTTATATGGATAGTCGGAAAATTGTATTTAAAGAAACGGCGGTTATTTTGCTTGGGGAAATTATTTGCGTTTCTTGCATGCTTGGAATTTACGCCTTGCTGGGTTATTTCAGCAACAGAGTACTGCTGGGAGGTATCATTGGCGGCGGTGTTACTGTTTTGAATTACTTTTTTATGGCAATCGGAGCAAGCTTAGCCGCAGATAAGGCGCAGACACAGGATGTAAAGGGCGGCAAGGCTATTTTGCAGCTTTCCATGCTTTTACGGTATGTAATCGTATTTGTTATTTTGTTTGCCTTTGCAAAAAGCGGCCTGTGTGCACCTATAGCTTTAGTTTTGCCGCTGATATTTGTCCGTCCCATTATGCTTGTGGATAGCTTCTTCCGCAGGAAAGGGGAGATGAAGCAGTGAATGTAGAAGTTACCGGCGCATATATCTATTTTATCATCCCGATATTCGGGGGAATTCCCATTACCCAAACAACGGTGTCTGTGGCGCTGGTTACCGTGTTCTTGGGGCTTTGCGCCTGGCTTTTAGGGCGAAATTTAACAAAACGCCCGGGGAAAATGCAGGTGCTTACGGAAAAGGGCGTTATGATCCTTCACAAAATGGTCTGTGAAACCATGGGGCAGCACAATGCCCATTGGACACCCTATATCGGCACGATTTTTCTGTCTTCTATCTGCGGCTCTTTTATCGGTCTGACCGGTTTTTTGCGATCCTCTACGGCAGATTTAAGTGTGCCGCTGACTTGGGCGATTATGACAACGGGAATTATTTGGTATCAAAGCATCAAGCATAACGGCTTTCTCGGCTGGCTGAAGGGCTTTACCGAGCCGGTTGTGGTGATGACGCCGATGAACATTGTGTCCGAGATCGCCCAACCCATTTCCATGGCCTTTCGTCATTTCGGAAATGTGGCAGGTGGCGGTGTGATTACCGCAATTTTATATACGGCGCTGAGTATGGCGTCCTCTGTGTTAATCGGATTGATTTCCGGCACATGGGTTGTTCCTGCTTTGGTGCTGGTATTGGGTGCTGTGTTATTCATCACAGGGCGAAAAATAGGCAAAGCCTTCCAATGGATATTGGGAATTGTCTTTGCAATTATCGGTATTTTGGGGTTGTTGGAGAATCTGAATATTTTAAGTAATGTTCCGATTTTACAATTTGGTATCCCTGCGGTGCTTTCCGTTTATTTTGACTTGTTTTCCGGCTTTGTTCAGGCCTTTGTTTTCAGTCTTTTAAGTATGGTCTACATTGCCGGAGCGTGTCCGCCTCCTCAGGAAGCGGCTAAATAAAAGATATATAATATTTTTGGAGGAATTTATTATGGAACATGCAATTATTAAAGCAGCTTGTGCAATCGGTGCCGGTTTGTGTATGGGTATCGGCGCAATCGGTCCGGCTATCGGCGAAGGCAACGCAGTCGGTAAGGCTCTGGAGGGCATGGCCCGTCAGCCGGAGGCAGCCAGCGATTTGCGTACCAACATGATTCTGGGCTGTGCAATCACAGAAACAACGGGTATTTATTCTCTGCTGATTTCCTTCTTAATTCTGTTTGCTGTTAACTAAGCGCCTTTTCGCAGATCAACGAAAGGAGCAAAGCAAGTGGGATTTGAAGAATTATTGGGTGTAAACCCATGGACTGCGGCGTTCACCCTTGCCAATACCGTTGCCCTTTTTCTGGTAATGAAGAAGTTTCTGTTTAAGCCTGTGCTAAAGATGATTACGGATCGCCAGCAGGAAATTGACGGAATGTATGACGATGCCCAAAAGGCATCGGAAAATGCAAAGGCAATGGAGGCTGAGTACCGGGAAAAGCTTGCTCAGGCGGCGCAGACCGGCGAGCGCATGGTCCGGGAGGCAACCGCCCGGGGACAGGCGCGGCAGGAAGAAATTCTGCGTCAGGCAAATGCCGATGCACAAGCCATTATCAGCAAGGCAGAGGCAGATATTGCCCGGGAGAAGAAAAAGGCACTCAACGATGCTAAGAATGAACTGGCAGATTTGGCATTGGATATCGCCGGTAAGGTTGTCGGGCATAGCCTGACAGAGGCTGACCAAGCGGTTTTGGTGGAGAAATTCATCGAAGAATTGGGTGATGGCAAATGACAGAGGTTGCAGGAAGCTATGCATTGGCGCTTTATGAGCTGGCAAAAGAAGAAGATCAGTCCTGCGAAATTCTTTCGCAGCTAAAGGCTGTGGAAGCGGTCTGCTCTAATGAGCCGGACTTTTTCCGCCTAATGTCAATTCGGAGCATCGCCCTGCAGGAGCGACTAAGTATTCTGGACGATTGTTTCCGTGATAAAATTCACCCCTATGTTTTAAATTTTCTAAAAATTTTAACGGAAAAGGGTGTTTTCGGAAAGCTGTCTTCTTGCGTAAAGGCTTATACCGAACACTATAACCGGGATCATGGAATTGTGGAGGTTCTGGCGGTGACCGCTGTGGCCTTGCCGGAAGAACAGCTGGGTCGTCTGCGTCAAAAGCTGGAAGCAATCACCGGAAAAACCGTGGAGCTGAAAAACCGGATAGATACCAACTGTCTGGGCGGCGTGCGTCTGGATTACGACGGAAAACGTTTTGACGGAACAGTCCAAAACCGTTTAGAGCGCATACGCAAGCAACTTAATAATACGGTACTTTGAAAGCAGGTACGTTATGGAATTAAAACCGGAAGAATTGACGAAGCTTATTCGTCAAAAAATTAAAAACTACGAAGCGAAGCTGGAAACCAGCGAAACCGGCATTGTTATTTTGGTCGGTGACGGCATAGCAAAGGTTTCCGGATTGGATAATTGCATGGCAGGTGAGCTGGTGGAGTTTTCTACCGGCGCCTTTGGCATGGCGCAAAACCTTGAGGAAGAAACTGTTTCTGTGGTTATTTTGGGTACAGACAGCGGAATCCGTGAAGGTGACACCGTCAAGCGCACAGGGCGGGTTGTTTCCGTGCCGGTGGGTGAAGCGCTGATCGGCCGTGTAGTAAATGCCCTGGGCGAGCCAATTGATGGCAAGGGTATGATTGAGGCTGCAGCCTACAATCCCATTGAAACACCGGCACCCGGTATTATTGACCGTGAACCGGTTAACCAACCCCTGCAAACGGGCATCAAGGCAATTGACTCTATGATACCCATTGGCAAAGGTCAGCGTGAGCTGATTATCGGTGACCGTCAGACAGGTAAAACCACAATTGCCACGGACACCATCCTTAATCAGAAGGGCAAGAATGTTATCTGTATCTATGTTGCCATCGGACAAAAGCGCTCCACAGTGGCGCAAATTGTGGAGGATTTAACCATTGGCGGCGCTATGGATTATACCATTGTGGTTTCTGCTACGGCATCGGAGCTGGCGCCTATGCAGTATATTGCCCCCTATTCCGGCTGCACCATGGGTGAGTATTTTATGCATCTGGGCAGGGATGTTCTGGTAATTTACGACGATTTAAGCAAGCACGCAGTGGCGTATCGTGCAATTTCTCTATTGATTCGCCGACCGCCCGGACGGGAAGCCTACCCCGGTGACGTTTTTTATCTGCACAGCCGACTGTTGGAGCGAGCAGCGCACTTATCCAAAGAGCTGGGCGGCGGCAGCCTGACGGCATTGCCGATTATTGAAACCCAGGCCGGCGATGTTTCTGCCTACATTCCCACCAATGTCATTTCCATTACCGACGGACAGATTTTCCTGGAAACAGAGCTGTTTAACGCCGGTGTTATGCCGGCCGTGAATCCGGGCATTTCTGTTTCCCGTGTTGGCGGTGCGGCGCAGATTAAGGCTATGAAAAAGGTTGCAGGCTCGTTAAAGCTTTTGTATTCCCAGTATCGGGAGCTGCAAAGCTTTGCCCAGTTTGGCTCGGATTTGGATGCGGACACCAAGGCACGTCTTGCCTTGGGCGAGCGTATTGTGGAAGTGCTGAAGCAGAAGAATAAATCCCCGGTTGAGGTTGCCCACCAGGTATGTATTTTATATGCCGTTATTAACGGCTATCTTAAGGATATTTCTGTGGAACAAATTCCGGAATTTGAACTGCGCTTGCAGGAGTTTATGGATAACCGGTTTGAAGATGTTTTAACGGCCATTCGGACCACCGGCAAACTGGAAGCCGATACGGAAGAGAATTTGAAAGCCGCGCTAACAGAGCTTCTGAAAGAATTCCGAAAGGAGAATTAAGCACTATGGCAGGCGTTTCCACAAAAGAGATTAAGACCCGTATTCGCAGCATGGAAGCTACCCGTCAAATTACAAAAGCTATGGAGATGGTGGCGGCCTCCAAGTTGCGTCGGGCGCAGGAGCAGGTGCTTGCCTCCAGACCCTATTTTGAGACGCTTTACGAAGCAATTCATGACATTGTGGATTGTAACAGCGATTTTTCCTCCGGCTATCTTGTCAACCGCCCCGGAAACAAAGCCTTGTATGTGGTAATTGCCGGTGATCGCGGTTTGGCAGGAGGCTATAACAGCAATGTTTTAAAGCTGGTTATGTCTCAGGGCAACAACGAGGAATTATCCGTACTTCCCATTGGTAAAAAGGCTATGGAATTTTTTCAGTTTCGCGGTGTTTCAATTTTAGAAACCGGCTATTGCAGCGCCGCGGACATTTCCATGGGTGACTGCTTTACCATTGCCAAGAAATTGTGTAAGCAGTTTACAAACGGCGTTTATGATAAAATCTATATTGCTTATACAAATTTTGTTTCTGTTTTATCCCAGACACCCACGATCTTGCAATTGTTGCCCCTGCTTCGGCAGGAGACGGGTAGAGAGGGAATGTCAAACAGTGATGTGTTTTACGAGCCAGACAGCGCAGAAGTATTTGAAAAAATTGTTCCGGAATATTTAGGCGGCATCTTATATGGCGCTTTATGTGAAAGCCGGGCATCGGAGCACGGCGCCAGACGGACGGCAATGGATTCGGCAACACAAAATGCCGACGAAATGATTGATAAGCTGAGCCTGGAGTTTAACCGGGCACGGCAGGCAGCGATTACTCAGGAAATCACCGAAATTGTAGCAGGGAGTTGAAGTCAGTGACTAGACAAAAAGGAACGGTTATCCAGATAATGGGACCTGTTTTGGATATTCGTTTTCCGGAGGGAGCGCTTCCGGAGCTTTTAAGCGCAATTGAAATACCCAACGGCGTAAATTGCGTTGTGGCGGAGGTTGCACAGCATATAGGCGATAATGTGGTGCGTTGTATAGCAATGAGCTCTACTGACGGCCTTCGAAGAGGCATTGAAGCCACAGATACCGGCGCGCCCATTCAAGTTCCTGTTGGTGAAAATTGTCTGGGTCGTGTGTTTAACCTGTTGGGTCAGACTATTGACGACGGACAGCAAATTACCGAAGGGGAGCACTGGCCCATTCACCGGAATGCCCCTGCCTATGATGAGCAGGAGCCGGCCACGGAGATTCTGGAAACTGGAATTAAAGTTGTGGATCTTATCTGCCCCTATGCCAAGGGCGGAAAAATCGGCTTGTTTGGCGGCGCAGGCGTAGGAAAGACCGTTCTGATTATGGAGCTGATTAACAATGTTGCCAAGGCGCACGGCGGTATTTCCGTATTTACCGGCGTAGGTGAGCGCACCCGTGAGGGTAACGATCTGTACCGGGAGATGCAGGAATCCGGTGTTATTAACAAAACAGCCATGGTCTACGGTCAGATGAACGAACCGCCCGGAGCCCGTATGCGCGTTGGACTTTCCGGACTTACCATGGCGGAATATTTCCGGGATGTAAAGCATCAGGATGTTTTGCTGTTTATTGACAATATTTACCGCTTTACCCAGGCAGGCTCTGAGGTTTCTGCGCTTTTGGGTCGTATGCCCTCTGCGGTTGGCTATCAGCCCACACTGGCAACGGAAATGGGCGCTTTGCAGGAGCGCATTACCTCCACGAAAAACGGCTCAATTACCTCGGTGCAGGCGGTTTATGTTCCGGCAGATGACCTGACCGACCCGGCTCCTGCCACTACCTTTGCCCATTTGGACGCAACCACTGTTCTGGATCGCGGTATTGCTTCTCTTGGCATTTACCCGGCGGTTGATCCGCTGGATTCCTCCTCCCGGATTTTATCTCCGGATGTGGTTGGTCGGGAGCATTACGAGGTGGCTCGCGGTGTTCAGCGCATTTTACAGCGATATAAGGAGCTGCAGGATATTATTGCCATTATGGGCATGGATGAGCTGTCCGAGGAAGACAAGCTGACTGTAAACCGGGCCCGTAAGGTTCAGCGCTTTTTGTCCCAACCCTTTGAGGTTGCAGAGCAATTTACTGGCTATCATGGTAAGTATGTGCCTCTTAAAGAAACCATTCGCGGCTTCAAGGAGATTATTGAGGGTAAGCATGATGCTATTCCGGAATCCTATTTCCTGTATGTAGGTGGAATTGACGAAGTTGTGGAAAAATACAGAGGTGAGAGCAAATGACAGCCTTTGCTCTGAAAATTGTAACGCCCGATGGTGTAAAATTTGACGGTATGGCGCAGGAGCTCGTGGTCAGAACAACTACAGGGGATACCGGTATTTTGGCGGGGCATATCAATTATGTAGCACCCCTGGGTATGGGAATGGCAACTGTGGTTGTCGATGGCGTCAGACAGTATGCTGCCTGTATCGGAGGTATGGTGTCTGTGGTCAATGGGGCGGTAACACTGCTGCCTACTACCTTTGAATGGAAAGACAAGATAGATGTTGACCGGGCAGAACTGTCAAAACAAAGAGCTGAAGCTGTCCTTGCAGACAAAGCCACGGCAGATACAGATATTTTGTTGGCGCAGGCCAGGCTGAAGCGCGCCCTTGTGCGCATAAGCGTTGCAGCGCGCAAACCGTAAAACTTGTTTTTAACTACGCAAAGGTTCTCTAAGGAGGCGATGCCTACGAAGAAGATTATAATAATCAGTGCCGTCGTGCTGCTTTGCCTTGCGGTGCTTTTTATAGGAACGGTTGGGGTATTGCGCTTCGGGTTTGGCATAGACGTGTTTGACCGCAGCGGTTGGAAGACTGCGGATGACGGAAGCAGCGTTTATCTGGACTATTATGGTAACCCCTTGCTTTCCTGGCAAATAATTGACGGTGCAACCTATTATTTTCGTGAACCGGACGGTGCGATGGTAACCGGTTGGTTGATTCTGGACAATCAGCGGTATTATCTGGATGATACCGGAAAATTGCAAACCGGTTGGCTCTTTAACGAAAACAAAACCTATTATCTTGATAAAACCGGCGCAGCCGTTACCGGATGGCTTACTCAACAAAATAAGCATTACTATTTTTGCGACGATGGGTCTATGGCAATCGGCTGGTTAAATACAGACGGCAAGACCTATTATCTGGACGAAAACGGCATTATGCAGACCGGCTGGGTGAAGGTTGAGGATAAAACCTACTATTTGGATGCCGATGGCTGTATGGTAACCGGTTGGCTGGAGCAGGAAACGGGAAAATACTATTTAGACAGTACCGGGGCGATGGCCACCGGCTGGATAGAAATAGAGAATAAGCGCTATTTCTTAGGAGAAACCGGTGAAATGTATACCGGTTGGTTGGATTTTGAAGACAACCGATATTATCTTCAAGCCAGCGGTGTTATGGCAATCGGTCAGGTGGAAATTGACGGCGCAAACCGCTTTTTTGCCTCCTCGGGAGCCTATGTAATTTTGGTAAATCGGGACAACTATATTCCGGCAGATTTTAAAACCAATTTGGTATCCCTGGGAAAATATAAAATTGATGCATCCTGCAAGGATGCTTTGGAACAGATGATTAACGATTGTAATGCCGCCGGTTTTAGTTGCAAAATCAACAATACATACCGCAGTAAAAGCACGCAAAAGGGCATATGGAACCGAAAGGTAAACCAATATATGTCCCAAGGCTACAGCTATGAGGAGGCTTTTGCCAAAACAGGCACATCTGTTGCCTATCCCGGCACCAGCGAGCATCAGCTTGGGTTGGCGGTAGATATCACTGGAAACAATGCAATGTACAAATGGCTTGCCGAGCATTGTGCAGAATATGGATTTATTTTGCGGTATCCGGACAAGAAAATTGACAAAACCGGCATTAAGTACGAGCCGTGGCACTTCCGCTATTTAGGCGTTGACCTGGCAAAGGAAATTACCGCAACCGGTCTTTGCCTGGAAGAGTACATGGATATGCTTACCGAGCAAGCAAAGCAAAACAGTTAAAACTACACCCCACACGATTTTTACCGTGTGGGGTGGTTTATTACTTACTGGGCTTAAAGCTGTCCTTCAGGCTGACGCTTCGGTTAAATACCAGATGCTCAGCAGAAGAATCTTTACTGTCGGGGCAGAAGTAACCCAGACGCATAAATTGATAGGACGCAGGAGCTTTTGCATCCTTTAAGCTCATTTCAACCTTACAGCCGGTAAGAACTTCCAGGGAGTTGGGATTTAAGCAGGCAAGGAAATCCTTTCCTGCGGCATCCGGATCGGCATCGTCAAACAAGTTGCTGTACTGACGCACCTCGGCATCGACGCAATTGTTTGCATCAACCCAATGGATGGTTGCACCCTTGACCTTTCTGCCGTCAGCGGGGTCACCGCCTCTGGAATTGGGGTCATAGGTAGCCAAGACCTCTGTGACATTTCCGTTTTCGTCCTTAATACAGCCTGTGCAGGTAATCACATATGCACCTTTCAGGCGGCACTCCGGCCCATTGGGATACAGGCGCTTGAATTTTGGAACAGGCTCAGCCAGAAAATCCTCATCTTCAATCCACAAATTCCGGGAGAAGGTAACCTGCCGGGTTCCTGCTTCAGGGTCATTGGGATTGTTCTCGATTTCAAAGGTCTCACTTTGCCCCTCGGGGTAATTGGTAATGGTCAGCTTAACGGGCTTTAAGACAGCCATAACACGCTGGGCAGTTTCATTTAAATCCTCCCGCAGGCAGAATTCCAAAAAGCCGTATTCAATGGTGTTAGGAGATTTTGCAACGCCCACGCGGTCGCAGAAATTACGGATGGCAGCAGGCGTGTAGCCACGGCGGCGCAGACCGCACAGTGTAGGCATACGGGGATCATCCCAGCCGGAAACATATCCGTTTTCCACCAAGGCTCTGAGCTTGCGCTTACTGAGCACAGTGTGGTCAATGCCCAGGCGGGCAAACTCAATCTGTCTGGGGCGATGGGGGACGGAGATGTTTTCAACCACCCAGTTGTACAAGGGTCTGTGATTCTCAAATTCCAAGGAGCAAAGGCTGTGGGTAATACCCTCCAGCGCATCCTGAATGGGATGTGCAAAATCGTACATGGGGTAAATACACCACTTGTCGCCCTGACGGTGATGATGCATATGACGAATACGGTAAATAACCGGGTCGCGCATATTAAAGTTACCGGAGGCAAGGTCAATCTTTGCACGCAAGGTATACTTATTGTCCTCAAACTCACCGGCGCGCATTCTGGCAAACAGGTCAAGGCTTTCTTCGATAGGGCGGTCACGGTAGGGAGAGATAGCCGGGGTATTCAAATCACCGCGGTATTCCTTAAACTGGTCGGGCGTTAGCTCGCAGACATAGGCAAGACCTTTTTTGATTAACTCTACGGCAAATTCGTAGTCCTTTTCAAAGTAGTCGGAGCCGTAGTAGAAACGGTCGCCCCAGTCAAAGCCCAGCCAGCGAATGTCCTCTTTAATCGCTTCGACAAATTCTACATCTTCCTTGGTGGGGTTTGTGTCGTCCATGCGAAGATTGCATAAACCGTTAAATTTTTCGGCAGTGCCAAAGTCGATAATCAGCGCTTTGCAGTGACCGATGTGCAGGTATCCGTTGGGCTCAGGGGGGAATCGGGTGTGGACAGTTTGTCCGGCATAGCGTCCGCCCTCGGCGATATCCTCTTCAATAAAGCTATGGATGAAATTTTTGCTTTCGGTGATTTCAGCCATTTCCATCATCCTCTCTGCGGTATTTGCAAATTTGGAATATTATAACCGATTCTCCACTTTTTTGCAACCAAAAAAGAGACTATTCTTAAGTAAAAATGATTGCCTCAGTTAATTTATGAATTTTAGGAAAAGATTTTAAGAAAAATCATAAATTGTTGTTGTCAATTTGCCTATCTTATTATAAAATAAGAAGCGATAGAGAGGAGCTGTATGGTATGCCTGAAGTAAAATATAAGCGAATTTTATTAAAAGTAAGCGGAGAGGCTCTTGCCGGCGAAGCCCATCGCGGTTTGAATTTCGGTATTATTCATTCCGTGTGCGAAGTGATTTCCAAATGCGTCAAGGAAGGCATCCAGATTGGGCTGGTCATTGGCGGAGGCAACTTCTGGCGGGGAGTGAAGGATGGCGCGGATAAGATGCAGCGTTCTCACGGAGACGCCATGGGTATGCTGGCAACGGTTATGAACTCCATTGCTGTGGCAGACGCGTTGGAAAAGCATGGCGTGGATGCAAGAGTACTTAGCGCCGTTGAAATGAATAAATTCTGTGAGTATTTTACCCGTGACACGGCAGATCGGTATCTTAACGAGGGTAAGGTCGTAATTTTTGCAGCGGGAACAGGAAATCCCTATTTCTCAACCGACACCGGCGCGGTGCTCCGCGGCGTGGAAATTGAGGCAGATGCCATTTTGATGGCAAAGAATGTGGATGGTATTTACTCTGCCGATCCCAATACAGACCCCACAGCGGTTAAGTTTGATGCATTGACATACGATGAGGTGCTGGCGCGCCACTTGAAGGCAACCGACACCACCGCGATGACACTGGCTATGGACAATCATATGACACTCATATGCTTTGCCTTGGCTGACCCCGAGAATATTTACCGCGTCGCATGCGGTGAGAAGATTGGTACAATTGTTAAGGAGGAATTATAATCATGAGTGTTGATTTTGCAGAGTATTCCAGAAGAATGGAAAAGTCCTTGGATCATCTTGCCGAGGAATTTGGTGCAGTTCGCGCAGGCCGCGCCAATGCAAAAGTTCTGGACAGAATTACCGTTGAATATTATGGCAGTGAAACGGCTCTCAACGGCGTAGCGACAATTTCTACTCCGGATGCCCGCACTCTGGTTATCCAGCCTTGGGATACCAGCTTGCTTAAGGAAATTCAAAAAGCAATTCAGGCCAGTGACCTGGGAATTAATCCCCAAAACGACGGTAAGGTTATCCGTCTGGTTTTCCCTCAGCTAACTGAGGAGCGCCGTAAAGACCTGACTAAGCAGGTCAAAAAGTATGCAGAGGAAGCAAAGGTTGCTATGCGTAATATCCGCCGTGACGGTATGGATTATGTTAAAAAGCTGAAGAAGGACTCTGCAATTACCGAGGATGAGCAGAAAAAGGCTGAAAAGGATTTACAGGATCTTCTGGATAAGTTTATTAAGAAGGTTGACGAAGCACTGGCTGCCAAGGAAAAGGAACTGATGTCCATCTAAAACCGTTTGGGGGCGCTTGCGCCCCCAATATGCTACTGTAAAGAGGTAATTTCATGGCTTTTTTAAACGCAGAAAAGACAAAACCGTTACCACCTCGGCATATAGCTATCATAATGGATGGAAATGGCCGCTGGGCAAAAAAGCGTGGACTTCCCCGTTCCGCCGGTCACGCGGCAGGGGCGGAGACCTTCCGGAAAATTGCCAATTACTGCCGCACCCTTGGTGTGGAATATTTGACGGTTTATGCATTTTCCACGGAGAACTGGCGTCGCTCGCAAGAGGAAGTTGGAGCAATTATGCGGCTTTTGGGTAACTATCTGCAGGAAGCACTCCGGGATATGGAGAAAAACCATGTCCGGTTTAAGTTTTTCGGGGATTTGAGCCGATTGTCTCCTCAGCTGCAGCAATTATGCCGTGACGCAGAAGAAAAATCTGCCGGCTATGGCGATGTTCAGGTTAATTTCTGCCTGAATTACGGCGGCCGGGATGAGCTTGTCCATGCGGCCAGGGGCTTTGCCCGGGATGTGGCTGCCGGAAAGTATGCTCCGGAGGATCTAACAGAAGCGCTTTTGGCGTCTTATTTGTATTCTGCGGATGTACCGGATCCGGAATTGATTATCCGTCCTTCCGGTGAGCTGCGTACCAGTAATTTTCTTTTGTGGCAGTCCGCGTATTCCGAGTATGTGTTTATGGATGTGCTGTGGCCGGACTTTGGCCCGGATGATCTGGATAGGGCAATTGCGCAGTACCACGGTCGCAACCGTCGTTTTGGAGGTGTCTGAGTTTTGAAAACCCGAGTGATTGCCGCAGCGGCGTTGCTGCCGTTGCTTTTGGTTGTTGTGCTTTTTGCGCCTAAGGTTTTTACCGGAATATTATTTGGCTTGATGGCTGCGGTTGCAGCTTATGAGCTTTTGTCCTGCTGTGATATTAAAAATCCTCCGCGTCTGATAATTTATGCTGCGGTATCTGCTTTCTGGTGTACGCTTTGGTGCGGCCTGGGGCTTGGATATGCATGGGTTTTGCTTGGGATAGTGCTGTTCTGGGTAGCCTTATTTGCCGAAATGATGGCGCATCGACTGACCTTTGAAAAGCTTGCGATTTGTCTTGCCGCAGGTATTATTTTGCCCCTTTTATTGGGATCTCTTGTACGCATTCACAGCTGGAAAGAAGGAAGGTTTTTAATTCTAATTCCCTTCGTGCTTGCGTTTTTATCCGACAGCGGCGCGTATTTTGTGGGAATGAAGTTCGGAAAGCATAAGCTTGCTCCCACAATTAGCCCAAAAAAATCCGTTGAGGGTGTTTTTGGCGGCGTTCTTGGCGCAATTATCGGCATGATTGCGTATTGCGCTGTACTGCAGGGTTGTTTCCAATTTGATGTAAATTATTTTGCGGCAGTTTTGTACGGCATTTTAGGTTCTTTTGCCGGGGTTTTCGGGGATTTGTGCTTTAGCGCAATCAAACGGCAAACCGGAATTAAGGATTACGGTAATTTAATTCCCGGACATGGCGGAATTTTGGATCGTTTTGATTCCATGATGGTGATTGGGCCGCTGGCGGAAGTGCTGCTGCTGATTTTGCCGGTTTTGGAGTAAGCTATGGTTAAATGCGTAAGTATTTTAGGCTCTACCGGCTCAATCGGGCGCCAGAGTCTGGATATTGTTGATAATTTAAATATTCCGGTATGTGCGCTGACTGCCGGAACAAATGTACAGCGTATGGCACAGCAGTGCCGGAAATACCGGCCTGCTCTTGCGGTTATGGCTACCGAAGAGACAGCTGTGGCGTTAAGATCGGAGCTTTCCGACATTCCTACAGAAATTGACTGGGGCGAAAAGGGACTCATTCGCGCGGCAACTATGGAGCAGGCGGATTGCGTAATTACTGCGGTAGTTGGCATGGTGGGCTTAAAACCGACCCTGGCGGCAATTCGCGCGAAGAAACGCATCGGTCTTGCCAATAAGGAAACGCTTGTGTGCGCCGGCGAGCTGGTTATGGCAGAGGCAAAAGCCAACGCCGTAGAAATAATTCCTGTGGATTCTGAGCATTCCGCAATTTTCCAATGCCTGATGGGCGCAGGAGATCACCGGGAAATCAAACGGCTGATTTTAACCTGCTCCGGCGGCCCGTTTTTTGGAAAAACCCGGGAGGAACTGGGTACAATCACCAAGGCGGATGCTTTGCGTCATCCCAATTGGAAAATGGGTGAAAAAATAACCATTGACTGCGCTACCCTTATGAATAAGGGCTTGGAAGTGATTGAAGCCATGCGCCTGTATGATCTTCCTCTGGAGCAGGTGGATGTGGTTATTCACAGACAGAGCATTATCCATAGCCTTGTGGAGTTTGTGGACGGGGCGGTAATGGCGCAGTTGGGAAGTCCTGATATGCGGCTGCCTATTCAGCTGGCTATGACCTATCCCCAACGGAAAAGCTGCCCTGTGGAGTCGCTGAATTTATCGCAATGCTCCGGTCTTACCTTTTGTGAGCCGGATATGGAGGCGTTTCCCTGTCTGGCTCTGGCAAGACAATGCGCTGCTGTGGGCGGTACAGCATGTCCGGCTATGAACGGCGCCAACGAAGACGCGGTTGCCATGTATCTGCGGGATGAGATTGGTTTTTATGATATTTACAATCTGGTTAAGCTGGCGGTAGATACCGTGCCGTTTATTCAAAATCCTACTCTGGAGGAAATCCTTGAGGCAGACCGGTTGGCGCGTATTGCAGTGAAAAACGCTAAATTAAGGGGAATATAATGAGTATTGTATTTGCAATTTTATTGTTTAGTTTTTTGATTTTTATTCATGAGTTGGGACACTTTGTGGCTGCAAAGCTGTCCGGTGTGCAGGTAAATGAATTTGCCATGTTTATGGGGCCTGCTATTTTTAAAAAGCAGTTTGGAGAAACTTTGTATTCCATTCGCTGTATCCCCATTGGCGGCTATTGCGCTATGGAGGGCGAGGATGAAGCGTCGGACAATCCCAGGGCATTCGGCTCTGCAAAGTGGTGGAAGCGGCTGATTATTCTGGTTGCAGGCTCTTTTATGAACTTTATTGCCGGACTGCTGATTATGGTCATTGTATTTATGCCGGTAAAGCAGCTCGTTACGCCGGTGATTGAAGGCTTTGAATCCTACAGTACGGTTTCCGGGGAGCAGGGCTTACAGGCAGGCGACCGGATTTTAGAGGTGGACGGCGAAAAAATCTATGTCCAGTCGGATTTTGGTATGCTTTTGTCTTTAAATCAAGGTGATGTTCACGACTTGGTCGTGGAGCGCAATGGCAGCAAGGTCTATTTGAATGATTTTGTTATGCAGCGCCACGAGGTTAAGGATGAGCAGGGGAATACCCAAATGCTCTATGGAATGAACTTTACCCAGATAGACGCAACATTTTCCGATAAGGTGCAGTATGCTTGGAACAATACAATCAATGTTATTCGCTCCGTTCGGCTCAGCCTGCAAATGCTGATTTCCGGACAGGCAGGAATTGGAGATATGACCGGCCCTGTGGGTATTGTTCAGATTATGTCTGATACTGCACAGGCATCGGATACAACATTGGATGCAGTACTGAATATGCTGTATTTTGGCGCTTTTATTGCCATTAATCTTGCTGTTATGAATATGCTTCCTATTCCGGCTCTGGATGGCGGCAGAGTGGTTGCACTTTTGCTGACCACAGGCATTGAAGCGGTGACCCGTAAGAAAATTAACCCCAAATACGAGGGGTATATCCACGCTGCAGGCATGGTGCTGCTGTTGGGACTTATGGCTGTTATTATGTTTAAGGATATCTTTACCATTTTTAAGGGGTGAAACGCATGACCAGACAGATACAGGTGGGCGATGTTCTGATTGGTGGCGGCGCGCCTATAGTAATTCAGTCAATGCTGAATACAAAGACAACGGATGTTGCTGGCTCTCTTGCCCAGCTGAAGGCGTTAAAAACCGCCGGTTGCCAAATTGCCCGACTGGCAATTCCCAATATGGAAGCGGCAAAAAGCTTTGCTCAAATCTGTAAGGAATCTCCTATGCCCCTTGTAGCGGATATCCACTTTGATTATAAGCTTGCCATTGCCGCGGCAGAGGCGGGCGCGTCCAAAATTCGTATTAACCCCGGCAATATCGGTGGCGAGGATCGGGTTGCGGCTGTGGTTTCTGCGTGCAAAGAAAAAAATATTCCAATTCGTATCGGTGTCAATGGGGGAAGTCTTGACAAAAAGCTTTTGGAAAAGTATGGGCATCCCACTGCGGAAGCCCTGGTGGAAAGCGCATTTGAGCATTTGGAGCTTTTGGAAAAATTCGGGTTTTACAACACCTGTGTATCCATGAAATCCTCAACAGTGCCTACTATGGTGGCTGCCGCCCGGCTGTTCCGCCAACAATGCGATTATCCACTGCATATCGGTGTGACGGAAACCGGCCCTGTCCGTATGGGACTTATGAAATCTGCTATGGGAATCGGTGCGCTTTTATTGGACGGCATCGGCGATACAATACGGGTAAGCCTCACTGATGACCCTGTGGAGGAGGTTTATGCCGCAAAGGATATTTTAAAGGCAGCCGGACTTCGCGCCGAGGGCGTAAATATCATTTCCTGCCCCACCTGCGGCAGAACGCAGATTGATTTGATCGGTCTTGTAAATCAGGTTGATGCGGCATTGAAGGATTGCCAAAAGCCGATTACCGTAGCGGTTATGGGCTGTGTTGTCAACGGCCCCGGAGAGGCTCGGGAGGCTGATATTGGCATTGCTGGGGGCGATGGCTGCGGAATGCTTTTTGAGAAAGGACAGCAAGTGGCAAAGCTGCCCTATGATGAGCTATTACCGGCATTACTAAAGAGAATTAAGGAACTATAAGAGTACTATGAGTGAACAAGTCCGCTTTTTGAATATGTTTCCGGTGTACCAACCGCCTGAGCCGATTCTCGGCATACTGTCTCAGGCGGTTATTTCCGGTGCGGATATTGACCCGGAAAGCCGCAGGGTTACTGTGTCAATTTTCTGTGAAAGCTACATACCCCAGCGGATTTTGCAGCAAGTTTCCAAGGAAGTTTCTGACTTGTACGGCCTGCGTGCATTAATTATCCATACCTGTCATCCTGCCTGCCAGCTATCCAATATTGAGCCGGAGGAGCTGATGGCAATGTTTGTTGCGGAAAACTCTATGGCCCGGGGAAGCTTAGCAGGAGCGCAGTGGGACTGGGAAGAGCAAACCTTGGTTATCCGGTTAAAGGGCAACGGCAAGGCAATTTTGGAGGAGTGCGTTCCAAAGGTGCGCCAACGGCTGCAACAGCGCTTTTCCACCCAAGTGACAATTCAAATCCAGGCATCACAGACCTTAGAGGGACAGGACCTGTTTGATGCTATGGAAAAAATCCGGGACAGTATGCTTATGGACATACCCAAAGCCGTAATTTCTGAAAAGAAAATCCAGACTGTCCAGCAATCAGATGCAATATACGGCAGAGCCTTTAAGGGAAAAACAGTACCCATGTCAGAACTTTCTTTGGATATGGGCAGTGTGATTGTGGAAGGCCGCGTTTTTAATGTGGAACACAAGGAGCTGAAAAAGCGCAACGCTTGGGTTATAAATTTTGATATGACCGATAATTACGGTTCTGTGCGGATTAACCGCTTTATGGAAAATAATGAAGCAAAACCCATTTTAGAGAGCATTCGTCCCGGCTCTGTTATTCGTGTACAGGGCAGGCTGATGGAGAACAGGTTTGATAATGAGATGATTCTCAAGCCCAATGCCATTATGCCCGGTACAATGCCCAAGCGAACAGACAGCGCACAGGGTATGAAGCGGGTGGAATTGCATCTGCATACCACCATGAGCAATATGGACGCACTGACCAACACAGATGCGGCCATTAAGCAGGCAGCAGCTTGGGGACATAAAGCCATTGCGATTACCGACCACGGCTGCGTTCAGTCCTTTACCGATGCGTTACACACGGTAGAGGGGAAAAAGCCGCCCAAGGTTGCCGGAACGGATGAAACCATCAAAATCCTCTATGGCTGTGAGGGCTACTTTGTTAACGATGTGGACGACCGCATTGTTGTTCATGGCAGCCAAGATATGCGTTTTGATGAGGAATTTGTTGCTTTTGATTTGGAAACAACCGGCCTTTCTGCAAAAAACGACACCATCATTGAAATCGGTGCGGTGCGTATGCGGGGCAGTCAGGAGCTGGAGCGCTTCCAAACCTTTGTTGACCCCGGCAGGCCCCTTGATAAAAAAATTACGGAGCTTACCGGCATTACGGACGATATGCTCCGGGGTGCGCCCAAGCTGGATGCTGTTTTGCCGGAATTTTTGAATTTTGTCGGCGAGCGTGTTTTGGTCGCCCATAATGCGGACTTTGATACCGGTTTTATTCGGCAGGCTTGTAATCAGCTTGGCTACGGGTATACCTTTACCTCCGCGGATACATTGATACTGTCTCAGAATTTAATGCCGCAGCTGGGAAAATTTAAGCTGAATATTGTTGCCGATGCCTTAAGCTTGCCGGAATTTAATCATCACAGGGCAGCTGATGATGCGGTTATCTGCGGTATGATTATGTCCCACTTCCTCTCTATGCTGGAGGACAGGGGAATCCAAAGTCTGCAGCAGATTAATCCTGCAATGGAAGCTTTGCGCAGTCAGAACAGAATTGGCGACCGCCATGCGCGCCACATTGTTCTGTTTGCAAAAAATCAAACCGGCTTAAGAAATCTGTACCACTTAATTTCTGATTCTAATTTAAAATACTTCAAGCGGGTTCCCAGAATCCCTAAGTCTGAGCTGATAAGGCTTCGGGAAGGTTTGATTGTCGGCTCTGCCTGTGAAGCCGGTGAGCTGTTTCAGGCCATTGTGGAGGGCAAAAACGATGAGGAGCTAAAGCGGATTGCTTCCTTTTACGACTATTTGGAAATCCAACCCCTTGCAAACAACCGCTTTATGCTGGAAAAGGGGATTGCCCGGGATGAGGAGGTTCTTCGGCAGTTTAACCGTACCGTAGTCCGTTTGGGCGAAGAACTGGGAAAACCGGTTGTGGCAACCGGCGATGTCCATTTTCTTAATCCGGAGGATGAGATTTTTCGGCATATTCTTCTGGCAACCAAGGGCTTTGAGGATTGCGACAAGAATAATCCTTTGTATTTCCGTACAACGGATGAAATGCTGGCAGAGTTTTCTTATTTGGGTGAGGAAAAGGCCTATGAGGTGGTTGTTACCAATCCAAATATGATTGCAGATATGTGTGAAACAATTCGTCCTGTGCCCCATAATCTGTTTGCTCCGAAAATTGAGAACTCTGTTGAGGATTTGAAGGCCCTTGTGTACGGAAAGATGCATCGGCTTTACGGTGAGAATCCACCTGAGCTTATTAAAAAGCGCGTGGATACGGAGTTAAATGACATTATTAACTGTCACTATGATGTGATTTATATGTCTGCACAGAAATTGGTGCAAAATTCTTTGGACAATGGCTATCTTGTTGGATCCCGTGGCTCTGTAGGCTCTTCCATTGTTGCCTTTCTGTCCGGAATCACCGAGGTCAACTCCTTCCCGCCCCATTACAGATGCCCCAATCCGGAATGTAAGCACACTACCTTTGATGTGCCTTCGGAGTATGGCTGCGGTGCGGACCTGCCCGATGCCTGCTGTCCCAAATGCGGAACTGCCTTTGCCAAGGAGGGCTTTAACATTCCCTTTGAAACCTTCCTGGGCTTTGGCGGCGACAAAGTGCCTGATATCGACCTGAACTTTTCCGGCGAATATCAGGCCCGCGCTCATGCTTATTGTACGGAAATGTTTGGCCGTTCCCACGTGTTCCGCGCCGGAACAATCGGTACGGTGGCGGAAAAGACCGCCTATGGCTATGTAAAGAAATACTTATCCGAGCGTGGGAAGACGGTAGGCAAGGCGGAGGAAGCGCGTCTGGCCAACGGGTGTGTTGGCGTGCGCCGCACCACCGGACAGCACCCCGGCGGTCTCATTGTCATTCCCCAGGAAAATGAAATCTGGGATTTCTGTCCGGTACAACATCCGGCAGATGACCCGAATTCTGACCAGATTACCACCCACTTTGAATATCACTCCATGGAGGAAAATCTTCTGAAGCTGGATATGCTGGGACACGATGACCCCACCATGATCCGTATGATGGAGGATATGACCGGGGTGGATGCAAAGACAATCCCCTTGGATGATAAGCGGACGATGTCTATTTTTACATCCTCTAAGGTGCTGGGTTATGAAAATGACCCCATCCTCGGCCCTACCGGTGCAGTGGCTGTTCCGGAATTTAACACCCGTTTTACCCGGGGCGTTTTGCTGGATACCAAGCCGGAGAAATTTGACTTCCTGGTGCGAATTTCCGGTTATACCCACGGTACAGACGTGTGGCTGGGCAATGCCAAGGATTTGATTGTTTCCGGCACAGCACGTGTTGACCAGACCATCGGCTGTCGTGATGATATTATGCTCTATCTAATTTCCTGCGGCATACCGGAGAAGCGTGCATTTAAGATTATGGAGATGGTTCGTAAGGGCAGGGGTCTGCCGGATGGCGCTGAGAAGGAAATGCTTGATGCCGGTGTGCCGGAGTGGTACATCACATCGTGTAAAAAAATTCAGTACCTATTCCCCAAGGCGCATGCGGTTGCCTATGTTATGATGGCCTTCCGGATAGCTTGGTTTAAGGTCAATTATCCCTTGGCGTTTTATGCCGCTTTTTTCTATCGCCGCAGCCAAAAGGGCGGCTTTGATGCCGCGCTTATGACCGGCGGTATGGATTGCGTTGTAGCCAATATTAAAGCAATTGAAGCCAACGAGGACGCCACCAACAAGGATGAAGATTTGCTGACAACACTGGAGGTTGTTTACGAATTTTATCTTCGGGGACTGGATTTTCTGCCCATCGATATTTATAAGAGCAGCGCCACAAAATTCCAGATTGAGGACGGAAAAATCCGCCCGCCCTTTGTAGCCATTTCCGGCTTGGGTGAAAGCGCTGCCTTTGACATTGAAGAGGGCAGAAAGGATAAGCACTTTTTATCCATTGAGGAATTTTCCATCGCCTGCCCCAAGGTTTCCAAAACCCATATTCAGATGCTTAAAGATGCCGGCGCTTTTGGTGATTTACCGGATACCAGTCAGGTCAGCCTGTTTTGAGGAGGAATTGTAATGCAGGATATCGGGATGCAATTTCACATTCGCTGCAAAGAAGGAGATGTAGGCCGCTATTGCTTTCTCCCCGGTGATCCGGGTCGCTGCGAGGCCATTGCCGGTTATTTTGACAATCCGGTACATATCGGCATGAACCGGGAGTACAACATCTACACCGGAACACTCCTTGGGCAGAAGGTGTCGGTTTGCTCAACCGGTATCGGCGGCCCATCAGCTTCCATTGCTATGGAGGAATTGTCGGCAATTGGGGCAGATACCTTTATCCGCATAGGCACCTGTGGCGGTATCGCCATGGACATCCTGCCCGGTGATGTTGTGGTTGCTACCGGCGCTGTCCGGTTTGAGCATACCTCTATGGAATATGCGCCTCTGGAATTTCCTGCTGTACCTGATTTTTCCGTTGCAGCCGCATTGAAGACAGCGTCGGAGGATTTGGGATACCGGACGCATACCGGAGTTGTTCAGTGTAAGGACTCCTTCTACGGTCAGCACAGCCCACAGAAAAGCCCTGTGTCCTATGAACTTTTACAAAAGTGGGAGAGCTGGAAACGGCTGGGAGTGAAAGCCAGTGAGATGGAGTCTGCGGCGTTGTTTGTCGTGGCAGCTGCACTGGGGGTTCGGTGTGGTAGCTGTTTCCATGTGGTCTGGAATCAGGAAAGGGAAAAAGCGGGTCTGTCTCTTCCTATGACAGAGGATACATCCTGCGCTATTCGCGTCGGAATAGAGGCAATGAAACGCCTGATTGAAGAGGACTTAAAATAACCAAAGCGATAATAATTTGAAACCGGAGGGATGCATAGTGGATAGATCCATCATATATAAAAAAATTCCCGATGCATTGCTTCTTTGGTATCATAGGTGCAAGCGTGACCTGCCTTGGCGTGAAGATACAGAGCCGTATCATATTTGGTTATCGGAAATTATGCTCCAGCAGACCCGCGTGGAGGCGGTAAAGGGCTATTATGCCCGGTTTTTAAAGGTACTGCCCACAATTGAATCCCTTGCCAACGCTGACGATGAGCTTTTACACAAGCTGTGGGAGGGGCTGGGTTATTACAGCCGTGTTCGCAATCTGAAAAAGGCAGCCCAGATGGTTATGCAGAAATATGACGGCGTATTTCCTGCGCAATATACCCAGGTGCGTGAATTGCCCGGTATTGGAGAATATACTGCAGGCGCAATATGCTCTATTGCTTTTTCTCAGCCGATACCGGCAGTGGACGGAAATGTTCTGCGAGTAATTTCCCGTTTGACGGACGATGACACGCCCATTGATTTACCGGCCTATAAGAAAACGGTAAAAGAAGCACTGCAAAGGGTTTATCCAAAGGAAGCGGGGGAATTTACCCAAGCCCTTATGGAGTTGGGGGCGACTGTCTGCGGTCCGAATCGAGAGCCGGATTGCCCCGGCTGCCCCTGCAAGGGCTTTTGTCTTGGTTATGCAAATGGCCGTGAAAAATGCTTACCGGTGAAGAAACCGAAGAAAACCCGCCGCATTGAGGCGCGTACCGTGTTTATTTTACGCTGTGGTGATTGCTACGCACTGGAGAAACGCCCCAATAACGGGCTGCTGGCAGACCTGTGGCAGTTTCCCAATGTGCAAGGTAAGCTGGAGCTGGAGGATGCCTTAAGTTTTGTAAGTAACGCTGGCCTGCGTCCTACCCAGGTGCATCGTCAGCTGGAACGCAAACACATATTTACCCACATTGTTTGGCAAATGCGGGGCATTTATTTAACAGTTAAGAACAAAAATCAATCCTATGTATGGATGACATCTCAGCAGATTAATACCCAAGCAGCCCTGCCAACGGCATTTCGTCAATTCTGGGAGGAAGCAGAAAATGTTTGATTATCATATGCATAGCACCGTGTCCTTTGACGGACATTCTTCTGCCGCAGATATGCTGCAGAAGGCTGTTTCGATGGGTCTGCGGGAAATTTGCTTTACTGACCATTTGGATTATGATCCTTTGGCGTCAAAAGATAGGTTTGTCTTTGACACACAGATATATAACGATACCTATCTGCCACTGCAGCATCCGGAATTGAAGATAAGACTTGGTATGGAGTTTGGTATGCTCCCCGACAATCAAGAAACACTTAAGGAAGACCTGCTTCGCAGACCCTTTGATTTCATTATAGGCTCTGTGCATTTTTTCGAGGATTTGGACATATACTACCCCAAGTTTTGGGAAAATAAGACGATGGATGAGGCGGAACAGATTTGCCTTGAACAAACGCTTCTTTGTGTCCGGTCGCATCAGGATTTTGATGTGCTTGGTCATCTAACTTATCCCAGTAAAGCCGGAGCAAATCCTACCCATCGACCGATTATCTATGACAAGTATCGGGATTTGGTTGACGAGATTCTAAAAAACCTTGTTAAAAAAGGAAAGGGAATTGAGATAAATACCAGCGGTGTTGACCGCTGCGGTGTTTATCTGCCCGATGAAACCTATTTGCGCCGGTTTAAAGAGTTGGGCGGTGAAATTGTTACCGTAGGTTCCGATGCACACAATGCCCAGCGGGTTGGTCAGTATTGCAAGGAAGCCTGCGAGCTTGTTCAAAGCATTTTCGGGTATGTATGTACATTTGAAAACAGAAAGCCGATTTTTCATAAGATATAAGAAAATCCCCCATTCATACGAATGGGGGATTTTTGGAGCGGGTGACGAGGCTCGAACTCGCTACCTCCACCTTGGCAAGGTGGCGCTCTACCGGATGAGCTACACCCGCGGAACAAGAGGTATTATAGCAGATTTTACAGATAAGTCAATACCTTTTTTGAAAAAACCTGCCTATTTCCCAAGGGCAGCGAGCCAATGACATATGCTATAGAATATCTTTGGAATATCGGGAGAAGCCGTCGCCCAAAACCTGATGAGCTTCCTGTAAAATAACAAAGGCATCCGGGTCAATTTCCGAAACCAGCTGTTTCAGCTCTGCCAGCTGATGGCGTTTAACGGCTGTTAAAATCACTTTCGTATCTTTATGAGAATAACAGCCTTCGCCGTGTAAATAGGTTACACCGCGTTCCAAAACCTGGGTGATTTGTCTGGCGATATCTTCATAATGACTGCTTATGATGAGGGCAACCTTGGAATAGTCAAAGCGGTATACAACAGCATCAATCACTTGCCCGGAAATAAATATTGCAACACCGCTATAGAGCATGCTGCGAATATCCCGAAATACGAAGCCAGTGAGGGCAGCAACAAAGAAATCGAAGGAGATTGTGATGACGCCAATGGAAATATTGGGCCATTTCAGCTTCAGAAGCCGCACAATGATGTCAGAGCCGCCTGTAGAACCACCGGTAGTAAAAACAAGGCCAAGACCAACTCCGCATAAAGCGCCGCCGTATAATGCGCTCAACAAGGGGTCAACATTCGGACGGGGAAGTATTGCAAGCATGTCGATGAACAGGGAGTTGAAGAACATACCGAACAGAGAGTAAACCAAAAAGTTCTTACTTATCTTTTTTGCTGCTATGAAAAACAGGGGTATGTTGACAATTGCCGTAAGGATACCCACCGTTCCCAGCTTTGTAAAACTGACAAAAACCATGGCAAGACCGGAGATGCCGCCGGCATTCAACCCGTTCGGTTCTAAAAACAGGTTGAAGCCGATTGCAAAAATAATACATCCGAGAGCTGATTTTGCCAACTTAACAAGAAAATGGTAATGCTGCTTCATAATTAAACCTCAAAGCTTGTTTGTTTTTCCAAGGCATCCTCGTCTCGTAACAGCGCGCCGGCGGTGGGGATGGATCTGCAGCGATAGCGGCTTATGTTGACAATTCCGCTTTCTTCCAGTGTTAAAACCTTATCTAGCGCTGCTTTTTTCTTAATGGACATTACGTTCACGCCTTGCGTGTTTCGTGTTGTCTTGGGCAGCAGAAGGGCAGTAGAAACGATTGCGGCGCGACTGTCTGTAGAATACAGGACGACCTGCGTGTCCTTATCCAACGCGATGGCGGCCGATAGAGGGCTTTTATCCGAGAATGCACCGGTCAGTCTGCGGCGATTGGTTTTGGTTTCATAGGCAGAAAGGGGAACCTTGGCGGCCTTTCCGTTTTCAAAGAAGAAGACTATAAAGCCCTTATAATCTCCGGGCAGGATCACATGAAGAACATTTTCACCCGGATCCATACCCAGCTTTTGGGGCAGATAATCACCAAGCTGAGATGCTTTTCCATCCTCGAATTCACTGAGCCTTGATTTATAGCATTGGAATTGGTCGGTAAACACGAGGATTTCCGCTTTATTAGTAGTTTCTCTGGAAAATGCCAGAGTATCCCCCTCTTTAAACTTTTGCTCACCGGACATACGCAGGCTTTGTGCGGTAATTTTCTTAAGATAGCCTGCTTTGGACAGGAAAACAGTTACAGGATAGTCGGGGGTGTCGTCCACTTCCTCCTCCGGCTCAGCCTGCTGCGATTCGTAAATGATTTCGGTTTTCCGGGGCTGACCAAATTTTTCAGAAACCTCCCGCAGCTCCCGGATAATCAGGTTTTTCAGCTTCTTAGAGCTGTTGAGCGTATCACGAAGATTGGCAATTTCCTTTTCTAAGTCATCAACAGCTTTTAATTGCTTCAGAATGTATTCCTTGTTGATGTTGCGCAGCTTGATTTCTGCTACATAGTTTGCCTGTATTTCATCGATGCCGAAGCCAATCATCAGGTTGGGAACAACCTCGTTTTCCATTTCTGTTTCCCGGATGATGGCAATTGCTTTGTCGATATCAAGAAGGATCCGCTCCAGGCCTTTAAGCAAGTGCAGCCTGTCCTCCTTTTTCTGGATTTGGAAAAACAGACGGCGCTTTACACAGTCGGTACGCCAGGCAGTCCACTCCTCCAAAATCTCACCGACGCCCAAAACTCTGGGCATTCCGGCAATCAGCACATTGAAGTTACAGGCAAAGCTGTCCTGCAGGGGAGTAAGCCGAAACAGCTTTTGCATAAGCTTATCTGCATCGACACCGCGCTTGAGGTCGATTGTAAGCTTCAAACCGCCCAAATCGGTTTCGTCACGCATGTCATTGATTTCTCTAATTTTTCCGGCCTTAATCAAGTCGGCGACTTTGTCCATAATCACTTCACTGGTGGTGGAGTAGGGAATCTCATAAATTTCAATAAGGTTGCCCTCTTTGACATAACGCCACTTCGCGCGAAGCTTAAAGCTGCCGCGGCCGGTGGTATAGATTTCCCGGGTTGTGGCTTCATCAAAAATCAGCTCTGCGCCGGTTGAAAAATCCGGACCGGGGAGGGTTTCCAAAATATCGTGGTCGGGATTGTCCATTAAGGCAATGGTTGTATCGCAAATTTCCTTGAGATTAAAGGAGCAGATATTGCTTGCCATACCCACAGCAATGCCTTGGTTTGCAGAAACCAAGACATTGGGGAAAGAGGTGGGAAGTAAAGCGGGCTCTTTCATCGTACTGTCGTAGTTGTCCACCATATCGACTGTATCAGAATCGATATCCCGGAAAAGCTCACTGCAAATGCTGTCCAGCTTTGCTTCTGTGTAACGGGAAGCGGCGTATGCCATATCCCGGGAATATACCTTACCGAAGTTACCCTTAGAGTCCACGAAAGGATGCAGCAGGGTTTCGTTACCCTTGGCAAGGCGCACCATGGTTTCATAAATTGCGGCGTCACCGTGGGGGTTTAAGCGCATGGTCTGACCGACAATGTTGGCGGATTTTGTTCTGCCGCCGTTTAAAAGCCCCATTTTGTACATGGTGTAAAGCAGCTTACGGTGAGAAGGCTTAAATCCGTCAATTTCCGGAATCGCGCGGGAAACGATGACAGACATGGCGTAGGGCATATAGTTAATTTCCAGAGTTTCGGAAATTGCCTGCTCTGTGGTAGAGCCAACAAGACCCACAACACCGTCAGTATTTACTTTTTTCTTATTCTGTTCCGGTTCTTTTTTCTTTCGTGCCATAGCGAACCTTCCTTACGAAATATCTGCCAAATCCAAATATCTGGCACCGTTGTCTGCGATAAAATTCTTGCGCTCTGCAAGATTGTCACCAAGGAGAACATCAAAATAATAAGCTGTCCGTTCCGCATCCTCAGGAACGACCTTGATTAACCGTCTGGTTTCCGGGTTCATGGTGGTCATCCACATCATTTCCGGGTCATTTTCACCAAGACCTTTGGAACGCTGTATGCTTGTGGGCTTTTTGCCAGCCAAATCCTCACGGAGGATTTTTGCTTTTTCAGCCTCGTTGTATGCAAACCATGTTTTGTCCTTATAGGTGATTTCAAACAAAGGAGATTCGGCAATATACACATAGCCGTCCCGAATAAGGGTGGGGCAGAGCCGATACAGCATGGTTAAAATCAGCGTGCGAATTTGGAAGCCGTCCACATCCGCATCGGTACAGATTACAATTTTGTTCCACCGCAGGTTGTTAATATCAAAAGAGGACAATTCCTTGGCTTTTTTGCCTTGAATTTCTACACCGCAGCCCAATACCTTCATCAAGTCGGTAATAATCGGGGAGGAGAAAATCTTGTTGTAATCTGCCTTCAGACAGTTCAGGATTTTGCCGCGAACAGGCATAATGCCCTGAAACTCCGCATCACGGCTGAGTTTAACACTACCCAGTGCAGAATCACCCTCGACGATGTAAAGCTCACGAAGCGCAACGTCTTTTGTGCGGCAGTCCACAAATTTCTGCACACGGTTGGCAATATCAACCTTAACGGACAGATTTTTCTTAACACTGATTCTGGTTTTTTCTGCACTCTCTCTGGCGCGTTTGTTGATTAAAATTTGCTCCGAGGCTCTGTCTGCTTCCTGTTTATTCTCTTGGAACCATACAGCCAGCTGTTCTTTAAAGAAGGTAGTCATTGCCTCTTGGGTAAATCTGGAGTTAACGGATTTTTTTGTTTGGTTTTCAAAACAGCCGATGGTGGAGAAACAGTTTGTGATAATTATCAGGCTGTCCTGAATGTCTTGGAAAATAATTTTATTCTCGTTTTTTGTATATTTTCCCGTATCCCGCAAGTACTTGTCAAAGGCAGCCAAGAAGCCTGAGCGAACAGCCCTGTCGGGGCTTCCACCGTATTCCAGCCAAGAGGAATTGTGGTAATACTCCATCCGATTGACCTGCTTAGAAAAACAGAAGGAGGCGGTAATTTTCAGCTTCATTTCCGGCCGGTTTTCGGCATCGCGACCCCGACGCTCTGTTTCCCAGAAGGTAGGCATTGTAAAGGCCTGATCGCCAACCAGCTCGTCTACATATTGGCGGATGCCGTCGGCATAGCAGAATTCTTCGGTTTCAAATCTGCTGCCGATTTGGTTACGGAATTTAAATGTGACGCCCCTATTTACAACAGCCTGCCGACGAAGAACATCTCTATAATATTCGGCGGGAATATTAATGTCTGTAAAAACCTGCCGGTCCGGACGCCAATGAAAAACAGAGCCGGTCTTTTTGCGGTCAGTAGGCTCTTTTTTAAGACCGCCCTTGTTGCGGCCTTTTTCAAAGTGCAAATCATAGCGGAAGCCGTCCCGACGAACTGTGGCGTCAAAAAATTCGGAGGCATACTGCGTAGCACAGGAACCCAAACCGTTTAAGCCGAGGGAGTACTCATAGTTTTCACCGTTTTCACCGTATTTACCACCGGCATACATTTCACAAAAGACAAGCTCCCAGTTATAGCGCTTTTCTTTTTCATTATAGTCCACGGGACAGCCACGACCGAAATCCTCAACCTCAATGGAAAGGTCTTCATAACGAGTGACGATAATGGTATCGCCGTGTCCCTCCCGGGCTTCGTCTATGGCATTGGATAGAATTTCAAATACAGCATGCTTGCATCCTTCCAAATCATCGGAGCCAAATATAACTGCTGGGCGTTTTCTGACGCGTTCCTCGCCCTTAAGCATTGATATGCTGGTATTTCCGTATTGTTCCTGCTTCTTAATAGCCATATCGTTTACCTGCCAAACTTATATATTACATCCAGTGTATTATACCCATTTTGTGGAATAAAGTCAAGTTAACCCACAATATATTGATTTGCCCACATCCTCTGGATGTGGGCGTAAATATTACAGATACCGGCGTACGACATACCACAAAACGACTACAATAACGACAAAGGGGATATAGCCGAGCAATGCGGCACTTACAATAGAAATAGAGGTAATGCCCACATATTCTAGCCCGATCACCAGTGCTGATAATATCGCAGTGGTCAACACGGCTTTTGTAATTTGCTTTCCGATAATTGTGGCAAAAAAGAAGGTATACAAACCGCCGATAATGGGATTAACGGTACTAATTAATGCGCCAACTATAATCTTTAATGCACCTGTCAGCAGCAGTGTAATTAAAATGCAAAGCAAAACGGTGGGTGCATAAAGAAGAAGCCCTTCCGGAAGAAGCCTTGCGATCAGGCTTACAGCGACGAAGTGCATCATATAGGCAATTACAACTGTCAAGCAGCGGAAAAAGACCCAACTAAAAATACTCTTTCCGGTTGGCAGCCAACCATCTGCGATATTAACCAGAAAGGAAAGAATAATCATATTCAAAAGTTCTAAGCAAATTATGGTATAGTGTGAATTTTCAAAGGAAAAAAGCGTCATTTCCCCTTCTGAGATGTTTACAAAGGGCAGGGGGGCGATAAAGGAAGAAAACTGCGTATCTACTGTCTGCAAAATAACGGTAATTCCGTAGATAAAAAGGATGCCGATTGCGGAGGAAACAGCATTATTTAATGCAGAACGTTTTCCAAATATAAAACGTCCGAAAATGCTCAATAGAAACGTACCGATCAACAAAATTCCAGCTGCGATCCAAAAATCATTGAATTCCAGACCGATAGAGTGAAAGTATTCTGTAATGTTTTCCATAGGCACCTCCTAGCCTGAGGGATATAAAGGCAAACAGCCGCCATAGCTGGCGGCTGTTTCTGTGTGTAAGAAATGAGATTACTTCATCTCTGCAACTGCGCCAGCTTCCTTCAGCTCGGCAACCAGCTTCTCTGCATCTTCCTTGGAGATAGCTTCCTTCAAGGTCTTGGGGCAGTTATCAACCAGATCCTTAGCGTCCTTCAGGCCCAGACCGGTAGCAGCACGAACAACCTTGATGACGTTCAGCTTGGAAGCGCCGGCTTCCTTCAGGATAACGTCAAACTCAGTCTTCTCCTCTACAACCTCAGCAGCAGCAGCAGGTGCAGCAACAGCGGCAGCAGCGGCGGAAACACCGAAAACTTCCTCCAGAGTGTGAACCAGCTCGGACAGCTCCAGAACGGTCAGACCCTTTACTTCCTCAACGAGAGCAGTGACTTTTTCACTAGCCATTGTAAATTCCTCCTAAATATAAATGTTTGTAATGTGATTTGTTTTTGTTAATTAGGCTTCTGCGTTTTCTGCAGGAGCTTCTGCTGCTTCAGCGGCGGGAGCCTCTTCTACAGCGGGTGCGGGAGCAGCGCCGCCTTCTTCCTTCTGGATACGGATCTGATCCAGAACAAAAGCAAGGCTGGAGATAGGTGCCAGGAAGGTACCAAGGACAGAAGCGACCAGGGCATTCTTGCTGGGCAGTTCGCCAAAGCCGTTGAGCTGCTGTGCAGACAGAACGCTTCCTTCGACAACGCCACCCTTGATGCTCATGGCGAGCTTGTTCTTCTTGGCAAATTCGCATACGATGCGGGCAGGGGCGATGGGATCGCCGGTAGTGCTGGCCATTGCGGTAGTGCCGTTAAGAACTTCGTCGAAATCGTAGCCGTTTTCTTTGGCTGCGAACCGGGTCAGAGTGTTCTTAACAACAGTGTATTCAACACCAGCTTCGCGGAACTGCTTACGCAGGTCGGTGTCCTGAGCGACGTTAATGCCTCTATAGTCAACAAAGACGATGGAAGTAGCTTCCTTAATCTTGCTGGACAAAGCTTCAACGGCAGCCTTCTTGCTCTCAAGAACCTTTGCGTTGGGCATGTGTTTCACCTCCGAATAAAAATGTCTTCCTGCCAACAGACAGGAAGACACGCATAAAAACTCTTTAAGCGCACCTCGGCAGGATTTACGGATACATCCACCTGCTGTCTTTGGCAACTTTGATATGATAGCAGATTACTTTTATAAAGTCAAGTATTTTTTACAAAAAATACTTAATTTAACAGACAATCGCCACTGAGGAATTTTTCTCAGTGGCGATTAAATCTAATTAAGCATATTTGGTGGTGTTGACCTTAACACCGGGGCCCATGGTGGAAACAACCACGCAGGACTTAATATACTGACCCTTAGCTGCGGCGGGCTTAGCTTTTACAACAGCCTGCATCAGGGTATCCATATTCTCGGTCAGCTTTTCAGTGCCGAAGGAAACCTTGCCGATGGGGCAGTGAATGATGTTGGTTTTGTCCAGACGATACTCAACCTTACCGGCCTTGATTTCCTGAACAGCTGCGCCGACATTGGGAGTAACGGTACCGGCCTTGGGAGAGGGCATCAAGCCCTTGGGGCCCAGAACCTTACCCAGACGGCCAACCAGACCCATCATATCGGGGGAAGCAACAACAACGTCGAACTCAAACCAGTTTTCCTTGGTGATCTTCTCAACCAATTCCATGCCGCCTACATAGTCGGCACCGGCAGCTTGAGCTTCCTCAACCTTAGCGTCCTTAGCGAAAACCAACACGCGGCGGGTTTTACCAGTACCGTTGGGCAGAACAACTGCACCACGAACCTGCTGGTCAGCGTGACGGGAGTCAACGCCCAACTTAATGTGCAGTTCAACAGTTTCGTCAAACTTAGCGGAAGCACCCTTCACAACCAGATCCAGGGCTTCTGCGGGATCATACTGTACAGAGCGATCAATCAATTTGGCGCTCTCTTGATATTTTTTACCTCTAAACACTTATTATATCCTCCTTAAAGTGGTGATGCGGAAAAATCCTCCCACATTTCCGGGTTGACCCGGACAGAAAAGTAATTAGTCGACAACGACGACGCCCATGGAACGGCAAGTACCGGCGACCTGGCGCTCAGCAGCCTCGAGAGAATTGACATTCATATCGGGCATTTTGGTTTTTGCAATCTCAGTTACCTGAGCGCGGGTAATTTGACCAACCTTGTTTTTGTTGGGAACACCGGAGCCCTTAGCCAAGCCCAATGCCTTTGTAATCAGCAGGGGGGTCGGAGGGGTCTTGGTGATAAAGGTGAAGCTACGATCGGCGTAAACAGTGATAACAACGGGGATCTTATAGCCTTCCATATTCTTGGTGCGATCGTTGAATTCCTTTATGAATGCAGCGATGTTAACACCGTGCTGACCCAAAGCGGGGCCAACAGGGGGGGAAGCGGTTGCCTTAGCGGCGTTAATCTGAAGTTTGATAATACCAGTGACTTTCTGTGCCATAATAAGCACCTCCTGAATAAAATGTGGTAATATGCGTCTTGCGCATTTCTTGCGGGGTATCAGCCCCTCCCACCGTTTCGACCGGAAAACCGGTTGATGCGTTTATGGGTTTGTGACTTCAATTTGGTCAAGCTCAAACTCGACGGAAGTCTCGCGTCCAAACATGGTAACAACCACACTGACGCTATTCTTTTCGACGTCAATTTCCTCTACAACACCGGTGAAGGAACTGAAGGGACCGTCGAGGATGCGGACAGTATCGCCAACGTTGTAGTTGACAACAATTTCGCGCTTCTCTACGCCCATCTCATAGATTTCATCATCGGTCAAAGGAATTGGGTCATTTCCGGATGTACCAACGAAACCGGAAACACCGCGGATACTTCTGATAGCATGCCAGGTGTTATCGCTGTAGACCATTTTTACGAAGACATACCCGGGATAGAGTTTGCGTTCGTAGGTTTTACTTACGCCGGAATCGGTGATTTCGGTAACTGTTTCCATGGGGATGGAAACGGCAAGGATTTGCTCTTGCAAGCCACGGCTTTGAACAGTCTTTTCAATGGTGGCCTTTACTGTGTTTTCATATGCCGAATAGGTATGGACAACATACCACTTTGCTGCTTCTGACATAGTTTGTCTCCCTTTAAATGAAGAGCCCGTTGAAGAAATTAATCAGCGTATCTACGCCGACACGAGCCACGAAGTCGAACAGCCAGATAAAAACGCCAACAACGAGAACACATACAAGAACAATCAAAGTGTTCTTCAACACCTGCTGTGGGGTAGGCCACACAACCTTCTTTAACTCACTGCGGAGCTCACGGAAGTATTTGCAGATGCCGCCCCAGGCTCTTGCGAACCAGTTTGCTTTTTTAGCTTCTGCCATGTGGAACCTCCTTACTTTGTCTCGTTGTGGACAGTGTGTTTCTTGCAGAATCTGCAATACTTCTTCATTTCGAGACGATCGGGATCATTTTTCTTGTTTTTCATAGAATTGTAGTTTCTTTGCTTGCACTCGGAGCATCTCAAAGTGACTTTAACGCGCATAACGGCACCTCCTTAAATTTGCCTCCCTGTATCACCCCGGCTAGTAAAAATTTAGAAAGCGGCCAACTACAATTGCCGCTACGAGGCTGAAAAAGGCGCACAAAAAAAGCCCTTTTTCACAGGTAGATACATTCTAACACAGTAAAATCGTTTCGTCAACAACTTTTTCTTCCATTTTTACACTAATTATATTATAATATGGTAAACGGATCACAAAAGGAGCGAAAAGCGATTATGAGAGTTATGGGTGTTGATTACGGCGATGCCAGAACGGGCGTTGCCATATCGGATTTACTATGTTCCATTGTGGGAACGACTACAGTGCTTCACAGCCGAAATACGGATAAAACGGTAGCGGAAATTGTCCGGCTTGCAAAGGAAAATCAGGTGGGGGAGATTGTTGTAGGTCTGCCCCGAAATATGGACGGCTCCGAGGGTGTTCGTGCGGAGTTATGCCGGAGCCTTGCAAATCGAATAGAGGAAGAGATCGGCCTTCCTGTGAAGCTGTGGGATGAAAGAAGGACTACGGTTGAAGCCCACAACATTTTGTCTGAACATAATTATCACGGGAAAAAGCGTAAAAATACGGTAGATGCAGTTGCAGCATCTTTAATATTAGAGGGCTACTTGGCTTTTCGGGGACGGTAAAGCAATTCCTTTATGCCGATTATCAGCAGTAGTATTCCGAATAGTTTTTTTAGAAGTGAGATATCGGTTTGCTTGCTGATTATAGAAAATATAGCGGCGCTGATACAGCCGCAGATAATTGCCGGAAGTATTTTTTTCATGTCCAAAGCCTTCTGCTTCCAGCGAAATACAGAGGAAATAACCGCTGTGGGAATGAAAAACAGCAGATTAATAATTCTGGCATCACTATGTTTCATTTCCAGCACCAGTGTGAGCCAAAGCATCAAGAGGCTTCCGCCTCCAACACCGATTCCGGACAGAAAGCCCAATACAATTCCTGCGAAAAGGGCAACAGGCAAAGTATCTAGCATAAATATCTCACCCCACCCCAAAGAATAAGAATACCGAGAATTCTATGCAGCCAGATTGTGGGAATTTTTCTTCCAAACATACCGGCTAAAATCCCGCCGACAGAACTGGCCAGCAGATACGGCAGGGCAATATGCCACGCAACGGTATTTCCTTTAACGGTAAGCGCAAATGAAACAACACACAGCGGCGCAATAATGCAAACGGATGCCGGAAAAATATCATTTTCATCCAGGTCGGTCAAATATGTCAGCAAAGGAATAAGAACCATACCGCCTCCTGCACCAAATAATCCGTTTATTGCGCCGGCGCAAATTCCGGAAACCACAAGTCCGAGATTTTTAATTTTACCCATAAAAACCACCTCCTGTTGGAATTTTTTCCACAGGAGGTGGTTTTATACATATGTAAAAAATCCCCTGCTCAATGAACTGAGCAGGGGATAAAGTATTAGCCGTTGGCAAGGATCAGACCCAGTTCCATTTTGGAAGTATCTTCAATAGAGCCGGTGACCTTTTCCACAATGCCGCTGCGCCAGGCTTCCTGGTCGATTTCACGCATTTCATTGGTAATCATATAATCGCGATAGGTCAAATCACTGTGCTTAACAAAGTATATAATGTGATAGCCGTATTCCGATTCAATGATCTCCGTATCGCCGACCTTACGGTTGGGATCGATGGACCAGTTCAGGAAGCTTTCCACATACTGTGAATCGGGATGAATATTCTCAAACAGACCACCCTCTTCCTTGGAGGTGTCATCGCTGTGTTCCTTTACCAGCTCGATAAAGGTTGCTTCGGTGGCGTCGCCTTTCTTCCAGGTCTTCAGATAGCCTTCAGCAGTGGTTTTTGCGGTGGCTTTTTCTTCGTCAGAGTATACGGTTTTATTGTTTTCGTCCTTGGTGCCGCCCTCAAACGCCACCAGCAGATGACGCACATTGCCCAGCTTGTTTTTGTTTTCTGTTTTAGACTGGAAAATAACAACGGTGTAGCCGTTTGTTAAGGAGATTTCGTTGCCGTCCTCGTCCTTGGTTGTGGATACGTTGGCAATTGCTGTAATATCGCCGTCTTTACGCTCCTTGGCAGACAGCCACTTAACAAGCTCGTCATCTATTGCGGTGTACAGAACGGCCTTTGACTCATTGACACTCAAGGTCTTTCCTTCAATAACCTTTGTCGCCTCGACCTTTGCCTTAAGGTCATCGATTGAAGTGGCGGTAGCAAGAATATCAGCGGCGGCCTTCAATGCCGCGCGGGCAGCATTGTTCTCTTCCTCTGTGTATGTGGTATTGCCATTTTCGTCCTTTGTGCCGCCTTCACGGAAATCCGTATAGCTTAAATAGCAGCTTACGTAGGTGAAGGAGCTGTAGTTATCAAACTTATCCTCTTCATATTCACGAATTGCCTTATCGTCGTAGGTGATGGCATCCTTATGTGCAGCAATGTAAGCTTCAGCAATGACGGCACGTTCGGTGTATGCCAAGTAGCTGTCTGCTTCGGCACCGTAGCCGTACAAGGAACGTAAATACTGGGCACTGTTTTTATAACCATACAGCTTTGCATAGGCTTCAAGATTGTTCCGCATATTTTCAAGAGAAGTCTTTTTATCTTCGGGAAGCTCAAAGGTCTCATCGGCGGCGGCAAGCTTTGCCATAGCGTAATCGCTCTTGGCCTGCGCAATGGCCTTTTCCAGGAAGTAGGTTGCCCAGGTCTTGCCGGTTTTCTCATCCTGAATCTGCTTATCCAAGGGCTTTTTGGTGTTCAGGCCCAGAACCTCAAGATAGGTGTCGGTGTAGCTGGAGAACTGATCGTACATATCGCTGTAATACTCACTCACAGCATCATTAAAATAGTAACTCAGCTCAACGGAATTGAGCTGCTTGCTGTCAATGATGGCAGCGATGGTGTTCTTCTGTAATACACCGCTGTTATTAACGGCTCTGATGCCGAGAACGCCAAGGGCGATACACACGACCAAAACCATAGAGGTTATGAAAACAATTGTATAATTTTTAAGCTTTTTGGCTTCAAGCTGCTCTCTTCTCTGCTTTTCGGTCAGGAAAGAACGTTCCTGCTCTTTGCGGAGTTTCTTCTTGTCGGATGCGCTCATTTTAATACATTCCTCTCGTTGTCTTAAGTGCTGCGTCTGTAAACTAACGCATAGTCAGAATGCATTATAAACGATTTTCTAAAAAGTTGCAAGAGAAATTATTTCTATTCTTCATAAAACATAAAAATTTAACAATTATTATAAGCAAAACGCGGAGAGCCGAAGCTCTCCGCGCCCATACCCGCCATAGCCGTAATGCATCCAATTATGACCTGCACGAAAAGGCAGGTGGGTTGCTGCTCTCAGCCTTAGCTGCTCCCAACGTCCGCCTACGTCGATGCGCAGGCGGGAGGTCTGCAATCCGGGTGAGAAGTCGGACATCCCTTATAATTGATGTGGGTCCAAAAGGACACACTACGCACAAGGCAGGAAGCTGTGGCTAATTAAATGTCTTCCTCTTCTTCGTATAGCGCATTCATAATTAAGGAGTAGACTTCCTCAAGCTCGTTTTCATCTTCAATGGCACAAAGAATTGGTTCGCCGTTTTCTTCCACAGATTTTAAAATACTGACCTCGATATTTTCCTCTTCTTCATCATTTGCCGGCACAACGGCTAAATAGGTTTCTCCGTTGTATTCCAGTGTGGAAAGAACCTCTAATTCATACTCCGTTCCATCTTCATCCACGATGGTCATAAAGTCAGAACCAAACTCGTTAGACATACTATGTGTAACCTCCCTTTCTTTTATACAAGTATATAATAAAGGAAGGTACAACTGAAATCAAGACTTAAATACACAGGGGGCTTATGATAAGAAATAAAATTTATTATTTGTTAATAAAAATAGTACTTTCGTTTTTTTGTTGGGTATGCTATAATGATATGAGTATAGCTGTGCGTATATGCACAATTTATAAAAAATGTTCACCATACAGGTTTTAAACCGACGTTGTGGGAGGTTATAAACAATGCAATTTGAAAGATTCCTAAAGAAACTCAAAACACAAGAATGGAAGCTGGACAAGATAGCAGCTGTAGCGAAAAAAATATGGCTTGTTCTGTTTGCCTGTTTTAAAATATTTGCGGGAGCAGCAGCAACGGTTCTGCTGATTTGCCTGGTTTGCGGATTTTCCTTTCTTGGCATTTTAAGCGGTTACTTGGAAAACGACATTCTGCCGTCGGCTAATCTGGTTTTGGAAAGCTTTGATATGGAGAAGCCCTCTTACGTTTACAGTGTAAATGAGGCAGGGGATATCGAGGTGCTGCAGGAGCTTTATGCAAGCACCGATTGGAAAAAGGCGGATTATGAGGATATTCCAAAATGGATGATTTATTCTGCTATCGCCATTGAAGACAAGCGTTTTTTTGAGCATCAGGGCGTGGACTGGTTTACAACCATTAAGGCATTTGCCAATATGTTCTTTGGCGATAAGACGGTTGGCGGCTCCAGCATTACCCAGCAGCTTATAAAGAACCTGACGGAGGATGACAGCGTTACCATCCAGCGTAAGGTCTTGGAATTTTTCCGTGCCACCATCGTAGAAAAGAATTATGATAAGAAGGTTATTATTGAAGAATATTTAAATACCATCTATCTCGGACAGGGCTGCCGCGGCGTCAGAAGTGCGGCAGAGGCCTATTTCGGCAAGGAACTGCAATCCCTGACCATAGCGGAATGTGCAAGCTTAATCAGCATTACCAATAACCCATCTATTTTTAATCCTTACGGAACAAAGGAATTTATGTATGCCGGGGAAATGATGAACGGTAGGGAAAGAAACCGTCACCGTCAGCTATTGGTACTGGGCGAGCTTCTAAATCAGAATTATATTACCCGGGAGGAGTATGACGAAGCGGTTGCACAGGAATTGGTTTTCAAAAGCGGCATTGCGGCGGAGGATAAATGGGTGGAGTGCTCCAACGCAGACTGTGGCTATGAAGGAATCCGCAAAACCTACACGGTTGACGGCAATTCCATTAAGTGTCCTTTATGCAGTGCAATTCCTGTAGAGATTGCTGACGCATCCCAGGAGGTATATTCCTATTTTGTTGACACGGTTATTCAGGATGTTGCAAAAGCAATGGCAAAGGCTGACGGCGTCACAAAATGGAACGATGACATTTTTGAAATTTATCTGGACCGTATTAACAGCGGCGGTTATCACATTTATACCACGATTGATACAGAGGTTCAGAAACAGGTTGATGAAATTTACAAGAACTTGGAAAACATTCCGGCAACCAAAAGTCCCCAGCAGATTCAGTCGGCTATTGTGGTTTTAAGTAATGAGACCGGCGATATTATTGCTATGGCCGGCGGCGTGGGCGATGAAAAAGCGCATTTTGGACAAAACCGCGCCACAAAGTCTAAATTACAGTCCGGTTCATCCATTAAGCCCCTTACAATTTATGCCCCGGGCTTTGAGATGGGAATCATCACACCGGCTACAATTATAAAGGATTTGCCGTTGCAGTATATGACAAAAGAGGAAGACGGCGGAATTGCAGGGGACGGAACACAGATTACCATTGCAACAAAATCTCCCTGGCCCAATAACTCCGACCGTAAATATTCCGGCAGCAATACGATTTTTAACGGCATTGTGGATTCGGTCAATGCCATTGCTGCCCATACTCTTAACAAAATCGGTATAAATTATGGCTATTCTTACGCGACCAAGTCCTTTGGCTTAACGACACTTACGGATGAGGATATGCAGTTTTCGGCACTGGCATTGGGTGCGCAAAACTACGGCGTTACCGTTCGTGAAATGGCAGCGGCATACGGCACATTTACCAATAACGGCGTCTACCGCAATTCCCGCACCTGGACAAAGGTTTATAACAGCGATGGACAGGTTGTTTTGGAAAATCCCCAGCAGAGCAGGGAAATTCTCAGCACCAAGACCATCAATTATTTGAATTACTGTTTAACAAACGCGGTTATCAGCGGTACCGGTAAAAAGGCAAATTTTGCTTCCGGCTATGTCGCCGGCAAGACCGGTACGACTTCCAGCGCCCGTGATAAGTGGTTCTGTGGCTACACGAACTATTATACTGCGGCAGTATGGTGTGGTTATGACACGCCGGAAAAGATCAATTTAAGTACAAACCCTGCCATCACCCTTTGGAGAAAGGTTATGGAACCTCTGCATAAGGGTCTGCCGAATGTCAGGCTGTATGATACCAGCAGAATGACAACGGTTACGGTCTGTCTGGATTCCGGCAAGCTGGCAACAGATGCCTGCAGAAACGATGTTCGCGGCAGCCGTACCACGAATGTAATGGTTTATGCGGAGGACCGTCCCACAGAGTATTGCGATGAGCATACAACAGTCCAATACTGCTCCGGCGGCGGTGTCGCAACAGATTATTGCAAGCTCCATGCCGCTACGGATACTTCTATAACCATTTCCAACAAGGGACTTTTAAAGATGACCAGTAAGGATATGGATGAGCTGTTCGCGGCCAAGGATTTTGGTTTGGATGCAAAGCTTATGCGGGATGATTATATTTTTTTAATCGGCGCTGACGGTAAGCCCGGAAACTTTAAAGGCTTTTACGGAGATGTTAATTATGGGGTAAATGCGCCATACAAGCTCTGTACGGCACACACGCCTCAGGAAATTGTTGTAGATCAGCCTTGATACACGCAAGGGTTTTAAGGAGAAACAGATGACTTGGATATCTGATGAATGGAAGGATTATGAGGTTTTGGATGCCACAGACGGTGAGCGTTTAGAGCGCTGGGGCAATCATATTCTCGTTCGTCCGGATCCGCAGGTGATATGGAATACACCCCGGGTAGATGCCGGTTGGAAAAGGTATGATGCCCGGTATATTCGGTCTGCAACCGGTGGCGGTCGCTGGACAGAGCATAAGCTTCCGGAGCGCTGGCAAATATCTTATAGGGATTATCTTACTTTTAATGTAAAGCCCATGAATTTTAAGCATACCGGTGTGTTTCCGGAGCAGGCTGCCAACTGGGATTTTATCCGGGAAAAGGTGGTATCTGCAGGCCGGCCTGTAAGGGTTTTGAATTTGTTTGCCTATTCCGGTGGCGCAACCCTTGCTGCGGCGGCCGGCGGCGCCGAGGTTTACCATGTGGATGCGTCCAAGGGCATGGTGGCATGGGCAAAGGAAAACGCAAAATCTTCCGGCCTTGCCGACAGGCCGATACACTGGATTGTAGATGATTGCGGCAAGTTTATTCAGCGGGAAATTCGCCGCGGCCGCCGCTATGATGGAATTATTATGGATCCTCCAAGCTATGGCAGAGGACCAAGCGGTGAGATTTGGAAAATGGAAACCAGCTTTTATCCGTTTTTGCTGGAAACCGCGAAGCTGCTTTCTGACAATCCGTTGTTTGTAATTATCAATTCTTATACAACAGGTCTTGCCCCGTCGGCTGTTGGCTATGCATCGGATACGGTATTTGGCCGCATCTACGGCGGAAAGACGGCGGTGGGCGAGTTGGGGCTTCCTGTGCGTTCCACCGGTCAGATGCTGCCCTGTGGCGCAACCGGACGCTGGACCCCCTGAGCTTGAACGGAGGAGAAATCTTGAGCAAAGCAATTTCCGTTGAACATCTATCATACAGCTATCCGGGCGTGGACGACACGCCCGGCGTTGCCGTATTTGAGGACATAAGCCTTACCGTTGAAGACGGCAGCTTTGTAGCTGTTTTAGGCAGTAACGGCTGCGGCAAGTCTACCCTTGCAAAGCAATTTAACGCCATATTGCTGCCCTGCGGAGGCAAGGTGTACATCTGCGGTATGGACACGTCAGATGAAGAACGGCTTATTGCAGTACGCCGCAGTGTGGGTATGGTTTTTCAGAATCCGGACAATCAGATCGTGGCAAATGTGGTGGAAGAGGATGTTGCCTTCGGGCCGGAAAACCTGGGGGTTGCAAGTCCGGTAATCCGTCAGAGAGTGGACAATGCCCTTCGTCAGGTTGGTATGTATGAATACCGTGAGCATGCGCCCCATTTGCTTTCCGGCGGACAAAAGCAGCGCGTTGCCATTGCCGGTATTATTGCAATGGAGCCGAAATGTATTGTTTTGGATGAACCCACGGCTATGCTTGACCCACAGGGCAGGAAAGAGGTTATGGATACCATTCTGGCGCTAAACGCACAAAAGGGTATAACCGTTGTTCTGATCACACACCATATGGACGAAGCGGCTATGGCACAGCGGGTCGTTGTGCTAAGCAACGGAAGGATTGCGGCAGACGGGACACCTGCAGAGGTGTTTTCTCAGGTTGATCTGCTGCACAGTATCCGACTTGCTTCGCCGGAAACTGTGGAGCTGTGCTATGAGCTTAACCGGAAAGGGTTTTCCTTGCCGTTAGATAAATTAAGTGTGGAAGAATGTGCGCAGGCACTTTATGATGCAATAAAGGCTTGACGGAGGAACAGAAAGTGACACCATTTTTGCAGGTTAAAAACCTACAGCATATATATAGCACCGGCACACCTTTTGAGCATGTGGCGTTGGAGGATGTTTCCTTCAGTGTTGAGCGCGGTGAATTTATCGGCATTATCGGACATACCGGCTCCGGAAAATCTACACTTGTGCAGCATCTGAACGGTCTTTTGAAGCCTACAGCCGGAAGCGTTATCTTAGACGGTAAAGATATTTGGTCAGATAAAGCACTGACCCGGCAGTGCCGCTTTAAGGTGGGCTTGGTGTTTCAATATCCGGAATATCAGCTTTTTGAAGAGACGGTATATAAGGATATCGCCTTTGGCCCTAAGAATATGGGATTAGACAATGCTGAGATTGACAGACGCGTCCGCAAGGCAGCAGGCTTTGTGGGAATTTCTGAGCAACAGCTTGAAAGCTCTCCCTTTGACCTTTCCGGGGGACAAAAGCGGCGTGTGGCAATTGCCGGCGTGATTGCAATGGAACCGGAGATTCTTATTTTGGATGAACCGACAGCCGGTCTCGACCCTGAGAGCAGGGAGGAGATTCTTCAAAATATTGACGCATACCGAAAAGCACAGAATGCAACGGTTATGATGGTAAGCCACTCTATGTCTGACGTAGCCCGTATTACCCAGCGCCTTTTGGTTATGAACGGTTCTCATCTTGTGATGGATGGCACACCCGCGGAGATATTTAACCGCGCTCAGGAGCTGACGGATATGGGGCTGGATATTCCGGAGGTAACCCGGGTGTTTCTGCGTCTGCGGCAGATGGGTATGGATGTGCCCAACGTCTATACGGTTTCGGATGCCGCACAGGTGCTGTTTTCCATGAAAGGAGGCCGCATCGATGCTTAAGGATATTACATTGGGTCAGTATTTCCCGGGAAATTCCCCAATACATCGCCTTGACCCCAGAACGAAGCTGATTTGGCTTATCGGTTATATTGTAGCACTGTTTACAGCAGGAAACTGGGCTTCTTATCTGGTAGTTTTCCTGTTCCTCGCTTTCGTGGTGGCATTGTCCACCATCCCACTGAAATCAATCCTTACGGGTCTTAAGCCTTTGGTGTTTATCCTTATTTTTACCGGTGTACTGAATGTCTTTTTTACAACCGGTGAAAAGCCGCTGATTGCATTTGGTGTAATTCGCATATACCGGGAGGGTATTATCCGGGCAGTATTTATGATGGCGCGCATCTTTATGCTGATCTGCGGAACCTTTCTGTTGACCTATACCACCTCCCCGATTTCTTTGACCGATGGCTTGGAATCTTTGCTTAGCCCGTTAAAGAAGCTGCGCCTTCCCGTACACGAGCTTTCTATGATGATGTGTATTGCCCTGCGGTTTATTCCCACGCTGATTGAAGAAACCGACAAAATTATGTCTGCACAAAAAGCCCGTGGCGCGGATTTTGAAAGCGGTAAATTGATGCAGCGGGTGAAGGCATTAATACCTATTCTTGTTCCGCTTTTTATCAGTGCGTTTCGCCGGGCCGATGAGCTTGCCACAGCCATGGAATGTCGCTGCTATCAGGGCGGTGACGGCCGTACAAAGATGAAGCTGTTGCGCTATAAGCTACTGGATTTTAAGGCTTTTTTGTTGCTTGTAGTGTTGATTTGTGCTGTGATTTTACTGCGCGTTTTTGGGTTGTGAGGGAACTATGCGTAATATTGCCTTGTTTTTAAAATATGAGGGAACTGCATACCACGGCTGGCAGGCACAAAAAAATCTTTCTACCGTTCAGCAAACCCTGGAAAAGGCGATTGCAACGGTAGTAGGTCATGCTGTACACGTTACAGGCTGCGGCCGTACCGATGCAGGCGTTCACGCAAAGTGCTATGTTGCCAATTTTCGTACAAGCTCAACAATCCCCTGTGACAGACTGCCTTATGCCCTGAATACGCATTTGCCGGCAGATGTTGTGGTAACGAAAGCTTTTGATGTACACGAGGATTTTAATGCAATTGGCTCCTGCGTAAAAAAAGAGTACACCTATATGATTTATAATTCCAGAGTCCGGGACCCGTTCTATGTCAATCGCGCCTGGTTTTATCCCAAGCATCTGGATGAAAAAATTATGCAGGCAGCTGCCGACCAATTCGTAGGCACCCATGATTTTGCCGCTGTGCGTTCCGTTGGAACGGATGTCAAATCTACCGTCCGCACTGTATATTATTATCATGTGGAGCGTCAGGGCGATATTCTTCTATTGAAGGTTTGTGCTAACGGATTTTTGTATAATATGGCCCGTGCCATGGCAGGTACGGTGGTTTATGCTGCGGAGGGGAAAATTAAGCCGGAGGAAATCGGTGCAATTTTGACCTCCGGAAACCGCACCGCCGCCGGTCCTACCGTTCCCCCCGGAGGTCTTTATATGACCCATCTGTGGTATGATGACGGTGTGGAAAAATTTGAATGTCTTGAATAAAGAAATTTTTATAGTTTGTTTTTTCTTTATTCTTTATTATGTGTTATAGTTTCCGGCAGAAAGGTCGTGATTTGTATGCAGCCTAAGATGTGTACGAAATGTAAGAAGAATATTGCCGTTGTGTTTATTACCAAGGTTGAAAACGGTGTTGCGATGAATGAGGGCTATTGCTTGAAATGCGCACGGAGTTTAGGGATTCCCCAGATAGACACAGCGGTTAAACAGATGGGTTTTTCCGAGGAGGATCTGGATAGTCTCACCGAGGAAATGAGCAGTATGTTTGGTCAAATGGAGGGTGGCTCAGAGGATGAGGATGAGGTCGACAGCCAGACCGCAACGTTCCCTTTGATTAACCAGCTTTTTGGATCCGCAAATCTTCCTGCAAAGAAGGAAGAGCCTGCCAAAAATGAGGAGGACGGTAAAAAACAGTCTAAGAAAAAATCCTCCAAACATAAATTTTTGGACAGCTACTGTATGAACTTAACCGGCAGAGCCAGAGAAGGCAAGCTGGATAAGGTTATTGGCAGAGATGTGGAGACTGAGCGTGTTATCCAGATATTAAACCGTCGCCAGAAGAATAACCCCTGCCTGATTGGTGAGCCGGGCGTCGGTAAGACAGCAATTGCAGAAGGTCTTGCTCAGCGGATTGCCGCCGGAGATGTGCCGTACAAGCTGAAGGATAAAGAGGTCTTTCTGTTGGATTTAACATCCCTTGTGGCAGGCACCCAATTTCGCGGCCAGTTTGAAAGCCGTATGAAAAGCTTAATCGGTGAAATCAAGGAATGTGGAAACATCATTCTTGTGATTGACGAGGTTCACAATCTTGTGGGCGCCGGTGATGCCGAGGGTTCTATGAATGCGGCGAACATTCTCAAGCCCGCGCTTTCCCGTGGAGAGATACAGGTTATCGGTGCGACGACCTTTAACGAGTACCGCAAGCATATTGAAAAGGATGCTGCTCTGGAGCGCCGCTTTCAGCCGGTATCTGTTTCTGAGCCGAACATTGATGAAGCCTGCCAGATTATGCAGGGTATTGCCAAGGCGTATGCGGAATTTCACGGCGTGACCATTTCTCCCGAAATTGCCCGACAGTGCGTTATTTTGTCCGAACGGTATATTTCTGACCGCTTTTTGCCGGATAAGGCAATTGATTTGCTGGATGAAGCCTGCTCTGACGTTAACCTGCGCAGCAAAGAAATATCCCGGCTGGCAGAGCTTAAAAAAGAACGTGATGATTATGAGCTTGAGCTTAGAATGCTTACAGAGGATACGGAAAACGAGCATTATGAACGCTTGGCGGTTATCCGCAGCAAGCTGTGTCAAATCGCATCGGAAATTGAGGAATTGGATAAGATTCCTGCTCCCGCTGTAACGATGGAAAATCTTGCCCGAATTATTGAGCTGTGGACAAAAATTCCTGCCAGTAAAATAAAGGCGCAGGAATATATGCAGATTAAAGGTCTTGCAGACCGACTGAAATCCCATATTGTTGGACAGGACGAAGCCGTGGAAGCGGTTGCAAAGGCCATTCGGAGAAACCGCGTGGGTATCAGCCTTAAAAAGCGGCCGGTTTCCTTTATATTTGTAGGTCCCACCGGAGTCGGCAAGACTGAGCTGGTGAAGCGTCTTGCAGATGACTTGTTTGACAGTGTGGATGCCCTTATCCGGCTGGATATGTCCGAATATATGGAGAAGCACACCGTATCTAAGCTTATCGGCTCGCCTCCCGGTTATGTCGGCTATGATGAGGCCGGTCAGCTTACAGAAAAAATTCGTCGCAAGCCCTATAGCGTTGTTCTGTTTGATGAGATTGAAAAGGCCCATCCGGATGTTTTGAATATTTTACTGCAGGTTCTGGATGACGGTAGGATTACCGATGCCCAGGGCAGAGTGGTTAATTTTGAAAACACCATTATCGTTATGACCTCCAATGCCGGGTCGGAGGGAAGAGTGGGAGGACTTGGTTTTGGCCGCACGGATATAGAACAGGTACGGGATAAAACTATGAAGGCACTGCAAGAATTTTTGCGTCCTGAGTTTATTAACCGTGTGGATGAAATTATTACCTTCAACCATTTAACTGAGGATGATTTTGTTGGCATTGCGGACATTATGCTGAGCGAACTTAAAACCAGTCTTGGTGAACGGGGACTTACCTTTGTCTGTGGCGAGGGTGTTCGGGAACAGCTTGTTAAAAAGGCATACTCTTTAACCTACGGAGCAAGAAATCTCCGCAGAACGATACAAAAGGAGCTTGAAGATCCCATTTCTGAGAAAATTATCGATAGCTTTGAAGCACCTGTTTACGAAATAAGCGCGTCCTTATTAGACGGTAATATTATCGTTGAAGCGAAATAAATTAAACCGGGAGGTAATACCTCCCGGCTTAATTTATAAATCAAATTTCCGTGACAGGGAGTCGGACACCTTCCAGGCGGCATCTTCTACCTTGTCTGCTGCCTTCGCAGCAATTTTTCGTGTTGGATTATTCCGGGACATCATTAAAATGCCTACCGCGCCTGCTGCAGCGCCAACACCCATTGTAATTGCCAAAGCCTTTATGCTCATATTTCTTTCCTCCTTCAATCTGACTTGCTTTGTCAGGTTGTATTTACAGTATGCCCTTTTTACTGCCTTGCACACAAGGAAAGCATTAGTGTTTTTTGGAATTTTAACCGGAAACCTTGCTATGTAGCCGGGAGCCTTTCCCGGCAGTATTAATAGCTCCGGCGGGATCTGTTTCCCTTTGTGCTGTTTTCTGTAGTATCCGTTCCGGTTGTTCCGTCTGTATACGTGGGCATATTGCTATCTACATCAGGATCGGGAATATTTGTGCCTGTGGTGGGATTGGTTTCCGGAAGGATGCTGACAGTGCTGCTTGGCGTAGTGCTGGAAGAATTGTCTGTACCATCATTGTTGTTGCCGCCACATGCAGTTAACGATACACCAAGTAAGAAAGCAATGGCGACAATGCCAAATTTTTTCATAATAAACCTCCTGAATATTTGAATTCAAGAGTAGTATTTCACAGTTTTAAAAATTTAATCTGTAAAAACATACCATTCAATATATATAAGAATTTTAATAAAATTATGTCGAAATTTGTTTTTTATCATTGCTATTTTATATCATATAAGCTATAATAAACGGGAAATACTAAGAAGAGGGGAAACCGTATTTATGAAAAAACTGTCTGTCAAGAAAAATATCGAGTGTATGGCTTGCCTTGAGTGTGTTCGCGCTTGCTCTACAGCTTTTTATAAAACATTTAATGAGGATTTGGCCTGCATTCGTATTGTAGCAAACAACGGCGGCGCAAAGCCTATGACCTGTATCCAGTGCGGCAAGTGTATGCGCTCTTGTGAGGCGGGGGCAATTACTCAGAACCCCAAGACCGGCGTGTACATGATTAATAAAAAGCTTTGTACTTCCTGCGGCAAATGTGTGGAGGCATGTCCTATGAAGGTTATGGTTATGCCTCAGGACGGTCCTACCAGCAAGTGTATTTCCTGCGGAATTTGCGTAAAAGCATGTCCCATGGAACTTTTGGAAATTGTTGAAAAATAATTTACACATTTAGCGGGAAAACCATGTAGCGGTTTTTCTTCTTCTGGCTTTATATTCTTGGAGGTGCTCTGATGAGCGAGGAAACAAAGACAAAAAAATCCAAGCTTCATTTATTTTTGCTGATTGCATCAATTTTTTTAGCAGTTATTCTGGTTGCAGCGGTTGCTGTTTGCATTTTTTTAAATACTTTTTCTTTTACCGGAAGCTTTGGTATCAACACGATTGATACTGCGACAACACCACCAACCTACTCCTCTGAGGAGCTGGATGATATTCTCGGACCTACTGAAACCATTCAGAAAGATCCGATTTTTGAAGAAGCAGATCCGATTTTTGTAGGAAAAGATGTTATCAACATTTTGCTCGTCGGTCAGGATAAGCGTTCGGGCCAAACCCAAAAGCGTCAGCGTACTGATGCTATGATACTTTGCACAATCAATAAGGCAACAAAAACTGTGACAATGACATCCTTTATGAGAGACCTTTGGGTTTATGTTCCCGGAAAATATAACCAGAGATTGAATGTTCCTTATGTTCTTGGTGGCTTCCCCCTTCTGAACGAAACATTAAGCTATAATTTCGGCGTTTCTGCAGACTATAATGTGGAAATCGATTTTGAAGGTTTCATAAAATCCATCGATATTATCGGCGGTATCGATGTTGAGCTTACAAAGGAAGAAGCGGATTACCTTAACGAAAGAGGAAACTGGGATATTGAGGAGAACAAAGGCTGGACTCTGAAAGAAGGCGTTAATCGCCTCAACGGTTCTCAGGCTTTGGCTTATACGCGTATTCGTAAAATTGACAATGACTTTGAACGCACAAACCGGCAGAGAAAGGTCTTAAATACGTTAATTGAAAAGGCAAAGACCCTAGGCGTTTCCGACTTGTATCGGCTTGCAAAAGAAATTATGCCCAACTTAACGACGGATATGAACGACAAGCAAATTCTCGGTCTGATTGTGGATATGCTGCCCATACTTTCGGACCTTACCATTGTCTCTCAGCGCATCCCCACCAAGGGCGCATATTATTACGCCCGCACAGAGAAAAACCAGAGCGTGCTTATGATGAAGCCTGAGCATGTGGAAAAGAACAAAGCGCTTCTCATTGAAGCCATGAAAGCAAAAGTAGTAGGAGCCCTGTCATGATTAGTGACAGGGTTTCCTGTTTTATAAAAATTTACTGTTCGTAATAATTGCATATTTTTGCCGAATATGATATACTGAATAATATCATACACCCGGAGGCGTTTATGATTAAAAAATCAGATTTTCAGCAGAAAATAACAACATTATTACCGGAAATTGACCTTCGTTTGGCAGAGCCGATGTCAAAGCATACATCCTTTCGGATTGGCGGGCCTGCCGAGGTAATGGCATTTCCCAAAAATGTTGAGGAACTAAAAAAACTTCTGCATACAGCCAAGGTCTTGGACTGTCCCCGGGCAATTATGGGAGCAGGCACGAACATTCTCGCTCCGGACGGGGGCGTATCCGGTTTGGTAATTTGCCTGAAGGACTGCATGGATGGAATTGAACGCATCAATGATACCACTATCCGTGTTTTTGCCGGCGTTACCATGGCTCGGGCGGCTGTTTTTGCAGCAGGACAGGGACTAAGCGGATTGGAATTTGCCCACGGCATTCCCGGAACGGTGGGCGGTGCGGTTTATATGAACGCAGGAGCCTATGACGGCGAGATCGCTCAGGTCTGTAAAAGTGTGGAGGTTCTTACCCTGGAGGGTAATTTGATTACTTATACGGCAGAGCAGATGAACTTTTCCTATCGCCATAGCCGTTTGCAGGAAGATGCCGGTATCGTAATAAGCGCGTTATTTTCCCTTGAGCCAAAAGATCAGACTGAGATACGGGAGCGAATGCAGGAGCTTATGCAGCGAAGAAAAGCTTCTCAGCCGCTGGATATGCCGTCGGCTGGCTCTGCATTCAAACGCCCCGCTGGAGGCTATGCTGCTGCACTGATTGACAATGCAGGGCTAAAGGGCTTCCGCATTGGAAATGCTGCAGTTTCTGAAAAGCACGCCGGATTTGTGGTGAATTTGGGCGGTGCCACTGCGAAGGATGTAAAGTCACTTTTACAGCAGGTTTCGCAGAGAGTTTATGACCATTCCGGTATTATGCTGGAACCGGAGGTTCGTATCTGGTAAATAGGAGTGAAAGCAATGGCGGCTACTTTTTCCGGGAACGCAAAGGCAGAAATTTGCCGCAGCTTTCCCCAGAAACACTGTTGTGCCTTGGCGCAGTGCTTTGGCGTTTTGTTGTTTTGCAACAATTTCACCTCGGAAGGTATTCGTATCATCACAGAGTGTAAGGAATTTGCTGCTATACTGCCTAAGCTGTTCAGAAAAGCCTTTGGAATTGATTTTGATATTGTTCCGGATTTAGAAGAAACAGGAAAGCTTGTCTTTCAAATTACCGGACAGAAAAAGCTGCAGCAAATTATGGTTGCTTACGGATTTGATCCTGTTGGAATTTTGTCATTGCACATCAATCTTCCTATTGTGGAGGACGACTGCTGTAAGGCGGCATTTCTGCGGGGTGCGTATTTGGCTGGCGGTTCGGTTACCGACCCTGCCAAAGCCTATCACTTGGAGCTTGCCACAAACCACCGCTATGTTGCCAGAGAGGCCTATACCTTTATACGCGAAGTATTGGGGTTCTATCCTAAAATGGCACAACGCGGCGGTGGACAGGTATTATACCTTAAACACAGCGATTTGATTTCGGACTGCCTGACATATTTGGGCGCTCCAATCGCGGCAATGGGCATTATAGAGGCGCGGCTGGAAAAGGAACTGAACAATAAGGTTAACAGACGCTGCAATTGCGATGAAGCGAACACCTCCAAGGTTGTGGAAGCATCCCAGGAACAGCTTTGCGCCATTCGCATTCTGCGCCAAAACGGACAATTTGAACGACTTGCCCCTAAGCTTTTACAGGCCGCGATTGCCCGGGAGGAAAATCCGGAAGCATCTCTTACCGAGCTTGCGGCGATGATGCAGCCGCCCATTACGAAGCCGGCGATGAATCATCGTTTAAAAAAACTAGTACAGCTATCAAAGGAGTAAAGAAATGGGCTTTGTACATTTGCATGTTCACTCGGAATACAGTCTGTTAGACGGTGCCTGCCGTATTAACACAATGATGGACCGGGTCAAGGAGTTGGGGCAATCAGCCATTGCCCTGACAGATCATGGCGTAATGTATGGCTGTATCGATTTCTATAAGGCAGCGAAGGCTGCAGGCATAAAGCCTATTATTGGCTGTGAGGTTTACGTTACCCGTCGTGGTATGCAGGACCGAATTCACGGCGTAGATAATGATCCGTACCATTTGGTTTTGCTGTGTGAAAACGCAACCGGCTACGAAAACCTTTGCCTTTTGGTTTCCGAAGCTTTTTTGCATGGCTTTTACGGAAAACCCCGGGTGGATTTAGATTTATTGCGCAAGCACCATGAGGGCTTAATTGCCTTGGGTGCTTGCCTAGCCGGTGCGATTCCCCAGTATTTGCTGGAGGAGGACTATGAAGGTGCAAAGGAATATGCCCAGAAGCTATCTGAGATTTTTGGACCGGAGCATTTCTACCTTGAAATGCAGGATCACGGTATACCGGAGCAGAGGCCTGTAAACCAGGGGATTATGCGTCTTGCCCGGGAAACGGGGCTGCCCTTAGTTATAACCAATGATGCCCACTACCTGCGTCGCGAGGATTCAAAGATGCAGGATGTTTTGCTGTGCATCCAAACTGGAAAAACCGTGGATGACCCAAATCGGATGAAATTTCAAACCGATGAATTCTACTTAAAGAGCGAGGAGGAGCTGCGGCAGCTGTTTCCCAATTGCGACGAGGCCTTTGAAAATACGGTTGAGATTTCTGAACGCTGCAATTTGGAATTTGTTTTTAATCAGTACCATCTGCCGTCCTTCCCGGTGCCGGAGGGCTATACAAACGAAGAATATTTCCGCAAGCTCTGTATGGACGGCTTTCAGGAGCGTTATGAAAATCCTCCGGGACATTATCGGGATCGACTGGAATACGAAATCAGCGTTATCAGCCGGATGGGCTATGTGAATTACTATCTCATTGTTTGGGATTTTATTCGTTATGCCAAGGAATCCGGGATTCCGGTAGGACCGGGCCGTGGTTCCGGCGCAGCATCCATTGTTGCGTATTGTATGCATATTACTGAGGTTGATCCTATGAAATATGCATTGATTTTTGAGCGCTTTCTAAACCCCGAGCGTGTCAGTATGCCGGACTTTGATACAGATTTCTGCCAGGAACGCCGGGGCGAGGTTATTGACTATGTTATGCGCAAATACGGCGCAGATCACGTTGCGCAAATTGCCACTTTCGGCACAATGGCAGCCAGGGGTGCCATTCGTGATGTTGGCAGAGCGCTGAACTTTTCCTATGCGGAAACCGACGTTGTTGCAAAGCTTGTACCTACAATGCCCTTGCATATTACCCTTAAGGATGCATTGACTGTCTCTCCGAAGCTTAAGGAGATGTACGATGCTGACCAGCGGGTTCGCATCCTTATTGACACGGCAATGAGCTTAGAGGGTATGCCCAGAAACACATCTACCCATGCAGCCGGTGTTGTGATTACAGCAAAACCGGTAAGCGCCTATGTGCCTCTTTCCAGAAATGACGATACCATTGTTACCCAGTATACCATGACTACCATTGAGGAACTGGGTTTGCTGAAAATGGATTTTTTGGGCCTTCGAAACCTCACGGTTATTGAGGATGCGGAAAAGCAGATTCGGAAAGTAAATCCGGATTTCTCCGTTGATGCGGTGCCTGACGATGACCCGGAGACCTTTGCAATGCTTGCAGAGGGCAAAACCCAGGGCGTTTTTCAGCTGGAATCTGCGGGAATTACCGCTGTTTGTGTCAATATGAAGCCGACCTCTATTGAAGATATGACGGCTATTGTCGCTTTATACCGACCCGGTCCCATGGATTCCATCCCTATGTTTATCGCCAACAAGCTGGATAACAGTAAGATTTCTTATAAGACACCTTTGCTTGAACCTATTTTACGGGTGACCTACGGATGTATTGTTTATCAGGAGCAGGTTATTGAAATTTTCCGCAGCTTGGGCGGCTACACGATGGGACAGGCTGACAATATCCGCCGCGCCATTTCCAAAAAGAAAATGAAGGTTATTGAGCAGGAACGAAAGGTTTTTGTTTACGGAGACGAAGCACAGGGGATTTCCGGCGCAATGGCTAAGGGTGTTTCAGAGGCTGCGGCTCAGTCCATCTATGACGAAATTGTCGCCTTTGCAAACTATGCCTTTAATAAGGCACACGCTGTTTGCTATGCCGTTGTTTCTTACCAGACGGCATATCTGAAGTGTCATTATCCCCGTCAATATATGGCGGCGCTAATGACCTCTGTTTTAGATTCGGCAACAAAAATTTCCGGATATATTGCGGAATGTAAGGAAATGGGAATTCCTGTTTTACCTCCGGATATCAACCATTCCGATGACCCCTTTACTGTAGAAGGCGACAGCATTCGCTTTGGCTTAGGCGCGGTGAAAAATGTAGGTCACGGATTGATCCGCAGTGTGGTTGCAAAGCGGGAAGAAGGCGGCATATTTACCGGCCTGGAGGATTTTATCGGCCGGATGGGTGAAAATGAACTTAATAAGCGGGCGGTGGAAAACTTTATCAAGTGCGGTGCAATGGATTGCTTTGGACACCACCGCAGTGAGCTGCTGGCAGTATATGAGAATATGATGGACAGCATCGCGTCCTCCCGCAAGAAAAATCTCGACGGACAAATGGGGCTGTTCTCCCTTCTGCAAAATGAGGACAGTGCGGCTGCAATTCCAATTCCCAGTCTGCCTGAGCTGAAAAAGGCAGATTTGATGCTTATGGAAAAGGAAACCACCGGCATTTATCTGTCCGGACATCCTATGGATGATTACCGGCATTACCTGCGCGGTACCCATGTTGTGCCGATTGGGCAGCTTATGCAGGAGCAAAGTGATTATCAGGACGACCAAATTGTCAGTGTTGCCGGCGTTATTCAAACAGTAAAGATGAAGACCACCCGCAATAATTCTATGATGGCGTATGTTACCATAGAGGACGATACAGCCGCAGTAGAAATGCTGGCTTTTTCCAATGTTTTGAGCCAATACGGTGGTTACCTAAGCGAAAATCAACCGGTTGTTATTACTGGGCGGCTTTCTCTTCGGGATGATAAAGAGCCGCAGATTGTAATTAACCGGGCCAGACCCATTTCTGATTTTGCTTCAGAAGCTCCGGTTGCTCAGCAGCAGAGCAAAACAGGAACACTGTATTTAAAGCTTCCTTCAGAGGAAGGAATGCTGTTTGGCAAAGTTAAAGCAATTTTAGGTATGTTCCCCGGAAACAGTCCTGTGGTGGTGTATTTTGCCGATACAAAGCAAAGAAGAGGAAGCCGATGCAGTCTGGACGAACGTATGCTTGGGGAGCTTAACAATCTGCTGGGGCAGGGAAATGTTGTGGTGAAATAACTTTTCTTTTTGTGTATCCTGTGTTATAATTATTAAGATGGATGTTGTTAAGCCAGCGGCTTTTCGTTTTTGCAGTTCGTATGCGATTTTTGGCAGAGAGGACGAAACCATGAAAAAAGTACTGATTTTGGAAGATGAAGTCAATATCAGAAGCTTTGTTGTCATCAATTTGGAGCGCGCCGGTTATCACGCTATTGAGGCAGGTACCGGAGAGGAAGCCTTGGAGAGGATTCGGGAGAATCCGGATATCGGGGTGGCGATTTTGGATATTATGCTTCCGGACATTGACGGGTTCGAGGTGTGTCGCCGTATTCGGGCGAACAACAAGCAAATTGGTATTATTATGCTTTCCGCAAGGACGCTGGAAATGGATAAGGTTACAGGCCTGATGACCGGGGCGGATGATTATGTTACAAAACCGTTTTCTCCTGCGGAGCTGACAGCCCGGATTGATGCGCTGTATCGTCGGCTGGGCGGTGAGCTGGGGTCAGACGGAGAATTGCTGTATCAAGGTAACTTTATTATGAACACACGAAATCATACCTTGGAAAAGTGCGGAAAGCGCATCCGGCTGACCCAGGTTGAGTTCTCTATTTTAAAGCTGTTTATGCAAAATCCCGGCAGAGCCCTTTCCAGAGATGAAATTCTTCTTGCCGTTTGGGGTCGGGATTATGATGGGGAATTGAAGGTTGTGGATGTCAATATCCGTCGTCTGCGGATAAAAATCGAAGATGATGCAACAAATCCGACCTATATTACGACTGTATGGGGCTTTGGCTATAAGTGGGGCATATGAAACATAAAAAAGGTCGTTCGCTGTTTTATGCCAGTGGACTGCGCAAGCGTTGGCTGATTAATACGGTCAGTATTGTATGCGTTCTTGGCTTGACCTGTGTTTTGGCGCTTTTGGTGGTTTTCTCTATGTACTCCTATTCTTCTATGGAATCGAAATTGCGTCACAGCGCCAATGAGGCTACAGAATTTTTTGCAAATTCCACCAACCAAAGTCAAAGCGCGTATTATCAAGCCGGTATCATCTATTCCCAAAACTTTCAGAATAAGAATGATGTCCGGCTGCAGTTTGTTGATATCTATGGACAAATTGTGGCAACTTCCTATGGCGATGCTTCAAATCAGTTGCCGGGCACGCCGGATATTAATAATGCCATTGAAGGTCGGACAACACAAAGGTATTTAGGAAACGACCCGACGATGGGTGAACGGGTTATGGCAATATCCAGCCCTGTCATCTATAACAATGAGCAGGTGGTTGGTGTATTGCGTTTTGTGGTTGCCTCCTCCGTTATGGACAAGCAAATCGCCTATGTGGGAATTTATGCAATTATAACGCTGATATTGATTATTGTTGTTGTTTTAATCAGCAGCAATTATTACAGTCGCTCTGTACTTTCGCCGCTTAATGAGATTATAGATAAAGCCAAGAAAATTACCGGCGGCAGCTATGGGATTCAGATACAAACCAAATATAACGATGAGTTTGGCGAGCTTGCTGCCACAATTAACGAGATGTCCTTGAAAATTAACGAAAATGAGAAGATGCAAACGGAGTTTATTTCTTCTCTTTCTCACGAGCTACGTACACCGTTAACCGCAATTACAGGCTGGAGCGAGACCCTACTGAGCAGCGAAAACCTTACAGGGGATACCAGACGCGGTATGAAAATCATTCACCGTGAAGCCGGCAGGCTTACAGAAATGGTTTTGGAGCTTTTGGACTTTACCCGAATACAGGACGGCAGAATGACCCTTAATATGGAGCTAACGGATATTCGTGCCGAATTTGAGGACACAATTTATATGTATGGCAGTCGCTTGGCGCAGGATGTCATTGCCCTTGAGTATGCAGATACGGATGAGGAAATTCCTGAAATTTCCTGCGATCCAAAGCGCCTGCGTCAGGTTTTCTTAAACATTTTGGACAATGCGGCAAAGCACGGCTCCGACGGAAAAAGAATAGAGGTCTCTATTGGTTTAGAAAACAACGCCGTGGTTGTTACGGTGCGTGACTACGGTCCGGGCATTCCGGAGGATGAGCTGCCTCTGGTTAAAAAGAAATTCTATAAGGGCAGTTCAAAAGCCCGTGGATCCGGAATTGGTCTGGCAGTTTGCGACGAAATTGTACAGCTGCATGGAGGCACGCTTACCCTAAGCAATGCCGAAGGCGGCGGAACCCTGGTGGTTCTTAGCTTGCCGGTTATACAGTAAGGATGAAGAAAATGGAAAACAAACAGCAAACACAGGAAAAGTTTAAAACAATGATTGGCGGACAGGCCCTTATTGAGGGCATCATGATGCGCGGACCGAAATTGGATGCCATTGCCACCCGTGATAAAGCTGGTATTCACGTGGAAACAACACCGCGAACTGTTCGTTCCAAGAAATCTGTGCTGTCCTGGCCACTCATTCGCGGTGCGGTAAATTTTTTTGATGCCCAGGTTGTGGGTGTAAAAGCGCTGTTGCGTTCGGCAGATTTGTCGCCGGAGGAAAATCAATCCCAACCTTCCAAGCTGGATATATGGCTGGAGAAGAAGCTTGGAAATAAGAAATTTCAGAGCTTTCTTGTGGGAACGGCCGTTGCGCTGGGACTGGGAATGTCTGTCTTGCTGTTTTTCCTGCTTCCTAATTTTATTGGCGGTATTTTTGACAGGTGGGTAGCAAACAATCTGCTGCGCAACCTGATTGAGGGCATTGTACGAATTATCATTTTTATAGCCTATATACTTCTGGTTTCCCGCATGGAAGAAATGAAGCGTGTTTTTTCCTACCACGGGGCAGAACATAAGACGATCCGCTGTTATGAGGCGCAGCTGCCGCTAACGGTAGAAAATATCCGCGTGCAGACCCGTAAGCATCCGCGGTGCGGGACAAGCTTTCTATTTGTGGTTATGGTTTTGTCCATCTTGGTATTTTCTGTAGCCTCATCCTGTCTGCTTGCCATTGTGCCAAGCTTGGAGGCTATACGCGGGAGCCTTGCCTACAGTGGTATTATGTTTGGATTTAAGCTGCTGATGCTGCCCTTGGTTGTGGCAATCAGCTATGAGATTAATCGCCTTGTCGGCCGGTATGATAATTGGCTTACCCGCATCCTGACAGCGCCCGGCCAGTGGTTTCAGAATTTTACCACCAATGAACCGGATGACAGTATGATTGAAGTTGCAATTGCTGCCCTTGAGGCTGTTATTCCGGAACACGAGGGGGAAGACCGGTGGTAAAAAAATTGTCCCAGCTTTATTTGGATGCCCGCAGAGCTTTTGCTCAACAGGAGGATATACAGACCGCCAGTCAGATAGCAAGACACCTGCTTTGCCACATTGCCGGAAAAACCCAGGAGGCCCTACTTGCAGACTTTGAATTGTACGGTTCTCAGGCAATTGCAGATGCTATGGAGGATGCGGTTGCCCGCGTGCTGACCGGTGAGCCACTGGCTTATGTATTGGGAGAATGGGATTTTTATGGAATGACCCTGCAGATTAACAACCATGTGCTGATACCCAGAGATGATACCTGTGCCGTAACGGATCTGGCGCTGAAAAAGAGTCTTTTTTTGGACACATCACCTCGTATACTGGACTTGTGTACAGGCTCCGGCTGCATCGGACTTGCTATTGCGAACAAGGTTAAGGATGCAAGAGTTACCCTTGCGGATGTGTCACCGGAAGCCATTGCGGTGGCGAAGAAAAACATGACCCTGCAAAAGCTGTCTGCCCGGGTTTCCTGTGTCCGTGCTGATGCCCTTAAGGAGCCTCCGGCTTTTTTGGGTAAATTTGATTTAATTGTGTCTAACCCTCCCTACATTACAACGCAGGAAATGCAAGAGCTGCCTGCCAGTGTAAAAGATTATGAACCGCACCTCGCCCTCCATGGCGGTACGGACGGTCTGGACTTTTACCGTGCCATCGCCAAGAATTATCAACAAGCGCTGAAACCCGGTGGTTACCTGTGCTTTGAGTTCGGCATGGGGCAGGGGGACGCTGTTTGCAGCATTTTGGAGGATAATGGGTATACCATTCTGGAACGCTCCAGAGATTATAATGAGATTGAACGGGCAGTGCTTGCTCAGTTCGGCAGGAAGGAAGATTAATATGGCTACGAAAAAGACAATGTACGACGCACCGACTCCCGCAACAGACAAGAAGAAGGCCCTTCAGACTGCGTTGGCACAGATTGAAAAGAATTTTGGCAAGGGTACGGTTATGCGCCTTGGCGACCGTCCCGAAATGAGCGTGGATGCCATTCCCACCGGCTCTTTGGCCTTGGATGCGGCTTTGGGAATTGGCGGTGTGCCGAAGGGCCGTATTATTGAAATTTACGGACCGGAGTCCTCCGGTAAAACAACTCTGGCTCTGCACATATTGGCCGAGGCACAGAAAATGGGCGGAGAGGTTGCGTTTGTGGACGCCGAGCATGCCCTTGATCCCGTCTATGCGGCAGCCCTTGGTGTGGATATCGACAATATGCTGGTTTCCCAGCCGGATACCGGCGAACAGGCTCTGGAAATTACCGACGCACTGGTGCGCTCCGGCGCAGTGGATGCTGTTGTGGTTGACTCGGTGGCCGCTCTGGTTCCTAAACAGGAGATTGAAGGCGAAATGGGCGATACCTTTGTAGGCCTGCAGGCCAGACTAATGTCCCAGGCGCTTCGTAAGCTGGCAGGAACGATTTCCAAAACAAACTGCGTGGTTATCTTTATTAACCAGCTTCGTATGAAGATTGGTGTGATGTACGGCAACCCGGAAACCACAACCGGCGGCAATGCGCTGAAGTTCTATTCCTCTGTCCGGTTGGATGTTCGACGTGTTGAGTCCATTAAGGAAGGCAGCAATGTTGTGGGCAATAAGACCCGGGTTAAGGTTGTAAAAAATAAGGTAGCACCTCCGTTCCGTGAGGCGTACTTTGACATTATGTACGGACAGGGCATCAGTAAATGGGGCGAGCTGATTGATTTGGCTGTGCAAATGGATATCGTACAGAAAAGCGGCAGCTGGTTCTCTATGGGCGATGAACGGATCGGACAGGGCAAGGATAGCGTCAAGACATATTTGATGGCAAATCCTGAGATTGCAGAGAAGGTTGAGCAGCAGGTGCGTGCCAACCTGCTGCAAAGCAGCGCAGCCAGAGAGTCTGCCAGACCGGCAGTTCAGCCTATCGTGATCAGCGCAGACGATTTTGATGATGAGAATTGATTCCGTAGCCTCCCAGCCGGATCGTGCCGGGAGGCACACAGTGCGTTTTTCAGACGGAAAAAGTATGCGCCTGTATCGACAGACTGTTGAGGATTTTGGCCTGTATCCCGGTTTAGAATTGACAGATACACAGCTGCAGCAGCTGGAAGAAGCGGCAGGTCTTATGTCGGCAAAGATGCGTGCTGTTCGCATTGTCGCGGCCACCAATGTGTCTAAAAAGGATTTGGAACAAAGGTTGGTACATAAAGGAGAAAATCCTGAGCAGGCAAAGCAGGCGGTCTTGTGGATGTCGGATATGGCACTTCTGGATGACCGAAAAACGGCAGAGCAGATTGTCAGCCGTTGCATCAGTAAAGGCTACGGCATTTCCAAGGCTAAGCAGGCTTTGTTTGAAAAGCGCATACCAAAAGAATATTGGCAGGAGGCTCTTGCCGAGTATCCCGACCAGCATAAGGCGATTCTTTCCTTTTTGCGTGCAAGATTAAAAAACACCGAGGATGAAAAAGAGCTTCGCAGGGCAGTAGATGCTTTGCTGCGCAGGGGACACAGCTACAGTCAAATTCGGCACTGTTTAGAACTGCTGTCAGTGGATACAGAAACTTTCCCGGAGGAATAATATGGCGAATATTGGCTTTATTTCCCTTGGCTGTGCCAAAAACCAAGTGGATTGTGAGCGCATGATGTACCGCGTTCAAGAGGCAGGCTTTACTGTGCAGGCGGATGTTGTTGGCGCGGATGTTGTGGTGATCAACACCTGCGGCTTTATTGACAGCGCGAAATCAGAAGCCATTGACTATATTCTGCAAATGGGTCAGCTGAAGGAAGAAGGACTGATTGGAAAAATTTTGGTTACGGGTTGCCTTTCTCTGCGGTATCAACAGCAGATTACGGAACAAATGCCGGAGGTAGACGGCATTTTAGGAACCGGAAGCTACACGGAGGTTGTGCCTGCTATCGAAAAGTTGTTAAAGGGTGAGCAGGTGGCGGATTTTGGATCCATTGATGCACCTGAGGTGGAAACAGGCCGTATTTTAACCACACCGGAGCATTACGCCTATATCAAGATTGCAGAGGGCTGTGACAATCGCTGTGCATACTGCGTTATTCCTTATTTGCGGGGGCGTTTCCGCAGCCGGAGTATGGACGATGTTTTGTATGAAGCCAGACTTTTGGCGGACAGCGGTGTTAAGGAACTGATTGTGGTTGCGCAGGATACAAGCCGGTACGGTACAGACTTACCCGGGCATAATCGCCTTTTGCCGGAGCTGCTGCGTCAGCTTTGTAAAATTGAGGGTTTTCAATGGATTCGCATCCATTACGTATATCCGGACGAGATTGACGATGAACTGATTGAGGTAATTGCTTCAGAGCCCAAAATTGTCAAGTATTTGGATATTCCCATCCAGCATTGCAACAGCGATATTTTGAAGCTTATGAACCGCAGAGGCGACGGCGCGTTTTTAAAGGCACTATTTAAAAAGCTTCGCAGTCGAATTCCCGGTTTGGTTCTGCGTACCAGTGTGATTACGGGGCTTCCCGGTGAAGGGGAGGCGGAGTTTTCTGAGCTGTGCGAATTCCTTAAAGAAATGCGCTTGGAGCGTGTGGGTGCATTCCCGTTTTCTCCGGAGGAGGGGACACCTGCTGCCGAAATGGAACATCCGGATATGGAAACAGCGCAAGTCCGGGCGCAGATGGTGGAAACCATCCAGTCCCGTATTATGGACGATTACAATGCAGCCATAATCGGCAAAACAATTTGCGTATTGGTTGATGGTTTCGATGAGGAATACGGACAATTCTTTGGCCGCAGCTATGCCGACTCCCCGGAGATTGACGGACGTGTCTGGATTGCTGCGGAGGAAGCGCTCTCCGAAGGCGAATTTATTAATGTCTGTATAGACGGCTTGATTGACGGGGACCTTTCCGGTTACCCAGTGGAGGATTGAATATGACAACTGCAAGTAAAATTACCTTGGTTCGTGTGGCGTTTATCCCTGTTTATATGCTGCTTATGTATTTAAGCGGCGGTCAGGCCGGCATATGGATGTGGATAGCTCTGGGCGTGTTTATCATTGCCAGTCTTACGGATTATGTGGACGGCCAAATCGCCCGGCAGTATAACCAGGTCAGCGATTTCGGTAAATTCTTAGATCCCTTGGCCGATAAGCTTTTAACCATCGCGGCTATGGTGATGTTCTGCCAGTGGGGTATGTTTCCTGCGTGGGCGTTAATGATTGTGTTGACCCGGGAATTTGCAGTTACAGGCCTGCGGCTTGTTGCGGTTGGTAAGGGCGTTGTAATTGCAGCCGGCAAAAGTGGTAAATTTAAAACAGCAAGCAGTATGATTGGACTGTGCGTTATGATGGGTTTTCCCGGCATTTTGGTACTCAACTGGATTGTTGTGTCATTAATTGTAGTGACTACCGTTTATTCCGGTGTGGAATATTTTATTCAAAACTGGAATTGCTTGTGGGAAGATGAATAATAAAAACACCGACGCTTTTGCGTCGGTGTACATATGAGGTAGTTTATGAACGAAAAGGAAATTGGCGAGATACGCCGCAGAGTGCGTCGCGATCGCAGTAATATGACGGCCATTTACGGCTGCTATGTGAATGCCCAAAAGGAAATTGTTTCTTCCTTTCGGCAAAGTGTGGGTATGATGTCGGAAAATGAAGCGGAGAAATATTTTGCGGTAATGCGGCGCACATTATCCGGAACGATCGGAAAAAACCTAATTGACATCAGCTTTCGTACAGCACAGGTTTCAGACAGTCAGGAACATCGGTTTTTAATGGATCTTCGAAAAACAGCACTGCAGGACGACACCCTGCGAATGGAATTATTTCAAAAGATAATATCATCGGTTAACTTTGACGACAGCTATTTGATTCTTGTTGGCTGCGACAGCTACGATGTTCCCTTTAAAAGCAGGGATGATGAAACGCAATCAGATGCGTCCTGTGAAACCTATACATATCTTCTGTGCGCCGTTTGCCCGGTTAAGCAATCAAAGCCCGGGCTTCGGTATGTATCGGAAGAAAAGGAATTTCACGATAGCGGTATTGCGCAAATTGTATCTGCGCCGGAGCTTGGCTTCATATTCCCGGCTTTTGACGGGCGCACAACAAATATCTATAATGCGCTGTATTATACCCACAGCCCCAAGAAAAACCACAGCGCTGTGGCAGAGGCGCTTTTTAATGTTCAGCCACCGAAGCCTGCGGCAGAACAAAAAAAGTCTTTTGAGGCGTTGCTGACGAACACGCTGAAGGACGAATGCAGTCTGGATGTTGTGCAAGCAGTTCACGAGGAGCTATGCCAGTGCATTGATATGCATAAGGAGAGCAAGGTGGCAGAGCCACTGCGGATATCTAAGGAACAGGTGGCTATGGTACTAAAATCCTGCGGTGTTTCCCAGCCGGGGGTAGCAAGGTTTAACGTTGCATACGAGGAGGCCTTTGGCTTTGATGCGCAGCTGCATCCCAAGAACATTATTGATAACAAGCATTTTGAAATTAAAACCCCGGATGTATCTATCAAGGTAAATCCGGCAAGGAGCGATTTGATTGAAACCCGTGTTATTGGCGGTGTAAAGTATATTTTAATTTGTGCCGATGAAAATGTAGAGGTTAACGGCGTCAGCATACACATTGACGAGCCGGAAAAAGCTACGGTATAATATAAGCCCCTCTTGCAGATTATTCTGCAAGAGGGGCTTATGTATAGTATTATGTATTTTCGACTATTTTTAAGATAATATCTGCGCAGGCATCCACACCCAAGGTGCTGCTGTTAAGGCAAATGTCGTAGTTTTGGGCATCGCCCCAGTCCCGACCGGTGTAGTGATGATAGTTTACTCTGCGCCGCTTATCCTTTTCCTGAAGCCGTGCTAACGGGCTTTTTTCCGATTCGCCATACAATCTTACAATACGATCGGCACGAAAATCCATATCCGCGTGAATAAATGTGTGCAGACAATCCTTGCGATCCTTTAAGATATAGTCGGCATTTCGACCCACAATGACGCAGGGACCTTTATCTGCAAGCTGCAATATGACCTGGCATTGGATATTCCAGAGAAAATCTGCGGTGGAAAGACCGTTCATAATTCCGGGAACACTCTGCTGTGCAAAGGCATAGGCAAAAAAACTGCTTCCGGGGGCATGTTCGCCGTTTTCTTCCACAAAACGAGGGGCAAAACCGGATTCCAAGGCGATGTGATCCACTAATTCCTTGTCATAGAAGGGAATTCCCAGCTTTTCCGCAACAAGATGACCAATGGTACGTCCACCGCTGCCAAATTCACGACTGATCGTAATAATCTTCTTTTCCATAAAATACCCTCCTTTAGTATTGTCCTTCTTAGTATATTATAGCAATGTTATTATGGTATGTCAATGCAATACAAACAATAGAAGCAGTCGGACAACCGACTGCTTCCAGCTTTAACTTATTTTTATTCCACAGACCTTTTGACCCCGTGTACCCACCACAAGCATATCTTCAAAGACAGCAGGGGAGGCTTCAATGTTCGAGCCGAGGTTAATTTGATTCACAACCTCACCGGTGGCACCGTTGTATAGAGATACGTTTCCTGCAGAATCACAAAGGATAAAATAGCCCTTTCCATCCTCTGTGTATACACCTGTAGGGGAACTCCATGCGTACCGCTTTAATGTCTTTTCCCACACCTTTTCACCGGTTTGCGTATCCAGTGCTACAAGAATCCCGCCATAGGAGGTAGGGGTTCTGGCGATGGTGAAAATAATCAGACCCTCCATATTTGTACCTTTTTTACCTAAAAGGGGAGAGGAAAGCACGCCGCCGGAAACAGCATCATTAAATGCAACGTCGTTATATTTTACTTCCCAAAGGATTTCGCCGGTTGCAGCATCCAGCTTGTGAAGATAGGTGGTGCCGCCGGCATATTCCATAGAACTGCCAGTGTAAATATAACCCTTGCCGTCTTCACCCCATTCAAACACAGGGGTAGCATTGACGTCGTCCATTGTATTTTGGCACCACACAAGCTCCATGGTGTCCAAATTAACACAGAAGAACAGACCACCGTTATCACCAATGTAGAGGTAACGGTCCACGATGATGGCACTGCTTTCCATACCTTTGCTGCGCCCTGTGCTGGAGGAGTAGCTCGCCTTTATCATTTCGCCGGGAGCAATGGAAATTGTACCTGCAGCTTTGTCGTAGTTGGTATTTAATTTCACAGTATACAAAACACCGTTTTCGCCGGGCCAAATTAAGGTATCGGTTTCTGCGTCAACCAGAGGTGCAGAATCAAAGGCGTACCATTTACGCTTTGTAACGCTATCTTTACCGTCTTGCTCAAAGATAATTTTACCTTCAATTAAATCTACAATATACATTCTGGCAGGCTTGCCGTCTAAATTATCTCCGGAGCCTACATACATTAGAGGATAACCTCTGGGATCTAAAGCGCCTGCGCCCTTAAACGCCATACCCATATTGATTTTCGGACGGGTATAGGAGCCATCCTCCAAATCATAAAAGTAGATATAACCGTCCATAGTGGCGTAGATAACCTCAACAAGACCTTCCTTGTTTTTCTTGTCATCATAGAGGTTCATAAGCTGCTTGGTTTCCTCGGGCCAGCGGACAATAAGGGGCTGACCGGTCCAGCCGCAGCCGGTCCAAGAACCGGAACCGGTACCTTTTTTCAATGCACCGACCCTAGAATCCCAGACGGCTGTGAGCGTTTCCTGAACCACATTGGTTGTGCCAAAGGTTGCGCCTGTTCTGTAGTTATCTCCTCGGAAGGTGATGATACCCTCAATATTAGAATACTTGGATGCATCACCAAAGGAAATTTGCTCATTGCGGTTATAGCTTTCCAGAAGCGTATTGCCTTGATATATATTCCACTTAATATTCCACTTTTTAGGATCGGTTTTATCTGTTTTAGCCGGGTTAATGGTTGGCTCCGGATTGTCAACGGGAGTACTTTCGGTTGTGTTGTCAGATGTGCTTTCTGTTGTGGAATTATCGGTAGAATCGGTGCCAGATGTGGATGTGCTGTTGCTTTGCATAGATGAAGAGATTGCATTATAACGACCGGTACACAAAATCGTACACACCAAAACAACCGCGGTCGCCACATACAGCATAGCAAGAAGCATCTTTTTGTTCCGGGAAGTTTTTCCCTTTGCTCTTGCACTGATAATGGTGACGATAATACTGCTAAGCAAAAGCACAGCTAAAAGAATAATTAGTGCCATTAACGCCGGTTTCAAAAATGAAAACTGCTCCTCGGCTGTTAAGACAGATGATAAAATGATGCTCATTGTGAGGCCTCCTTGGCAATCCGACAATGTTCTACCTTATATTATATCACCATACCTATTTTCACGCAAGTAAAATCTTACTTACATTTTCTGCAATTGATAAATGATTGTATTTTATAGTTATGTGTGTTATACTTTCAAAAGCTGAGAGGTGGAGGAATTTATGAAAAATATCGCAGAAACCCTGGCTGAAGAGCTAGGGCAAAAATTACAATATGTAGAAAATGTGATTTCTTTGTTGGATGAGGGAAACACAATTCCTTTCATTGCCCGATACCGGAAGGAAATGCACGGGACAATGGATGATACGACCCTGCGCAACCTGGAAACCCGTTTGAATTATTTGCGCAATCTTGCCCAGCGCAAAGAGGAAATTTATAATTCTATAGCTGCCCAAGGGAAATTGACGGATGAGCTGGCAGCGGCTATTGCAAATGCCTCTACCTTGGCAGAGGCAGAGGATTTGTACCGTCCCTACAAGCAGAAAAGGCGTACCCGTGCCACGGTTGCAAAGGAAAAAGGCCTGGAGCCGCTGGCACTTGCAATTTTTGTTCAGGACGGCCAAGAGCCGGCTTCCCTGGCACAGGAATATATCAACCCGGAGCTGGGCGTGGATACGCTGGAGGATGCGTTATCCGGCGCGTCGGATATTATTGCGGAAATGATTTCCGATGATGCGGATATCCGTAAAATGCTTCGGCTGAAGATGGAACGGCAGGCAATTATCTGCGTACAAGCTGTGGATGCAGATAAAGACAGTGTTTACCGCCTTTATTATAACTTTACTACCCCGGTTGCCAGACTGCAAAACCATCAAATACTGGCTATCAACCGTGGTGAGAAGGAAGAATTTTTAAAAGTAAGCATTACGTTACCGGGTACGGAAGGACAGGCCGTTGTGTGCCGTGGCGCGCTAAAGCCAACTATGCAGGTCAGCACTTTTGTTCGGGCAGCTGCAATAGATGCCTATGAACGATTGATTGCGCCCAGTGCAGAGCGTGAGCTTCGCAGTACATTAACCGACCGTGCAGCTGAGGCGGCAATTTCCAATTTTGCACTAAATCTAAAGCCGCTTTTGATGCAGCGTCCCGTAAAGGGCTTTGTGACCATGGGACTTGACCCCGGTTATCGCAATGGCTGTAAGGTTGCGGTTGTGGATGCTACGGGACATGTGCTGGATACGGCTGTGGTATATCCTACTTTTTCCCAGCTTAAAAAAGACGAGGCAATCGGTGTGCTTTCCCGTATGATTGCCAAGCACGGCGTCCGGCACATTGCCATCGGCAACGGCACGGCCTCCCGGGAAACAGAGGCGATGACGGTGGAAATGCTGAAAAACATACCGGGTGTCAGCTATATGATTGTCAACGAGGCCGGCGCATCTGTATATTCCGCCTCAAAGCTTGCAGCGGAGGAGTTTCCGGATTACGATGTAAATCTGCGTTCGGCAGTTTCTATTGCCCGTCGTTTGCAGGACCCCCTTGCCGAGCTTGTAAAGATTGACCCGAAGGCAATCGGAGTAGGGCAGTATCAGCATGATATGCCTCAAAAGCGCCTGGACGAAGCCTTGGGCGGTGTTGTGGAGGATTGTGTTAATGCGGTGGGCGTGGATTTAAATACAGCTTCTGTCAGCTTGCTGCAGCAGGTATCCGGTCTGAATTCCACAACTGCAAAAAATGTGGTGGCCTATCGGGAAGAAAATGGTGTGTTTACCTCCCGTTCCCAGCTGAAAAAAGTACCAAAGCTGGGTCCCAAAGCCTTCCAGCAATGTGCAGGCTTTTTGCGTGTTCCGGAGAGCAAGGAGATCTTTGACAATACCGGTGTTCATCCGGAAACCTATCAAGCTGCTGAGACACTCCTACAACTGTGCGGTTATACGAAAAAGGACGTTGCCGCAGGTAAATTGGATGATTTGGCGCAGCGCTTTCATCAGTTAAATATCCAACAGGTAGAGCAAGCCTGCGGTGCAGGTATTCCTACATTGGAGGATGTTGTAAAAGAACTGTTAAAGCCCGGTCGGGACCCCCGTGATGAGCTGCCGGCACCGATTCTTCGTACCGATGTATTAGAAATGAAGGATTTAAAACCCGGAATGGTGCTGTCCGGTACTGTTCGTAATGTAATTGATTTCGGCGTTTTTGTTGATATCGGTGTTCACCAGGACGGCTTGGTTCACATCTCTCAGGTAAGCAGCAGGAAGGTGCGGCATCCGTCTGAAATCGTACAAGTTGGCGATATTGTAAAGGTCGCTGTTTTGGAGGTAGACGAGAAGCGCAAGCGCATCGGTCTTACAATGAAAAACATCCCGAGGGAAGCGCAATAGGCAAAATAGGCAGGCACGAATGTGCCTGCCTTATTTTGTTTACACGAAGGAAAGATATTTTTTGGTATATTCTGTGTATTTTTCTTTGTAGAATGCATTGTCGCTTCTAAGCGTTCTCAAAGATTCGTGGAGGTTCATATTCTGCTCTTTTGAATCCATAACACAGCCGGCAATATTGGAGCAATGGTCAGAAACTCTCTCCATATTGGTAATAAGGTCGCTCCAAATAAAGCCGGCCTCAATACCACAGTCACCAATACGCATACGGTCGATGTGGCGGGTACGAAGAAGCTCCTTCATTCTGTCAATGACCTGTTCAAGCGGCTCAACAACAGTGGCCTGTTCAGCGTCCCCATTTACAAAGGCAAGATAAGAAAGCTCGGTAATTTCAAGGGTTGCATTGGCAAGGGATTGGATTTCAACCTTAGCGTTTTCTGAGAATTCGATACCCTTTTCACGCATTTCTTCGGCAGATTCAAGGATATTCACAGCGTGGTCGGAAATGCGTTCAAAGTCACCAATTGCTTTGAGCAGCATGGAGGCCGTTGCACCCTCGCGGTCGTTCAGCTGCTTGGCGCTGAGCTTTACAAGATAGCTGCCGATAACATCTTCCAAATGGTCGGTCCGGTCTTCTGCTTCGTGAACGGCTTTAGCGGCTGTATGATCATAGGCAAATAAGCAGGCAATGCTGTTTTTTAGCGCATCAGTTGCAATCTTAGCCATATCGACGGTAAGATTATGCGCGCATTCCAAGGCAATGACAGGAGTTCCCAGAAGTCTTTCATCAAGCTCAGAAGCTTTCTCTGCCTGTGCAGTATCGGGGATAAGTTTATATGCAATCTTTTCAAGAAGTCCGGATACGGGAAGCAGGAGCAGGGTGCATACAATGTTAAATATAGAGTGTGCAGTTGCGATTCCTGCAAAGGTTGCGGCATCATTAAGGAGTGTAGGGGAAAAAGCTGCTTTCACGACAGAAAATACGACTAGGCATACAATTGTTCCGATTACATTAAAGGATAAATGCACAAGTGCAGCTCGTCTTGCGTTCTTGGTTGTGCCAACGGAGGAAAGCATTGCAGTAACACAAGTACCGATGTTTTGTCCCATAATAATCGGGATTGCCGCACCATAGGAAACAGCGCCTGTTGCCGCAAGGGCCTGAAGGATACCCACGGAAGCAGAGCTGGACTGAATAATGGCGGTAAGAACAGCACCGACAAGAACACCCAGGACAGGGTTCGTGAACATTATGAACAGCTCCTGGAAAGCGGGAATATCTTTTAGTCCTGAAACGGCACCCGTCATTGTTTCCATACCGAACATTAAGGTCGCAAAACCGAGAAGAACAACGCCGATATCCTTTTTCTTGCTGCTTTTGGTGAACATATAAAGAACGATACCAATCAAAGCAAGAACCGGTGTAAAAGAAGAAGGCTTCAGCAGTTTAATAAAGATATTGCTGCCGGAAATGCCACTGAGGCTCAGAATCCAGGCAGTGACGGTTGTGCCGATGTTTGCACCCATAATTACGTGAATGGCTTGCTTCAACGACATCAGTCTGGAGTTTACAAAGCCAACCACCATAACCGTTGTGGCAGAAGAACTTTGAATAACAGCGGTAACGCCAAGGCCGGTGAGCAGACCTGCCAGCTTACCGGTGGTCAGTCTGCCAATCATATTTTCAAGTTTATTGCCAGCGCTTCTTTCCAGCGCATCACCCATAAGGTTCATTCCGAAAAGGAAAAGACACAGTCCCCCTATGAGGGTAAGTACATTAAAAATGTCCATTAAATTATCCTCGCTTATATAGGTTTTTACATACAGTTTTTTACCTTTAATATGCCCATATTTTACAGCATTTATGTAAAATCGTCAATCATATTTCTTTGACAAGATCGGTACTTGCATCAAACCAAATGATGGATTATCTGCGCTCAAAACTAAATATATAAAAACTTGAAAAAATTCGTGGGGTTTAGGTATAACAGTTAAGAGTGTAGCTGTAGCATTTAGTGACAGAACAGTTCTTAAGAAATTGACTCGCTGTAAGGATGTACTTCTTTACAATTTTGTAAGATATCACAGTGAAAACAAACGATAAAGGCGAACCCGTCTCCTAAAGGAAACGGGTTCGCCTTTAACTTGTTTGGCGGAGCGAGTGAAAGCAAAGACGGACTCCTTGACCGAGCGATAATCTGAGAATCAAAGCCAAAGTCGACATCGAATTGTCCGCGGCGACTCGCTGCTGGTGGAGTGGGCGATGTTAAAAACAGTTTTTTATCTCTTCGATAAAATACAGATATGGGAGGCGTATTCTAGAAACCGAATAGGTGCTGAAATCAACCGAATAGACGAAAATCAATATTTTATATTTTTGATATGCTATGATGGCATTGTAAATCAAAAAGGAGGACGACATATATGTATGAGATTAAAACGGTTGCGCTTGTCAAGCGGTACAAAAATGTAACTGCTGTAGACAGGCTGGGTTTGGAAATTCGGAAAGGCGAACTGTTTTCGCTGCTTGGCGTAAACGGTGCCGGAAAGACTACAGCAATCAAAATGCTTTCCTGCCTGACAAAACCTACAAGTGGAGATGCTATTGTAGGGGGATATAGCATTATAAAAGAATCCGAAAAAGTAAAGCGTTTGATTGGCGTATCTCCGCAGGAAACCGCCGTTGCACCGAACCTTTCCGTAAAAGAAAATTTAGAGCTGATCTGCGGTATCCATGAATTTTCCAAAGAAAAAACAAAAGCAAAGCTTCAGGAACTTTCTGCGCAGTTTTCTCTGGACAGTGTTCTTCAGAGGAAGGCAGGTAAATTATCCGGTGGCTGGCAGCGGCGTATCAGTATTGCTATGGCATTGATCAGCGAGCCTAAAATCCTGTTTCTGGATGAGCCGACTCTTGGTTTGGATGTCCTTGCAAGGTATGACCTTTGGGAAGTTATTCGCTCTTTAAAGGGAAAGATAACCATTATCCTAACCACACACTATATGGAAGAAGCTGAGGCCCTCTCTGACCGAATCGGTATTATGAAAAGCGGCAGACTTCTTGCGGTAGGAACGGCAGAAGAATTGAAAGAAAACGCAGGGACGAGTAATTTTGAAACCGCGTTTATTTCTATTGTGAAGGAGGAAGTGCTGTGAGAAGGATGACGTTTGCCAAAAGATGCGCCAAAGAAATTTTACGAGATCCCATCAACCTTGGTTTCGGGCTGGGCTTTCCGTTGGTCTTATTGGTGCTGTTAAGCGCTATTCAAGCAAATATTCCGGTAAATTTGTTTGAAATCAACACATTGACTCCAGGTATTACCGTCTTTGGACTTTCTTTTATGACGCTATTTTCAGCAACGTTGATTGCTAAAGACCGAGAAAGTGCCTTTTTGCAAAGATTATACACAACACCGCTTACAGGAATGGACTATATCTTAGGCTATATGCTCCCAATCCTGCCTCTGGCAATCGGACAAGCCATAATCTGCTACCTGTTTGCAATTCCCTTGGGACTGGAAATTAGCGTAAATATTATTTATGCCGTCATTGGTATCATTCCTATGGCTATTTTCAATATTGCGCTCGGTCTTTTGTGCGGCAGTGTTTTGGGAGTTAAGCAGGTTGGCGGTATTTGCGGTGCGCTGCTTACCAATCTTACCGCTTGGTTTTCCGGCGTTTGGTTTGATCTGAATCTTGTGGGCGGGACTTTTAAAAAGATAGCCAATGTACTTCCGTTTTTTCACGCAGCGGAACTGGAAAAAGCCTTATTTAACGGAAATTATGAGGCCGCAATTTCGCATATTTTGCCGATTATTCTGTATGGTGTACTGATAATCGCGTTGGCAGTATTCTGCTTTCTTAGACAAATGAGGAAGCAGTAAGGAAAGCATACGCCTGTCAGCTATTAAGGACGAATTAGCTCACCTTATTTTTTGGATATTTTCTTTAGCTCATAGCATTCGTCGCACATAGTAGCAACATCTGGAGAGTGACTGACCAGAATTACGCACTTGCCATGGTTTGCAAGGTCACGGAAGATATCCATGATGTCTTTTTGTGTGTCGCGGTCAAGGTTTCCCGTCGGCTCATCTGCAAGGATAATATCGGGGTCGTAAGAGAGCGCGCGGGCAATGGCGACTCTCTGCTGTTGACCACCCGAAAGCTTCAGCACCCGGCGGTTTGCCTCATCCTCGTCAATACCCACACTACTCAGAAGCTCCAGACCATGAAGGTGTAAGATAAAGGTAGACAACATGGTGGTTTTCCATGTGTCTACCTTTATCTTACACCTTCACCCTCTCGGGTGGTTTTCTTTTGGTGGAGGTGAGGGGAATCGAACCCCTGTCCGAAAGCAACTTGGAAAGAACTTCTCCGGGCGCAGTTTGTTATTTACATTCCCTTAACCGGTCGGAAACAAACATCCTACCGGCCTTGGTAGCTTCATTATGCGTGGTGCGCGCAAAGCTTAGCGCACGCACGGTCTCCACTTCGATCACACCCGAGCCCGGCTCGTGGACCTTCCGGGGCGGATGGGCGCCTAATTAGGCAGCCAGAGCAACAGTATTGTTGTC
>JAFVZT010000001.1 GCA_017508045.1 Oscillospiraceae bacterium | reverse complement strand
TGAACGTGCCGGTGAGTCTTTGTCCATCGAGAACCAAAAGCTTATGCTTCGTAAGTTCTCTGCCGAACAGGGCTTTACCGTGATCGACGAGTATATCGACGACGGATGGAGCGGCACCAGCTTCAACAGACCGGAGGTAAAGCGGCTGCTTGAGGATGCCAAGACCGGCAGGATCAACGTCATTATCGTCAAGGATCTCAGCCGCTTCGGGAGAAACTATATTGAGGTGGGACAGTACACCGATTATATTTTTCCTATGCACAACATCCGTTTTATCGCTCTCGGTGATAACGTGGATTCGGCAAACACCGAAAATGCCGGTATGGATATGATGCCGATTATGAATGTGTTTAACGAATGGCACGCGGCAAGCACCAGTAAAAAGATTCGCGCCGTCATCGAAACAAACGCCAAATCGGGAAAGTATCGGGCAAATGCCGCACCCTACGGCTACGTTAAAGGGAACGACGAAAACAGGCTTCCCATTCGTGACGAACCTGCAGCGAGCTACGTGCTTCGGATGTTCGAAATGCGTGCAAAGGGCATCAGTCCCAACAAGATCGCGGATGCCTTGAACGAAGAAGGTATCAAAACGCCTGCCGATTACAAGGAAGAAAAGTTCGGGATCCCCAACACGAGAAGATCCCATCATCTTTGGTCTTGTTCAACAGTCAAGCAGATCCTCACTAACCCCACCTATCTCGGACATCTTGTGCAGATGCGGACGACTACGCTGTCCTACAAGAACAAGAAAACCGTGAAACGAGATCCGGAGGATATGGTATGGGTCTATAACACCCACGAAGCCATTGTCAGCCAAGAACTGTGGGACAAGTGCCGTGAGATGGAGGCGTCGGTAAGTCAGGGCAAGAAGAACCGCACGGGCGTTGTACTGCCCCTTTCAGGACTTGCCTACTGCGCGGACTGTGGAGCGAAAATGCATTCGGGGTGGAACAACACCCGTCACAAGCGAACCGATCCGAGAACCTACCACCGCAACCACTTCAACTGCGGTAGCTACACAAAGTTCCAAGGGCGTTCCTGTTGCAGTCATTACATCAAGATGGCAACGCTGGAACAGATCGTATTGGAGGACATTCGTTCCAAGATACAGCTTGTGGAAACCGACGAAGCGGAAGCGAGGGCGGCATTTCTGAAACGGTGCGATCTCGTATCGACTGAGGAAGCCATGTGGGACAGAAAGCGAATGAGTCAGATCCTTCGCAGAACGGCAGAGCTTGATAAGCTGATCTCGTCTGTTTACGAGGATAAGGTCAGTGGCAAGATACCCGAGGATATTTGTGTCGGTCTTTTGGAGAAGTATCTGGCAGAGAAGCTGAAACTGCAAAACGAACGCTCCGAGATCGAAAAGCGACAGGCTGACACGACCAAGGAACGAGCAAACGTTGACGAGTTTATTTCCCGTCTGAAAACCTATCTGACCGTTCCCACGCTCACCCGTGAGATGTGTATGGAGCTGATTGAGTTCGTAACGGTTGACAAATGCCCCGGCAAATACAGCAAAGAACCGCGTGAAATTCATATCTACTACAAACTGATCGACAAAACCCCACCGCCTGAGAAAAAATATCTTAGTACACCAACATGTGAGGATTGTTGATATTCACTACGATGAATGTCTACGCTCACTCCACAAGGGAGGCAAAGCGTACTTCCGCAAGACTGCTCGATAAGGTAGTTAGCGGTTGAATATAAAAAGTTTCCCTTATTTTTCCTCATAAGGGCAAAAACAAGGGAAAATACATAACAGTTGAGTTTGTAATCAACGAAAAACCCAGTAATATCAAGGGCTTTTAGAGTATAGAACAGTTATTGTTTGATAAATTCCAATTTATCTAACACTATTATACTTTGATAACAGAAGATAATCAAGATAATCTATACTGTACAGGACAAATTGTGGTTGTGAAAAACAACTGATTGCTGGACTATAAAATAGTCTGACAGACTCCTTGCTTTCTTCCTGCTGTAATGGTATACTTAGGACATGACTGCAATTTAAGGAGATACCAACATGAACGAATACGAAGTTTTTATTGAAGACATCAATTCCTGTGGCGGTGAGCAATACGCCAAGAAAGATCTGATCGAGGTCGAGGCAGACAGCCCCGAAGCCTATGTGAAAGAAAACGGCAGATTTCCCATTATGGACATTTCAGAAAACACCAATGGCGATACCGTGATCATCACCGGCGACGGCCACGGTAACTTTGTAAGATATACTTTTGCCGAATAACATGAATTTGCAGAAAATTTGGACATCACGATAATGTGGTGTCCAATTTTTTGTTTGACCATAATTAAGCAAACTGCGGATGCCCCTCAGAATTGAGTGGCATCCGCTTCTGCTATTATATGATGACTGCATACTTTTCCGGGTTCTCCCGCTCGTAATGGACGGTTATTCTTTCATCCTTCACCGGACACCGTTTGTTCCAATTCACATAGCGCTTTCCTTTGTAGGTTTGACCGCTTACGCTGTATATAAAATGGATGATGTGGGGAAACAACGCGCCGTCAATGGCGCTACGGCGGACAGGCTTGGTGTTGACCTTCAGCCACCAGCAGGTCTTCACCTCGGTAACAACGCCCTCAGTCTGCTCCCCTGCAATAGCGTCCGTCACGCCAATTCCAAACATTCTAAAGCTCATAATTTACCTCACCAAATGAAGGGAATGATTCTGTACTTTACTTTCTTTTTATACTCTGCATAACCGGGAAGCTCCCGGGTCAGCAAGTCTTCTTCGTCCTTCAACCGTACAATGATAATTGCCGGATAAAACGCAAAAGCAATCAGCGCGTACCAAGAGCCAAGGACGATAGGGATCATCAGAAACAGCAGGATCGTTGCCATATACATAGGATGACGGACAATGCCGTACAGACCGGTGTCCACCACGGTCTGCCCCTCTTCCACCTTAATAGTACGGCTCAGGTATGCGTTTTCCCGCATCACTTCGGCGTACAGGGCATAGGCAAACAGAAACAGCTCCGAGGCAGTGATAATTACCCAAATGGGCATACTTGACCAGCCAAAGCGGTAATCCAGACCAGCTACCACAAAGCCGGCAATAAACATCACCCCGGAAACGGCAACGACGCTTTTCTGTGTCCCCTGCTTTTCTTTGGCATCCAACCGCTTTTTAAGAAGCTCCGGGGATCTTGCCAGCATCACAAAACCGGCAATCAGCATAGGGATAAACAACAGACCAACAAGCAGCCAGCCGTATGTATAAAAAATCGTACCAGCCGGCAAGAAAATCAGCAGACCTACCAACACCAGGCCACAGGTAAACTTCGTCAAAGCTTCCATCAGCAGCTTCATTTCTCATCCTCCAGTGTTTCCAGATAAAAGCTTACAGGGCGAAAGCCGTCGTTACAGCTGATCATCGCCGAATGGGGATTTTTCATCCAGCCGTCATAGAAGTTTCCGCCGCCTTCTGCCAATGTCTTGACAAAAAACTCCATGCTCCCCCATGCGGCGTTGCAAAGCCCCTCCGGCTTTTCGCCGTTTTCCGACACCCAAACCATGCCGATTTGCGTATCGCAGGCGTGTTCAATGGGATTTTCATACTGCTCTATCAAATCCGGATAGCAAGTCCTCCGGAGAGCTGTTATCTTCACTTTCTTCATTTTCTCACCCTATGTTATTATATCACGCCAAAATTACCCTTGCAACAAAAGCTTCACATATCGTATAATAAAGGCACAAAATTCCCCTACGGCTGGTTGATTTCTCCCCACTCAACCACCGGTTCGTGGACTGTTTGACCCATCTTAGCTATACTGACAGTGAAAGGAGGATACCTATGGATCAGGTAAAAATCGGAAAGTTTATCGCCGAATGCAGAAGAAAAGAAAATCTGACGCAAATGCAGTTGGCGGAGAAATTAGGCATCACCGACAGAGCCGTATCCAAATGGGAGACCGGTAAATCTCTGCCCGATTCTTCCATTATGCTGGAGCTGTGCAGTACGTTAGGTATCACCGTAAACGATCTTTTATCCGGGGAGGTAGTAACTATGGATAATTGCAACAAAGAAATGGAAAACAACCTGCTTGAAATGATCAGGCAAAAAGAAGAAGCCGACAGAAGATTGCTCAAATTGGAAATCGTCATGGGCATCGTCGCTGTTTTTCCGCTTATCGCTGCAACAGTAATTGCAAGTATTGTGCCGATGGAGGAATGGAAGGGCAGCCTGCTCGTTGGGCTCAGCCTACTCCCTCTTTTGATTGCAACGCCCTTTGCGCTGAAAATTGAGCATAAAGCAGGCTATTATGCGTGTAAAGAGTGCGGACACAAATATGTTCCGAAATATGTTAATGTCTTTTTTGCAATGCATATGCACACTACAAGATATATGCGCTGCCCCAAGTGCGGCAAGATGTCCTGGCAAACGAAAGTTCTGACTAAGGAATAAACAAATACAGACAAAGAGCCAGACTGCGCGCTGCAGTTTGGCTCTTAATGTCTACGCAGCATAGGTTGTCCGTTTCATAATTTTGTGGTATGATTGCCCCGGAAAGGACGTGGAATTATGAACACATACGTAACCGGAGCGACCATCAAAAAGTTGCGGGAAAGCCGGGAACTGACTCAGGCGGAATTAGCGGAGAAGCTCGGTGTCAGCAGCAAAACAATATCCAAATGGGAGACTGCCAAGGGTCTGCCGGATATATCCTTACTGCAGCCGTTGGCGCAGGCTCTGGGCATCTGTGTGATTGAACTGATGAACGGTGAGCAAATTATGAATAAAAATGTTTCCGCCAATATGCTGCGGTGTAAATTCTATGTCTGTCCCATCTGCGGAAATGTAATTCATACCACCGGTGATACAGTGGTCAGCTGCTGCGGCATTACCTTGCCTGCCCTGGAGCCGGAAAACGCAGACGATACCCACGAAATCACCATAGAAAAAGTGGAAGACGAGTATTTTATCACTGTCCCCCACCCTATGACCAAGGAACATTTTATTTCCTTTGTGGCGTTTATAACCTCCGATCAAATCCAGATGGTCAAGTTCTATCCCGAGGGCAATGCCGAAACCCGTCTGCAGCTCCGCGGCAGAGGATATATCTATTACTACTGCAACCAACACGGATTGTTTAAGATGAACGTCTAAAAAGCAAAACCCTGGCTCACACCAGGGTTTTCTCATTTCAGTTCTTCCCAGCGTTCCTTGGTAAGCAAGGATGTGTGACCGGTGCGTTTCTCGTTCATCAAGGACACATTCAAATCATGGGTCGTGTGCTGGTATATGAAGCCCAGCTTTTGCTGTACTCGGCGGGACTTTTCATTTCCCTCATAGTAACCGCACCAAACAGCCCGCATATTTAATTCTTCAAAGGCATACCGGAGCAGTTCTCCGGCTGCTTCCGGGATCAATCCCTGACCCCAGAACGGCTTGCCGATCCAATAGCCCAACTCACATTCATCCTCACGGTCAGTCATATCGGTATAGCCTTTCAGCTTCAGCCCCACACTGCCGATGGCTTTGCCGTCTTTCAAACATACCGCATAGGTTTCCGGCGCAGAAAGCACGCTTCGGATTAATTCACGGCTGTTTTCCACACTGGTATGGGGCGGCCAGCCCGCGGGAGGACCCACAGCCGGATCACTTGCGTATTCATAAAGGTCCTTCGCATCGCTTACCTGCCATGGGCGAAGAAGCAATCTTTTCGTTTCTAACATCATACCACCTCTTTTGGTCATTATAACACGCAAAAATACACCTTGCAACAACCATGCGCTTTACTGTATAATAAACACAAAATTTTGCAGGAGGACTTATTATGCGCAAGAATTTCGGCGCGAAAGAAATGTGTTATCCCATGCCGGTGTTTATTATCGGCACTTACAACGAAGACGGCACGCCCAATGCCATGAACGCTGCCTGGGGCGGTGTGACAGAAGAGGCGCAGCTGACCATCTGTGTGGACGCAGAGCATAAGACTGCGGAAAATGTGCTGGCGCGCAAGGCTTTTACTGTGTCTATGGGTACAGCCAAAACAGTAAATGCCTGTGACTATGTGGGCATCGTTTCCGGCAGAAAAGAGCCGGACAAGTTTGCAAAAGCAGGCTTCCATGCCACCAAGTCCCAATTTGTGGACGCACCCCTGATTGATGAGCTTCCTATGGCATTGGAATGCGAGATGATTTCCTATGACCCCGAATCCTGCCATCTGGTGGGCAAGGTGGTCAATGTCTGTGTGGAGGAAGCGTATCTGGACGCTAACGGCAAAGTGGATGTTTCCAAGCTGCAGCCTATCACCTTCGACCCGGTGCATCACAGCTATCTGGTTCTGGGCGAAAAAGTCGGTCAGGCATTTTACGACGGTCTGACCTTGAAATAGTATTAACCCCTTGACTCATATCTGTACAAGAGGTTTGCTATGCTGCTTCCCTGCCGCAATTCCTCCAATACCGCCCAGAACGATATACCCAGTGAACTTCACGGTTATGAGCCTCCCTATCACGATTTTTAACGGCATTACCTCCAAGTTCGGCGCTCACTTCATTCGCAAAAATGAAGATCATCAACGACAAGCGTTCCAAAGAAAAGAACAAAAAATAAGGCGTGCGGCGATTTGATGCCACTGCGGCACACTACCTTGCCCAGTATTTACAGATTGCTTTGGATGCGCCTACTTGCGAAGCAAAGCCAAAACAGGAAAAGGCATCCGTTTATGTGGAAGGTCTGCTTACCCACGTAGGCCCTTCTACTGATGTATTTAAGAAAGGCATTGGTGGGGAAAAGACTGCCGAGCTTTTCAGAAAAATTCTGTTTGCAACTGAAATATAACAAATACTGGGTTTGGAAATATGATATGTACCCCCAATACTGGACAAGCAGTATTGGGGGTACATATCATAATAGTTAACCGGGTTTTCTTAGTTTTTCAAGCTTTGCAGTGGTGCAGGGATTCTGCCGCCCCGGGCAATAAAGGCTTCTGCCGATTCCGGATGAACAGGCATTACCGGTGCGCTGCCCAGAAGGCCACCCATTTCCACTCTGTCGCCAACCACCTTTCCGGGGGCAGGAATGATACGCACAGCGGTTGTTTTGGAGTTGACCATTCCGATTGCCGCCTCATCTGCAATAATGGCAGAAATGGTCGCCGCGGAGGTATCCCCCGGTACGGCAATCATATCCAGACCCACAGAGCAAACACAGGTCATTGCCTCCAGCTTGTCCAGCTGAAGCACACCTGACTCTGCAGCAGCAATCATACCCTCGTCCTCGGAAACAGGGATAAACGCACCGGACAAACCGCCGACATGGTTACTGGCCATAACACCGCCCTTTTTCACCGCATCGTTGAGCATAGCAAGGGCGGCAGTCGTTCCGTGTGTTCCACAAACCTCCAAGCCCATCTCTTCCAAAATACGGGCAACGCTATCACCCACTGCAGGAGTGGGTGCCAGGCTTAAATCCACAATACCGAAGGGCACATTCAGGCGTTTAGATGCCTCCACGCCCACCAGCTGACCCATTCGGGTAATCTGGAAGGCGGTCTTTTTAACGGTTTCGGCAACCTCATCAAAGGGTCTGCCCTTTACGCCCTTCAGCGCATGGTAAACAACACCCGGGCCGGAAACGCCTACATTCAGCACACATTCTGGCTCTCCCACGCCGTGGAATGCGCCTGCCATGAAGGGGTTATCCTCCACCGCATTGGCAAATACCACCAGCTTGGCGCAGCCAAGACCGTCATTATCCGCCGTGCGCAAGGCTGTTTGCTTAATAATCTCGCCCATTTTGGCAACAGCATCCATGTTGATGCCGGCCTTGGTTGAGCCGACGTTGACACTGGCACAGACACGCTCGGTGGCTGCCATAGCCTCAGGAATGGAATTCATTAAAATCCAGTCACCCCTGGTGCAGCCCTTTTGCACCAAGGCAGAAAAACCGCCGATAAAGTTTACTCCGCAGGTTTTTGCCGCTTCATCCATTGCAACGGCCAAAGGAACATAGCTGTCAGCATTGCAGGAATTTCCGATAAGCGCCATAGGCGTTACAGAAATGCGCTTATTCACAATGGGGATTCCAAATTCACACTCAATTTCCTCGCCCACCTTCACCAGCTTTTCTGCCCGACGGGTAATTTTATCATAAATCTTTTCGGCGCAAACACGAATATCCGGGTCTGCACAGTCCAGTAAGGAAATACCCATGGTAATGGTGCGAATATCCAAGTGACGCTTGTTAATCATATCCTGGGTATATAAGATATCGTTTAAATTCAGCATATCATTCCTCACACTCTATGCATAGCTTCAAAAATATCTTCCCGCTGCAGACGGATGGATAGGCCCATTTCCTTGCCCTTTTGTTCCAGAAGACGTACCAGCTCCCCAAAGGCAACCTTGCCGGCAGAGGTATCTACCGCCATCATCATTGTAAAGTAGCCCTGCATAACGGTCTGGCTAATATCCAGCACATTTACATTATACTTAGCCAGCTCAGTACAAACAGCGGCGATAATGCCCACCTTGTCTTTACCAACCACCGTGACAATCGCTTTCATAGCATTTACCTCACAGCTCATAATCCGCAACGACACGGTTGCTTAAGAAATGGAAAAATTTATCCTTAGCTTCCAAATGAAGGGGATGTGCGGCGTATGCCTCCAGAGCCTGTCTGCTCTCAAACTCAGAATAAAGGGCATAATCCATACCGTTGAAGGCCAGCTTAACCTCCAGATGCATCAGTCCGGGAATTTTACCCACCAAAGGTGTCAGGGCATCGTCAATAATTTTGATAGCCTCCTGCTTATTGACATCCTCTTTAAACGTATACAAAACAATATGCTTTACCATATAACTCATCCTCTCTGTTTAAATACCGGGATCGGAAAAGCCGACCCCGGTATGTAACACTTTCTTACTCAGCCTCAGTTTCGGCTACAGCCTCAGCGGCCTCGTCCTCATTTTCGGTATTTTCCAGCAATGCGCGAATAGACAAGGAGATACGCTTATTCTCAGCGTCCACATGGGTAATCTTAACCTGAACCTCCTGGCCCTCGCTCAGCACATCCTCGGGCTTGCCAATGCGCTTGTTGGCAATCTGGGAAATGTGAATCAGGCCGTCTACACCGGGCATAATCTCAGCGAAGGCGCCGAAGGTCATCAGCTTAACAATCTTAGCATCCACAACATCGCCCACGCTGTAGTTTGTCATAAACTGATTCCAGGGGTTCATCTCTGCAGTCTTATAACCCAGAGAAATCTTACGCTTTTCTGCGTCGAAGGAAATGACATAAACATCAATCTCGTCGCCCACACTGACAACATCAGCGGGAGTCTTAATGCGGTTCCAGCTCAGCTCGGAAACGTGAACCATGCCATCCACACCGCCGATATCCACGAATGCGCCGTAGGCAGTCAGAGACTTAACGGTACCGTGATACTTTGCACCGACCTCAATTGCGTTCCAAATCTGCTCCTGAGCAGCCTTACGGGTCTCAGAGGAAACAGCGCGGATAGAGCCGATTACACGACGACGGGCGCGGTTAACCTCGGTAATCTTCAGCTGAACAGCCTTGCCCACCATACCGGCCATATCGCCGCCCTTGGCAACGCCGGACTGGGAAGCAGGAACGAACACGCGGATACCCTTAACATTGACAACCAGACCGCCCTTATTCTCTTCGGTAACGACACCGTCAACAGTGGTCTTTTCTTCACACCATATACCGATGTCTTCCCAAACCTTCATGCCGTCCAGCTTCTTCTTGGACAGCTGGCAGGTGCCTTCCTGATCGTTCACGCGAACGACGAACACTTCGATCTCATCGCCAACCTTGAAGATATCTTCAGGCTTCACGGTGGGGTCGTTGCTGACTTCGTCATAGGGAATGTAGCCGGCATGCTTAGTACCCAGATCGATCTGGACTTCTGTAGCGCCAATTCCGGTAACGATGCCGGTGACCTTATCTCCTGTATTTAAAGTTTTGATGGACTGCTCGAGAAGCTCAGCAAAGCTTTCCTCCTGCACAGCCTCAACATTAGTAATTTCGCTCATAGTCTTGTTGACCTCCTTTATAATCCACGCAGGTGTAGATGCGCCTGCAGTGACTCCAACACAATGAACACCGTAAAAAAATTCCGGCTCCAGCTCTGAAGCATTGTCCACCAGAACAACCTTTTCACAGTGTTCCCGGCAAATCATAGCAAGACGACCGGTATTGGAGCTGTGGGTGTCCCCTACAACCACCATTGCCTGACTGGCCTTACTTAAATTTGCCGCCTCCCTCTGTCGGGATTCAGTAGCTTTACATATTGTATCAAATATTTTTGCGTTAGTAAACTGTTTTTTTACAATTTCGACGCACGAATTCCACAAAAATTCTGTCGATGTCGTCTGACAAACCATACAAATTGGCAAATCCGGGGAATTTTCCGGTTTTTGCGACCACTCCAGAAGCTCTTCCGGGCTTTCAAATATCTCACACGCATCGCACCAGCCGGAAATTCCTTCCACCTCCGGATGGGCTTTTGTTCCGATAATTACAGGCAGTCTGCCCTCTTCCCGGGCCTTGCTGACAATCCCGTGTATCCGCTTGACAAAGGGACAGGTGGCATCAATGATTTCCACATTCTGCTTTTCAAGCTGTTCATAAATATCCCGGGTGACACCGTGGGAACGAATAATCACCGTACTGCCCGGCTGCGCATCCTCCGGCTTTTCCAGCACCGTTACCGACATATCTTCAAAGTGCTTTACCGCATGGCGATTGTGAATAATCGGCCCTAAGGTAGATACCTTCTTCCCTTCCCCAACCGCCTGCTCCACCAGCTCAACTGCACGATTTACACCGAAGCAGAACCCGGCGCTTTTGGCAACTGTTACCTTCATTTAGGAATCTTCTCCTGAATAATCTTTTTAATTGCGGCAAGCACCTGCTCAATATTCATATCGGAGGTATCCACCAATACCGCATCGCTTGCCTGCTTCAGCGGTGCAATGGGACGATGGGTATCCTGATAATCGCGCTGCTGAATGTCCTTGAGGGTTTGTGCAAAGTCCGCCTTCTGCCCTTTGGCTACCAGCTCGTCGGTACGGCGCTGCGCCCGAACCTCGGCAGAAGCGGTCAGGAAAATTTTTACCGTTGCCTTAGGCAGCACCACTGTTCCGATATCTCTGCCGTCCATAATTACATTGTGCTGCTTTGCCACATCCCGCTGCATATCCAAAAGAACCTCACGGACAACGGCATGAGCCGATACCAGGGATGCCTTTTGGGAAATATCCTGGGTGCGGATATCGTCGGTAACATCCATACCGTTCATCAGCATGTGCTGTTTTCCGGTTTCGTCATAGGTAATCTGAATGGTCAGCTCGTCAATGTAGCGCTCCACAGCGTCTACATCCTTGACACTGACATTTAAAAGATCCAAAAAATATGCCACCGTGCGATAAATCGCACCGGTATCCACATAATGATACCCCAGTTCCTTTGCCAAGGCCTTTGCGATGGTGCTTTTGCCTGCGCCGGCAGGACCGTCAATTGCGATGGAATATGTTTTAGCCATAACCGTTCCTCATTTCTTATTGTTGACGCAGCTTTGCAAGGGCAGCTGCTTCCTTTTGCATAACTTCTTCGTTGGTAAGTCCCAAACGGGCGCCGGTCTGCGCTACATCCAGAGGCAAGCCGCCCTCCAGACCGTAGCGCAGGGACAACAACCTTGCGTCCTGCTCCGAAAGGCCGGAAAGCAGCTCTGCAATCCGCTGACGCATCCGGAAATATGCAGTGTCCTCTACCGCCTGGTCCTCCTCCTGAGGAAGCGCCTCCGGCTCCGGCTGCTTGGCGCGGTTAAGGATTCTGGCGTTTTCCAGCATTTTTGCCGTTTCCTCCGCCTCCCGTACCGATACATGCATTCCCTCGGCGATTTCCTCTGCCGTTGGATTTCTCCCCAGTTCAGCCAAAAGGCGCTCATCCACTGCCCGGTAATCCTCCGCCATCCGGCGCATTTTCTGTCCCACACCCGCGCTGTGTGCCTGCAAAATCACCGCTTTTGCCAGATACCAGTGGATTTTTTCATCCCGGAAGGCTTCAAAATCACCCTCCGCATAATCGGATAAGCTCTGCCACAGGCCCACACTACCCTCTTGAATTAAGTCAGTGAGCAAAACACCCCGGCCGGTATAGCTGCAGGCAAGCTCCACAACCCGGCTTAAGGATAAATTCATTACCGCTGTATGGACATCGGTCTCCTCTTCCCCACTGTGATTTGCCTGTATCAGCTCCTGGGAAAGCAGCTGAATATCCCCACAGGTGGGAACTGCAGCAATCTCCTGCAAATACATCCGCAGAGGGTCTGTTTCTGCCAGGCTTTCCATAAGGTTTCCGTCCTTTACAAGCTGCTCCTCACGGCGCAGCCGCAGGGCAGCCTCTCCATCCTGACTGTATCGGGGTAAATCGTCAATATTCAAACAAACACCCTTCATCTCCAGAAGGGCAAAGGTATCCTCTACAACATCCTCGCTGCTGTTATCCAACGCTGTCAGCAGCTGGGCAGCAGATAAAACCGTTCCCGGCTCTATGGACAGCATCCACTGCTCAAAGCTGTCGTCACCAAAGCCGAAATTTAACTGTTCCTGGGAAATAATCATTCCAGAAAGTCCTCCAATCCAAAATCTGCGCCTAAGGTGCGCAGCTTTTCCATTCCGCGGTGCTCAAGCTGTCTTACCCGTTCACCGGATATGCCCAGCATATCTCCGATTTCCGTCAGAGAATGGCAAATACCGTCTTCCATACCAAAGCGAAGCCGTAACACCTTCTGCTGGCGCTCTGACAACATTCCCAAAAGCGCGTCCATCGTCTTTTTCAGCTCGCTGCGCACAAGCTCCTCCTGAGGCTGGGGTGCGTGCATATCCTCCAGAAGCATTTGCAGCGTGTCATTTTCCTCACTGCCCACCGGCGCATCCAAAGAACAAATCTGGGGCAAAAGCTGCAAAAGCTGCTGCACCTTTTCCTCAGGAATTCCGCTGTGTCGGGCAAGGGTCTCCAGCTCCGGATCGATACCCGCCTGCTGAAGCTCTGTCTGGACTGTAAGAAGCTTGCGCATACGCTCCATAGTGTGCCGCGGCACACGAATTAAGCCCGCATGATTTAAGATACACCGGCTCATGCCCTGCCGTATCCAATAGGCGGCATATGTTGAAAAGCGTTTTTCCAATGTATAATCAAATTTTCTGGCCGCAGCAATCAGACCGATACTGCCCTCTTGGATTAAATCCAAAAGCGGAACACCCCGACCGGCGTACTCCCTTGCGATGGTTGCCACCAAACGCAAATTGGAATTAACCATTTTGCGAATGGCTTCTTCATCACCCCGGGCGCAGTCCATAGCCAATTGCTGTTCCTGCTGGGGTGTCAGCAAGGGGTAATCCCCGATATCCTTAAGGTACTGACGCATACCGTTTTCCTGCCCGGCAGAAAAAGTATTCTGTTTTTTCGGAAAGGTTACTGTCATTGCCTTGTCCCTTTACTTTCCTTAAGCTTGTTGCGAAATGCCAGCAAATCATCGTCGCTGGAAATATTCTTTGCCTGGGTCACGCCGCGAAGCGTTGCCAGACAGTCCCGAAAAGCCTTCTCGTTAACCGCACCGGATTGCTTCTGGCAAATTCCGGTTATATGGGACATTTCCTCAGCAGTCAGCTCCGTCAGCACCGCCAGACTCACCTCTAAGCCCTGCCTGTGACGAAAACGCATCTGGTCATAAACCTTGCCCAGCAGCGGTACGGAGAATTTTTCTCCGGTCAAATCTCCTGCCAAATCCAGAAGCGACGGGTCTTTCATTGCCAGGGTAATCACACCCTCCTCCGCCATGGCGGATTTCAGGTTGTCGTAGCGAATAGAGCGTCCCTCCGGCTGACGGGCCTTTGCCGGCGCTAAATCGATTTTCTCCTGCCGTTTCTTTTCCCGGGCAAGACGCCGTTTGTAGGCCCTTCCGATTTCCGTATTCATCGCCTCAAAGCTGATTTTACCGGCATCGGCTACCCTGTGACCGTATATCTCACGCTGCACGGCGCTGCCCAGTGTGGAAATCAGCTCCGCTGCCTCCTGAATAAACCGGATGCGCTCATCGTCAATCTTCAAATTATACTTTCCGGCAATTGCCCGAAGCTGGTATTCCACCCGATTGGAAGAATCCTCCAGCAGCAGCTTAAATTTATCCGCGCCGAATTTATGAAGAAATTCATCCGGGTCTTTTGCATCTCTCATCTGCAGCACCTTGACCTGCAGCCCCACCTTCTCCAGCATGGGAATTGCCCGCTGCGCTGCCTTTTGTCCGGCTTCATCGCTGTCATAGGTCAGTACAACCTGCTCGGTATACCGGCTTAAAAGGACCGCATGCTCCTCGGTTAAGCTTGTACCCAGGGAGGCTACCGCACAGTCAAAACCGTACTGGTGCAGCGTTATTACATCAAGGTTGCCCTCAACCAAAATAATGTAACCAAGCTTACTCTTTTTGGCGTAATTAAGGCCAAAAAGGTTTTTCCGCTTGTTAAAAATCAGTGTTTCCGATGTATTTAAATACTTGGGCTTGGAATCGTCCAGTACACGGCCGCCAAAACCAATGACATTGCCCCGCACATCAATAATGGGGAACATCAGCCGGTTGCGGAAGCGGTCATAAATCCGACCGTTTTTTTGTCCCACCAGGTCCGCATCCTGCAATTCCTGGTCTGTATAGCCTTTTTTGCGCATGGCATCTACAAGGCTGTTCCAGGAATCCGGAGCATAGCCAACGCCGAAATGGGTCAAAATCCCCTTGCTCAAACCGCGCTTTTGGGCATAGGCAAGACCCTGTGCGCCGCAAGGCTCATAAAGCTTTTGATGGAAGAAACGCGCCGCCTCTTTCATCAGCGCCCACAGCCGTTCCTGCTGGCGATACCGGCTTTGGTACTGCTCATCCTCAGGGACCTGCATACCGGCGCGCTTTGCCAGGGCGCGAACGGCATCGGGGTAGCTTAACCCCTCAACCTCCATCATAAAATTCACCGCGCCGCCGCCCTTGTGACAGCCAAAGCAGTAATAAATGCCTTTATCCGGTGCAACGGAGAAGGAAGCGGTTTTTTCTCCGTGGAAGGGGCATAAACCGAACATATTCGCTCCGGAACGCTTTAAATTTACATACTGCCCCACCACATCCTCGATAGGATTTCGGGCAATCAGCTCATCAATAAAAGACGGGGGAAACGCCACGGTCATACCTCCTTTTGTAAAGTGATTTATTATAGCATATTATCCGCGGACATGCCAGCCCATGGGAACAAAAAGCTCCGAATATTTATCCACGGCATACTTGTCCGTCATACCGGCAATATAATCGCAAACAGTCCTTTCCATGCCATCAAAGGACATTTGGGGGAGAAAATCGGCAGGCAGGGTCTCCGGATGCCGGTAATAATATTCATAAAGGCGCTTAAGCATATCCCTCGCCTTGCTTTCCTCTCCCTTTGCCACCGGATTGCGGTAGACCTTCTCAAACATAAAGCTGCGCAAATCCAGCAGCGCCTTTTCCACATTGTCCGACATAATAATCTCCCCTGTTTCCCGTGAGGAGGCAATCATATCGCACACCAGTGTATCGATGCGCTGGCTGTAGGTTTTTCCTATTATTTGGGTAACCGACCGCGGCAGATCCTCTTCTGTAAGAATACCTGCCCGAATAGCATCGTCAATATCGTGATTAACATAGGTAATCCGGTCGGCCTTGCGGACAATCTGTCCTTCCTTGGTTTCCGGGATCCGATCTCCGGTGTGACCTAAAATACCCATACGCACTTCGTATGTAAGGTTCAGGCCTGCGCCGTTATTTTCCAGCACATCCACCACACGCAGACTCTGCTCATTATGATAAAAGGGTCTGCCCATACATTCAGACAACGCGCCCTCACCGGCATGTCCGAAGGGCGTATGCCCCAAATCGTGACCCATGGCCACGGCTTCTGTCAAATCCTCATTAAGCTTCAGCGCCCGGGCAATGGTACGGGAAATCCGCGCTACCTCTAAGGTGTGGGTCATTCGGGTTCGGTAGTGATCCCCCTCAGGCTGTAAAAACACCTGTGTTTTATGCATCAAGCGGCGAAACGCCTTGCAATGGACAATCCGGTCGATATCCCGCTGGTAATTGGTACGCATATCGTTCTCGTCGGGCTCTTCCGGACAGGGACGACCCTTAGTCCCGTCTGAAAAAGCCGCTTGAGTACTTAGCTGCAAATGCTCCCTTTTCTCCAGTTCCTCGCGCACAGACATAGTTTTACCCCCTTGTAAATCATTCCACCGGAAATGCCCGATATTCCTGTCCCAGCTCCATTGCTTCCACTGTACCGGCGGTCATATCCGTAATTTTGTCCAAAAATGCTTGTGCCTGCTCTTGGGCAACCAGAATTTCCAGCTCCACCTCCGCACCGAACTGGGCATCGCGAATGACACAACCGAATGCCTCCGCCTCCAGCTTCATGCGTTCATAATAGGTGTATGGACAAGGTATGTACAAAGCCGTCCATACCCGCTTTGTAGATTTACCGGCAGCATCCACAGCAATTTTCGCACCCTTGGTATACGCCCGTACCAAGCCCCCTGCGCCAAGGAGAATACCGCCAAAATACCGGGTTACCACGCAAACAACATTGTAAAGGTTTTCCTTTTGCAGCACCTGCATCATGGGATTGCCCGCTGTTCCTCCCGGCTCTCCATCATCGGAAAACCGAGCTGCGCCGTCCCGAATGATATATGCCCAGCAATTGTGGGTGGCATCTGCGTGCTGCTTCTTCATTTGCTGAATTTTTTCCAGCGCTTCTTCTTCTGTTTCCACGCACCAGACTCTGCCGATAAAACGGGATTTTTTCTCTGTAAATTCGTCCTCCCCGTAGCCGCTGGGCACAAGGTATTCCTCCACAATTAAAGCTCCTTTGTAATATAATCTTTCAGCTTGCCATACAAAATCGGGTCAAGAACCGTTTCCAAAACAATTCCCTCGGCAGTATACTCTGTCTGCAGCACCTGCGCCTCGGAGTGGAGGGTATCCACCATGCCGCCCATAGCGTAGGGTAAGGTCACGACTACATGATGGCGGCTGTGACCTAAGCTTTTTTCGATGGCTTGAAGCAGCTTGTCCATACCCGTGCCCTTCACCGCGGAGATGCTTACCACATCCTCCCCGATGGGAATATCCTCCGGCGTAACCAAATCCGCTTTATTATAGCACCGCAGCACCTTTGTGCCGGGCTTTGCCAGCTTATCGATTAAGCTGTCCACAACCCGGATATGCGCCTCCCGGTTGGGATCGGAGGCATCGATTACATGCAAAAGAAGGTCTGCATACTCCAGTTCCTCCAGAGTTGCCCGGAAGGCGTCCACCAAATGGTGGGGCAGCTTGGAAATAAAGCCTACCGTGTCGGAAAGAACAACCTCCAGATTATCCGAAACCCGAAGCTGACGGGATGTGGTATCCAAGGTGTCAAAAAGCCTGTTATTGGCAGGAATCCCCGCATCCGTCAATCGGTTTAAAAGGGTAGATTTTCCTGCGTTGGTGTAGCCCACAATGGCAACCACCGGCACAGAGTTTTTCATCCGCCGCTGACGCTGGACACTGCGAACCTGCCGCACCTGCTCTAATTCTGACTGCAGCCGGTTGATCCGTTCCCGAATGTGACGGCGGTCAACCTCCAGCTTCGTTTCACCGGGTCCCCGGGTGCCGATGCCACCACCCTGACGGGATAAGCTGGCGCCCATGCCGGCAAGACGGGGCAGCAGATATTTATATTGGGCAAGCTCCACCTGAAGCCGACCCTCTTTTGTTTTTGCCCGTTGGGCAAAAATATCCAAAATCAATGCGCTTCTGTCCAACACAGTAACGCCCAGAATTTCTTCCAGGGCGCGGATGTGTCCCGGTGACAGCTCATTGTCAAAAACAACCATACTTGCCTGAGTCGCTTCAACCAGCATCCGCACCTCCTGTGCCTTGCCCTCGCCGATAAAGCTATGGGCATCCGGAGTGTGTCGGTTTTGCAGCATCTTACCGGTGCAGAAGCCTCCGGCTGTCTGCAAAAGCGCATCCAACTCCTCCAGAGATTCCTCTGTAGCTGTCTGGGCAGCGGTAAAGCAATCTGCGTTTAAGCCAACCAGAACCGCGCGCTCCTGGGGATGATGGTCTAAATTATTTTCCATACATATTCTCCAAACTATGTCTTTTGCACAGCACCTGTGTTTGTTGCCAAACAGAAAAATGCAAAAGAACATTCAAGGCAAATCTTATCCTTTATTATAGCACAAACCAGCGGGATAAAACAACTATTTTCCGTAAATAAAGTATAAAAAAGAATAAACCCACGCCGACAGGCGTGGGCTTGTATTCTTACTTCAGACCGAAACGCTTGTTGAAACGATCAACACGTCCACCGGTGTCAACCAGCTTCTGCTTGCCGGTATAGAAAGGGTGGCACTTGGAGCAAATTTCAACTCTGATTTCCTTCTTGGTAGAACCGGTAGTAAAGGTATTACCGCAGGCACAGCGAATTGTCGTCTGTTCGTAGTTAGGATGGATGCCTTCTTTCATGTTGTTCACCTCTTTCTTCTAAGCTAAAAGGGCGCAGTTACCCCAGCAATCTTCAATCGCCCGGATATCATAACACAGCTAAAGAAATATTGCAAGTGTTTTTTTCTTTTTTTACCAAAATGCTTTTAGAAAGCCCAATTGCCTTTCCGGAAAATAGGGATTTTCTTTCCGTCTTTGGTAATTGCATCAATATCCATACTGTCGCAGCCAATCATAAAGTCCTCATGAATCATAGAATCGTTGATGCCCAATTCTCTGCACTGCTCTACGGACATATTTTGATAATTTTCTATGGTATCGCAATAGCCTCTGCCCACAGCCAAATGGCAGGCGGCATTTTCATCAAAAAGGGTATTGTAAAACAGCATGCCGCTTTGGCAAATGGGACTTGTCTGAGGTACCAACGCACATTCTCCCAGATAGGACGCGCCCTCGTCCATGGAGAGCATAGTATTAAGCAGCGTCTCCCCTTTTTGCGCCTTTGCCTCTACAACCTTGCCCTCGTGGAAGCGAAGATAGAAATTATCAATCAGCTGACCCTGATAGGAAAGGGGTTTTGTAGAATAAACAATTCCCTCAGCCTTTCCCCGCATCGGGGAGATAAAGCACTCCTCTGTGGGGATATTGGGATTGAAATAAACACCCAGAATACTGGTTTCTCCGCCACCGCAGAAACACGCCTGGGGAATCATCCCCACCGTTAAATCAGTGCCGTTATCTGCCGTATAGTGCAGGCTTTCAATACCCAGGCTGTTCAGATAATCACAACGCTCCTTTAAATTGGCATTGTGGATTTCCCACGCCTTAATAGGGTCATCCTCTACCCGGGAAGCTGATAAAATTGCCTGCCACAGCTTTTCCACCGCCTGATGCTTGGAGCAGTCGGGAAACAGCTTCTTTGCCCAGGCCGCGCCGGGTACAGCCGCGATACACCACTGCTCCTTACCGTCCAGCTGGTCAAGATAGGGCTTTAATATAGGATAGCTCAGCTGTCTTGCCTTGGCAACCTTTTCCATATTCATGCCCTTTAATCCGTCGGGATCGTCGGAAATCAAATGGATTTGGCAGGGTACGGTGTCCACCATATGCTGCCGCCGGGCCTGCTGCCACTTAGGGACCTCCCCCAGGGTTTTTACACTCTGATACCGGGTGTGTACCTTGGCAAGAGGCTGATAGGACCATTCCACCATAACCTTTTTCGCCTTGGCTTTATAGGCCTGCTCCACGACCATCTGCACAAATTCCGGTTGGTCTAAATCCGCATGGATCATAACCTCCTGCCCTTTTTGGACATTTACGCCGCAGCGGACAATGAGTTCCGCGTATTTTCGTAATAAAGTTTTCTTCATAATATTCGCTCCTTACCGTTTTTTCTTATTTTACCAGAGTAAATTACCTTCGTCAATTGAAATCAAAAGCATAATTGTGTATAATACCAACCATAGAGGTGATGTTCATGCTGACACGGGAAGATTTTCATAAAAAACTGAAACAGGGGCTTTGCCTTTTAGACGGCGCTACCGGTTCCAATCTGCAAAAACAGGGTATGCCCCGCGGCTGCTGTACCGAGGAATGGATTTTAGCCAATCCGGAAAAGCTGGTTTCTCTGCAAAGAGCTTACGTAGCTGCAGGCAGTGAGATTTTGTATGCCCCCACCTTCCAGGCACAGCCCATTGCACTGCAACGGGTGCATCTGGATAAGCATACTGAGGAAATTAACGCGCACCTGGTTGCCTTAACCAGAAGCGCCGCACCCAATGCGCTGGTTGCCGGCAACCTGACCACCCTGGCTGCTTTTACCCAAAGCTATGATGAGGATAATCTGGATTTGCTGATTTCCAATTATCGCCGGCAAATCCGCGGACTGATTGATGGCGGTGCAGATATTTTGGCCGCGGAAACCCTGATGTATCCGTTGGAGGCAGAAGCAATTTTTACAGCAGCGGAATTAGAAGGTGCCGGCGCGGTGATGTACAGCTTTACCATGCAGTCCGACGGCTCTTTGTTTTCCGGAATGGATGCCGGAAATGTTCTGAAGGAGCTGGAGGAAACCGGCGCGGCAGCCGTGGGCTTTAACTGCGTTGCCGCAGATATGATGACACCTTACTTGGTAGCAAAGCTTCGCAGAAGCATAAAGGGTCCTTTAATTTGCAAACCAAACGCCGGAACTCCGGTGATTGGGCAAGACGGTATCCCCCAATACCCTATGTCCGCCCGGGAATTTGCCGGTATCATAGCAGAATGTAAGGCTATGGGAGCAGCGCTGCTGGGCGGCTGCTGCGGCACAACGCCTGAACATATCACCGCCGTAAAGCAACAGCTAGGCGTATAACACTTTACATTTTGTTCACTTTTGTATTGTCAAACCGAAAAATGTCTGTTATAATAAAAACGTTATGAAAAACAGAGTAAATTTCTTTGTCAGCCGCAAAAATGCGCTGACCTGGCTGATGACGCTGTGCATGGTCTGCTCGGTAGTGGCCCGCATTGTATTTGTCGGTGTGAAAGGGACCGACAGTACACCTCAGATGTGGAGTCAAATCGTTCTGCCGGTTGTGGCGGCCTTGTACTTTGCGCTCATCGTAATGTTGTCCGGTAAGGAGCAGTTCTACAAAACTGCGATCCCTGTTTGGATGATCTGCATTTACTATTATTTTGTGTTTGACAGCTTTAACTTCGGTCGCTTTCATACCATGATTATCGCACTTTACGCCATTGCACTGCTGTTTATCGGTGTGCTGTATACCCAGATCACCTGCGGTAAGGTGCGGCATTTTTGGTTTTTGCTGCCACTGTTGGGCTTCCCCCTGGTGGCTCAGCTGTATCTGGAGCGTACCATTTTGCTCAGCTGGGATTATACCTCCCTGCTGCCGGATATTTTGATGGTTGCCGGCTGCTTACTTACTGTTTTTGCCATACGGGTGCATCCTGCAGGGGAATATCACCCCACTTGGGGCGACCGCCCTGACGGAAGAAAAATCCGCACGCTGGCACCCATGGCGCAAATTACCGCCTTTTTCCAGGTAGAACGAAACACCTGTTCCAATTTGTTTGAGGAATCCTTTGAGATCTCCCATGTGGAGCGGTATATCCGCCAAAAGCGCAGAGAGGGCTTGACGGACTTCGGTTTGACCCATGTGCTGCTTGCTGCCTATGTCCGGGGTCTTTGTAAGTATCCCCAGCTGAACCGCTTTATCTCCGGTCAGAAGGTTTATTCCCGGGGTGAGGATATTCAGTACTGCATGGTAGTCAAAAAGGAAATGACCATCGACTCCCCCGATACCTCTATCAAGGTACATTTAACCCGCAAGGATACCGCTACGGATGTCTACGAAAAGCTCAATGCCGCCATAGAGGATGTAAAGAAAACCCAAGAGCTGGATAGCGGTATTGATAATCTGATCTCCTACTTTAATCTTATCCCTGGCGTGGTGCTGAAATTTGTGGTGTGGCTTTTAAAGCTTTTGGACTACTTTGGTCTGCTCCCCAAATTCTTAACAGAGCTAAGTCCCTTCCACGGCAGCCTGTTCTTCACCTCCATGGGCTCTTTGGGTATTCGCCCCATTTACCACCATCTGTATGATTTCGGCAATCTGCCGGTATTCGGTGCTTTTGGCTGCAAGCGTCGCGCTTTGGAGCTTCAGGAAGACGGCAGCGTGGTGCAGAAAAAGTACATTGACGTGAAATTTGTTTTGGATGAGCGCATTGTTGACGGCTATTACTATGCCGCATTCTTTAAACACTACCGTTCCATTTTGCGGCATCCGGAAATTTTGGATCTTCCTCCCGAGGAAATCCTGCCTGATATCGATTGATTTATGAAAGAAAAAATCAAAGCCTTGTTACCAGCAGAGTGTCCCTGGAGGGACACTCTGTATTGGTTTGACACCATAACCTCTACCAATGACCAGGCCAAAAAAATGGCGCAATCCGGCGCACCCCATGGTACGGTTTTGATTGCTGACCAGCAAACCGGCGGCAGAGGTCGAATGGGACGCAGCTTCTCCTCCCCCAAGGGTATGGGGATTTATGTGTCTGTTATATTGCGCCCGAACTGTCCGGCACAGCAGCTGATGCACATAACCTGTGCCACAGCCGTCTGCGTAAGCGATGCTGTAGAGGCTGTGTGCCATTTTCGCCCGGGTATTAAATGGATTAACGACCTGGTTGCAGACAGCAAAAAGCTGGGCGGTATTTTAACTGAGCTTTCTGTTTCCGCCCGAAGCGGTCTGGTAGAATACGCTGTTGTAGGAATTGGGATAAACTGCGACCAAGCCTCCCGGGATTTCCCCCCGGAAATTCGGGATGTAGCAATTTCTTTACAGTCCGTTACAGGGTGCGCTCCTAAAAAAGAGCTTTTGATCGCCTCTATGATACAACACCTGTGGAATATGGACAAAGACCTCCTCAGCCGTAGCTTTTTAAGTAGTTATCGGCAAAATTGCGTTACCTTAAATAAATCCATTGTGATTTTACAAGGTGAAAACAAGCAATTTGCCACCGCACTGGATATCGATAGGGACGGCGGCTTGATTGTTCGATATCCGGACGGCACAGAGGAAACCGTTCATTCCGGAGAGGTCAGTGTAAGGGGTATGTACAGCTACGTTTAGCCTGCACAATTCAAAATTTTCTATTGCATTTTTTATATTCTTTGGTTATACTGAAAGTAGAAATCTATTGATTGGAGGACTACACTATGAAAGTATTTACAACCGTTTTAAAGATTCTGGCTGCTCTGGCCGCAATTGCAGGCATTGTTTACCTCGTAGCAACCTACGGCGATAAGATTGTCGCTTGGGCAAAGAAAATGCTGGGCAAGTACGGCTGCTGTTGCTGCTGTGACGAATCTGAGGAAGCCGCAGCTGAAGAAGCTATCCCCGAGGAAGCTTCTGAGGACGATGTCACTGTACAGGATTTTGAAGGCTAATTTTTAAAACCGCCTATCTTAAGATGGGCGGTTTTGTCATTTAATTTGAATGTTTGCACAAAAAAATCTGCCGGCTGTGATCAGTCGGCAGATTTCTATTAGGTATTTTTCATAACCACGGTTTCGACACAGTCGCCCACATGCTCACAAGCATCAGCGCACTTTTCCAGATGGTCAAAAATCTCTCTCCAGAACAAAACACTCAGCACATCGGTATTTTGCTCCATGGCTGCTAAAGAAGCCTTCAGATACAGCTCGTCACAAACTTCCTCCCGGTGGCTCAGCTCAATAATCATTTCATGAAGCTTCTTGGGTTTCTTGAAATTCACAAGCTCTGCCAGCATATCCTTCATCAGCTCACAGCAGGAGACAATCAAACCGGCAAACTCAACAGCCTCGGGCATAATGGTTTGGATTTTGTCCACATACAGCCGCTGCAGAACCTCCTCGATGCAATCTGCCACCTCGTCAATATTCTGGCTGATAAATGCCATATCTTCACGATCCATAGGCGTAACAAACGCTTTTGCCAAAGCGGCGGACATTTCATGCTTCTTCTCGTCAGCCGCATGCTCGTAAGCGTGCATTTTGATCAGCATATCGGTAATGTTGCTGTAATCGTAATTGGTCAGACACTCCTGAAGATACTTTGCAGAGTCGCAGCAGCAACCCGCTGCAGCCACAAAATTGTCGTAATAGTAACGGTCTTGCTTTGCCATAATTTCAATTCCTTTCTGATTAGAAAATCCACATAAACAGTTTTGTCATAAGAAAACCGATTAAGCCACAGCCGGGAAAGGTCAGTACCCAGGTCAGGCACATTTCCTTAACAACGCTCAGATTGATTGCTTTAATGCTCTTAACCGCGCCAACACCCATAATCGCAGTGGTTTTTGCGTGAGTGGTAGATACCGGAAGACTAAGTAAGGAACAAAGCAGCAAAGAGGAGGAGGCTGCCAGGTCAGCGGAGAAGCCCTGATATTTTTCCAGCTTCACCATATCCATACCTACAGACTTGATAATTTTTTTGCCGCCGATGGCAGTACCTACAGCCATAATCACTGCGCATAAAATCATAATCCAGGGAGCAGGCTCCATACCCTGGGGAATTGGCTGACCCTGGGACATAAACAGGCATAAAATGATAATACCCATAAATTTCTGACCGTCTTGGGCGCCGTGCATAAAGGCAGAATAGGCAGCACCGGCGATCTGGGCATATTTGAAAACCGGCTCAGTTTTCCGGCGCTCAACCTTGTAAAACGCCTTGGTCACCAGCTTGCATACCAGCCAGCCCAAGCCAAAGCCTAAGGTAACGGAAATCACAATACCGTAAAGAACCTTCACCCATTCAGCAGGATTCACACCGGCAAAGCTGCCGTGCAAAGCGATGGCAGAGCCGGAGAGACCGGCAATCAAAGCGTGGCTTTCACTGGTGGGTATTCCAAAGAAAAAGGCTACCGTTGCCCAAGTTACAATGGCGAACATTGCCGCGCTCAACGCAACAATTGCCTCCTTGGGGTCTGTGCCGAAATCCACCATTTTTGTAATGGTTTCAGCAACCGTAGCATTAATCATTGTCATAACGTAGACGCCAAGAAAATTGAAAACTGCAGCCATCAAAATCGCTGCCCTTGCCGACATACAACGCGTGACGACACAGGTCGCAATGGCATTGGGTGCGTCCGTCCAGCCGTTGACCAGAATAACACCCATTGTCAAGAACACCGCAATCATCATCAGCGGATTTTCAACCATCTGACTCCAGAAATAGGAAAGTGACAGGTCCATATTTCTCCTCCATAATTATTTTGCTGACATTCACAAACACTGTAAGCTTACCATAAAAATCCACAGAAAGCAACAAGATTTTCCTGTTTACTTCATTTTTACCTGCTCCAGTGCCGCTATTCCCGCTATTGACAGAGCCTCGGTAATGACAGGACTTGTAAGGCAACCGGAAGCAATACACGCTTGAATGTGCTTTGCTTCGTAAATCAGCTCATTCTCGCAGGGAAATTCCACAGGCTCCGATGCTTTTCCGACAATATGAAAAATTACCTTTCTGGCCTTCCAGTACTCCGGAATTTCCACCCATCCTTTTGTACCGCAGAGCCTTGCCGTATTGTCCAAAACCGCCCGCGTGCTGTTTTTAATGCTGAAAAGAACACCTTCCTGCGTTGTTCCCGACAGAATATACTGCCACTCAACCCCGTTGGGCAGCCTGTCAAAAATACCTCGAATGTGAGTAATTGTTCCAAATAACCAGCTAAGTAAATGTACCGCGTAAATACCGCTGGACAGCAGTGGACCACCGCCCAAGGTGGGGTCATACATCCAGCTGTTATAGGTTCCGGGAAAGCTGTGACTCAGCTCCGCCATATGGATTTGTCCCAACTGTCCCTCAGCAATCCGTTTTTGCACTTCCAATATTGCAGGCAGAAACAGCATTTTTTCCGCCTCCATAAAAAACAGTCCCTTTTCTCTGGCAAAAGCATACAGCTCCCGCGTTTGTTGGACAGTTGTGGTACAAGGCTTTTCGCAGACAACGTGCTTGCCCTGCAAAAGGGCTGCCTTCGCCCAAGGATAGTGCTGGGTGTTTACGTTGGAAATATAGACAATGTTTACATCCTGATCCTGCAGCAGCGCATCATGGCTGCCGTAGGCCTTGGGAATTTCCCAAAGCGCAGCTTTTTCCTTTGCCTTTTCCAAAGTGCGGGAGGACAGCGCCACAATCTCCCCTGCCCCGGCTTCCCGTACCGCGGCAATAAAACGGGGTGCAATGGAGGATGTGCTTAAAATACCGTAGCGTAAGGTTTGCATAGGCTGCTCCTTTAATAAGTATACTGTAAATATACCACAGACTAAAGCCAATTACAATGCACAGCAAGAAAAAGGGGTTGTAAAAACGCATATTTATTCTATAAGCACTTACGGCGAGAGCAAGCCCCCGCCCTACGAACATCTCATTTAAGACACTGTAGGGTGGGGGTTTACTCCCGCCGCTTCTTATGAATACATATACGAGTAATCTTATAGCCCTTTTTGACAATATCAGTCTTTTTTCTCCGGAAGCCGGCTGCGGCGTCTGCGGTGCTGAAGCGGTCTTTGCTCCTGCGGGTCCGCCTTCTCTACCCGACGGGCATAGGCTGCTGCAGCTTCCGAGGTTGCTTCATAAATTAAACGGCTGACTCGCACCTTGCCGTCCGGCTGGTTGGACAAGCGCACACGAATTAAAAACTTTCCATGCTCCGGACAGGTTGCCAAATCCATATACCGATGTCCCGGCTGGGCGAACCAGCGAGACCCCAGCATCTGCCGGGAACAAACGGGGCAAATGTTTTCTTCGCCGGTCATTGCGCCTAAGGCTGCGTGCTTGTCCGAATAATCGTAAAACACCTTTCTGCTGATACAGCCGGGAAGCTCTGCTCCGTGGAAGCCGTTAACGTGGCTTTTCAGCGCCTCGCCGTATTCCTGTGTTCCCTTTTTTAAATCCAGTCTCGCGCAAATCAGTGCAGTATGATAGGCGTCTCCCAAGGCATCGTGAGCAGGCCTTGTAGCCTCAATATTGAATAGCTCCATAGCAGTTTTCAGTGCCTTCTGCGAACTGGAGCCGTCGGTCTGGGCATTAAAAATCATCTGGGCATTATACCAGCGGCTGACCCAGTCCTCATCCATACCGTACAGCCGGAGGTTTTCCCGAAGAATGGTAATGTCATCAAAGCCCCAAGTCAAAAAGGTGATATCCTCACCGCACCAAGCGCGAAATTTCTCCATAGCCTCTGTCATGGGAACACCCTCTTCCCGCAGCTGGGCTTCCTTAATTCCGGTGAGCTTGCTGACCCGGCGGTTTAAGCGCCGATAATATTTGGGTTTAATCAGAACCTGAAATTCATCCGCCACCTGCTGAGTCTCGGTAATACGCACCGCGCCAATTTGAATAATCTCGCCGCGTATCTGCACAGGAAGCACCTTCCGTGCCGACGGTGACCCCGGCCAGGGCTGATTCCATTCCATATCCAATACGATATAGTTCATTATTTACAACCTCGGTTTCTATTTCCTACCGCATATCATATCACACGATGGCAGGCTCTGTAAACCAAAAGTTGCATTTTCCTTATTTTTTAAGGATATTTTTTCTGTCCAGCTCCCCCTCCTGCCAGCCGACATCCTTGCCGCAAACCGGACAGGGATCACAGGCGCGAATACCTTCATAGGTATATCCGCAATTTAAGCAGCGCCAGGTAATGGGGGCAGCCTTTTCCGTCAGCGTGCCGCTGACCAGCTGTTCGTGTAAGGATTTAAATACATTGTGGTGTACGCCTTCAATCCGGGCAATCTGCAGCCAAAGACGCGCCGTGTCATCGTGTCCCTCCCGACGGGCAAGCTCGGCAAAGCCGGGGTACACCTCATTATGCTCCTCCAGCTCGTCCTGGGCGGCAAACTGCAGATTTTCCGCTGTCGTTCCCAGCTGGAAGGGATACCCTGCGTGCAAATCAATACTTGGCGCACAAGCACCCAGTTTTTGCAGATGCTCCAAAAATTCCTCAGCATGGATTGCCTCATTGTCTGCCGTTTCCTCAAAGACCCGGGCAATCCACTCATAGCCTTCCTTCCGGGCAACCTGTGCATAAACGGTATACCGGGTGCGCGCCTGAGATTCTCCTGCAAAGGCTCGAGCTAAATTGATAGCCGTTTGATTCTGTAAATTTTGTTCCATTTCGTATCCTCCTTTTTCTGTTAGAGGATATCCATTTCTTCCAAAATGTATACCATTGCGTCTTTGACGATATTGGGCGGCAGAGTCCATAACACGCTGCGCAATCAGTTCCGCACTGTTTTCCGTAAAATTCTCTTTAAGGGCGTTCCTGATTTCGGTTCTGCGCTGCTCGTCCACAGCCAAAAGTACGGTTTGGGCGATTACCATTTCCGGATCGCTGCTGCCCACGGCATACCGATGCTCCAGGAAATAATCAAAGTTTCTGCTTTCGCAGCCACCTACCGTATTGATCAATACCATCGGCAAATGCTTGTTGGCAGCCTCCGTGGAGCTTAATCCGCCAGGCTTGGTTACAATAATGTCCGATGCGTCCATATAAGCAGGAACATCCTTGGTGTAGCCCAGCACCTGAAGCCGGGGACCGGCAATTTCAGACATCGTTTCGTAAAGCTTTTCGTTATTGCCGCAGATAGCGACCACCATGCAATGCTCCGGCAATCTGTCAAGCAATTCCCGGGCAACCCTGCGAATAGGGCCACAGCCCATACTGCCACTCATAAGCAAAATAACAAGGCCATCCTCAGGCAAGCCCAATTTTTCTCTGGCTTCCTTTTTATCCTGACCGGTATAAAATGCCTGCCGAACCGGAATTCCGTATGGTATCAAGTGGAGGCTGGAAATGCCTGCCCGGATGAACTCGGAAGACAAATCCGATGTGGGAATAAAATAACCATCCATTTCACACTGCTCCAACGTGGGATGGCAGGTATAATCGGTAGACACAAAATAGCAGGGAATTTCCACGCCCCAAACCTTGCGCACCTCGGTCATAAGCATTCCGGAAAACGTATGTACACAGATTACGGCATCATAATTGCCCATCATCAACATTTTCCACACCTTACCGGCACCCAGCTTCAGCACCTCATAAATAGGTGCAGTCTCATCCGGATCCGCACTTCTTTCAAAGGCACGGTAGCCCACATCAAAGAGCTTGGGTGCGTGCTTATAAATGCGGACGTGCCAGTTGCAAATAAACTTCGAAACGCCGGGAGACAAATATGCTAGTGCATCTCTCAAATCACATTCAACGCCCCGTTGCTCCAGAACTTCCATAATCGCTCTGGCAGTGGAGTTGTGTCCCTCTCCGGTGTTGCAGGAAAGCAATACTACGCGCATAATCCCCTTTTCCTTTCTGTCTGTGTTTTCAAATATCATACCATAAATCAATTTAAAAATAAATGTAAATTTTTTAACGCCATCTGGCATTGTTTTAATTAACTATTTTGGGTCTTTTTTTATTGCCAGATTGTGGTATACTGTAGTCAATCCATTCTAGGAGTGATGATTGTGAAACCCCAGACACTATCTACAAAAAAAATCGTACTTACCGCCTTGCTGGCGGCGTTAACCGCAGCCGGCTCAGCCCTGCGAATTACTCTGCCTGTTGACATTGCAGGCACAACTGCTTTTCATTTAGGCAACATTTTGTGCGCCCTTTCCGGCATTTTGCTCGGTCCTTGGCTGGGCGGTCTTGCCGCAGGTTTGGGCTCTGCCATTTACGATATGTTTAATCCCCTGTATATCTCCGAATGCTGGCTCACCTTTTTAATGAAGGGCGCATACGGTCTGGTCGCAGGTCTCATTATCCGTGGGGGCAGGAAAAATAACTACGGACAGGCGCTGGCAGCAACCTCCTGCGGTGCTGTAAGCTACGGCATCTTATACCTTGCCAAAACCTATTTTTATAGCGGACTGCTTTTAAAGGGTCTTTCCCACGAAGCCGCACTTTTGGCTGTAATTTCCAAGCTGCCTGCCACGATTTTTAATGCAGTGGTAGCCATCATCGGCGCGCCCCTTTTGGCTGTTGTCATCACAAAAGCATTGAAGCAAAACCATTTAACATAAACCATATAATCCGCCTACGCATCTGTGTAGGCGGATTTTTATATTTTTTAACAAAACAGGTGACAATTCGACATAGATATGTTATATTGGAAGTATCAAAAAGAGGAGGTGCACTATGAATTTTTTAGAAAAAAGAATTCTAAAGGACGGCATTGTAAAGCCCGGTAATGTATTGAAGGTAGATTCCTTCCTCAATCACCAAATGGACATTGCCCTTTTGGATGAAATCGGAAAAGAATTTCACCGCCGATTTGCCGACAAAAAAATTACCAAGGTTTTGACAATTGAAGCATCCGGTATCGCAATCGCCTATCCGGTAGCCCGGGAATTCGGTGTGCCCCTGGTCTTTGCCAAAAAATCCAAATCCATTAATATTGATGGCGATTTGTATGTTGTGGAGGTAGAATCCTTCACCCACAAAAACATTAACCGGGTCGTCGTCTCCAAAAAGTTCCTTTCCAGTGACGATCATGTTTTGATTATTGACGATTTCCTCGCCAACGGCTGCGCTTTGCAGGGCTTAATCTCCCTGGTAGAAGATGCCAACGCCACCGTGGAGGGTCTGGGTATCGCCATTGAAAAAGGCTTCCAGGACGGCGGTATGCGTATTCGCAATTTAGGCTATCATCTGGAATCTTTGGCCATTGTGGATGCCATGGACCCCATAACCGGTGAAATCACTTTCCGGGAACAATAAAAATAAATATGAAATCCTTGCATTTTATGCTTGCTATTTTTAAAAAGATATTGTATACTATGCAGGTAATTGCCGGTGTGATGGAATGGTAGACGTAGTGGACTCAAAATCCACCGCCAGCGATGGCGTGCCGGTTCGAGTCCGGCCACCGGCACCAAAATATGGGATACCCGAACCGGGTATCCCATATTTTAATACCGGCCGGACGAGAACCGGTGGTGAGAGTCCGGGGAGCGAGGGGAGCACCGCCGGTGGCGGGACGAGCGACCCGAGCGAGTGGCAGTGGTCGGCAGGTGAGGAAGCCGCACCGTCGGCGACGAAGATGCCGGGCACCGCAACAGGACGCCGACACCAAAGCCCTAAAGGCGTGAGCCTTTGGGGCTTTGCTCTTTATACAAGAAAGCAGTGGCCTTATTGCAGTCGCTGCTTTTTATATTGCAGATCGGCACTGAAGCAAGTGTATCCGGGACGTGGCAATCCACATTCCGGATTTTTAGGTATTTCCTGTTGAAAAATGCAGAAGCTGTGATATAATGCGCCTATCTGTGTGAAATTTTCTTTATAAGGAGACATATATGAACTTCTTCGGTTATCCCATATGGGTCGTGCTGCTGGTGTGTCTGGGCGTATTCTGCGCATCCTTTATGGATGCCATCGGCGGTGGCGGCGGTATTATTTCCCTGCCTACCTATCTTCTGGCGGGACTTCCTATGCACTATGCCCTTGGTACCAACAAGCTTTCTTCCTGCATTGGTACTGTGGCATCCACGGTGCGTTATGTAATAAACGGATATGTGGATTGGCTGCTGGGCATCCCTTCCATTGCCCTTGCTTTGGTAGGCGCCCATCTGGGCACAAAGCTGCATTTGGCTATGGACGAACAGTACTTGAAGCTTATCCTGCTTATTGTACTGCCGGTGATTGCAGTAATTCTTTTAAAGAAAAAAGATTTGCCGGAAAACCGGGGGGCGCTTAATGAATGGCTGCGCAGAGGGATTGTCTGGGGCGCATCCTTTATTTTCGGCGCTTATGACGGATTTTACGGTCCCGGCACAGGCACATTCCTTTTGCTGTCCTTCTGCTATCTTGCCAAGGTGGATGTGCGCACTGCCTCCGGCAATGTGAAATTAGTAAATCTAGCTTCCAATGTGGGGGCTGTGTTTACTTCCCTGGCTGCCGGCAAGGTGCTGGTACCCCTTGGTCTCATTTCCGCGGTCTTTGCTACCGCCGGACAGTACTTCGGCGCAGGTCTGGCGCTGAAAAACGGCTCTAAAATTGTTCGCCCGGTAATTTTATTTGTAATCCTGCTGCTGGCAGGCAAAGTGCTTTTAGAGCTTTTTGGAATTGCGTAACATAGTCCAAAGTCCCGGAAATTGCAAATGCAATCTCCGGGACTTTTTGTCATATTCTCCCTATAATTTCGCATCCATACGCCTTAAGCCACCTGCGGTATGTTTGATACTCCGGCAAAGCACGCTCTACCTCTGCCCAAAACCGGTCTGAGTGATTTAGCTCTTTTCTGTGGCACAATTCGTGTACCACCACATAATCCCGCACTTTCTCCGGACAGCACATCAGCAGACAGTTGAAATTCAAATTCCCCTTTGCAGAGCAGGATCCCCAACGGGTTTTCTGCCTGCGGATAGAAATTCTGCCAACACCTACGCCCACCTGAACCGCAAATCTTCTGACGCGCTCCGGAATATCCTTCTTAGCCGCATCTGTAAGCTCCCGGAGTTCTCTGTCTGAAAATTTGACAGGGGCAGCTTCTTGCCGCCTTCTCGCCACCTCAAGATGCTTTTGAATCCAGTCAGCCTTGTCGCTAACAAATCGCACAATGTCCTCGCTGCGCATCTTAATAGGCGCACGCACAAGAACACGGAAATCCTTCGTAATTTCAATAGCTATGGTTTTTCGAGAGGACCGGATGATTTCAAGATTATCCATTATTTTCAATCCCTGCAGTTTATAAATTTACCGGTAAAACAGTATAATATTATACTGTTTTACAAAAAAACTCAAGTGCATACCCATATCTCACTTCTACAATTTCCATACTGCGAGGAAGGTGCAGCATACCATTATTTTGACTTTTCTCACAACCCCTTTCAGATTTTGATATATTTTCTCAAAAGCCCTTGACAATTGAAAAACTCTAAGATATAATGTCAAAGCTGTCTAAAAATGCTGCTATAGCTCAGTCGGTAGAGCGCATCCTTGGTAAGGATGAGGTCGCCAGTTCAAATCTGGCTAGCAGCTCCAAAAAATCAGCCGACCAATTTGGGTCGGCTGATTTTTTGTCTACGAATTCAAACTCATAAACTTCCTCATTTGGGGTGACCCGCTGGAGTTCGTTTACTTTTCCGCCTTTGATGGAAATATAGGTTCGCCTCGGTCCAGCACTCGGCGGCGGCGCTCGTTCGCGCCGTATTTTATCTTTCAAATCTCCAGCGCTTTTACAATAAAAAGCAGACGCCCCTGATGGGGTGTCTGCTTTTTTGGTGACCCGCTGGAGATTCGAACTCCAGACCCATTGCTTAAAAGGCAATTGCTCTGCCAACTGAGCTAGCGGGTCATTGGCTGGGATGGCAGGATTTGAACCTACGAATGCCAGAGTCAAAGTCTGGTGCCTTACCGCTTGGCGACATCCCAATG
>JAFVZT010000004.1 GCA_017508045.1 Oscillospiraceae bacterium | reverse complement strand
TATCTCTGTTGCATATCCCTTATGTCGGCATATCGGTTTTGTGTATACATTGAGTACTGTTCCTGTTCTACCTGTTATGAACATCGGGCTTGCAGGTTTTTCATCTATTAGCAAGAATGCACAGGCAACGACATTTTCCTTTTCTCTAATTAGGTAGCAGAAAATATTATGGTTAAGATTCTTTTCAAAGTATGCTGGCAAAGCTTCGACAAGCTTACTTATGACTTCTTCATTCAGTTCACCACAGTCTTCTTGCAAAAATTCCAATCTTAATGCCGTCAATGCGGCAATATCATTAATGTTCGCACGTTCAACCATATCGTCCCCTCCAAATTCAAGTTTATCGAATTGTTTATATTATAGCATATTTCCGTGCAAAAGTAAATGAGTTTCAAAAAATGCAAGAATTACGATTGAAAGGGTAAAAGGGTAATTGATATAAGAAACCCTTATAAATAAAGGAAAACACGGCGTTGGAGGGCTTGTCCAACGCCGTGTAGAAAAAGTGTAAAAAGGGTAAAATTCAGGGCGAAAGACTTGACTTTTAACCCAAAATATGATATACTGATAATGCTCTCAATGATAGAGAGCGACAACTGAATAATGATACCGTATCGCCAGTGGGCAGCAACAAATGAGCACACCCACCCGATGACGAAATCGTCTTACAAGAGATTGATGCTCCATCGACGGAAGCGGCGACTGACCTTGAACGAAGATAGATAGCAGACATTCAGGCAGTAAGTAGTAGAAAAAAACGGGTGACAGAACAAAGGAACAATAGTGTTACTATTGCTTTCCGTTTTCCGTTATTTCTACTTTTAATCGGTGCTAATTTAGACCTAACGGGAAACTGTTAGGTCTTTTGTTTTGTCCGTATTCAGAATTTTTAAATTCAAATTCTGAAAGGAGACCACCGTTATGGCAAAACATTGTGAATATTCACAACAAATTAAACACTTAAAAGTTTCATTAGAAGAAATGCAAGAAATTATTGATAAGCACCGAACAATTAAGGAATGGGCATACATCATTCACGATAAAGATGTATATACCAAAAAAGACGAAGAGAAGAACCCTGAACACAAGGAAGGAACTCTCAAAAAACCACATATTCATTTGTATTTAAACTTTGGACAAGGTAGTGCAACATTCAAGGATGTGGCAAGATGGTTCAAAGATGAACCCCAGTATGTTGGTAAGGTTCACGGCCGCAAGGCAGATATGCTTTTATACCTTACCCACCGCAATGTTCCCGAAAAGTATCAATATAAGGATGATGAAGTTGTCAGTAATTTTGACTTAAAACAAGCGATTGAAGAAGACCAAAAAAATCATTCTTTAGTTAATGAAGCAGACAAAATTGTTTTTGACTTTATGCAAGAGATAATCACTTATGCTCAGGCAAACAAGAAAATCAAAGACTTGAAAAAAGTATGTAACAATAAGGAACTTTTGAGAGCAATTTTGACTGCCGACAAAACCGTTGAGCAAATATGGAAACAACAATGTAGAATGTCAACGAAAGGAAAGCGAAATATGAAGATTATTTTCATACACGGAGATAGCGGTTCCGGTAAGAGTACCTATGCAGAACTCTATGCAAAAATGCTATGCGAGAAAAAAGGTTATCGAGATTTTGCTCGTAGTAGTGCAAGCAACGATATAATGCAAGACTATATGGGCGAGGATATTTTCATCTTGGATGACTATCGAGATGTAGATGAGATGACAGGAAAAGCAGAAAGTTTGAGCGACACTCTAAAAATGTTAGACCCTCACTATGCAAGTAGTAGCAAAAGCAGATACACCAACAAAACATTTATGGGTAAACTCATAATCATCACAAGCACCAAAGACCCTTTGTTATGGTTTGAGGGTACAAAGGAACAAAGGTGGCAATTCTTTCGCCGTATTTCCTTGCTTATTGACATTGACAAGGATTATGTTCGCGAATATCAGGAGCAAAACGAAGAAAAGGGTGTGCCGTTCCTTTGTGGCTTCAAACACGACGGGTCATATATTCAACGTGCTGAACTCAAATGTGAATTTGAAAACCCTGTGCCTGAATATGTGAAACTTATGGGCAAAGAAGAAACAGATGCAACCGATATGTTCAATGACATAACCTCATATATGGATGAATTAAAAGAAGCACAGGAAACTGCATAACAACAAAGGTGGATCATCACGTGATGATCCACCTTTGTTTTATCTTTTTATATATCGTGTTTTCCTTCCTTTGCTATCTATGGTTTCTACATAGTCCTTAGGTGGTTCATCTAACGGCATAGGTGCAGTTTGATATGTGTACATATTATCAATGATTTTGAACGTCCTTTTTCTTAAAGGTTCATTGTCAGTATTGATATAGTATGTTTTAGTGGTATCTATTTTCTTGTGTCCCATCATTGACATTAACATTTGAAGATTAACATTGTTTATTGCACAAGTGGTCGCATAGGTGTGTCGCAAGTTATGAAACTTAAAATCAATCTTTGCAAGTTCCATAATTCGTTTAGACCAGTATTTCAAAGAGTTGTTTGTCAGCATTTCGCCGTTGCTTTTGCGATTGACAAAATCCGCACCTGTGAGCCATTCGCCACGAACATCATCATACACTCGTTCCGTGTTACGATAACCCTTTCCAAGTTGACTTTGTTGTTCTCTTTGTTTTTGGAAATAATCATCAAGATAATCTTGCAAAAATGCAGGCATTAAAACCTGCCTAACACTTGTTAATGTCTTAACTGCACAAAGTTTCCAAACACCATTTTCATAATGCAGTTGCCGATTGACAGTTATAGAATGATTTTCCCAGTTTATGTTTTCCCACCGCAGAGCAAAACATTCGCTAACTCGCAAACCGCAATACAAACCAAGATAGAAAGCAGTAAGCAAATTGCCATCTTCACTCTTGAAAATGTTTTCCATTATCTGCAGCTGACCGTCATCATAAACGGTAGCACCCTCTTCTGATTCTTCAAAATCTGCTTGTGTCATTGGTGGCATTGTAAGTCTTTTGCCTTTGGTTACAAACATTCGCAAGTATCTGTTGGGGTCTAAAACTTCCATACGGTCTGCATGACCAAAAAGCAGATAGAAGAATTTCAAAAATCCCTCGGTGTACTTATAGGACTTTACCTTATAAAGATTGACAAGAAATGTATCGAGTTCTATAATGGTTATAGAGTTAATATCACGGTCTGCAAATTCAGGTGCAATATGATTTCGCCACATACTGTCTTGTTTTTTAAGAGTGGCGGGTGCTCTTTTCTTTGCGGTGGTTTCAAGATAATTATCATATACATCTTGCAATGTTACTACCTTGCTCTTTGGTATGTTTTCTTCTGGGTTTGTTCTTATTCTCGTTTCGTGTTCTTTCTTTGCATCAAAAGCCTGTCTTGCAGTTAAAAAAGGATTGCCACGAGCATCCTTTTTGATGCGAGTATCTTTTACACTCCCATCAGGCAATTTGATTTTAATTCTATAAGTCCAAGACCCATCAGGGTTTTGTGTTACACCAGTATATTTTGCCATATTAAATCCCCCTTTATTGATATTATGATAACATGCAAATGGTGGGATTTCAAGTGGTATTTTGTAAACTAATTGTGTAAAATCCTTTATTTACAAGGGTTTTCAATATAGTCTCAAGATGAGGCAAGACACGGCAAGGCTCTGCAGGGCCTGCTGAAGCGGTACTTCGGCTAATACTTGATTGTAAAACCAACAAAGATGTGCTATCATAACGGTAGCGCATCTTTTGTTTTTGGGGTGATAGGATGAAAAACTTCTGCAAGAATATCTTGAAATTTTTATTACTATATTTGATTGTTACAACTGTTGTTGCATTGATTGGATTGTTGTTCCAAAAAACATATATCGAAATTTTAATTGAAGGATTCGTAAACACAATCTGTTTTGTGATTGTTATCACAATCATTAATAAAGTTCGCAAAAAAGAAAATGCCGATGATGAATAAAAAGAGCACAATATTATTCGGTTTTAGTGTGACAAAAGTGTGATTTTTGAAAAATAAATAATAAAACCTTGATTTCAAGCGGTTTTCAGGCACAGTTTCAAGACGAGGCCCGCCACGGCAAGGCACTGAAGGGCCTGCTGGAGAGATACTTCAAGTAAGAAAATCTCGCAGGGGACGGGTCTTCCTTCCCTGGGGAGGCGAAATGCCTTCCCGACGATAACACGCATATTTAAGAGGTGAAAATATGGAACTAAAAGAAGGTTTGTTGCCGGTAGTGCGGGCAGAAAAAGACTGCGATGTCTACTGCCCCATCTGCCACAAACTGCTGCACATCAAAGCCGGGGAAGTTATCCCCCGCTGCTGCGGAAAGGTTATGAAAAAAATGTAAAACCCGGGAGCGATTGCTCCCGGGTTTCGTATCTGAGGGGCTTCCTCAGTATTATTTTGCGTATTCCACAGCCTTGGTTTCCCGGATGACATTGACCTTAATCTGACCGGGGTATTCCAGCTCAGACTCGATTTGCTTGGCAATATCTCTTGCCAAAATAATCATATTGTCCTCGGTAACCTCTTCCGGCTTGACCATAATCCGGACCTCGCGGCCTGCCTGAATGGCGTAAGCCTTTTCAACGCCGGGATAAGAGCCGGTAAGCTCCTCCAGCTTTTGCAGACGGCGGATGTAGTTTTCCACATTCTCACGGCGGGCGCCGGGTCTTGCGGCGGATACGGCATCGGCGGCTTGTACCAAAACAGCAATAATCGTCTTGGGCTCAACATCGCCGTGGTGGGCTTCAATGGCATTGACAACCACAGGATTTTCCTTGTATTTTCTGGCAAGATCTGCACCCAGCTGCACGTGGCTGCCCTCAACCTCGTGGTCAATGGATTTGCCCAAGTCATGCAAAAGACCGGCGCGCTTTGCCAAGGTCACATCCACACCCAGCTCCGCGGCCATCAGGCCGGCAATGTGGGCAACCTCCATAGAGTGATTCAGCACATTCTGACCGTAAGAGGTACGATACTTCTGGCGGCCCAAAATCTTAACCAGCTCGGGGTTTAAGCCGTGAACGCCGGTTTCGAAGCAGGCGCGCTCGCCCTCTTCCCGGATTGTACGGTCCACGTCCTTGCGGGCCTTTTCCACACAATCTTCGATGCGGGTGGGGTGGATACGGCCATCCACAATCAGCTTTTCCAGTGCCAGACGGGCAATCTCCCGGCGGACAGGGTCAAAGCAGGAGACGGTAATGGCCTCGGGGGTATCGTCAATAATCAGATCCACACCGGTGATGGTTTCTAAGGTGCGGATGTTCCGACCCTCACGACCGATAATGCGGCCCTTCATTTCATCGTTTGGCAGAGGCACAACGGAGACGGTAGCCTCTGCGGCGTGGTCGGCGGCACAGCGCTGAATGGCAATGGAGATAACCTCACGGGCCTTTTCGTCAGCCTCGTCCTTCATCTGCTGCTCAATTTCCTTGATTTTCATTGCAGTTTCGTGGCGGATTTCCTCCTCCACGTTCTTCAGAAGGAATTGCTTTGCCTGCTCCTGAGTCAGGCCGGAAATCTGCTCTAAGGTTGCCAGATGGGCCTTTTTCACAGCCTCGGCCTCTTCCTTGGCAACCGCTACCTCTGCCAGACGGCGGGCCATTTCCTCTTCTTTCTTCTCAAAAGCCTCTGCTTTTTTATCCAGAGTTTCTTCCTTCTGCTGCAGTCTGCGCTCCTGCTTGGTCAGCTCAGCGCGACGCTCTTTGATTTCTCGTTCGTTTTCTGTGCGGGATTTATGGATTTCGTCCCTTGCCTCCAGAAGCATTTCCTTTTTGCGGCTCTCGGAGCTGCGGATAGCCTCATTGATAATCCGGGTGGCTTCCTGCTCGGCGCTGCCGATTTCCCGTTCGGATATACGCTTACGCATTGCCATGCCGATACCGATACCGATACCCAGACCTGCAACTGCGGCAAGGACAAGAAAAATAATGTCCATTAAGTCCATAAATTTTATGCACACCTCCTTTTTAAAATAGACACAGTAAGAAGGTGAGCGCCAAAGGCCTCATGTGTAAAATTAAGTTTGCCAAAATTTGGCATTAAAAAGAAAAACAAATAAAACGCCATGAGGCGAGAAACGCAAACCCTCGGTTCATGCCGGGTGAAATATGAAACGCTGTATTTCCAACGCGGAAACAGCGTACACCATTCCGAATCTATTTTACTCGCCCAATGGTGGCTTGTCAAGAATTATTACAGAAAAACAGAGCAAAGACCTCATAAATACCCCAACCCCGTCGTTGACAAAGAAATCTTCGCCTGCTATAATGGGGGCAATGCGGGCGTGGTGGAATTGGCAGACACGTTGGATTTAGGTTCCAATGGGCAACCGTGCAGGTTCAAGTCCTGTCGCCCGTACCATATCGAGTGTTCATAACGGATTTGAGTTATGGACACTCGATTTCTTTTTACCCTTATGCATGAGCAGGCGGTTTGCCTGCTCTTCTTGAGTTTTAGAATGAATGTCTCTGTTTCTTTCAGATCATTTTGGGTAGGGTATCAGGGGAGCCACCCCGGACAAGCTGGATTGCTGCAGCAAATCCGTTGCTTGTTATAAATGGAACAACCTATACCCGACTGTTGAAAAACCGCATGCACCAATGTATAATAGAAGTGACGAATAGGCACATATAGCTCTCAAAAAGGAGGAAAGTTATGCGTCTGGTTAAACACTATATTTTCAATATCAAAACAAAAATTCCTTTCTCAGAATTACCGGAAATTGTGCATCGTTTTATGTCTGAAAACTACCTCACAAGTCATCGCTTCTTGTATTTCTTTGAGGATATTCTCGATTATAACGAAACTAAGGACGAGGCACTGCCTCGCAGCAGCTGCGCTAAAATTTTAAAAGATTGTCCTTCTTTGGGTGAAATTCGGTATCATAACGGCAGATCGTATAACCGGTCAGACAAACTATGGTTGAGTAACATTGACCGGGCGGACGACTTCCCTGAAAGCGACCTCTTGCCGCTTATGAAGAAGATACACCGTAGATATGGTTTCTGTGAAAGTAATCTATACTATTTTGACATTGATTTCTTCGGGAAAAGAACTTGTTTTGAACGTGATTATTCTGTTGCACTTCGAATGTCAAAAACGGATAAAATACCTTTTGATCCCACATTATATATGGAATGCCAGCCTTATGGTTCCGGTATTACCTTACACAGAGATGCCTGTGCGGAAAACTATCTAAAACTGTCTGTGGATCTTTTGCACGATGGTATCGTGATGGATGCAACTCCTTATTATGAGGCAATGCAAAAACTATTACCACAAATCAAAGCAACGTCTTCTCTATCCATCTACCTATCTGAAGAAGAAAAGCAGCGCATTAAAGAAATCAATCAATCTGCCGAACCAGTTTTGCAAAAATGCCGCGACTTTTTTGCGAATCGGCTTCCTTTCACTTCTTCTCAAAATCTTTTTGAGTCTAATTATTCCATAGCAAAACCGTTAAAGAAGCTTGCAAAGAAATATGGGTATACCTACAAGCTTGTTTGGAACGGGGGCGTGTATTCGCTGGAAAAGCGTACTGCAAAAGGAAATGTGATCTATATTGATATAGACAGCGGACCGTCCCATTACGATTTGGGAGTAGGTGTGTCATATCAAGGGGTTGGTTTTAATCACACGATCGGCAATGCAAATCAGACACCGACCAATCAGCAGGAAACTGACGCATTTCTGGAAAACATACTGCTTACCGTTTCCGAATTTGAGAACACCTTATTACCAACATTAGATCGCCTGTTCCCGGAAACACCCGGTTGGTTTATTCCGTCCGATTTTCCTTAAGTCCGTTATGAACACCCGCACCAGAAAAGAAAGAGGGGGCTGAAGACCTCCTCTTTCTTGCTTCTGTCAGGAAAAATCCGAACAGCCCGGCCAGCGGATCACATTGCACAAAACGTCCGCAATCTCCTTGGGCGACTTAATAATATCCCCCAAAATCCACTGCTGCAGCAGGCAGTAGCCGCCACCGCCAACCAGCGCAATAATCACCTTGACAGAATCCTCGTCTATATCGGATACCATCATTTTCTCGTTTCGCAGCTCCAGAAAGCTGCGATAAAACTCGTTCAACCCCTGCCGCATATCCCCATCCGTCCGGTTTAGAAACAGCAGCTTGATCATATCTGCATGGTCGTAGAAATAGGTGCAGACGGCCTCCATATGATCCCGTGCCTCGGTTACATTTTGGGGTGGCTTGGCAGGACGGGGCATCTGCCGGATAAATTCCACCTCTATTTCGTGAAGCACCTCCTGGAGGGTTTCGTAATGCCGATAGAAGGTTGCCCGGTTGACCCCGGATTCGGCGCACAATTCATTTATCTTAATTTTGTCCAAAGGCTTTGTTTTCAGCAGGCGCAGAAGCGCTTCCTGAATCATCCGCTTGGTTACGGCGATTCGTAAATCCTGTTTCATTGTACGCTCCTTAAACTTTTTGTAAACCCGCAACACAACAAGTCTGTTTGTTGCACATCTACTTTTTTCTGAAAATTTGATGATTGAACGCGCGACATATGTATCTTATACTATCATCAGTCGCAAGGAATGTCAACCAACCTCATCCACAAGAAAGGAATGTGCAGCTTGCTTGAACTGAAAAACATTCACAAAACGTATCCCGCCGGCAACGGCAGGGTAGAAGCCCTGAAGGGTATCAGTCTCCAATTTCGGGAGGCTGAATTTGTTTCCATCCTTGGCCCCTCCGGCTGTGGTAAAACCACGATGCTGAACATCATTGGCGGACTGGATCAGTATACTCAGGGCGATTTGGTTATTAACGGTCGCTCCACCAAGGACTTTAAGGATCGGGACTGGGATGCTTACCGCAACCACTCCGTAGGCTTTGTGTTCCAAAGCTACAACCTGATCCCTCACCAAACGGTGCTTCAGAATGTGGAGCTGGCGCTGACCTTAAGCGGTGTTTCCAAGGCAGAGCGCCGCAAACGGGCCGCTGCCGCACTGGAAGCCGTGAGTTTGAGCGACCAGATGAAGAAAAAACCCAGTCAGCTGTCCGGCGGACAGATGCAGCGTGTGGCCATTGCACGCGCTCTGGTTAACAACCCGGATATTATTTTGGCCGACGAGCCTACCGGCGCGCTGGATACCGAGACCAGCATACAGGTTATGGAAATTCTGAAGGAAGTCGCCAAGGACCGCTTGGTGATTATGGTCACTCACAATCCCGACCTGGCAGAAGCCTATTCCACCCGGATTATCCGGATGCTGGACGGCAAAATCACCGGTGATTCTGCTCCCATCGACCCCGGTGAATATCAGCAATATCAAGCCCGGGCTAAGCAGAAGCACTCAGACAAAAAGAAGGAAAAGAAGCCCTCTATGTCCTTGCTGACTGCCTTTGGACTGAGCCTGAAAAACCTGATTTCCAAGAAGGGGCGCACCACGCTGACCAGCTTTGCAGGCTCTATCGGCATCATCGGAATCGCGCTGATTTACGCCGTATCCCAGGGTATGACCACCTATATCAACATTCTTCAGGAGGACACCCTTTCCTCTTATCCTCTGACCATTCAGGCTACCCACACAGATATGAGTACCCTCATAGCTACCTTTATGGAAAGCGCGCAGTCCAGCCACGAACACGAAAACGATGCGGTCTACTCCAAGCCTGCCATCTACGAGATGATCAACGCGCTGAACAATCTGGAAACCACCAAAAACGACCTGGCCTCCTTCAAGGCTTTTATTGAAGCGGAACGGAAAAATCCGGAAAGTCCCCTTTATGAAGCCCTCTCCGGTATCCAGTATGCCTATGATCTGGATCTTCAGATCTATACGAAAAATGTAGACGGAAACATCATTTCCTCCGACACCATGGAGCTGATGCAGGAGCTGATGGGGCAGTTTATGGGTATGGATATGTCCGGTATGGCGGATATGGCAGAAAGAAATCCTATGACGAGTATGCTGTCCTCTGCCGGCGGAACTCCGGGAATGACGCTGTGGCAGGAAATGCTCCCCGGCGAGAACGGCAAGCTGATCAGCCCGCTTCTGGAAAAGCAGTACGATGTCATCTACGGCTCCTGGCCCACCGCTTATAACGAGATTGTTTTGGTTCTGGACGAACACAACGAGCTGGACGATATGACGCTGTATGCCCTGGGTCTTAAGTCTGAAGAGGACATCAAGGCTATTATGCAGGCGGCCGTGGATAAGACGACCCTGGAGGTAGATACCTCCAGCTGGAGCTATAAGGAAATCTGCAATATGGAGTTCCGCACGGTTCTGCCCTCTGACTGCTTTACGTATGACCCGGTTACCGGAATTTACACCGACCTGCGAAAATCCGATGCCGGTCTGCGCTACCTCTATGATAACGGAACTGTGCTGAAGGTTTCCGGTATTATCCGTCCCAGCGAGGATGCGGTTTCCGCTATGCTCTCCGGCTCCATCGGCTATACCAGTGAACTGACCAAGCATATCATCAAGGAATCTGTTAAATCCGACCCGGTAGCCGCCCAGAAAGCCGACCCCACCATCGACATTTTCACCGGGTTGCCCTTTGAGGAAAACACCGGTGACCTGAGTGATGCCGTCAAGGAAGCTGCCTTCCGCGCCCACATCGCCTCTCTGGACGTTGCCGGCAAGGCCGATGCGTATATCCGCATTATGTCTATCCCCAGCCAGCAGCAGCTGGATGCAATGGTGCAGCAGGCTATAGGCAATATGACCCGGGCGGATATGGAAGCGGTCTTGGTGCAGGCCATGGTGCAGCAGATGGGTATGAGCAAGGAGGATGTTTCCGAGTACACCGGTGCTATGACTGACGAGGAAATCACCGAGTTGTTTGCCGAAATGCTGACGGAGCAGGTAAAATTGCAGTATGCCGCCCAGGTAAAGGCCCAGCTGGGCGCAATGTCCGCCGAACAACTCTCCGCCTCTTTGGATATGGCTATGAAGGGTTATACCACCGAACAGTGCGGAACGTTCTATGATGAGATTTTGGAATTTTCCGAATCCACCTATGAGGAGAACCTGGTTATTCTGGGCTGTCTGGACCTTGACGACCCTGCCTCCATCAGCCTGTACGCCGCCACCTTTGAGAGCAAGGATGTCATCGAGGCTGCCATTGCAGACTACAATAAAGATATGGATGAGCTGTCCCAAATCAAATACACAGACTATGTGGGACTGATGATGTCCTCTATCACCACCATTATCAACGCCATCACCTATGTTCTGATCGCCTTCGTTGCAATTTCTCTGGTGGTTTCCTCCATTATGATCGGCGTTATTACCCTAATCTCTGTGCAGGAGCGCACCAAGGAAATCGGTATTCTCCGGGCCATTGGCGCATCGAAGAAAAATGTGTCCAGTATGTTCACCGCCGAGACGGTGATGATTGGCTTTGCCTCCGGTGCTATCGGTGTTGTGGTGACGCACCTTCTGTGCATTCCCATTAATGCTATCATTCAGTTCCTCACGGGCATCAATAACCTGAGAGCGTTCCTGCCCTGGCAGACCGCGGTAATCCTTGTAGTTATCAGCATTTTGCTGACTCTGTTTGCCGGCATTATTCCTTCCAGAAGCGCTGCCAAAAAGGACCCTGTTGTGGCACTGCGTACCGAATAAGCTTTTCACGAACGGTGGTGTCGCGCCTGGATATGTGCCGTGATTGTTCTTTCCGAATATGCATCAGAAGGCTTGCCTCCCTTTTTGAGGGAGATGGCTTTGCCGAAAGGCAAAAACGGAGGGAGTGTAATAGGAAGCTCCCCCAGCCAAAGTCTTCGGTTTTACCGGCCCCCTCTTTGAGGGGGCTGAGCTTTTGTGCATAACCCCATGTTTCTTTCTCTTTATTATGAATTTCCGGCAACAGCTCCAGCTTCAGCATATATTTCAACAGTGCATAGCTTAAATACTCCTTTGTCACAAAGGAACACAAGGGATTCCTTCTTTTTCCTGAACTCTTTTTTTCCATAATTTTTGTTGAAAAATCACGAAATTACGAATATAATGAATTTGGAGAAAATAGAAAGAGGTGCTTTATATGATTGGTTCCGGTTTGTCCAAATTCGCTACCAAGCAAGGAATGAAGGTTTCTCAGGGCGTTGCCTACGGCAGCCTTATGGGACTTGCCGTCACCCTGTCCGAGGGAAGCGGCTACAAGCAGATGGTGATTACCACTAAATTTTCCGACCCTGCCAAGCAGGTCGCACTGCAGGAAAGTCTGGATCCGAAGCGACTGCAAAAGGTATATCGGGTTACCAACCTGCAGATATCCACCGGCCGTATTATCGTTACCTTCCACGATACCATTGGAACGATGGATAAAATCATCGCCTTTACCGAATGGTTTATGCCCCTTTTACATCAACATTCTGCCTCCGGCGCAGACATTTGCTCCGAATGCGGTCAGCCCGTCTCCGGCGGTAGCTGCTGGAAGCTGATTAACGGCACTGCTTACCATATGCATGAGCTGTGCGCCCAAAAGGTCCTTTGGGACATCGAGCAAAGCCAGCAGAAGCAAACGGACGCGGATACCGGGTCTTACTTTAACGGAACAATCGGCGCTATTCTGGGTATGCTCATCGGCGCAGTGGCTTGGGGCTTTGTGCTGGCTGCCGGCTATTTGGCCTCCCTGGTGGGTCTTGCTATGGGTTGGCTGTCTGCAAAGGGCTATGATTTGTTCCGGGGTAAGCAGGGCAAGGGAAAGGTTGCCATTTTGATCGTCTGTATCCTTGTAGGCGTTCTGCTGGGAACGGTTTTGGGCGAGGGTATCTCCTTGTATTTTGCCATATCCGCCGGCGAGCTTCCCTTCTATACCCCAGCGGATATTCCTGCGCTGTTAATCTATGACTTTACTTATGTAGCCGAATATCGAATCGGTGTGCTGACCAACGTGGGTCTCGGTCTTTTGTTTGCCGGACTGGGTGTTTTTGCCCTGCTGCGCAACACGGCAAAGAGTGTTTCCGGCACCAAGGTTAAGCATTTAGACTGATTTTTCATAAGGAGCGTTTCCATGGAAAGCAAAACCTATGTTGCCCCCGGGGCAGTGATTACCGGGGATGTAGTGCTTGAAAACAATGTCAGTATCTGGTACGGCGCAGTCCTGCGGGGTGACAGCGGAAAAATTTCCGTGGGAGAAAACTCCAACATTCAGGAAAACTGCGTGCTCCACGAAAAAACAACCCTGGGCAAGGGCTGTACCGTAGGTCATGGGGCAATTGTCCACGGCTGTACCGTGGGGGATAACTGCTTAATCGGTATGGGCGCCATTGTCCTCAACGGCGCGGTAATCGGCAACAACTGCATAGTAGGCGCCGGCGCCCTGGTCACCGGAAAAATGAACGCCCCCGACGGTTCTTTGATTTTGGGCAATCCGGCAACGGTTGTAAAGCCGCTGACCCAAGAGCAGATAGACGGTATCCGGGCAGATGCTCAGCATTATGTAAACCTGGCAAAGAAAGCCTTCGGATAAAGCGTTGATAAACGCCCAATATCATCAATTCAGGATGACATTTTGATTGACCCTACGCTTATGGAAGGATCCGCTTCCCTTTAGAGGATGTGTAAAGTAACGGATTCTTTGACTTCGCTGCCTGCCGGCAGCTTCGCTCAGAATGACAATTAAGTTTTTAGACACTCTAAACCGGAGGCTGCAAGAATGCATCCTCCGGTCTTTTTATGTAAGAATGGGCGTGTTGCAAAATGCTGCAGCACGCCCTATGATCTGCTTTTACGGTAAAATCCTGGACCAGTCGAACAGGTCTCCCGGGTCTCGCTTTTTGGGATTGTACTGATCGTGTCCGATGATATGCGCCCGATCCATAGGGATATTGTTCCGGGTGCAGACATCCGTCAAAAGGGCCTTTAAGGAAGCATACTGCGCATCGGTAAAGCCAAGCCACTCTTTTTTCAGCTTGTTATAATTTGCCTTTGTCATATATATGGACATTTCCTTTTGTGTGCCCATACCCATCAGCTCAATGCCGATGGAATATTTGTTCATTTTATTGGTGTATTTTTCGTCGTTGGCCCATGTTCCGGCGCCGGCATGCCACGCAGACCGGTTTTCCGGAATATAGCAAAACACCTTGCCCTCCCGGTCTATAAGATAATGGATGCTCACCCCTGCGTCAATGAAGGTCTGGCGCACATATTCGTGGTTATAGGGGTCCTTGGGGTGGTTCACCACCGCGCTGCAAAAATGCAGCATAACAAATTCCGGAGGGAACTCCTGCTCCCAGGAATAGTCGGTAATCTCACCCAGATAATATTCCTGCGCCCCGGGGTACACCACCACCGGAGGCGTGGTTTCTTCCTTTTCGGTTTGGGTTGTTTCCGGCGGCGGGTTGTTCAGACCGTTATCCTGACTTTTTGCCGGCTGACAGCCACACAAGAAAAGGATAAAAAGACATATGCTGACAATTCTTTTTCTCACAGGCTTTCTCCACTATTTCTTTTTCAATACCACCGCGGTGCGGCTGGGCAAATACAGTAAAACACCCGGTCTTCCGTGGCGCTGTGTGGTTTGGTAGCTTTGGTGGAAAATTCTTCCCTGTCCACCGAAGCAATAATCGTCGGAAGACAGCACCACCTGGTATTCTCCTTCTTCCGGAACAGGAACAAACAGCTCCGGATAAGAATTATTGGAATGGAAGTTAAAGGCAAAAATACCCGTTCCTTTTTTGTAAACCAGGGTCTTATCATCGTTATGCACATACAGGCACAGGTCTTTGCCCCGACATACCCGGTTTTTTCTGCCCACCGCCACCATAGCCTTTTCAAAGGCGTTGAGGTACTGGTATTTTAGCTCCGGATTGTCCGCCAAGGACCACTGGCGGCGGCAGTAATGATAACTCCAGCCGTTGCCCTCCCGGGGAAAATCAATCCACTCCGGATGACCGAACTCGTTGCCCATAAAGGTCAGATAGCCGTTACCGCCCAAGCTCATAGTCAGAAGCCGGATCAGCTTGTGCAGCGCCATACCCCGGTCAATTACCAGATTTTCCTTGTTTTTCTCCATGCCCCAGTACATCTCCCGGTCACACAGGCGGAACATCAGGGTCTTATCCCCTACCAGGGCCTGGTCGTGGGACTCGCAGTAGCCGATGACCTTTTCCTTCGGTCTGCGCTGGGTCAGCTCATAATAGATATAGCCCAAATCCCAATGTTCATCGGGGATTTCCTTTACAAGCTTAATCCACATATCCGGCTCACCCATGGCAAGGCGGTAATCAAAGCCGATGCCTCCGTCCTCAATGGGCAAACACATTCCCGGCATACCGGACATATCCTCGGCAATCAAAACAGCGTGGGGCTTTACCTGCCGGGCAAGCTGTGTTGCCAGCTGTAAATAGCTCACCGCCTGGGTATCGGTATTCATGGAGAAGTACTTGTCGTAGCTGTCAAAGCTTGTACCCAGACCGTGGTCATGGTAAAGCATAGAGGTTACACCGTCAAACCGGAAGCCGTCAAAGTGAAATTCCGTCAGCCAGTATTTCAGATTGGACAACAGAAAGTGCAGTACCTCCGGCTTGCCGTAATCAAAGCATTTTGTACCCCAGGCGCTGTGTTCTCCCCGGTCTCCCTCATGGAAAAACTGACAGGCCGTTCCGTCAAATTCGTTGATACCCTCCCGGGTGTTTTTGCAGGCATGGGAGTGTACCACATCCAAAAGCACGCCGATGCCCAGCTTATGGGCGGTGTTAATCAGACTTTTCAGCTCCTTTGCCGTTCCGAACCGGGAGGACGGGGCAAAAAAGTTTGTCACCTGATAGCCGAAGGAGGCATAGTAGGGATGCTCCATAATGGCCATAATCTGAATGGTATTGTAGCCCAGCGCCTTAACCCGGGGCAGAATATTTTCCTCAAATTCCCGGTAAGAGCCGACCTTGCCCTCCTCCTGGGCCATGCCGATATGGCATTCGTAAATAAAAAGTTCCTTTTTCGGCACAAAGGCTTCATCCGTCCACGAAAAATCCTCCTGGGGCGGAATAACGCCGTTCCAGCTTCCGTCAGCCTCCTGCACCACATAGGTAGCGTAAAGGGGGATTCGCTCTAATTCCTTACCGCCGCTTACTACCACGGTCATCACTTTAGAGTTTTCCGGCAGGGTATTCTCTCCGGGTAAAAACAGGGAAAATTCCCCGTTATCTCCCTTTTCCATAGGATAGGCATACCGATCCCATTGGCAGAAATCTCCCGTTAAATACAGCTTTTCTGCCGCCGGCGCCCATTCCCGATACACCCAGCCGCCGTTTTCTTTATGAAAGCCGAAATGCTTGTGTCCGTTTGCGAAATCCGAAAGGGTTTTATTGCCCTTTAAAATCCGGCTCAGCGTTGTCTCGTAATTTTTCCTGCGCAGATCAATATCCTTTGCGTAGGGCTTCAGCCAGGGGTCATATTGGTATATTTTTTGTTTCATATCCGTGAACCTCCCCCAGTTATTTTGGCGCTTTTCTTTTATTTTACCCCGACTTAATTTGTTCGTCAATCCCCGGCAAAGAAAAAAGGTGTGTTTGGCCAGAGCCCAACACACATGTAGCAAAGCATAACGCAAGACCGCTTTACACACCCAAACCGCACCGAAGCCTTGCTTTGCACTCTCATAAAAGCGCGCAGGGAGGCACCGGAAGTATCGTTGTGCTGTCAGGCTGCATACAATAAGAAAATCCAAGATTATCAGTTTATAATTGGTTTTCTGCCGGATTGTTGGCTAGGTTCCTCCGGAGGGTGTCTTTCTTGTTTCGGCAAGAAAGACACGAAAGAACCGACATAGGGGAGGCGCTGTGTGTCTTGCTCCCGCAATCCAAGCCGCCCTCCCCTATGTACCCCACCCGGCCGCATCGCCGGGAATGCTCATAAGGTTTCAGATTTTTAAGCCGGGTTTGCGTATAGCTTGCCCTGTTGCGCGGCTATAATTAAGCAATTTTAGGACACATAAAGGTGCGTGTTAAATAACACACACCTCTTATGTCTTCTTAATAAACTTTTCCTTACACTTTGGGCAGGATATGGAAATTTTTCCTTTTCCTCTGGGTACACGTACCGTCTGCCGACACCGGGGGCAGTCATAATACCGATGGCTTCTATCCTTAATTCGCTCTATAAAGCGCAAATACTTCCGGTTTTCCTCGTAGCGTTTATAGGTTTGCCGGGAGAGCATCCGGAAAATCGCCCAGACCATGCACGCATAAGAAAGCAGTGTCAGCAGTCCGTTTACCACCGGAAGCTGCAGCACCATAGCAAGAACGCAGGCTATCACACCCGCCGTTAAAATCGCTATATTCAGTTTGTCCGTTCCGTACCTACCCTGCATAAAGCGCCGGAACCACGCACCGATCCGTTTCATAAAAGATCACCTTTTTGTTTTTTTATACAGCTATTATATTGCAAAGTTTTCGTATTTCAACTGTGTTCTTCCATTGTTTACGGATTGTTTACGGAAATATAGCTGCGGCGCACTTTTTTAAGTGCGCCGCTTTTGGTAATTTATTCCTCGTATACCTTGGGGACCTGTGTGACGATGGGTGTTCCGTCCCGGTTTAAAAGGGGGGTCAGGCCGCCGCCGTAGCCACTGCTGGCGTACAGGTAATTCACGCCGGTTTGTCTGTCCACCAGTACGTAGGTGGCAGGGGACGCAAAGCCGCCCTCCGACAGCACCTTAATAAATCTTTTTTCTTTTTTTGCCATTATTCCTTAACGCCCTCTACCAAGCCGTTGGCCAGACCTACTATGCCCTGCATCTGGCTGGGAATAATAATCTTGGTAGCCTTTCCGTCTGCCACCTTTTCCATAGCCTCGATAGATTTCAGCTTAATGACCTGGTCGTTGGGGGCTTTTTCATTGAGCATTGCCATAGAGTCTGCCATAGCCTGCTGGACGGTGCGAATGGCCTGTGCCTCACCGTCTGCCTTCAAAATTGCCGCTTGCTTTTCTGCCTCTGCCCGGAGGATTGCTGCCTGCTTTTCCGCATCCGCACGCAAAATCGCAGACTCACGCTCACCCTCGGCAATCAAAATTGCAGACTTTTTCTGACCCTCTGCCTGCAGAATTGCCTGACGGCGGTCACGCTCTGCTTTCATCTGCTTTTCCATGGAGCTTTGAATGTCCTGGGGAGGCAGAATGTTTTTCAGCTCCACACGGTTCACCTTAATGCCCCAGGGGTCGGTGGCCTCGTCCAAAATGGCGCGCATTTTGGTGTTAATAATGTCACGGCTGGTCAAGGTCTGATCCAGCTCCAAATCACCGATGATATTACGCAGGGTTGTGGCGGTCAGGGTTTCCATAGCCGCCATGGGCATTTCCACACCGTAGGTATAGAGCTTGGGGTCTGTGATCTGAAAATACACAACGGTATCTATCTGCATAGTAACATTATCCTTAGTGATAACCGGCTGGGGAGGATAGTCCAAAACCTGCTCCTTCAAGGACACGCGGCGGGCAATCCGGTCGATAAAGGGGATTTTAAAATGCAGGCCCACGCCCCAAACTGCCTGGAACGCGCCCAGACGCTCGATAACATATGCCCGGGACTGCTGAACAACCGCAATATTGGAAATGATAATTAAAAAAAGAATTACCACAACTGCGCCTATAATAAACCATTCCATAAAATTACCTCCTGTTATTTTATATTTGCCGGCACCTCAACTGCCGTAACAAACACCTTTACACCTTCAATTCGGTCCACACGAACCAAGGTGCCTTCTTCAATAACCGCACCGGTTGTGCTTCTGGCAGACCACTGCATCGCACCAAGCTTTACCTGTCCGTGTGCCAGAACATTATTGATTTGCCCAATTACCACACCGGTTGTACCCACAATGGCATCGGCATTGGTTTTTGTCAGCTTTGGAGTAAAAAACCGCTTCAGCACCGGGCGCAGCGCGCAAAGCAAGACGCAGGATACGGCAAAAAACAGCAAAAGCTGCAGCCAAAGCTCACCGCCCAGCAGACTGGCAATCATAGCAGCCAGCGCGCCCACGGCAAACCACAGGGAAATTACCGCAACGGTGGATGCCTCCATCATAATAAAAAGAACCATCAGAAAAAGCCAGATAATCGGTGCCCAATTCATAGTAAATACCTCCTTTCAGGACTTCTTCATTTTTATCATAACAAAAATCCTAAACCCAGTCAATAATTTTTTCTGAAAACGGTTGCGCCCCAAGGTTTTTTAATGTATAATTTATTTGTAAAATTTTGGGCAAAAGCCCGTAATGGAGGAATGTAATCATGTTTCAAGGTATGATTGAGGTTTTGAAGGCAAATCCCCGGAAAATTGTCTTTACCGAGGGTCACGATGCCCGTATTCTGGAGGCCACCTCCCGTCTGAATGAGGGCGGTTTTCTGACTCCTATTCTGGTAGGCAACGTAGAAGAGGTTAAGGCCAATGCCGCAAAGGGTGGCTTTAACATCGAGGGTGTGGAAATCCTCGACCCCACTACTTACGAGGGTATGGACGCCATGGTAGAAAAGATGGTAGAGCTTCGTAAGGGCAAAATGTCCCCCGAGGACTGCCGCAAGGCGCTGATGAAGGGTAACTACTTCGGCACAATGTTGGTGAAAATGGGTTATGCCGACTCCCTTTTGGGCGGCGCTACCTACTCCACCGCCGATACTGTCCGTCCGGCTTTGCAGCTGGTGAAAACCAAGAAGGGCGCAAACTTAGTGTCCTCCTGCTTTATTATGGTTCGGGGCGACGAAAAAATTGCCATGGGCGACTGCGCCATTAACTTAAGCTACGAGGACAGTGTGGACAAGGAAGGCAATGTCACCGTTTCCGCTGCCCGGAAGCTGGCTGAGGTTGCCATCGAAACCGCAAAGACCGCCAAGGTCTTCGGTATTGACCCCAAGGTTGCTATGCTCTCCTTCTCCACCAACGGCTCCGGTAAGGGCGGTACTGTTCAGCTCAGCCACGATGCCACCGCTGTTGCCAAGGAAATGGATCCCGAGCTGCTGATTGACGGCGAAATGCAGTTTGACGCTGCGGTTGCTCCCGAGGTTGGTCAGCTGAAGTTCCCCGGCTCTCCCGTTGCCGGCTATGCCAACACCTTTATTTTCCCCTGCATCGAAGCCGGTAACATCGGCTACAAAATTGCCCAGCGTCTGGGTGGCTATGAGGCCTACGGCCCCATCCTGCAGGGTCTGGCTGCTCCCATTAACGACCTGTCCCGGGGCTGCAATGCCGACGAGGTTTACAAAATGGCAATCATCACCGCCGCATTGGTGTAATTTAAAATTTCAGTTGCGGCTCGCATAAGGATATTTTAATCGGCAGAAGACTTGTTCTTCTGCCGATTCTGTACGATACCGGCTGCGGTACAAAGCCTCCCTCTGATGAGGGAGCCTTTAGACGGTATACAGGGTTGCTTTTGCAGCCCTGTTTTTTTTGTAAAATAGCCTTGAAAAATAAGGGATTTTATCCACAGGGTCTGTGGATAATTTTACTTGTATTTTATAAAAAAATGTGATAAAATTTACGGTGAAGAATTATTGCCTTTTTTACCCTGCAAGGCACCTAAAAAAAGATGAGAGGAGCCATATTTTTATGTATGCATCCGCCTATGTTTGGGCAAAGGTCCTGAATTATTTAGAAGAGCATTTAGACGCGGTTACCGTGTCCACATGGTTTGACGATGTGGAAATTGTGGAGCTGAACGAAACCCAGCTGATTATCCACTCCTCCCTGGAATTTCGCAGAGAAATTATCCGCAGCCGCTGCGCAAATCACATTCAAGATGCCCTGAAGGAGATTTTTAATTCTGATGCCAAGCTGATTGTTTTCGGCGACGAGGAATTAAATGCCTACAAATCCAAGGGCGCGCAAAAATCCTCTATGGACTTTAACCCCCAGTTTACCTTTGATAATTTCGTGGTAGGTCCTTCCAACCGGTTTGCCCACGGCGCGGCCATTGCCGTCAGCAATACCCCCGGTCAAACCTATAATCCGCTGTTTATTTACGGCCCTCCCGGCGTGGGAAAAACCCACCTTTTGTACGCCATTGCCAACGGCATCCGGAAAAACAATCCCGATGCCAGCATTGTCTACATTAAGGGCGACCAGTTTACCAACGAGCTTATTTCCGCCATTCAAAGCGGTAAAAATATTGAATTCCGGGACAAGTACCGGAAGGCGGACTTGTTCTTGATTGATGACATTCAGTTCATCGCCGGAAGAGAGTCCACCCAGGAGGAATTTTTCCACACCTTTAACAATCTTTATGAAGCCCATAAGCAAATTGTTATGACCTCTGACCGCAAGCCGGGAGATATGCTGACCCTGGAGGATCGTCTGCGCACCCGTTTTGAATGGGGTCTTTTGGCGGACATTCAGCCTCCGGATTACGAAACCCGTATGGCAATCATTAAAAACAAGGCCTCCTCCCTCGCCTTGGAATTAAGCGATGAGGTTTGCGATTACATTGCAAAAAATGTAACCAACAATGTGCGGCAGATTGAAGGCACTGTAAAAAAGCTCCGGGCCTATGTGGACTTAAACGCCATGGAACTGACCTTGGAAAATGTGGCCCGGTGTATTGCAGACATGTATAAAACCGAAGGCAACACCCTGCCTACCCCCAGCCTTATTATTTCCCAGGTCTGTAAATTCTACTCCATTGACGAACAAACCCTCCGTGGTACCTTACGAAACAAGGGTACCGCCGAAGCAAGACAGGTTGCCATTTATCTTATTCGTAAGCTGACCAATTTAAGCACACCGGATATCGGTAAGGAATTTAACAAAGACCACACCACTATTTTGCACTCCATTACCAAGGTGGAAGCGGCACTGAAAACCGACGAAAATCTGCAGCATCATATTCGGGATATTTCCGCAAATATCAATTCCTGTCTGTAAAAATTTTTCCACAGTCTCTGTGGAAAGTGGAAAACTTTTATGTGGAAAACTTTTTTAAAAAGCCTATAAAAACCAAGCTGTGGAAAAGTTTCTTTTATCCACAAGGTTATTGTGGATAAAAAAGCCTTGCCCCAGTAAGACAAAATGCACTTTTCCACATAAAAAATCTCTATTACTACTATTACTACCTTAAAATATAAAAAATATATATTTATTTTTATTATTTACAGAAAAGAGGTTTATTTTATGCGTTTTACCTGTGAAAAAAGTATGCTGGTAACGGGCCTGAATATCACCGGCCGTACCGTTGCGCAAAAAAGCGCGCTGAGTGTAATTGAAGGTATTTTATGCCGGGCAGGTGCAGGCCTGACTTTGACCGGTTTTAATATGGAAACCGCTATTACCTACGAAATTGATGCAGAGGTCAGCAATATGGGCAGCTGCGTTTTACCTGCAAAGCTGTTCGGTGATATTATCCGCCGGCTGCCTGAGGGTCCTGTTACCGTTGTGGTGGATGAAAATTATAAGGTCTCCATTCGGGCAGGCTATGCCTCTTTTACCATTTCTGCAGAATCTGCCGAGGATTATCCGGAGCTTCCGGATGTTGGGTCCGGCCGGAGTATCAACATACCTCAGAATGCTTTGAAGAATTTGATTTCCGGCACGATTTTCTCCGTATCGGAAAATCAGGGCAGACCTATTCACACCGGTGTCAAGTTCGAGGTGGAGGATACCGCTGTTTCCGCCATTGCGGTGGACGGCTTCCGCCTTGCCCGCCGTACCTATCATCCCGAAACACCCACCGGCCGCAGCCTTTCCTTTGTTGTGCCGGCACAGGGTCTGAAGGAAGTGGAAAAAATTCTGCAGGATACCGAGGAAGAAGCTGCGTTCACCTTAGGCAGCAAGCATATTTTATTCCAGATCGGTGCAGCTACACTGGTTTGCCGACTGCTTGAGGGTGAGTTCTTGGAGTGGCGGCGGGTTGTTCCCACCAACTGCCCGGTAAAGCTGGTTGCGAATGTGTCGGATTTGACCTCCTCTATTGAGCGTGTAGGCTTGATTGTTTCTGAAAAGTACAAAAGCCCTGTGCGGTGCCTATTCTCCAATCAGCTTGTGCTGTTAAAGACCAATACCACCATCGGTGCGGCAGAGGACCGTTGCACGCTGGCCGGTGACGGCAAGGAGCTGGAAATTGGCTTTAATGTGCGCTATTTGTGCGATGCCCTGCGGGCAGTCCCTGCCGAGGAGGTTGTTTTGGAGCTGACCAACGGGTTAAGTCCCATTGTTTTAACACCGGCAGATGACAAGCAGGATTTTGCTTACATGGTTTTGCCTGTACGCATCAATTCTTAAGGTGAAGCTATGGTAAATGTGGTAATCGGAACGGAGTTTATTAAGCTGGAAGCGGCGCTGAAGTTTGCCAACGCAGTGGAATCCGGCGGTATGGCAAAGGCGGTTATTCAAGACGGCTTGGTGTCGGTAAACGGCGAGGTTTGTACCATGCGTGGCAAAAAGCTCTATCCCGGTGATGAAATAAGTTTTGATGAAACGGTATATTTAATTTGTATTCATGAAACTAAGGGAAATTAAGCTGAATAACTTCCGGAATTATGAAAAGCTATCCTTGGAATTTGCCCAGGGGGTAAATTTAATCGTGGGCGACAACGCCCAGGGAAAAACAAACCTTTTGGAAGCCATCATCTATCTTGGCGGCGGAAAAAGCTTTCGCACCCAGAAGGCGGCAGAGCTTGTGCGTCTGGGTCAGGAATATGCAGAATTGGAAGGTACTGTCTTTTCCCAGGAAAGGGAGCAAACTTTGCGCTGGCTTTTTTTTCCGGAGGCAAAGCCCCGACAGCTATACCGAAACGGGGCTAAAAAGAAAACAGCCGGAGAAATTTCCGGAGTTTTACAGACAGTTTTGTTCTGTCCGGAGGACTTGATGGTTTTAAAAACCGGAGCAGCCGCCCGGAGAAAAATGACGGACAGCTGTCTGTGTCAGCTGCGGCCAAACTATGAAGCGGCACTGACGGAATATAACCGCATTTTGGAGCAAAAAACCAGAATTTTAAAGGATCGGTTTGAAAATCCTGCTCTTAGCCAGCTTTTGCCGGACTATAATACCCGTCTTTGTCAGGTAGGCGCGTTGCTGATTTCCTATCGGGCGCGGTATTATGAAGGATTAAAAAAGGCGGCAAAAAGCTATCACAGTCTGTTTTCCGGCGGCGCGGAGGAATTTACCCTGGAATATAAAACAGTGTCCACGGTCAATGACCCCTTTGCCCCAATTCCGGTTTTAACGGAGCAATTGCAGGAGCATCTTTTCACTCACGAACGGGCAGAGCTGGAAAGCGCCCAGTGTTTAACCGGACCCCATAAGGACGATTTTGACATTTCCCTTTCCGGGATGTCTCTGAAGGCCTTTGGCTCTCAGGGTCAGGTACGCACCAGTGCAATCAGCTTAAAGCTTGCCCAGCGAGATATCATGGCAAATCAGACCGGCGAAATCCCGGTATTGCTTTTGGATGATGTTCTGTCGGAATTAGACCCAGGACGGCAGGATTTTGTATTAAACCAAATAACCGAGGGTCAGGTGTTTATCACCTGCTGTGAGCCCGGCAGATTTACAAAGCTGGGAAAAACAATTGAGATTTTCTCAGGTGCTGTCATCGGCACGCAATGATTTAGGTTAAGGAGGACGGTTATGTCTGACGAAACAAAGGTAACACAAGAATACGGCGGTGAACAGATTCAGGTTTTGGAGGGCCTGGAGGCGGTGCGCAAGCGCCCCGGTATGTATATCGGCTCCACCTCTTCCTCCGGTCTGCATCATCTGGTTTACGAAATTGTGGATAACTCCATTGACGAGGCCCTGGCAGGCTACTGTAAACACATCACCGTAACCATAAATCCCGGCAACTCCATCACCGTCACTGATGACGGCCGCGGTATTCCGGTAGACATTCAGCCCCAGACGGGTAAGCCTGCGCTGGAGGTTGTATTTACCGTGCTTCACGCCGGCGGTAAGTTCGGTGGCGGCGGTTATAAGGTGTCCGGCGGTCTGCACGGCGTAGGTGCTTCGGTTGTTAACGCCCTTTCCCAGTGGCTGAAGGTTCGGGTTCACAAAAACGGAAAAATCCATGAGATGAAATTTGCCCGGGGCAGTATTGTTCAGGAAATGACTGTTGTAGGCGATACGGACAAAACCGGTACGGAGGTTACCTTCCAGCCCGATCCGGAGATGTTCGACGATGTGATTTACAGCTACGAAACCCTCCATGAGCGTATGCGGGAGGAAGCCTTCTTAAATGCCGGTCTTTCCATAACCATTTCCGATACCCGGCAGGAAGAGCCGGTTACGGAAACCATGTGCTATGAAGGCGGTATCCGGGAATTTGTATCTTGGACAAATCGGCACAAGACTGCCGTACATCAGGATATTATCTATATGTCAGGTGCTAAGGACGATGCCTCTGCGGAAATTGCTATTCAGTATAATGACGGCTATAACGAGTCTATCCAGTCCTTTGCCAACGATGTGCGCACCCCCGAGGGCGGTATGCACGAAACCGGTTTTAAAACTGCGCTGACCCGTGTTTTAAATGCCTACGGTACGAAAAACGGCATTATTAAAGGTGATGATAAGGTCTCCGGCGAGGACTGTCGGGAGGGCATTACCGCCATTATTTCCGTTAAGCTGACGGATGCCCAGTTTGAAGGTCAGACCAAGGCAAAGCTGGGTAACGCCTATATCCGCACTTTGGTAGATCAGCTGGTAAACGAGCAGCTTGCCACCTATTTTGAGGAGCATCCCGCCACAGCCAAGGTAATTTTGGAAAAGGCGATGATGGCAAACCGGGCAAGGGAGGCCGCCAGAAAGGCAAGAGAGTCCGTCCGGAGAAAAACCGGTCTGGAATCCGGTCAAATGCCGGATAAGCTGCAGGATTGCAATGAGCGTGACCCGGAGCTGTGTGAAATTTACATCGTCGAGGGTGACTCCGCTGCAGGCTCTGCCATTCAGGGCAGAGACTCCCGTTTCCAGGCAATTCTTGCCATGTGGGGTAAAATGCTCAATGTGGAAAAGGCAAGAGCCGACAAAATTTACGGAAACGATAAGCTGTATCCTCTGATTGTGGCATTGGGCGGCGGTATCGGTGAGGATTTCGACATTGAAAAGCTGCGGTATCACAAGGTTATCATTATGTCCGATGCGGACGTGGACGGCGCTCATATCCGCACACTGCTTTTAACCTTCTTCTTCCGGTATATGCGTCCTATGATTGAAAACGGCTATGTTTACTCTGCCGTTCCGCCCCTTTACAAGCTGACAAAGGGTAAAACCGTTCGGGTTGCCTACTCCGATGAGGAGCGTGACCGGATTTCCGCCGAGCTTCGGGGCGAGAGTAACGCCAAGGTGGAAATCAACCGGTTTAAGGGTCTTGGTGAAATGAATAAGGACGAGCTTTGGGAAACCACTATGGACCCGGAAAAGCGCACCCTGCGGCGCATTACCCTGGAGGATGCCCGCCTCGCCGATGAGATTTTTACAATCTTAATGGGTGAGCAGGTTGAGCCCCGTAAGGAATGGATTGAAAAGAACGCAAAATACGCCATTAACATTGATATTTAAGCGGCTATCTCCCCGGCCCTCTCTCGGAGGGGGCTGTCAGCCGAAAGGCTGACTGGGGGAGTGTCGTTAGAATATTATCGGACGTATAACTATGTACTATAACAGTAAAAATGTCGAATATGCAAGAACGCTTCGTCGGGAAATGACACCATGGGAACGAAAGCTATGGTATTGCTACTTGAATAAGTACCCGTTGAGATTTTACAGGCAAAAACCAATAGGAAAGTTTATTGCCGATTTTTACTGTCCAAAAGCGAACTTAGTCATTGAGTTGGATGGTGGCGGTCATTATAATCCAGATGCTGAAAAGAAAGATGCGGAAAGAACCATTGCTTTAGAGCAATACGGTTTGAAAGTAATTCGGTTTTGCAATCTGGACATAGATAGAAATTTTCGTGGTGTTTGTGAATGTATTGATAAAGAAGTATATTACCGAACCACACTCCCCCTGTCACGCTGATTGCGTGACAGCCCCCTCTGAGAGGGGGCCAAGTTGGTGATTGCTGCAATTATCCTTATACAGGAGGTGCCGAAATGGCAAAACATAACCGTAATTATAAGCCCGAGGATATTATGTATCCCGAGCAGCATATCGTCAGCTCAAATCTGGTTGACGAAATGGAAAAATCCTATATCGAATACGCCATGAGCGTCATCGTTGGCCGGGCCCTGCCGGATGTGCGTGACGGCTTAAAGCCGGTACATCGCCGTATTCTTTACACAATGTATGAAAGCGGCCTGACCTCCGACAAGCCCTTTAAAAAGTCTGCCACCTGCGTCGGTGACGTGCTGGGTAAATATCATCCCCACGGCGACGGCTCTGTTTACGACGCAATGGTGCGTCTGGCGCAGGACTTTTCCATGCGGTATATGCTGGTGGACGGTCACGGCAACTTCGGCTCTGTGGACGGTGACCCGGCAGCTGCCTACCGTTATACTGAGGCGCGGCTGAGCAAGCTCAGCAACCAAATGCTCCGGGATATTGACAAGGAAACCGTAAACTGGGACCCCAACTTCGACGAAAGCCGGAAAGAACCCCGGGTTTTACCCAGCCGCTTCCCCAATTTGCTGGTAAACGGCTCCAACGGTATTGCCGTTGGTATGGCAACAAACATCCCGCCCCATAACCTGACGGAGGTTATCAACGCCTGCGTGGCGGTATTGGACGATTCTGAAATTTCCATGGTGGACTTAATGGAGCATATTACCGGTCCGGATTTTCCTACCGGCGGTATCATCATGGGTCGCAGCGGTATTCGCGCCGCCTATGCCACCGGTCGCGGCAAGGTGGTTGTCCGCGCCCGTACGGAATTTGAGGAATTTAACAAGGACAGAGTCCGGATTATTGTTACGGAGCTTCCTTATCAGGTCAATAAGCGTCAGCTGATTAAAAATATTGCCGACCAGGTGAAGGACAAGCGTATTGAGGGCATTTCCGACCTGCGGGACGAAACCGACCGCAACGGTATGCGGATGGTTATCGAGCTGAAAAAGGATGTAAATCCTCAGGTTGTGCTGAACAATCTGTTTAAGCAGACGGCCCTGCAGTCCAGCTTCGGCATTATTATGCTGGCGCTGGTGGATGACCAGAAGCAGCCGAGAATTTTGTCCCTGCGGCAGATTATCGACGAGTACCTGACCTTCCAGATGGAGGTGCTTACCCGTCGTACCCAGTATGATTTGAAAAAGGCGCAGGAGCGCGCCCACCTTTTGAAGGGTCTTTTAATTGCCCAGGATAACATTGACGAGGTTATCCGGATTATCCGTTCTGCCTATGACGATGCTAAGGAGCGTTTGTGTGAGCGCTTTGGCTTGGACGATATTCAGGCCCAGGCGATTTTGGATATGCGCCTGAAGGCTCTGCAGGGTCTGGACAGAGAAAAGCTTTTAGCTGAGTTCAACGAGCTGCAGGAGAAGATTGCCTACTATAACGATCTGCTTGCCAACCCGGAAAAGCTGAAGACGGTTCTTCGTGAGGAGCTGATTGCCATTCGGGACAAGTTCGGCGACGAAAGAAAGACGGAAATTCAGGATATTGAGGACGAAATTGACATAGAGGATTTGATTGAGGAGGAGCAGTGCGTCATTACCCTTTCCAATCACGGCTATGTCAAGCGGATGCCTGTGGACACCTACCGCACCCAGAGCCGGGGCGGCCGTGGTGTCAATGCCCAGAATCTTAAGGACGAGGACTATGTAAAGAGCTTGAATGTGGCATCCACCCACGACCATATCCTCTTCTTTACCGACAAGGGCCGGGTGCATCATCGCAAGGGCTACCAGATTCCCGAGGCAGGCAGAACTGCCCGTGGTACGGCAATGGTGAACATTCTGCCCCTGAAGCAGGAGGAGACGGTAACCGCTATGGTGGTCACCCGGGAGTTCCATGAGGATGAATTTTTGGTCATGGCAACCCGCAAGGGAACGGTAAAGCGGATTCCCTTTATCGCTCTGGCTACCAGAAGAAAGACCGGCATCCGCGCCATCACCTTAGATGAGGGCGATCAGCTGATTAATGTGATCCGCACCAACGGAAATGATAATATCATTCTGGCAACCACCGACGGTATGGCAATCTGCTTTAACGAAACCGATGTCCGGCCTATGGGTCGTGATGCGGCAGGCGTTCGCGGAATTATGTTAACCGGAGAGGACTATGTTATCGGTGCGGAAAAGGTGGAGGAGGGCAAGACCCTGCTTACCGTTACGGAAAACGGCTTCGGCAAGCGTACTGAGCTGCCGGAATACCTGCGCACCGGTCCCAATGGGGAGAAAATTCCCCAGAGCCGCGGCGGTAAGGGTCTGAAAAACTACAACATTACCCCGAAGACCGGCCGTGTCGCCGGCTGCCGTGTGGTGAGCGAAACCGATGATATTATGCTTATTGAAAACGGCGGTGTGATTATCCGCGTTCCCGCGGCAAGCATCAATGTGTATAAGCGGGATGTTCAGGGCGTTATTATCATGCGGATTGAAGAGGGCAATAAGCTTGTGTCTTTGGAGCGTGTGGAAGCCATTGCCGATGAGGAAATTCAGCAGTGAAGACGGTAACACTTTACACCGACGGTGCCTGCTCCGGAAATCCCGGTCCCGGCGGCTGGGGCGCAATCCTCAGCTATCAGGAGCATAATCGGGAGCTTTCCGGCGGCGAGGCCAACACCACCAACAACCGTATGGAGCTGACGGCGGTGATTAAGGGTCTGGAGGCATTAAAAGAGCCCTGCATTGTGGAATTGTTTTCTGACAGCAAATATGTTATCGATGCCCTGGAAAAGGGCTGGGCGCTGGGCTGGCAGAAAAAGGGCTGGATAAAAGCCGATAAAAAGCCGGCTTTAAATCCCGACCTCTGGGAAAAATTGCTTAAGCTGTGCCAGAAGCACCAAATGCGCTATCATTGGGTAAAGGGTCACGCCGACAACCCGATGAACAACCGCTGTGACCAGCTGGCCGTGGCAGAAAGTAAGAAGTTTTAATAAAGACAGGCGGCCATAGGCCGCCTGCTTACTACCAAAAGAGGTAAAGAATTGAAAGAACTGCCGAAACGAAAACAGAATCGAATAAGCGGGTTCGATTACAGTGCGCCCCACGCATATTTTATTACGGTCTGCACGCAAGACAGAAGGAATTTATTTTGGCAGAACGTAGGGGCGGTCATTGGCCGCCCGGAAGATGTGCAGCTATCTTCCTACGGTAAAATAGCAGAAAAAGCAATTCAGAGCATACCCGAACACTATAATATGGTCTGCGTGGAAAAATATGTGGTTATGCCAGATCATATTCATATGCTGCTGCGGATAAAACCGGAGGAGAACGGGCGGCCGATGACCGCCCCTACGATTGCCAGGGTTGTCAATCAAACCAAGGGAGTAGTTTCCAAGCAGCTGGGTTTTTCCGTATGGCAAAAAGGATTTTATGATCATGTCGTACGGACAGAAGAGGATTTTCGGGATATTTGGCAATATATTGAGGGAAATCCCTTAAAATGGGAAGAGGATATGCAACAACGGTGCACAGAAAACAGGAGGAGATAAATTGTATCTATCTATCGGTAATGATTTGGCGGTGCGGGAAAGCTCGGTGATCGGGATTTTCGATATGGATAACACCAGCACCTCCAAGCGGACGCGGGAATTTTTAGCCAAGGCAGAAAGCCAGGGGCAGGTTGTCCCCTGTGACAATTTGCCGAAAAGCTTTATTCTCACCGCGGAATACGGTTTTTCCCGTGTGTATCTGACGAGCTTGTCCTCTGCAACCTTGGAAAAACGCTTAAAATAAACCTCCCGGATTTTTTCCGGGAGGTTTCCTGTTGTTGTACTGTTGTTATTGGGATTAGCCGCCGAAGACGCTGAGCAAAAAGCCTGCGGCGATGGCGGAGCCGATAACGCCGGCAACATTGGGGCCCATGGCGTGCATTAAAAGGAAATTGGAAGGATTTGCCTTCTGACCTTCCTTGTTGGCAACACGGGCAGCCATAGGCACAGCGGAAACGCCGGCAGAGCCAATAAGAGGATTGACCTTACCGCCGGTGAGATGATACATCACAACGCCACTCAGCAGACCGCCACAGGTGGACAGAATAAAGGCCACAACGCCCAGTATGACGATCAGCAGGGTCTGTCCTGTCAGGAAGTTAGAGCCTACCATCGTTGCGCCTACAGAGGTAGAAAGCAAAATGGTAACAATATTTATCAAGGCGTTTTGGGCGGTATCGGAAAGACGGTCAGTGACGCCGGTTTCTTTTAAGAGATTGCCCAGCATCAGGCAGCCGATCAGCGGTGCGGTAGAGGGCAGCAGCAAGGCTACGAAAATGGTAACCGCGATTGGGAAGACAATTTTTTCTGCCTTGGAAACATTGCGGGTTTGCTCCATCTTAACCTTCCGCATTTCCGGGGTTGTCAAAAGCTTCATAAATGGGGGCTGAATCATGGGAATCAGCGCCATGTAGGAATAAGCCGCCACTGCAATTGCACCCAGAAGATGAGGCGCAAGCTTTGTAGTAACAAAGATGGCGGTAGGACCGTCCGCGCCGCCGATAATGCCGATGGAGGCGGCATCCAATGCAGTAAAGCCTTCAAAGCCGGGGATGATTCCTTTCAGAGCGTTCAGGGCAATTGCACCTAAAAATGCAGCGAACACGCCCAACTGTGCGGCAGCGCCCAGCAAAAGGCTCTTGGGGTTAGACAGCAACGGGCCAAAGTCGGTCATAGCGCCCACACCCAGAAAAATCAGACAGGGGTAAATGCTGGTTTTGACACCGATGTAAAAGAAATCCAGCAAGCCGCCCTCCCGCAAAATCGTGCCGAAATTGTGGTAGGCCGGATTGGCGATTTTCTCTCCCAGCTCATTGAGCAGATATTCGCCGTTTGCGTCTGTAAGAAATTCTGCCATGAAGCTGTTCCACAGACCTTGGTGGTACATTCCGGCGCTGGGCAGGTTGGTAAGGATACAGCCGAAGGCAATGCCGCACAAAAGCAGCGGCTCAAATTTCTTAACAATAGCCAGATACAAAAGAACACAGCCAATCAAAAGCATTACGCCGTTTTGCCAGGTCATAGCAGCAAAGCCGGAGTCATTCCAAAGCTTCAGCAGAGTTTCACCGATATTCATTCCTCTACCTCCTTAATGGAAATAAAACGCAGCTCGTTTAAGGGCTTTTGCAGCTTGTCTGCCACAATGGCCATAAGCATGGCGGCGGTTTTCGGCTCTACATTGTAAAGCTTTATATCGCCGGCAGTACCGGGTGCGGTTACGGGGGCGGCAGCAGGTGCGGGGGCAGGCGCATCTTCTTTCGCTGCGGTCTTTTTGGTGGTGGCAACAAAGAATTTGCCCAAAAGAACCGTAACGGCCATCAAAAGAATAAGACCGAAAAAGACCACCGCATAACCCAGCAGGGCAATAATTCCTGCTTCGCCCAGGGTGATATTTGTCATAATAAATCCCTCCTTGGGACAGGTCTGCGGGGATCAGACCCCGTGATCTGATCCCCCGCTTCTTATTTATTTTCAGAGAAGAGCCAGTTAATCAGCATGGTGGTGAGGATAATCAAACCGATAACCACGAAGATTACCAGCATACCCACGCCCATTCTGGGAAGCTGCTGTACAAAGCCCATCGGGTCAAATTGAATATTCATCACTTAACCTCCAAACATGCTCAGAATGATGCCGCCGGCAATAACGGAGGCAATCTGGCCGGAGACATTGACGCCGATGGAGTGCATCAGCAGGTGGTTCTGGGGGTCCTCTGCCAGGCCCATCTTATGGACAATACGGCCGGACATAGGGAAGGCAGAAATACCGGCTGCGCCGATCATGGGGTTAATCTTCTTCTTGGAGAAGACATTAATCAGCTTGGCAAAAAGAACGCCGCCGGCGGTATCCACCACGAAGGCAATCAGACCCAGACCCATAATCAGCAGGGTATCCAGCTGCAGGAACTTGTCTGCCACCATGTTAAAGGCAACGGAAATGCCAAGGAAAATGGTAATCAGGTTTGCCAGAACATTCTGGGCAGTGTCGGACAGGCTGTCCAGCACGCCACACTCCCGAATCAGGTTGCCGAACATCAAAAAGCCGATAAGGGCGGTGGCATCGGGGACGATGGCAGAGGCCACAACGGTGATGATGATGGGGAACATGATACGGGTGGTTTTACTTACGGACTTCTGCTCGTAGGGCATCCGGATCATACGCTCTTTTTTGGTGGTCAGAGCCTTGATAACAGGGGGCTGAATAACCGGCACCAGTGCCATATAGGAGTAAGCCGCAACGGTAATTGCACCCACATAGTTAGAGCCTAAGGTGTTGGCCACGGCAATGGAGGTAGGACCGTCGGCAGCGCCGATGATGGCGATGGAGGCGGCATCCTTCGCCTCGGGGAAGAAGATGCTGGCCATAGACAGGGTAAAGAAGATGCCGAACTGGGCAGCTGCGCCAAAGAGCATCAGCTTGGGGTTTGTCAGCAATGGGCCAAAGTCAATCATAGCGCCGATGCCGATAAACAGAAGCAGCGGGAACAGCTCATTGGCAATACCTGCGTTATACAGCTCCGCAATAGGACCGGTCAGCGCAGTAGAGCCGGGGATGTTTACCAAAATAGTACCCAGGCCCATAGGCAGAAGCAGGGAAGGCTCCATTTCTTTCTTAATGGCAAGGAAAATGAGCAGACAGCCCAGAAGGATCATTACCAGATCCTGCCACTGGAACGCCAGCAGATTTTCGTACAAAATTTCCATGGATGCCCTCCTTAGCCGATAACGACCAAAGCATCACCTGTGGATACGGATGCGCCCTTGGCAGTAACCACCTGGGTAACCGTGCCGTCCTTGGGGGCGGTAATATCGTTTTCCATCTTCATAGCTTCCAGAACGCACAGCACATCGCCGGCCTTAACAGCCTGACCTGCGGTCACATTGACCTTTAAAATGGTGCCGGGCATGGGAGCAGCTACAACCTCGCCTGCGCCGGTGACGGCAGCGGCGGCAGGCGCAGCGGGGACGGCAGCAGGAGCAGCCACGGGGGCAGCAGCTACCGGTGCGGGAGCAGAGGGAACAATGGCTTCATACTCGTCAAGCAGCATAGCCTGACCGGCCTCCACCTCAACCTCATAAGTACGACCCTTCAGGGTAATTTTGTATTTCATATTACTCAACCTCCTTAATGGAAATAAAACGCAGTTCGTTTAAAGGTTTTTGCAGCTTGTCAGCTACGATGGCCATAAGCATGGCCGCGGTTTTCGGCTCTACATTGTAAAGCTTTACCTCGCCGGCAGAGCCGGGGGCTTTGGGAGCTTCTACAGGGACTTCCTCCACCACCACAGGTGCGGCCGCGGCCTTTTTGTTGGCGACAGCCTTGCGGATTACGGCAATGATTACCATCAGAGCCAGAACAGCTACCAGAGCAAGGGTAATGATGTTGTTCTGCTGTTGTGTAAGTTCCAAATTCATGGACTGCCCCCCCTTAGGCTTCTACGATGGAGTAGGTGCAGACATTCTCCTCTTTAGCCTTACGATCTTCCATAAACTTTTCTGCCAGGTTTGGGAAGGCAATGTAGCTGAGCACATCCTCGTCGGATTTTGCCAGACCGGCAAGCTTTTCCCGGGTTGCATCCACAACCGGCGCAAGGGTGTCGGCAAAGCGGCCGGTGATGGGCTTTTCGTCGCCCAAAATCTTAGCCTGAACCTCAGCATTGATGGGGGCGGGGGTGGTGCCGTATTCGCCGCGGCAGTAAGCCTTAATCTCCTTGGAGACACGCTTATAGCGCTCGCCGGCCAGCACATTGTTTACAGCCTGTACGCCAACCATCTGAGAGGTGGGGGTAACCAGAGGGGGATAACCCATATCGGCGCGAACCTTGGGGGTTTCTGCCATAACCTCTTCCAGACGGTCCAGAGCGTCCATCTGCTTCAGCTGGGTCATCAGATTGGAAAGCATACCGCCGGGGATCTGGTAGGTCAGGCACTGGGTATCGGTGGCCAGTGCCTTGGGAATCAAAGTGCCGTCGGCAATGTATTCGTCACGCACGGTCTTAAAGTAGTTTGCCAGCTTGGTGGTGCAGGCATCGTCCAGATCCACCTGGTAGCCCAGCTGACGCAGGGCGTAGGCCATGGTCTCGGTAGCGGGCTGGCTGGTACCGCCGGAGAAGGGAGAAATGGCGGTGTCGATAATGTCCACACCGGCTTCCACAGCCTTCAGATACACCGGATATGCAAGGCCGGTGGTGCAGTGGGTATGCAGGTCAACCGGCAGGTCAACCGCATCCTTAATGGCGGAAACCAGGTCGTAAATCTCCTGAGGTCCGATGATGCCGGACATATCCTTAATGCAGATGGTAGCAGCGCCCATTTCCTTCAGCTCCTTGACCATCTCCACATTCTTCTGCAGTGTGTGGACAGGAGAGGAGGTGTAGCAAATGGTGCCGGAGGCCAGTGCGCCGGCCTTAACGGTGGCTTCCATGGCGACCTTCATGTTCTGTACGTCATTCAGTGCGTCGAAGATACGGATAACATCCATACCGTTTTCCACAGCCTTTGCCACAAACAGCTTTACAAAATCATCGGGATAGTGGGAGTAGCCCAGAACATTCTGACCGCGGAGCAGCATCTGCAGCTTGGTGTTGGGCATCTTGGCGCGGATCTTCCGCAGACGCTCCCAGGGATCCTCGTTTAAGTAGCGCAGGCAGACGTCAAAGGTAGCGCCGCCCCAGCATTCTGCAGCATAGTAGCCGGCCTTATCGATGGTTTCCAGCATCGGCTCGAACTTTTCAAAGGGCAGTCGGGTAGCAATCAGGGACTGATTGGCATCCCGTAAGACGGTTTCAACAAATTGTACTTTTCTTCCCATTATCTAATAGACCTCCATATAATATATGTATCGGCGACATCCGGGCGGATGCCGCACAGAAGTGTACTTCAACACCCCAATTTTCACCAAATACATAATAACACGAAAAATAGCAATTGTAAATACGCTTTTGCTTAAATCTCTGTCAAGAAATTTCATAATGACAGAAAAATTGCAAAGAAATTTATTGCTTTTTTTATATCGATAGTGTATGATAAAATCGCAAACTATAGGATACCCGGCAAGTAATAAGTCTCGGTTCGGGTATTACTTTAAATGAAAGAGGTAAGTAATATGAAGAAGATTGATCTTTCCAAGTACGGTATTACCGGCACCACCGAGATCGTCTACAACCCCTCCTATGAGGAGCTGTTTGCTGCGGAAACAGATCCTTCTCTGGAAGGCTTTGATAAGGGTCAGCTGACCGAGCTGGGCGCTGTCAATGTTATGACCGGTATTTACACCGGCCGTTCTCCTAAAGATAAGTTCATCGTTATGGACGAAACCTCCAAGGACACCGTTTGGTGGACCTCCAAGGAGTTCGCCAACGACAATAAGCCCGCTTCCATGGAAGCCTGGAAGGCTTGTAAGGAGCTGGCTCTGAAGCAGCTGTCCGGCCCCAAGAAGCTGTATGTTATGGACCTGTTCTGCGGCACCAACCCCGACAGCCGTATGGCCATCCGCTTCATCGTGGAGGTGGCATGGCAGGCACACTTTGTAAAGAATATGTTCATCGCTCCCACCGCTGAGGAGCTGGAGAACTTCGAGCCGAACTTTGTTATTTACAATGCTTCCAAGGCTAAGGTTGAGAATTTCAAGGAGCTGGGTCTGAACTCCGAGACTGCTGTTTTGTTCAACCTGACCTCCCGTGAGCAGGTTATTCTGAACACCTGGTACGGCGGCGAGATGAAGAAGGGCATGTTCTCCATGATGAACTACTACCTGCCGCTCAAGGGCATCGCTTCCATGCACTGCTCCGCCAACACCGACATGAACGGTGAGAATACCGCTCTGTTCTTCGGCCTGTCCGGCACCGGCAAGACCACTCTGTCCACCGCCCCCAAGCGTCTGCTCATCGGTGATGACGAGCACGGCTGGGACGACGAGGGCGTGTTCAACTTTGAGGGCGGCTGCTACGCCAAGGTCATCAACCTGGATCCCGAGTCCGAGCCCGATATCTACCGTGCCATCAAGCGCAACGCTCTGCTGGAGAACGTGACCGTTGACGAGAACGGCAAGTGCGACTTTGCTGACGGCTCCGTCACCGAGAACACCCGCGTTTCTTACCCCATCAACCACATCGAGAAGATCGTCCGTCCCGTGTCCGCAGGTCCCGATGCCAAGAATGTCATCTTCCTGTCC
>JAFVZT010000003.1 GCA_017508045.1 Oscillospiraceae bacterium | reverse complement strand
GTTGACGAGTATGTCATCTATCAGCGCTGCATTCTCAGTGTCCCACCAGAGCGCTGAAGATAGAATTCTGCTTATACCATTATCGGTGTAGATCGGTTATTCAAGCATTTCATACCTATTTACTATGCGAATATCATTTTTTGTCGTAGTCTTGTGTTCCTTCAGCCAGTCCCGTATGATCTCTCCCACCACAACGGAAACTGTCCACTTTTTCTTATTTGCAATTTCTTCCAATTGGGCTTTCATTTCGCTATCGGTACGAAAAGTAATAAACTCTGTCTTCTTCAGGTTCATAAAGCCCCTCCTAACATTACACAATTCCTTGAACCAGCATTGCGTCAACAACCTTTGCAAATCCCGCAATATTGGCACCAACCACATAATTTCCAGCAGAGTTATATTTCTTCGCTGCCTCATCCAGGTGGTGGAATATCTCAACCATAATACCTTTCAGTTTTGCATCCACCTCCTCAAAGGACCAGCTCAGACGTTCGCTGTTTTGGGACATCTCCAGGGCAGATACAGCCACGCCACCTGCATTGGATGCCTTACCAGGCATGAACAGCACACCGTTTTTCTGCAGGTATTCAGTTGCCTCCATCGTTGTGGGCATATTGGCACCTTCTGCCACCGCAATCACGCCGTTTGCTACCAATGCTTCCGCGTCTGCCAAGGTCAGCTCGTTCTGCGTAGCACAGGGTAGCGCGATATCAACCTTTACACTCCAAACACCACGGCCCGGATGATAAACAGAATTCGGTCTGTACTTTTTATACTCAGTCAATCTGGCCCTCTCAACTTCCTTGATTTGCTTGAGCGCTGCCACATCAATTCCCTCCGGATCATAAACCCAACCGGTAGAATCAGATGCGGTGACGACTTTTACCCCCAAGGCTTGTGCTTTTTCAATGGCATAGATCGCCACATTACCGGAGCCGGAGACCGCCGCGGTCTTGCCAGCAATGGACAAACCGTTGCATTTGAGCATCTCCTCCGTAATATACAAAAGGCCGTAGCCGGTTGCCTCCGTCCGCGCCAGGGAACCGCCGTAGGAAAGGCCCTTGCCTGTAAGAACACCCTCAAACAGGCCACGGATTCGCTTATACTGACCGTACATATAGCCGATTTCCCGGGCACCGGTACCGATATCGCCAGCAGGTACATCCGCATTTGCGCCGATATATTTCTGGAGCTCGGTCATAAAACTTTGGCAAAATGCCATGATTTCCCGGTCAGACTTGCCTTTGGGGTCGAAGTCTGAGCCTCCCTTTGCGCCGCCGATAGGAAGGCCCGTCAGGGAGTTCTTGAAAATCTGCTCAAAACCGAGGAATTTAATAATTCCAAGATTGACAGAAGGGTGCAACCGGATACCGCCTTTATAGGGACCGACGGCGCTGTTGAACTGGACACGGTAGCCGGTATTCACATGAGCTTGACCCATATCGTCCACCCAAGGTACCCGGAATTTAATTTGCCGTTCTGGATTGACCAGCCGCTCCAGGATCGCATCGCGGCGATATTTCTCCTCATTCTCCTCCACCATCGGGCGAAGAGAATCCAACACCTCTTTCACCGCCTGGTGAAACTCCGGCTCTGCGGGATTCTCCCGGACGACCCTCTCAATTACTTCATCTACATATGACATTTTTCTTCCTCCTTAGAACTTATGAATGAACCGTAGTAACACAAAAAGGCAATGGCGTCTATGGGCCTAAAGCCCAAAGACGCCATTGCCTTTGCACGCTTGCATTGTACACCCACCAAGGGCATTTGTCAACACCTTGCACAAAAAATATTTTTT
>JAFVZT010000031.1 GCA_017508045.1 Oscillospiraceae bacterium | reverse complement strand
CAGATACATTTATTTCTATAACCACGAGCGCATCCAGAATAAAACGGGAGTGGCACCGCTAACGCTGCGCCACTCCGCATAAACTAAATATTTCCTACATAGGGGTCTTTTTGTGCTGTCCGTACAAACTGGGGCAGGTCAATCAAAAATTGCAGCAGGTCTTATATTACTTATAGTTTTCAACCAGATAGTATATTGCTTGCTTGTATCCGGCGATACCCTGACCCTTGATTGTCTTGACACAGGCCTCACTGACGTAAGAAATTTGTCTAAATGATTCTCTGACGTCCACATCAGAAATGTGAACCTCAACACATGGTAAACCAACCGCCTTTAATGCATCCAGAATTGCGACAGAGGTGTGGGTATATCCGGCAGGATTAATCACAATGCCATCCGCCGTATTATAGGCAGCCTGTATTTTATCAACGAGGTCACCTTCGTGGTTGGATTGGTATTGTTCAATCTTAATCCCAAGCTCTCTTTGGGTTTGTGACAGTATATTAAGAAGATCCTGAAATGTTTGTTTTCCGTATATATTGGGTTCTCTGATGCCAAGCATATTGATGTTTGGACCGTTCAATACCAGTATTTTCATTTATATCTCCTTGCCCATTTTATCTAAAATTTCCTGTACTGCTATGGTCGGTAAGCTGTTGTTTTCTACTGTGATATCAGAAAAGGCTTCATATAGAGGCTTTCTGATTGCGTACATATCTTCAAGCCTTGCAGATTGCGATAGGGGTCTGCCCTCTGTAGGAAGTCTGTCAATGCTGCGCTGCAGCCAGACGATACATCCGTTTTGGTGAAGGTGATTGTAGTTTTCTGTCCTTGTGACGCATCCGCCTCCCGTGGCGATTACAAGTCCGGATTGCATACCTAATTGCGCAAGAACCTCGGTCTCAAGCTTTCTGAAACCGTCTTCGGTGTATTTTGCAAATATTTCTGGTATAGAAAAACCGGCTACTTTTGTAATTTCTGCGTCTGTATCCATAAAAGTCCGATGCAGCTTATCGGCTAATAATTTACCGACGGTGGTTTTTCCGGAGCCTGGCATTCCGATTAGGATGATGTTTTGTGTTTGGTCTTGCAGAATTTTGTGGATTTTTGGTATAACAGTGTCAGGAATTGCTTTGCCGATAAACCACTCAGCGCTTTGCTTGGCCTGCGCCACCAACATTAACAGGCCATTCATTGCTACAATCCTGTGTTTGTGAGAGTCCAGCAATAATTTGGTTAGACCTGGATTATAGATTAGATCCAAAACACCTTCTAAATTTGGAAACAATTCCAAGTCAATGGGGGAGACACCAACTGCCGGATACATACCCACAGGAGTTGTATTGACGATTGCTGCTGCGTCACTATGTAAATGAAGATTGCTATAGTTGTTTTCTCCGCTTCGGGAAATTACAACAGTATCTGCGCCAAGGTCCTGCAACACCGCCACCGCAGTGGCTGATGCACCGCCGCTGCCAAGAATAAGTACCTTCTTTCCCGATAGCGATAAGCCGCTTGCGTTGACCATATACTGAAATCCAAAGTAATCGGTGTTGTGTCCAATATAAGTGCCGTCCGGTTGACGTACAATTGTATTAACGGCGCCAATTCTTTCTGCCTGTGGTGAGAGGTGAGAGCAGTAGGAAATAACAGCCTTTTTGTAAGGTATGGTTACATTAAAACCGGTAAGCTCAGTCGTTTTTAGAAATTCATGCAAGTCCTCCGGTTCAACCTCAAAAAGCCGATACGGATAGTCTGCAAGGCATTTATGAATTTGTGGAGAATAGCTGTGTCCCAGCTTTCTTCCCAATAAACCGAACTGCATCATACCACCTCAGTGTAGCTTCCCAGATACTTAAATTCCTCACATAAATCATCCAATTCGCACATAAGCTGGACAAACTCTTCCGAGTAAATTGACGTTTCCAAATCAAAGTAAAACATAAACTCAAAGTCTCTGTCGGGAATAGGTCTTGACTCAAGCTTAATTACATTAATACCCAGCACGTACATTCTTGCCAATACTTTATATAAGGCGCCGGGCTTGTGAGAAAGGATCATCATAATGCTTGTTTTATCAGATCCTGGATAAATTTCCAGATTTTTACTGATACAGATAAACCGTGTCCGGTTATTGCCCTCATCCTGGACAGAGGCTTCCAAACATTGCAGACCATACAATTCTTCGCATACTCGGCTGGAAATAGCGGCAACATCCTTGCGTCCGGACTGGGCGACCGTATTTGCAGCGGTTGCTGTATTTTCAACGGGAATAACTTTAGCGTTGGGGAAGGTCTTCAGAAATTCCCCGCACTGATTTATTGCCTGCTCGTGGGAATAAATTTCTACAATGTCACATTTCTTTGTTCCCGGGTTGACAAGTAAATTATGGTCAATTTTCAATCGGAAGGTACGAACGATAGAAAAATTATGGTGAATCATTAAATCGTACACTTTTTTGACAGATCCTGCAGTGGAGTTTTCAATTGGTAAAATTCCATATTGACATAACCCTTGTTCGATTGCACTAAACACAGAATCAAAATTCTTAAAGTACATAATCATCGGAGTTTTAAAAATTTTTTCGCAGGCAATTTGGGCATAAGCGCCTTCGACACCCTGACAAGCAACCATAGCTGTCTGAGGGAAGAGCTTTGGGGTCGCTTCAATCGATTTAATAATGTGATTGTACAGCTCAGTTGTCTGTGTATTACGCTTTTTTTGATAACTACGGCTTAATTCAAAAAGCATAGAATATAATACTCTTGTGTAATTTGCCATCTCCGGGCCAGCTTTTTCAGCAACATCCTGCAAAATAGCGCGCTCCCTTGCAGGAACATAGATTGGAAGGTTATTTGTTTTTTTGTAATCTGCAACCTGTGCTGCAATATCCATACGGGCAGTAAACAGACGTACCAATTCGTTATCAATATTGTCAATTTGGTCTCTGAGTTCAGATAAATTCATAATGATACTCCTTTTGTCAATTCATACATAGCATAGCGTCCATAACTGCAATTGCTGCTGCGGCCTCAACGACGGGTACAGCTCTTGGAACAATACAAGGGTCGTGCCGACCTTTTATGACAAGCTCCTGTTCCATTCCCTGGGAAATAGAAATGCTCTGCTGCGGTTTGGAAATAGACGGTGTGGGCTTAATTGCGACGTTAAATACAAGTGGCATACCGTTGGTGATACCGCCTAAAATTCCTCCGGCATAATTCGTAACGGTGGAAATTTTTCCGTCAACAATTGTAAATGCGTCATTATTCTGGCTTCCGCGCAGATAACTTCCGGAAAAACCGCTTCCAAAGTCAAGACCCTTTACGGCAGGAATTCCATATATAATCTGGGCTATCTTACTTTCCATCCCGCCAAACATAGGCTCACCCAGGCCAACAGGCAATCCGGTTATGATGCATTCGATAATGCCACCAACGCTATCTGTGTCATTACGTGCTTGTTCAATTGCGTCGCGCATTTTTTGTCCGGCGGCAGGATTTATAACCGGGAAATCTGAACGGATTTTAGATAAGTCCGGGTTAACCCAATCCAGAGCTACCGGGTCATCTGTGATTCCTGCAAGCACAGAAATATGGGCGGAAATTTTGATGCCTTTTTGAGAAAGCCATTGTTTACATAAGCCACCGGCTATGCAGATTGGTGCTGTCAGACGACCGGAAAAATGACCGCCGCCTGCTGCGTCCTGATAGCCGTTATACTTTATATGTGCGGTGTAATCTGCATGACCGGGTCTGGGGCAATCTTTTAGATTCTCATAATCAGCAGACCGTGTGTTTTCGTTACGGATAATGGCGGTAATGGGAGCACCACAGGTATAGCCATTAACGATACCGGCCAGGAATTCGGGATGGTCTTTTTCTCTCCGAGGAGTTGAATATGCATTTTGCCCAGGCGCTCTACGTGCTAAAAACATCAGCAGTTCATCCATATCTACCGGTAATCCTGCCGGTATGCCGTCCAAATTCATTCCGATGGCAGGGCCGTGAGATTGACCGAAAACGGAAAGCTTTAATTTTTCACCGTATGTGCTGCTCATAGTTTCCTCCTAATCTTCTGTATTCTTCCCAGAAAGTCGGATATGATTTTGCCACGCATTGTGCATTTAAAATAGTAACCGCACCGGATGCTCTGGTTGCGGCAATCGCTGCCGCCATTGCAATTCGATGGTCACCGACAGAATCGATGGTACAGCCGTGAAATTCACCCGGAAAAACCGTCATTGTATTTTCATTAACGATTACTTGCGCACCGAGCTGTTCCAGCATTGCTGCCACCGAGGCAACCCGATCTGATTCCTTGAGACGAAGCCGAGCGATATTGGTAAAGGTGATTTTTTTCTGCACACCTGCGGTAACAGCAAGGATTGGTACAAGGTCTGGGATGTCAGCTGCATCAATCGTATCGATATTTTGGATGTTATTCAGAATTTCAAATATTGCCCGGTCACCCTGCACAGAATTATCTAAAAGTCCGCAGACGTCAACGGTATTTCCCAAAGTTTTTGCAGCAAGAAAGAATGCGGCATTACTCCAGTCTCCTTCAACACGAACCTGACCGGGGGAGCGAAAGGGATATCTGGATGCATCAAACAAGGTTAATGCGCGCTGCGTCATTTCGATGTAGGGCTTGGACTCTGTTTTGCCGGTTACCATTAAAGAAGAGGCATTACCCAATAATGCCACGGCAAACATAAGACCTGTGACATATTGACTGGAGACACTGCCGTCAATACAATACGCACCCGGTTTGAGTTTGCCTGTACAGCGAATGGTATCCGGTGTCGATCTGCAGAGTGCACAGCCGTGTTTTTCCAATTCCTCCGAAAGAGGTGACAGAGGACGATGTGGAAGCCTTCCTTCCATATGAAATGTTGCATCCACGCCCAATGCGCCAACAATTGGCAGCATAAAACGCAGAGTGGAGCCACTTTCCTTACAATATAGTTCTGCAGATTTGGGAGCGTTAGAAATGGGAGAAACCCGGTATCCGGATTCGGTTCTTGTAACACCTGCGCCCAGTGCACGCAGGCAATCGGCTGTTGCATCAATATCCTGATTTATTTCGGGACACTCAATCATGGTCTCGCAATCGGCAAGCGCTGCGCAAATCAGCAGGCGATGCGCTACAGATTTTGACGGAATTGCTTTTACAGTGCCCGATAGCAAATGGGGGTGTATCGTAATATCCATATTAGAGACCTGCCTCAATGAAGGATTTCAAGTTATCAATCTGAGTTGGGCATATGGCACAACGACCAATTTCCTCTGGGATAATCAAATTGATTGTGTTTCCGCTGCGCTTTTTATCCACTAGCATAGCTTCATAAAGTGCATGGGCGTTGATACTTGTTCGTGTTGGCAGACCAAATTTTTTGACAGCTTCCATAATACTATTTCTTGCTTCCTGACTGCAAATACTGAGTCTACTTCCGGCCTTGCTGACAATTACCATACCTAACGCAACTGCTTTTCCGTGGGAAATCATAAAATTGCTATGAAGCTCGATACCGTGTCCGATTGTATGGCCAAGATTCAGCATTTGCCGTGGGCCACGATCGAACTCATCGTCTGCCACCACATTCCGCTTCAGCTCTATACACCGACTGATGACCGTTTCCCTGTCAAATTGGATGCCACGGTCCAGCAAATGCATAAATAGCTCACGGTCATACAAAACACCGTATTTGATTACTTCTCCGCAGCCGTCCCGGAAAATCTCATCCGGTAGTGAGTCAAGCATTTGTGTATCGCACAATACCAAGCTAGGTTGATAAAACGCTCCCACAAGATTCTTTCCGGAAGGCAAATCAATTGCGGTTTTTCCACCAACAGAGGAATCAACCATTGCAAGCAGGGAGGTAGGCACCTGGACATAAGGAATTCCTCTCAGGTAAGTAGCTGCGGCAAAACCTGTAATGTCGCCGACGACACCGCCGCCCAAGGCAATCAAAATATCGGATCGTGTGATATGATTTTCTGCAAGAAAATTCAAAATCGACAGATAAGTATTTGCGTTTTTACTTGCTTCACCGGCAGGAAGAACATAGTGAATCGTCGTGATACCGGAAGCTCGCAAATTGCATTCCATATCTGCTCCGTAAAGTGGCCAAACATTACTGTCACTGACAATAACTGCTGTGCTTTTGGGGGAAATTGCGGATAAATATGCACTGATTTGATTGCGGATGCCGGGAGCGACAATTACATCGTAGCTTTTCGATGCAGTAATTGTAACAGTTTTCATCCGTCAACCTCCTCTTTGCATCTGCGGCCTTCGGCAAGCAACGCAATTAAATCTGACATATTGTCGTTTTCAATTGCCGTCCGATATGCAGACAAACTTTTGATATAATAATCAAGCTCGTACAGCACATTATCCTTATTTGATAAAAGTAACTCTGCCCACATTTCGGGGTTCAACCAAGCAACACGGGTTAAATCCTTATAGCTTCCCGCTGAAAAGCCACCGTGGTTTTTTGCTGTAGGGGACTTAATGTATGCATTGCTGATAATGTGCGGCATTTGAGATGTAAAGGCAATCATCTTATCGTGCTGCTTTGCAGTGGTAACAGAGTAACTTTTAAATCCGCAGGGAGCAAGTGCGTCCTTAACACGCTGCAGAAGCACCGGATCATCATATCTGGGTGGCACCAGTACCATTGGCGCACCTTGAAATAGATTGGAACGACTATATTTAAACCCGGAATTGTGTGAGCCTGCCATTGGATGTCCGCCAACATAGGTAAAACCGTATTTTTCGGCTACAGAAAAGCATCTGCTGCAAATAGCCTCCTTAATACCGCAGCAGTCAATAACCAAGGATGTTTTTGCAACGAATTCACCGTTTTGTTCAAGCCAAGCTGCGGAGGCATCGGAATATACGGATAATAAAACCAAATCACATTCTGATAGATTTTCCGTAGTTAAAGCCTGGGAAACTACTTCGGAAAGCTGTGCAAAAGCAAGGATTTGTGAGTCGGCATCATATGCAAGTACACGGTGTCCGGCTTTGGCGTATGCTCTTGCCAAGGAGCCGCCAATCAGACCAAGACCAAGTATGCCTACAGTCATTGTATTGCCTCCCGAACGGCGCGCACTGTGCGGTTCAGTTCTAGAAACTGTGCGGGCGTAATGGACTGCGCACCATCGCAAAGGGCACAGGCAGGATTGTTATGCACTTCAACCATAATTCCATCAGCTCCGCACGCAGCAGCAGCTGCAGCCATAGAGGGAACTAGAGCAGACTTACCGGTTGCGTGACTGGGGTCGACAACAACAGGCAGATGGGTTATCTCGTGCAAAACCGGCACCGCAGAAAGGTCAAGGGTGTTTCTTGTGTAGGTTTCATATGTACGAATGCCACGCTCGCATAATATAATATTTTCATTGCCTTCGCTCATAATGTATTCCGCGCTCATAAGTAATTCCTGCAGAGTATTTGCCAAGCCTCGTTTTAAAAGAATGGGCTTGTTTGTTTTGCCCAATTCCTGCAGCATATCAAAATTCTGCATATTGCGGGCGCCGACTTGAATGATATCCACATCCTCAAACAAATCCAAGGCGCGAATATTCATAATTTCGGTTATAATTGGAAGACCTGTTGCTTTTTTTGCTTCAAGAAGCAAGCGCAGGCCTTCTTCCTTTAGTCCTTGGAAGGCATATGGTGATGTGCGAGGCTTAAATGCGCCGCCTCTTAATATATCCGCACCGAAATTTTTGACATCTTTTGCCACGCCGACAATTTGCTCCTCCGATTCCACAGAGCAGGGACCGGCAATCATAGCAAAATGACCACCGCCGATCTTAACATTACCTGCTTGTATGACGGTATCGTTTGGATGGAATTTGCGGTTTGCCTGCTTATAGGGTTCTGATACCCGCTTAACACTTTCAATAATTTCTAGACTGCTTAAAAGCTCAATATCCACTCTGCTGGTATCGCCAACTAAGCCAAGCACAGTGACCTCCTGACCTGAGGAAATATGGACATCCAGCTTCATATTTTTAAGCCATGCAATTAAATGTTCTGTCTGTTCCGGTGTGGTTCCTCTTTTTAACACAGCAATCATACTATTACCTCCAAAAATAATCGCTGCACAGAAATAAATCTGTGCAGCGGGGTAAAATACTTTTAGTTTGGGATTATTCCTTGCAGCACAAATCTCTATTACTTTTTATCAATAAAAAAGTAATAGTAGCTAAAGCAGAACTGTGCAACATTAGAATTGACCATAATTGGCCTCCCATAAAGTGTATATCAAGCATTATAGCACCGTATATTTTGAATTGCAAGAGAAAAATACATATTTTTTTAATAATGCTGAAAATGTAAAGAAGATGTATTCCATATAAAGCACAGATTTTTATCTTGTAATTGTACATGAAGTATGTCATACTATTAACAGGAGGTATCTGGGTATGAGATTAATTTCAGACAACGATTTTGATGAATACTCATATGAAGACTTAATCAATTACTGCGCTGAAAAGCTTGTTCCTTCAGGAGGCAGCTTAAATTTTACACAAGGGATCTCTCGATTTTCTGTAAATTTAGATGAGTTGAAACAAAATGGTAAAATTTTTGAACAAATTCGGGCTGATGAGGAACTTCACGAAAAAAGCTTTTCCCAGATTGCGGATATGGTTTGCGACAAGGGTGCAAAAGCGGTAATGCTTGCAGGTCCAAGCTCCTCCGGAAAGACCACCTCGGCGTATCGCCTTGCAACACAATTGCGCATACGCGGTAAAAAGCCTATCCTGTTGGGCTTGGATGACTATTACATCGATCGAGATAAAATTTCCCCCGGTCCGGATGGAAAAATGGATTTTGAACACATCAATACAATTGATATTGCCTTGTTCCGTGAGAATATACAGCAGCTTCTTTCCGGAAAAGATGTGATTTTACCGTCGTTTAACTTTAAAAACGGAAACCGTCAGTGGCAGCCCGTGCCGGTGCAGATGACCGAGGACACAGTGTTTATTATTGAGGGCTTGCATGCTTTAAATCCTGTGCTGTTACCGGATAATTTAGATGGATCACCTATTTTACGATTATACGTATGTCCCTTATTGCACATACACATTGACGACGACAACCATATATCAGGCAGTTTTTTGCGTCTTGTGCGTAGAATTGTCCGGGATTATAAAAACAGGGGAGCGTCAGTTCAGCAGACAATAGCAATGTGGGATTCTGTACGCCGTGGCGAAAAAAGTTGGATTATTCCTTTTCAAAAGAATGCGGATGTTATCTTTAATAGTGCTACACTTTATGAGCTTACTGTCTTAAAAAAGCATATTATTCCCATTCTAAATGCTGTTCCGCCACAAGACGAGTGTTATCAGCAGATACGCGAGTTGGCAACGGTATTGAATTATATTCCGGATGCGGATATAGAGGACGAAATACCACTTACCAGTATAGTTCGTGAGTTTATTGGGTAAATACATTTTATTAGTAATCAAGAGCCACCGGGAATATCTTCCCGGTGGCTCAGAAATTTATTTAAAGGGGTTAGGGGAGGGATAGTTTAACAGCAGGGATGCTATAATACAAATAATAATTGCGGCCGCAGACAGACTCATCCATAAACTGCGCTCCTTCAGCAGCTCCTGACTTTGATACAACACCCAAAGACAGCTGCCGCAGATCGCTATGGCAATAAGTGCGCTGAGTATTTCAGGCCAAATAGCACCAAAACCTGAAGAGAAAAGGAATATAATGAACAAAATTGCAGCAGTAACAAGCGCGACGGTTATAATGCGCTCCATTTTCTTGTATCGATTATTTGGGTTGGCCATAATGCTACCTCCTGACTGCTTTTGTATTTATTTTAACACATTTTCGACAAAATGCAATAATTTCTGTAACGAAATGTATTTTTGACGGAAATACTTGCAGGAATTGAAAATGGATGTTATAATAATGCCAAACAAATGCACATAATGCAAGGAGTTGCTATGACCGAACCGCAGTACCGGCTTGAGGGAATCGTTCATACCCGAAGTGAGTCTTATGAAGACTTTGAGGGTCCGCTGGATGTTATATTCCTTTTATTAAGCAAAAATAGAATTGAAATTCAGGATGTTTCCATTGCGGCAATTTTAGAGCAGTATCTTGCTTATTTGGATGAAATGAAACGTCTTGATATGGAGATTGCCAGCGAATTTATTACAATGGCATCGCACCTAATGTTGATTAAAACGAAAATGCTATTGTCTGCTGCGGAGGCAGCGGAAGCGCAGGGCGAGCTGGATTTGCTGCGACAGTCCCTGATTGAACGTCAGCGTCGCGAGGCAATGGATCAGCTCCGAATGGCTATAACCGTTCTTGAGCCAAGGAACGATATCGGTCGCTGCGTGTTTACGAAGGAGCCTGAGCCAATCCGTCGGGATCAGACCTATCGTTATATCCACACACCGACTGACCTTTTGATAGCGCTGGATGAAATTTCCGAACGCAACCAAAGGCGTCTGCCACCTCCTGCCGCGAATTTTAAGGGCATTGTCGGTAAAGAGCCATACCCTGTAACGCGTAAGGCGGGTGAGTTGATCCGAACGCTTGTTTTGCGCGGCATTGAACGACTGAAAAATCTGTTTCGTGGCAATAAAACACGATCTGAGATTGTGGCAACATTTCTTGCAATTTTAGAACTATGCAAATCAAATTCTGTTTCTCTTGAGGATGATACTTCCGGAGAAAATCCAAATGTTCGGCTAATCCAAAGACCCGAGGAAGAAAAGGAGATGACTTAATGGATAATTCTGAATTACAAAGGGCCATTGAGGCAATCCTTTTTGCTGCAGGAGAGCCTGTTGAAATTTCCCGTCTGTCTGAAACATTCGAGGTTAACGAAGACGAGGTTATTTCTGCTGCGGATACCTTAGCCAATGCGCTTGCTTTTAACAGACGGGGTGTTCGTATCCTTCGCTTGGAAAATAGCTATCAGATGGTTTCCTCAGGAGAGATGGCAGATCTGATTACCCGGGCTTTAGAGACGAGAAAACCCCCGAGGCTGTCGTCGTCCCAGCTGGAGGCGCTGACCATTGTTGCTTATTATCAACCAACAACCAAGGCTATGATAGAGCAAATCCGTGGTGTTGACAGCTCCTATTCCATAACTGCTTTAATTAACAAGCATCTGATTGAAGAGTCCGGCAGGCTGAATGTACCCGGCAGACCGATTCTATACAAGACAACTCCAGATTTTTTACGTACCTTTAGCCTTAGCTCTCTCGAAGAACTTCCACCAATCGAAAAAATAAATTTCGGAGAACCAACGGAGCAACTTGAAATTTCTGCGGACAATGTTCAGCCGTCCGTGTCGGAGCAGGCGTAATGGGCGGGCTGATTGCAGCAGGTGTGCTGCTTGCTTTTATGCTTATTCCCGTTGGGATTTGTCTTATCTATGACACGAAAGGGTTTTACCTATATTTGCGTATCGGACTAATTAGGATTTGCCTATATCCGAGAAAGAAAATAAAAACACCCATTAAAGAAAGCAAGAAAAATCAAACAAAAAGCACTGAATCATCCAAGCAAAACGAGAAGTCAAAAGGAAAACTTTCAGATTTTATGCCAATTTTACAAATTGTATTTGATTTCCTGCATGATTTCCGTAGTAAGCTTAGAATTACCAATTTACAGATGAAATTAATTCTTGCAAACAACGATCCCTGTGATTTGGCAATTGCCTATGGCAGTGCATGGGCAGCTTTGGGGAACTTGATGCCGCTTCTTGAACGGTATTTTATTATTAAAAATCGAAATCTGGAAGTTGAATGTGATTTTGAGGCAACAGAAAATTTATTGAATGCCCGGATTGATATTGCGATCTCCTTTGGTGGATTGTTGTATATTTTGATAAAGCATGGATTCCGAGGAATTAAAAAATATATCGAGCTTTCTAAAAATCTAAAGGCGGTGTAGAATTATGAGTCAAAACCTTCCTAATATGTTAGACAACACAATTTCAAAAATTCGCGAAATGATAGATGTGAACTCTGTTGTCGGCGATCCGATTGTCACAGCAGACGGTGTCACAATTATTCCGGTCTCTAAGATTAGCATTGGTCTTGGCGGCGGTGGATCCGATTTTGTGTCCAAAAACCCCAACCGTCAGGAAAACCCCTTTGGCGGCGGTGTCGGTGCTGGCGTTAAGGTTACACCTGTGGCGTTCCTTATTGTGAAAGAGGGCAGTGTTCGTATGCTTCCTGTAGCTGCACCGGCTAATACTACAGCAGATCGCATTGTTGAGCTTGTTCCGGATACACTGGACAAGATCGCAGCTTTTGTCGATTCCCATACGCATAAAAGCGAATAATTTCCTTAACTCTGGTACAGAATAAGCCAGGGTGATGGATATGAAAAGAACTTTTGCCAGGATGGCAGCTGCGTTACTGGCTGCCGTCCTGTTTTTTCCTTGTAGTGCTGAGGCGATCTCCGCCAAAAATGCAATTTTGTTGGATGCCGCTACCGGACGTGTGCTTTATGAAAAGAATGCGAATGACCGGGCTTTGATAGCCAGCACAACAAAAATTATGACTGCCTTAATTGTTTGTGAGCAGTGCAATGTTTTGGACAGAATGCGCATCCCGAAGGAAGCTGTAGGCATTGAAGGGTCTTCGATTTATTTGCGTGAAGGCGAGGTTCTTACCATTCAGGATCTTTTGTACGGTCTAATGCTTCATAGCGGTAATGATGCGGCAGTAGCCTTAGCTATTTATTGCGGTGGAACTGTGGAAGGATTTGCACAGCTAATGAATGACAAGGCGCGTAGACTTGGTATGACCGGGTCGCATTTTGAAAATCCAAACGGGTTAGACAGTCCCGGGCACTATTCTACAGCGAAGGATATGGCGATTTTGGCAGCCTATGCTATGAAAAATCCTATATTTGCCCAAACAGTATCCACAAAAACAGTGAAAGCAGGCAATCGAACGCTGCAAAACCACAACAAGCTTTTGTGGAGATTTGACGGTGCGGACGGTGTAAAAACCGGCTTTACAAAAGCTGCTGGGCGCATCCTGGTTTCCAGTGCAACTCGAAATGGACGCCGTTTAATTGCAGTAACAATGAATGACTCTAATGATTGGTACGATCATACGCAACTTTTAGAGGGCGGTTTTTTGCGATACCGTGTAAAAAGTATTGTTTCCAAGGGACAGAGTATGGGAATGAAAGAAATTGCCGGCGGTGAGTCAGGCTACGTTGAATTGCTGGCCGACAACAACTTTTCTTATTCACTTGCAGAAGATGAGGTTGTAGAGATCGTTTTGCAGGAACCGGGCTTTGTCTATGCTCCGGTTGTACGGGGTCAGGAGGCAGGTTTTGCATATGCTTGCATTAATGACGCTGTAGTTGGAAGGATACCCCTTGTCTACGGCGATACGGTAGAACTGGCCAAGGAGCAAAAGAAGCCCTTCTGGGAACGTATATTTGGGAGCAGATAGTATGAAAGAACGTATACAAAAAATTTTATCTGCGCGGGGCGTAGCATCCAGACGCCGTGCTGAGGGATTGATTGCAGCAGGTCGAATTTCCTGTAATAGTGTCATATGCTCTCTTGGTGACAGCGCAGACGCGGATTTGGACGAAATATGTTTGGATGGGAAACCAATCCCATCCAAGCAAGAATATGTGTATATCCTGCTGCATAAACCCCGTGGTTACGTAACAACCTTGTCTGATGAAAAGGGTCGTAAAAATGTAGCCCAGCTTGTTGCAGAGTGCAACAGGCGAGTATACCCTGTCGGTCGTCTTGATATGGACTCGGAGGGGTTGCTTCTATTGACAGATGATGGCAATTTTGCAAATCGTCTGACGCACCCCAGCCATGAAATCAATAAGACATACCGCGTATGGGTGCGTGGCTACTGCGAACTTGCAATGAAACAGGTTAAAAAACCGATTACACTTGACGGTTATACCATTGCAAAGCCTACAGTGAAGCTTATTAGCCACAGCAGTGACGGCGATGCTCAACTTGAGATTACAATTCACGAGGGACGCAACCGTCAGGTACGCAGAATGTGTGCCGCAGCCGGCATGATTGTTAAACGACTTGTTCGCATATCTGAGGGTGATATTAAACTTGGTAATTTGTCTCCGGGTTCGTGGAGATATCTGACACAAGAAGAAATTTCATTACTCAACAAATGAACGGTTATTCTTGCAATCTGCAATTTGTCTTGTTAAGATAAATTCAAATATTCCAAATTAGGAAGTGATACATATGAATGACGATTTGCTCCTTATATTGCAGAAGAAAGCACCGTCCTTTTCAAAGGGTCAACGGCTGCTTGCCAGATATATTACGGAATCCTATGATAAAGCTGCCTTTATGACAGCAAGCAGCTTAGGAAAAACAGTGGGAGTCTCGGAATCTACCGTTGTTCGCTTTGCGGTTGAGCTTGGATACGACGGGTATCCCTGTATGCAAAAGGCGATGCAGGCAATGGTATTGAACAGATTGACTTCTGTGCAGCGTATTGAGGTTGCCAATGACCGAATTGGTAATCACGATGTTGTAACAACTGTATTGCAGTCTGATGCCGAGAAATTGCGGCAGACTGCCGAGCTTGTAGACAGGGAGGCTTTTGCATCTGCTGTTCAAGCCATCCTCAAAGCAAAACGCATCTATGTTTTAGGCTGTCGCTCTGTTGCGCCGCTTGCAAACTTTTTAGGCTATTATTTGAGTTTTATGTTTAATGATGTTCGTATTGTGACAGCTTCCGGTGCAAGTGAGATGTTTGAGAAACTGATAAAAGTCGGTGCAGAGGATGTTGTTGTTGCATTTAGTTTTCCGCGTTATTCTGCCGCAACAGTTAAGGGTGCGCAATATTGCCGCACTACCGGTGCAACAGTAATCGGTTTTACAGACACTCAGCTCTCGCCTTTGGGTCAGCACAGCGATTATGTATTGTTGGCAAAGAGTGATATGTTGTCACTGGTAGACTCCTTGGCGGCACCGCTAAGCCTTATTAATGCGCTGATTGTTGCATTGGCGGCCGGAAGGGGACAAGTTCTTGCAAAATCCTTTGACGTTCTGGAACGGGTTTGGGAAGAATACAATGTTTATGAAAAAAGGGCTGACAGCCAATGATTTATGATTTAATTGTTGTGGGCGGTGGTCCTGCTGGAATGTTTTCTGCCATTGTTGCTTCTCAGCAGGGCTGTCGTGTGCTGCTGCTTGAAAAGAATGGCCGATTGGGCAAAAAACTGCTTATTACCGGAAAAGGTCGCTGCAATATCACTAATAACAGCAGTGTTCAGAATGTACTGCAAAACATACCGAGAAACAGTCGTTTTTTATACAGTGCAATAAATGCGTTTCCTCCGGAGCGAATGATTTCATTTTTACAGGAAAATGGTTGTCCTGTAAAAACTGAACGGGGGAATCGTGTATTTCCCGTATCCGATCGGTCTACATCTGTCTTAGAATGCTTGCAAAATGCATTAAAACGTAACAATGTAGCTGTACGGTATGAAGCGGTTAGGGAGATACTCAGTAATACGGATGAAGTGTGCGGAGTGCGTACTGACAGCGGTGTGATTTATTCACAGGCTGTCATACTGGCGACCGGCGGCGTATCCTATCCGGCAACCGGTTCTACCGGTGACGGATATAAAATGGCAAAGGCGTTAGGGCACACGATTGTAACCCCTGAGGGGTCACTGGTACCTCTGGAATCCATTGATATCGATTGTACCGATATGCAAGGATTAAGCCTGCGAAACGTGGGCGTAAAGCTTGTGGATGCCAAAGGTAAAACGCTTTACAAGGACCTTGGAGAGCTCTTATTTACCCATTTTGGTGTGTCCGGTCCAACAGTACTCAGTGCCAGTGCCCATTTGAATGGGTTTGGCTGTCGGCTTCTTATTGATCTAAAGCCTGCGTTAGATGAAAACAAGCTTAATGAACGTATATTAAGAGATTTAGACCAATATCAAAACAGAACAATGGAGAATGCATTAACGGATTTGCTCCCCAGGTCAATGATACCTGTTGTGCTTAATCGGTTGAATATTCCCGTTACATTACAGGCAAACTCTTTAAAGAAAGAGCAGCGGAAAGCAATTGTTCAGTTGCTGAAAGCATTTCCTGTATCTATCTCCCAAAAGCGGCCTGTATCAGAGGCGATTATTACCTCCGGTGGCATTAAGGTTTCCGAGATTAATCCAAAGACGTTAGAATCGAAGCTTATGAAGAGGCTGTTTTTCTCGGGGGAAATATTGGATTGTGATGCCTATACGGGTGGTTATAATTTACAAATTGCCTGGTCTACGGCGTATGCAGCAGCCACAGCGGTTAAATCACTCATTGACAAAAAGCAATGATTGTAATAGAATACAGACAGGCGTCTAAAATATAGATATTTGTATTATTCGGAGGAATTATCCATGTACGAAAAATTGGTCTCATATGCTGCAAGGCAACTTGAATTGAATCCAGATGAAATTACCAGAGACAGTACATTTGAAAGCCTCGGTATTGATTCGCTTGATATTGTCGAGATGATTATGGACCTGGAATCCGAATTGGGTGTTGAGCTGGAGGTTGAGGATCAAAAGATTACAACCTTTGGTGAGTTGGCAGATTTTATTGATTCTAAGATGAACTAATTTAATTAAATAACCTTATTATAGCAGACCGGCTTATAATAAGGTCGCACTAGTTGGGGAGTTAGCGGTGCCCTGTTACCTGCAATCCGCTATAGCAGGAATGAATTCCCACACTCGGGTATGTCTGAGTGCTGTCAGGATCGTGTAAGTAATGTTGAAGGAACGGTCTTGCGCAATGAGATCCCGTGAACCATGTCAGGTGGGGAACCAAGCAGCATTAAGCGGATTATCTCATGTGCCGCAGGGTCGCCGTTCCCGAGTTGGCTGCACGGATACCGGGCATTGAGCTTATTCAAATGTGGGTGTGCGATCTTATTATTAGTCGGTCTATTTTTGGAGGTTACTATGTATCAGGCTCTGTATAGAAAATATAGACCGCAGACATTTGACGATGTGGTTGGCCAGTTAGCAGTCACACAGACATTAAAATCACAAATGGTCAGCGGAAAGCTTAGCCATGCTTATTTGTTTACCGGTTCCCGTGGTACCGGTAAGACAAGCTGTGCAAAAATTCTTGCAAAAGCGGTCAATTGCGAAAACATTCAGGATGGCAACCCGTGTAATTGCTGCAAGAGCTGCCGTGCCATTGATGCTGGCTCCTGTATGGATGTTTTAGAGATCGATGCCGCTTCTAATAATGGCGTTGATAATGTGCGCGATTTGCGCGATGACGCAATCTACACACCCTCGCAGGTTAAAAAGCGTGTTTACATTATTGACGAGGTACACATGCTGTCTGTATCCGCATTCAATGCCCTTTTAAAGATTATTGAGGAGCCTCCAGAGCATTTGCTTTTTATTCTTGCTACCACTGAGCTTCATAAGGTTCCTGCCACAATCTTATCAAGGTGCCAACGCTTCTCTTTCCGCCGTATTAGTCAGGAGGATATTGCTGCAAGGCTGCAGTATGTTTCTTATCAAGAGAATATAGATCTGGACGAATCAGCAGCCCGTGTGCTTGCACGCCTTGCCGATGGCGGTATGCGTGACGGTTTGAGCCTCTTGGATCAGTGCGCCTCAGCTACTGCCGGCGAGCTGAATACGGATCGTGTATATGCATGCCTTGGTATTGCCGGAATTCGCGAATGCGGAAAGCTGATGACCAGCATTTCCCAAAAGGATACGAATGGTGCGCTGGAGTTATTGAACAGGCTGTACGCTGAGGGCAAGGATATGGGCGCGCTACTGGATGAGCTTGCTTGCTTGACCCGAGACCTTATGATCCTAAAAACAGCGCCTGAAACCGGTATTACAATGTTGTCCGGCGTCACCTCTGATGCAGAGGCACGGGCGCTGTCGCAAGCTTTCTCAATGGGCGAATTAACACGGATGTTGACTGTGATTCAAAATACCGCTTTCGGATTTTTAAGAAGTACAAATCACCGTATGGATGCAGAAATATGTCTGATTAATCTATGCCATCCGGAATTAGATACGGACATTTCGGGACTACTTGCACGTATAACGCGTCTTGAAGAAGACATATCCACCGGTGATTTTTCTGTTGCTCCTGTTGCAATAGATTTAGCTTCAAAAGGGGAAACGGTTTGTACAGTTACGGAATGTGCAAAGCAGGAACAGGTTTCGGAGGAGATTACGGACGAGGCCCCCATTGGCTTCTGGTCCGATTTAGTTTCGGCCATTCGTCCTGAATTGAATCAAGCTATTCGTGGCTTTTTTACAACAACGCCCAATGCTCCGTTGCGGGGAATTCTCGCAGGAGAACGGTTGGTGCTTGCATGTGAAAATAGGTTTATTATCGATATTGTAAATAAGCCTGAAATTTTAGAGATTGTTTCTCGTAAAGCATCTGCCAAGCTACAACGACCAATCCGCGTTGTTGTGACGGATGATACGGGAATTGATGAAAAAAATGAACAAATGGAACAGCTCTTAAATTTCGGAAGGGCGCATGGGGATATTATTAGTATTAAAAATAATTAAATTGGAGTGTGTTTAAATGGCAAAAGGTGGTTTTCGCGGGATGCCCGGTGGAATGAATCAAGCCGCAATGATGCGTCAGGCGCAAAAAATGCAGCAGGAAATGCTGCGTATGCAGGAGGAAATGGAAACAAAGACTTATAGTGCAACTACCGGTGGCGGTATGGTTACTGCAACCGTAAACGGTAAACATGAAGTCCTTGATCTGAAAATCAATCCCGAAGCGGTTGATCCTGAGGATGTGGATATGCTCCAGGATATGGTAATCGCCGCAGTCAATGAAGCTATGCGTGCTGCGGACACAGAATCTGCGAACAATATGGCCCGCTTAACCGGCGGCTTGAACATCGGCGGTTTATTTTAAGGAGGAGTTATGCAGTATTTTCCCGCTGCATTGCAGGAGCTTGCAGACCAATTTGCCCGTTTGCCCGGCATTGGAGGAAAAACGGCACAGCGCCTGGCGTTTCACGTATTAGGGCTGCCTATGTCTGAGGCAGAAGCTTTTGCAAATGCAATCATTGAGGCTAAAAATACGGTTCATACCTGTCCTGTTTGCCAAAATCTCACCGACAGAGAGATTTGCCATATATGTAACGACGATATGCGTGACCGGAGTTTAATTTGCGTTGTTGCGGAACCAAAGGATGTTATTTCGATGGAACGCGCACGTGAATTTTCCGGTGTGTACCATGTACTGCATGGCGTAATATCTCCGTTAAACCACGTGTACCAGGACGATATACGCATTAAGGAGCTATTGCAGCGCGTTGCGCAAGGAACTGTTCGAGAGGTCATTATGGCCACAAATCCCGATACAGAGGGCGAGGCAACTGCTATGTATATCTCAAGGCTTTTAAGACCAATGGAGGTTAAGGTTACCCGGTTGGCATATGGCGTTCCGGTTGGCAGTCAGCTGGAATATGCGGATGAAATTACATTATCCAGAGCTTTGGAAGGAAGACAGGAAATATAATTAAGGCCTCCGGCACTGTGCAAATAAGTGCCGGAGGCTACTGTTATAGTTTTGAATAGGCTTTGTCCAAAAAACGCTGTATCGGAACAATGGCCCGTTTATGCGTACCTTCTCCGATTTTACCCTTCTCGTCATAGGCAACCAGCTGAAAGCTAATAATATTGCCCTCCACATTCGTTACCTCCGCTTCTGCACGAGCAGACAGTCCCACAGGCGTAGCGGATAAATGAGAAACATTCAATTCAATGCCGACCGAGGTTTTATCATCATTCAGCGCACCGGCAATTGCTTCACAGGCAGCGCCCTCCATAAGGGCTACCATACAGGGCGTTGCATAAACAAGAAGGGTGCCGGATCCGACCTCCAATGCAGTGTCTTCCCGTTCCACCGATGTAGATACATTGCCTTTCATACCAATCGTAATTTCCATATCTTAACCTCCGTTCTCACAACAATATATTTCAAAATCCCTGATGTGTCAATATTTTTGTTGAAATTTTAATTATCCGGCAATATAATACCCTTAATGTTGATAACGAACTTTTGGGAGATTATATGGCAAATTACACAGCAAAAAACGTTGCACTCGGCGGTGTGACAGCCGGGTTGGCCGTTGTTATTATGTGTCTGCTTGGATCACTTGGAATTGCAACTTATGTTTGCCCTGTTTTGTGTATGCTTTTGTGCTGCGTTGTAAAGAAGCAATGCGGCAACCGTATTGCCTGGGCGTGGAACGCAGTCGTTATTGTTATCTCAGCGCTGCTGGCACCGGATAAGGAAGCAGTTGCCGTCTTTTTTGTTCTTGGATATTATCCAATTTTAAAATCCGTATTTGATAGCTTTATACTATCCGGTCTTTGGAAATTTCTCTATTTTAACACAGGCATTACATTACTATATTCCATTCTCATACATACCTTCGGTTTGGTCGAGTTGAGCGACGACTTCTTTGAGTTTGGTGTTTGGGGTTTGTTTATTGTACTCTTGCTTGGTAATATAACATTTTTGTTTTGGATACCCTGTTGGGCCGTATTTTGAGCCGGGACAAAAAATTCTACAGATAAACAGAAAAAAATATAAAGTAAAGGATGATGGCTGTGAAATATTTTCTGGAAACGGTTGATACGGTTAAAGCCGGGGTTGGCTTTCAACAGTTTGGTGCTTTACATTTTACATGGCTGGGCTTGTTTGCTGTAATTACCACCGTATGCTGCATTTGGTATAGGAATATGGGTGTAACTGGAAGAAACCGTTGGAAGAAAGCTGTCGCTGTGCTGCTGATTGCCGATGAGCTGTTTAAAGTGATTATGCTGATTGTTGGAAACAGATATACCGCCGGATATCTGCCACTTCATCTGTGTAGCATTAATATATTTTTGATTGCGCTGCATTCGTTAAAGCCCGGTAAGGTTTTAGGCGGTTATTTATATACTGTCGGCATACCCGGTGCGGTTGCTGCGCTTCTGTTTCCCACGTGGACAGAATTGCCCTTAATGAACTTTATGCATATCCATAGTTTTACCATACATATTCTTTTAGCGCTTTACCCGATCGTTCTGGCCGTTTCCGGTGAGCTGTCCCCAAGGATTAAGATGGTACCCAAATATCTACTACTTCTTCTAGCAATGGCAATTCCCATTTATGCCATTAATTTGTTACTGAATACGAATTTTATGTTTTTAATGAATGCAGAATCCGGCAACCCGCTATATTTATTTGAGCAGCATTGGGGGAATCATCTACTGGGTTTTCCTGTAATTATTGCCGGCGTAATTGTCATAATGTATGTACCTCTGGAAATATACAGAAAGATAAAAGCGAAGAAAAAAATAAATGCATAACCATCAAAAAAGAAAATTGCGGGAGCAGCTACGGATCTTTTTGTAGCTGCTCCCGCCGAATTTCGTTTATTTCAGATAATTATGTAGGCCTGTTGCATCCAATTTGTCGTAGACATTAAGGAAATCAGCCAATTCACTGGCGATAATTTTCGCACCACCGGGTAGATTGCTCTCGATATTTAACGGCAGCAGGGGGTCGTGCAAGGACAGACGAAGCAAAAACCAACCGTCGCCATGACTAGAATCTAAATTAACGCGAACACCCTCATAATTGCTGTCAGCCAGTGTCCAGCCACTGCGTTCTGCAGCATAGACTTTTAAGTCGTCGATAACCTTTTGGCCGTATGTCTTAAAATCTTCCAAAAGTATGTTCATACGGAATTCTACACTTTCAGCCGGCTCCTCAAGGGTGGAAATTAGTGATTCAAGGCTGTAGCCGTTTTTCTTGCTGTTTGCCAGTTCAATGAGCAGTTTAGTGACAAGGTACGCGCCGTCATCCAGAAAATAATTCTCCTTTAATGCGCCGTGTCCGGAGGTTTCAATTGCCAGCTGACTGTCCTGACCAAGGTTATTTAAACGTATGGATTCATTTATAACATTGCGGTAGCCCCGTTTAAAGCGGTGGTGAATGCCACCTTTTTCTGCAATGAATTTGGCAAGACCGGACGAGGTGATAGAGTCAGTAACAATCGTTGTGCCGGGGTGCTCCCGAAGCAGGATCGCAGCCAGCATTGCAATAATTCTGTTGCGGTTTAATTCACTGCCGTCGGAAAGCACTGCGCCTGCGCGATCAACATCGGTGTCAAAAATTATACCGAGGTCGGCGTTCGTTTCTTTAACAGCCTCAATAATGCTTTCCATTGCCTGCTTGTTTTCCGGATTTGGGATATGATTTGGGAAGCTGCCGTCCGGATCTAAATAACGGCTGCCCTCTGTATTTGCACCTAAAGGTTTTAACACCTTATCCACATAGAAACCGCCTGCGCCGTTTCCGGCATCCACTACAATACGGAAACCCTCCAAAGGCCTTTCGGTGCCGGTAACAGATCGTATTTTATCTGCCAGTATTTTACTGTATATATCCATAAACTCGCCATGGAATAGCGCACCGTGGCCAAGGCCGGTTGTATCCGTGCTTTCTGCATACGCAAGAATTTGTTTAATATCAGAGGATTCTAATCCTCCTTGATTGGTAAAAAATTTAAAGCCATTGCGATTAAAGGGCAGATGACTTGCGGTAATCATCACAGTGCCGTCAAATTCATAGCCGGGGGTTACAGTAGCCATAAACATGGCCGGTGTACTGGCCATACCAAAATCCGTAACCTGAATTCCTTGCTCCACCATTGACCCGCAAATCCAGTCGCAGAGTGTTTTACCGGACAGGCGAGAGTCGCGTCCGACAGCAACACGCAAACCTGTCTTGCCGGTTTTTTTCATAAGCCAAAGGGCAAAGCCTCTGCCAATATCCTGACATACGGCTTCTGTCAGATTAATGTGCTGACCTTCAATACCCTCCAGAGCAACACCGCGAATATCACTTCCGTTTTGTAATTTTTTATAATCCAATGTCTGTTCCTCCTGCCTTAATCGGTTTTAATTATGTTATCACAGATTGCAGAAACAATCAATCACTATACGAAAAATAAATAGAAATCGGAGTGGGACAAGATTCCACTCCGATTTAGTAATTAGTTTAATGTCTGAAACTTACTGCCATCTTTAAAGTAGGCTATAACATAGCTTAAAAAGGACACCAGTAAAAATACAGTATCTAGAATTACAATAACATTGACTGCTGTATCCGGAAGAACAGGTACCATCACCATTATAATCAAACTGATAAACAACACAGCGGTACATATTTTTCCGGGAATCAATGCGCCCTTCAGCATTTTTCCTTTGCGCAGATTGATACTTCCTGCGACTAGCTGAAAGCTCTCTTTAATGACAAATAAGCAAACAATGATCCACAAAACAGAATGCTTGATCGTCAGACATACAATTAAGGTAAATTGCGTTATTTTATCTGCAAGAGGGTCAAGAATCTTTCCGACAGTTGAAATCATATTAAAGTGTCGGGCAATCTGACCGTCAATCAGGTCTGTGAGGCAGGATACAGCGAGGATGCCGGCTGCTATGTAGTAATCCATAGCGTCTCTGGCGTTTAAATAGATGGTTACATAAACCGGAATTAAAACAAGCCGAAACAAACTAAGCAGATTTGGAATTGTAAATATCTCTTTTCTCCAGTTTTGAATACGCATGCTATCCTCCGAAAGTAACCAGCCATTTTATTAAATGTATTATAATCCCAATTTTTATGTGAATCAAGTGATTCTTGAAAAGATTTTCAAATTTTGCTTATTACGGCATTTCGGAAACATTTCTGAGATGTGCGGCATGGTGGTGGGCATTGAGTGTAAACTGACGTGACAGATGCTTCCATGTGATTTTATCAAAATCACCCGTTACCGGAAGTGCTGACAGTTGCTGGAATGCAGAAAGTGATTGCACGGTATCATCATCCATAATTCCGCTGTGTCCGGGGGGATTTATAACAGGATGGTCCTTTGAGAGCTGGGTAAGCATACTTTGCAAAAGATAAACGTAGGGACTGGCATCACCGCGGCGAAAGATTTGACCCGGATCTAATAATATTTCAATAGGCTCAGCTTTTCCGACGCGTATGAGTGCCGGCTCATGCCGCAGTACAATTTGCTCCCACGTTTCCTGATCAACAATACCTGTAACAGCGATACCGTTTTGCCTCTGAAAAGCGGATACAGCATTCATTGTGCTTGGTCCATATATTCCGTCCGGAACAACAGTCGGCAGTCTGTTGTCATCCTCAGCCAATACGCGAAGCATTGTTTGCAAACTTCTAACAGGCTGCTCAATAAAGGATTCTGCGGGTCTCATCTTACTACCTCCTGTCTAACAGTATCTTGCGTTCCTATGCTTAGGTTTCTGCCGGGGAATTGGCTCATAGTGCTTGTTCTTGCATAATTTGTCCGTAAACCGCTTCCGTTATTACTTCTTCCGTTATTGGATGTACGATTGCCGTTGCCTAAATTGGGGAAATTTTCCAAGCTGCGCAGATTTGTATTTTCAATTCCGGAATATTGGTCATAAATTTCATCCCAGGTTTGTTGTCCGACTGTTCCGGTTTCCGGAAGTCCAAATCTTCTTTGTGCGGCCAGTACCGCAGAACGGGTTGCAGGACCGTATACACCGTCGATGTTTACCGGCGGTATGCTGGAAATATGTGCCGATAATACCGAAAGCATATATTGAAGCAATCTTACCTTTTCACCGGTGTCACCAACCTCCAAACCACCGGGTGGCGACCAGTTAATTGCGTAAAATTGTTGTCCCTGACTTCGTAGCTCTGACAGGGAGTTTACACCTGAGTAAATTCTGACAATTTCATACCAAGTACCAGGTCCGACAATTCCGTCTGCAGTTAATCCGAATATCTGCTGGAAGGCAATAACAGCTGCTTCTGTCCGACTGCCAAACACACCATCCACAGCCGGTATTTTGGGGATAGCCGGATAGTTTTGGGAAATTCTGTTAAGAGCAACCTGAATTACAACCACATTGGGACCCGTGCTTCCGCGGCGCAACGGCGTACCGGGATAGGAGGAAGTAATACCGCGAATTGGCGCATTCAAAACGGTTTCAACATTTCCGTAATAGCTTCGTAAAATTTGGTCTGTGTTATATCCCTGCTGTGCCAAATTTTGGCTGCCCCACTGGCTCAAACCCTCGCAGGTTACGGTTGTTCCGTTGCAGAATTTAGCAGCAAGTGGTTCTACAAAGCCGGGTCTGCGCAAGTAATCGTTAAAAAGCTCGTCTACCAGCTGCGAGACGTTTTCAAAGAAGCTTCTTCCGTTAACATATGCTTGGTCATATGCTGTGGAGCTGGTGATTTCAAAATCGTAGCCCCTGCTTCTGTAAAACTCTGTATATACACGGTTAAGCGCAAAGGAAACGATGGCAAGAATATTTGCCCGCAGGGCGCTTTCGTCCCAAGTCGGATAGATTTCGCTGGATGCAACGTTTTTTACATAATCAGAAAAAGGTATCGTCACATTTGCGGCATTTGACTGGGGCGGTCCAAGGTGTACAGTAATCCTTTGCGGAACATACGGTGTTACAGGCGGCATAGCATTCCTCCTTTAGAGATTTTGTGCAGGCGTATAAAAAACTTCTGCCTGGTTCCAGCTTTCCGGCAATTCCGAAAGCGGTACGAATTCCAGGTTTTGATTTGTAATTACATCAGCAAATATTTGCAGGCGTTCGATATGGATTTCTTCAAAATTTTCTATTCTTGCATAAAGGTCAACCGTACTGTACGGAATGATACCGGTATTTGGGCTTTGACTTGCAGACAAATCCGGAACAGTGATAGCAATCGGTTCATCTAAAATACCGCTGCGGTTAGTTAATCGCATAGCAATCGCAGCACCGTCGGTGTCTGTGACGGTCACGGCAACGTCCTTTAATGGAATAACGGCATAGCTGGTGTATGCGCGTACTTGTATATAACCTGTTGCACTCAGAATAATCCCTCCCAATTTAAACTCAGAATAGTATATGTATGTGCAGGCAATTGGTGCGTAATTATTTATTGGCACAGTTTTTGACTGCAGGCATAAAATGTTGTAACAGAAAGGGGAAATTGCTATGTGTGGGATTGCAGGAACTGTAGGTCTGTCATATAGTGCGCATATAACGCAGACAATGCTTGAAACAATGAAGCGGAGAGGACCGGACGCACAGGGAATATGGTCCGGAAACGAGTGCTGCCTTCTTCACAGCAGATTGTCCATAATTGATCCCGTGGGCGGCTCTCAGCCAATGTCACTGTCTTGGCAGGGGGATACATATACAATTGTGTATAATGGTGAGCTATACAATACACAAGAAATTCGGGATTTACTGATTAAATTGGGACATAAATTCTTCGGCCACTCCGACACGGAGGTCATCCTGCACGCATATGCGCAATGGTTTGAGAACTGTGTAGAGAAATTTAACGGCATATTTGCTTTTGGCGTTTGGGAGCATAAACGCAGGAAGCTGTTTCTGGCAAGAGACAGAATGGGTGTTAAGCCGCTGTTTTATCGGAAAGAGGCCGGCACATTGGTGTTTGCATCAGAAATAAAAACTATTTTGGCACACCCTGATGTTAAACCAAGGCTTGATGCACAGGGAGCCATGGAAATACTATTAATTGGACCCGGAAGAACGCCGGGTAACGGTATTTTTACTGGAATACAAGAACTGGAACCCGGCTGCTACGGATATTTTGCAGCAGGGAAGTGGAACTGGAAACGATACTGGAAGCTTCGGGATAGAGAGCATACCGAAACCTTTGAGGAAACAGCGCAATATGTAAAATATTTGGTGTCGGATGCAATCCGCAGACAGATGGTATCTGATGTTCCGTTGGGAACGTTTTTATCCGGCGGTTTAGATTCAAGCTTAATATCATCCGTTTGCGCAAAAGAACGTGCTGAGGCAGGGGAGACCTTGTTAACATTTTCCGTGGATTATGAAAATAACGACCGCTACTTTGTTCCGGGAAAATTTCAACCAAATTCCGACGGAGAATATATACAAATTATGCAGCAGTATCTTCAATCCAACCATCACTGGACGGTTTTAAAACCGGAGGATTTGGTTGATGCCTTAGAGGATTCGACAATTGCAAGAGATTTGCCGGGAATGGCAGATGTGGATTTTTCCTTGTTGTTATTTTGCAGGCAGATACGAGGGCATGTTAAGGTTGCTCTTTCCGGTGAGTGTGCTGACGAAATTTTTGGTGGGTATCCCTGGTATCGTGACCCAGAGGTCCGGTCGTTAGATGGCTTTCCTTGGGCCCAGAATACCAAGGAACGAATTGCATTTCTCTCACCGGAGCTGCTTATTAAAATAAAACCAGAGGAGTATGTTGCAGATAAATATGCACAGACAATTGCATCCTGTGACATTTTGCCAGGTACATCTGCATTGGAACGTCGTATGAAAGAAATGGTAAATTTAAATCAACGGTGGTTTATGCAGACATTGCTCGATCGCAAAGACAGAATGAGTATGTATAGCGGTTTAGAGGTGCGGGTACCATTTTGTGACTATAGAATTGCTGAGTATATGTACGGAGTTCCCTGGGAATTTAAAGATTATCAGGGGAGGGAAAAGGGGCTATTGAGGTATGCAATGTCCGATTTTCTGCCTCAGGAAGTTTTATACAGAAAGAAAAGTCCGTATCCCAAAACCTATGATCCAAGGTATTTTGAATTGGTCAGCGCAAAACTAAGGGATGTACTTAGTAAGGCTGATTCCCCAATATTACAATTGGTTAACAGGCAGGCACTCATTAATCTTTTAAATGCAGAGTTTACATGGCCTTGGTACGGTCAGCTTATGAAAGTGCCACAAACAATCGCATATATGCTTCAAATTAACTTTTGGCTTGAGCATTATAATATTGATATTCTGTAAAAAGAAGGTGCCGTTAACACGGCACCTTCTTTTTTTCTGTAAGATAAATCGGTAAAAAACACACATATGCACCTAAACACATAGCAGGGATATAAAGCGCTGTGCTAAAATACCAACCGAAGTGTTCGGAAATCTGCTTAAAGACAATGATTGGGGAATTGCTTGGCCCGACATAGAACATATTGACACTTCCGTTGGAGATATCCCGCAACAACAAATTTATTGCAAAAGCAAGAACACACAAACACAGGTATGTTACGGTTGCACAGCGATAATCCGCCATGGTTTTTCCGCCTCTGCCGGAGAATGCCAAGTAAAGACCCACAAAAACAATCAGCATATGCCATATCAGCGCATGCAGAGTCAGTGTCCAATAGGGATGCAACAATCCGGAAGGCTCTGTAAATGAGATTGCGCCGCCAAGCAGATTGTATATCATCATAAAATTATACATATATCTCTGCAGCTTTCCGGGCTTAAGCAGTGGTGCAATTAGACACATATACATTGGTACGCTGCACAGTTGAAAGGGGAATATCCACCACACATAGGTATTATCGCTTAAGTAGAAACTGTAAAACAGCTGCTTATATACCTCGCTGATAAGGAGAAACAGCCCAACAGATAATAATACTATCTTATTTCCAGCATCGCCGACCTTTCTAAGACGCCATGCCAGCAGTACGCAGACGGCAAAGCCGATCACTGTAAAGAGAATATGAAACGTGCCGTATGCCTTTGGCACCTCCATTTCCCAAGAAGTTGCGCTGATCAGGTTATCTAACCAAACTAAAAAGCTGTTCATATCCTGTTCCTCTTTATATATACAGAATTTTATTTTATTCTACAGCATTACCTGAAAAATATCAAATGAAATATTTCCACATATTAAAAATTCTAAAAAAATTGTAAACATACTTTTCATTAAAAAGAATTTGTGCTATTATAATCAATAGGTGATGAAATGCTGACATATGAAAAGGTTAAAAAAAGTGAAGCAATCAGAACGTATATTATTCAAGCTGACGAGTCTCTTGCAGCTCTTGGATTTACCGAACATTGCTTTGCGCATGTTGTGCATGTGGCAGAAACTGCCGGATATATCCTGACTACGATGGGCTTTAACAGCCGCACGGTTGAACTTGCAAAAATTGCAGGATATCTCCACGACATTGGTAACTTGGTCAATCGAAAAGACCATTCCCAATCCGGCGCGGTTATGGCCTGGAGCATACTGAATGACATGGGTTGTGAGCCTGCTGAAATTGCAGCAATTGTTACAGCAATCGGAAACCATGATGAGGGAACGGGTGTTCCTGTCAATGCTGTTGCCGCTGCACTGATTTTGGCCGATAAGTCGGATGTACGAAGAAGCCGCGTACGAAATACAGATATTACAACCTTTGATATTCACGACAGGGTAAATTATTCTGTTATTAAATCGATTCTTGAAATTAATGAATCAAAGACACTTGTTACGCTGAAATTAACGGTTGATACAAAATATGGTTCGGTAATGGATTACTTTGAAATTTTTATGGGCCGGATGCTTTTGTGTCGAAAAGCAGCAGAGAAATTGGGACTGCAATTTAAATTAATAATTAATGGACAACAGCTGATGTAAAAAGCAGGGGATTGCGCCGGCAATCTCCTGCTTCATTTTGGAATACACCTGCATAGAATGAATTAAGGGGTGATGAATATGGCGTATCGCATTCGGTATGGACAGGCGCTGATTAAAAAACACATAATATTTGAAAACCAAATACAATTCTCAAAAAAACTCATACCACCGCTTATCTGTTTTCTTGTTCTGTGCGGCGGCATAGTGATTGCAAAATCAAAGGCAGTTCAAGACTTTTTTCTTCCGGGGAATCCGGATGTGACAAGATCCGCCATTTCAGGCTTTGTAACGGATTTGAAGGACGGTGAGCCAATGAAAGAGGCGATTACTACCTTTTGCAGGGAGATTATAGATAATGCGGCATACCCAAAATAATATCTGTAAAATAGATCCTGCATTTTACATTTTCATTGCATTTAGCTTGCTTGTTTTTCCGGTCAGTTGGATAATTGGCTGGTTTATTGCTGTAGCTTTTCATGAGCTTTGTCATTTCGTTGCATTGAAGCTTTTTGGAATCCGTATTAATTCTATACGAATTGGCTTAAGCGGAGCAATTATGGAAACAGAGCCGATGTCGGCGGTATGTGAATGCATTTGTGCATTAGCAGGACCTGTTGGTGGACTGTGCTTGATATTTATATCCCGTTGGGCTCCGTGGGTTTCAATCTGCGCACTGGTGCAGTCGATTTACAATTTAATTCCGGTATTTCCTCTGGATGGTGGAAGGGTAATGCGCAGATTGCTATACGGTAAAAAGCGTGCGGACATATTTGAAATTGTAGTCATTTTATTAATTGTGACGGCATCTTTTTACTGTTCTATAAATTTTCAATTAGGACTGTATCCATTTATATTACCGGTTCTTCTTTTGCAGAAAAGTGGGCGCTTAAAATGTCCTTGCAAACTGCCAAAACAAATAGTACAATAATCAAGACTACAGTTTGCATTATTTAAGAGGTACTATTTGATGACAGAGCTTATAAATAGAATTTTACCCACCGTTCAAAAGCCTGCGCGGTATGTGGGCGGCGAATATAACGAAATAATTAAAGACCTGTCCCAAGTTCGGGTTCGGGTTGCTTTTTGCTTCCCTGATACCTACGAGATTGGTATGTCAAACGTCGGTATGCGAATTCTATATGGTGTTATGAATGAAATGGACGGCGTTTGGTGTGAGCGCGTCTTTGCCCCTTGGTCCGATATGGAGGAGGCTATGCGGGTAAACCAGCTTCCTTTGTGGACACTTGAAAGCCATGATTCTGTTAAAGACTTTGATATGGTTGCTTTCACAATTGGATATGAGATGTGCTATACAAACATCTTAAATATGTTAAACCTTGCCGGCATACCGCTTCGTTCAAAGGATCGCACAGGACTGAAGAATATTGTGTTTGCCGGTGGAGTCTGCGCATTTAATCCTGAGCCTCTTGCTGATTTTATTGACTTTTTTTGCATCGGTGAGGGAGAGGAGATCACCCCGGAGGTTATCGACCTGTATGACCGTGCAAAGGCTGAGAATTGGGAAAAGGAAGCTTTTCTTAATGAGGTTGCTAAAATTCCCGGCGTTTATGTTCCTTCTATGTATACGCATAGTTATCGTGAAGATGGCACACTATTAGAAATTATCCCGCTTCAAGGTGCGCCGAAGACTGTAACCAAGCGAATTGTTGAAAATCTGGACGCAGCATATTACCCGACAAAGATGATTGTTCCGTCTACAGAAATCGTACACGATAGAGCCAATCTGGAGGTTTTTCGCGGTTGCATACGCGGTTGTCGTTTCTGCCAAGCCGGATTTTCCTGCCGTCCGGTTCGAAAAAAGAGTGCAGATGTGCTTTATAGGCAAGCCGTTGAAACACTGACCGATTCCGGTCATAATGAAATTACACTGTCAAGCTTGTCTACCTCTGATTATCGGGAGCTTAAGGAATTAACAGACAGGTTGCTTCCCTATTGCTCAGAAAATAGGATCAATCTTTCGGTACCGTCCCTTCGCGCAGATAATTTTTCCCGGGAGCTTATGCAAAAGCTGCAAACCTTACGCAAGAGTGGATTAACTTTTGCTCCTGAGGCGGGCACACAGCGGTTACGGGATGTAATAAACAAAAATCTAACAGAAGACGAGATTCTTGATACTTGCGCAAATGCATTTGAAGGCGGTTGGAATAATGTCAAGCTCTACTTTATGCTTGGTTTGCCTACGGAGACGGATGAAGACGTGCTTGGTATTGCAGAGCTTGTACACAAAGTTATCAATACGTGGAAAAACTGCGCGACCAACAAAAAACGCGGGTTACGTATCCATGTATCCACATCATATTTTGTGCCTAAGCCGCATACACCCTTTCAGTGGGAAAGACAAATACCGCCGGAGGAATATTTGCGGCGCTGTAAGTTATTAAAATGTCATTTCTATTCAAAATCCGTTGAGTATAATTATCATGAGCCGGATTTAAGCCGGCTGGAGGCAGTAATGGCCCGGGGCGACCGGAGATTGGGACGCGTAATTGAGCAGGCCGTAATACGCGGCGCCAGACTGGATGGCTGGGATGAGCATTTTTCCTATCAAGCGTGGCTGGATGCATTTTCATTCTGCGGTATTGATCCGGATTTCTATACCGTTCGTGGTTATGACGAAGGTGAAGTGCTCCCTTGGGATACCATTGATGTTGGTGTAACAAAGCAATTTTTGCTTTCAGAACGCAATCACGCCTATTTAGGCACTGTTACACCGGACTGTCGCCACAGCTGCAGTGGTTGCGGTGTAAGTAAACTATTGCAGGAGGTAGCTTGCGATGCGTAGATTGCTGTTTAAAAAAACCGGACGCGCTGTTTGGATTTCTCATCTGGATCTGATGCGATTATTTCAAAGAGCATTTAAGCGCGCAGGGCTTCCGCTGAAGCATACCCAAGGGTTTAATCCAAGGCCGTCTGTATCGATTGCATTACCGCTTTCCGTGGGTGTGGCAAGTGAATGTGAGCTGCTGGATTTCGAACTTGTGGACGCTTCATTGACCTGTAATGACATAATGCAGCGATTGAATCTGGTACTTGTCGACGGCGTAAAGGTGATTTCTGCCTATGATAATGGTATGAAAATCGGTGAGTTGGCAACACTGCGCTGTATAATAACAATGGAATACGACAAGAAAGTTCCGGACAGATGTGTTGAAAAGATCTGCGCACTGTTTGACGGTGAATCGGTGATTGTCCCCAAAAAGACAAAAAGCGGAATTCAGGATCAGAACATTATTCCAATGATACACGCAATGTCCATTACGGCTGTGAACGACTACGAGATAAAAATCGACACAGTCATTTCCTGTCAAAATCCATCGCTGAATCCGATGCAGATCCCGTTGGCAATTGAACAGTATTTACCGGAATTTAAACCCAGCTTCAGCCATTGCTGTCGTATTGAAATATTTGATAAGAACAATAATGTCTTTCGATGAGGAGGAGTTATAATATGGAAATCAATCCAAACTATATATTAGAAGACTGCCCAATCTGTCGCGGTAGCGGTTATATGGTCCACGAGGGTGGCTGGAACGTTCAGATCGAGTGTGCGGATTGCTGCGCTCATACGGTTTATATCAGCTATAGCAATGATTCCGAAAAGAAAGAGGCAGAAAAGCAGGTTGCTGCCCTTTGGAATATGGGCAAGGTCGTTAAGACAGATTTCGGCGGTTAATTTTTTGCGAAAAAAGAAAAATAATGCTTGCTTTTTCTGAAACTGTGTGCTAATATACTGTGGCAGTCGCGAGACGGCAAGCAATATCCGGGTGTGGCGAAGTTTGGTATCGCGCTTGAATGGGGTTCAAGAGGCCTCGAGTTCGAATCTCGACACTCGGACCAAAAATACAGAGAAGAATTTCTTCTCTGTATTTTTCTTTATGATGGGATAATTGTTGGACTGTAAATTCATAAGCAAAAAAGTCTATAATATTTAAAAAAAGTACTTGATTTCCAAATAAAACCATGTTATAATACCTCGGTCTGAAATCAAGGTGAGTCCTCTGCGACGCCGGGAACCATATCACCGGATAAAACGTTGTACGAACGCCCAATATTAAGGAGGACAAAGATATGGATTTGGTTAAGGCTCTGTCTAGCCAGTACATGAAGGAAGAGCTGCCCGAGATGCGGGTTGGTGACACTGTTCGTGTGCATGTACGGATCAAGGAAGGCTCCCGTGAACGTATTCAGGTGTTTGAAGGCACCATCATTGCTCGTAAACATGGCGGCATCGGTGAAACAATCACTGTTCGTCGTGTCAGCTATGGCGTTGGTTGTGAAAAGGTTTTCCCTGTTCACTCTCCCAATGTTGCTATGGTTGAGACTGTGCGTAAGGGTAAGGTTCGTCGCGCTAAGCTGTACTACCTGCGTGAGCGTTTCGGCAAGGCTGCGAAGATCAAAGAAAAGGTTTAATGCAAAAAAGAATAAAAAAAGAGGGGCAACCCTCTTTTTTTATTGCCTAAAATCGTGTATACTAATTAAAAGTGCAATTATTTGAAGGTTGGTGAGTACTTTGGACAATATGAATTTTGATCGGGATACCCTAAAATCTACGGTTTCTCTCAACGTATCAGCTGTGAAAACGGGCAGTACTTTTTTATCATATCTGCATGACCTTGCTTTTATTATTGCAGGTGTTTTGCTTGTCTTTTCATTGTTATTTCGTGTTGTTGTTGTCTCAGGTCCGTCAATGAATGACACCTTGGTAGATGGAGACTGGCTTTTGTTGGTTGGAAATGTACTTTACAAAAATCCGCAGCAGGGAGATATTATTGTTGCAAGTAAGGATTCCTTCGATAACGGCACGCCTATTATCAAAAGAGTTATTGCAACAGAGGGTCAAACTGTTGATATTGATTTTGAGACCGGTGTCGTTTATGTTGACGGGGTGGCTTTGACTGAGCCCTATACCAAAACACCTACCAATATTGAAGAGGGCGTTAAATTTCCAAAGACTGTTGAAAAAGGATGCATTTTCGTTATGGGGGATAACCGGAATGTATCCAAGGACAGCAGAAGTATCGAGATTGATTTAATTGACTGCAGAGAGGTTCTGGGAAAAGCAATATTTCTGTGTTTCCCCGGAAAAAGCCCCAGTACGAATTCAAGAATATTCGGCAGAATCGGAGTGTTGTGATATGGATGAACTGCGTATGAACATACAATGGTATCCCGGTCATATGACAAAAACACGCCGCCAAATGGAAGCCGATTTGAAGCTTGTTGACGCAGTGTGTGAAATTGTGGATGCCAGAATTCCGATCTCCAGCCGCAATCCGGACATTGATTCTATTTGCGGAACAAAACCTCGCATTATTGTTCTGAACAGGAAGGACCTTGCTGACCCTGAAGCCACGAACAAATGGCTCGAGTATTTTAGGGGCAGGGGAATGGCAGCTCTTGCAACGGATTGTAAAAGCAGAAAGGGTATTTCACTTTTCCAGCCTGCTGTGCGCTCAGTTTTGGAAGAAAAAATTCAACGAAATGCAGCAAAGGGAATGAATATACCGATGAAGGTTATGGTTGTCGGTGTACCGAATGTTGGAAAATCCACGTTAATCAATCAAATTTCCGGAAGGAAGGGAGCTAAAGCCGAAAATCGTCCCGGTGTTACCAGAGGAAAACAATGGGTAACCGTGGGTAACGGATTACTTTTATTGGATACCCCCGGTATTTTGTGGCCAAAGTTTGAAGACCCGAATGTAGGAATGATGCTTGCGTATACAGGAGCAGTTAAGGAGAATGTAATTGACACTGAGGAGCTTGCCTGTCATTTTGCTGAGCTTTTGCAAAAATATTATCCAGAAACACTATCCGACAGATACGGCATTGAGACTTCTGAAAGCATTCCCGGACATATGCTATTGGAGCAAATGGGACGCCGTCGTGGTTTTTTACTGAGCCGTGGTGAAATCAACACAGAACGGATGGCTAAGGCTTTATTGGATGAATACCGATTGGGTAAACTTGGTAATTTTACTTTTGAGATGCCGGAGGATATGCCGTGAGTGAGCAAAAGATATGGGAACTGGAGCAAACGTATTTTGACAGCGGGATTCAATTTATTTGTGGTGTTGACGAGGCCGGACGCGGACCGCTTGCCGGACCGGTTTGCGCTGCAGCAGTGCTTCTCCCAAAGGACTTTTGTATTCCTGGTTTGGATGATAGCAAGAAGCTGTCGGATAAACGTCGAAGAGAGCTGTTTCCTATCATTAAGGAACAGGCACTTGCCTATGGCATTGCCTTTTCTAATGAAAAGGAAATTGATTCCATTAACATTCTACAGGCAACTTTTTTGGCTATGGAACGAGCAATTTCACAGCTTTCTGTGTGCCCCCAGCTTGTGTTGATTGATGGAAACCGCGCCAAGGACTTTGGTTTTCCTGCTGAAACGGTTGTTCACGGCGACAGTCGCTGCGCCTGTATTGCTGCAGCCTCTGTTTTGGCAAAGGTGACAAGGGACGATTATATGCTTGAAATGGCAAATAAGTACCCAAATTACGGGTTTGAGATACATAAAGGCTACGTCACCAAGGCGCATTACGACGCCTTGATGCGACTTGGTCCTTGTTCCATTCACCGTATGACATTTTTGAAAAAATTATATGGGACGGAATAATCTTGTTGGTTCCTGGGGAGAGGCGCTGGCAGCGGAGTATTTGCGCAAAAAAAGGTACACTCTCGTAGCGGCAAACTACCACTGCCGGTTTGGAGAAATTGATTTAATTGTATCTAATCGTAAATACCTTGTTTTTGTTGAGGTTAAGCTTCGTAAGTCGGCAAAATTTGCAAATGCGTTTGAATATGTTGACAGTTATAAGCAAAATCGTCTACGCACAACGGCAGAGCTATATTTGTCTGAGAATCCCACAAATCTGCAGCCACGTTTCGATGTGATTGAAATATATGCACCTGACGGCATGCAGACCAATCGGCCGGAAATTCATCATATGGAGGATGCGTTTCAATGAATTTTCCTGTTTTTGATTTACATTGTGATACACTTTCCGCTATTATTGATGAGAATCTGAAATTGAACAGCCTATATAAAAACACAGGTCACATTGATTTAGAGCGAGCAAAGCTGTTTCCTGGATATGCACAGTGCTTTGCATGTTTTGCAACAACCTGTGATTGTCAAAATCCTATAGAACAATTTGAACGCCAGCTTGCTGCTTTTCAAAAGAGTTTAGATAACAATGCAAATTTTATACGCCAGGCATATTGCTGTGATGATATTGAGAGAAACCTTATGGAGGGTATCTGCTCTGCAATCCTGACGATTGAAGGTCCTGCCGGTTTTGGGTATGACCCTGCGCTGCTGGAGGATTTATATAAAATCGGCGTCCGAATTACAACGCTTGGCTGGAATGAACAAAATCCGTTAACAGGCTCTCACATTACCGGCGGCGGCCTGACGGAGTTGGGCTGTGAGTATGTTAAGGAAGCACAGAGACTTGGCATTTTGGTGGACGTCAGCCATATCAGCGATGAAGGCTTTTGGGACATTATGGATATTACGGACGCTCCAATTATTGCTTCTCATTCCAACAGTCGGAGCATCTGGAATGTATCCCGAAATATAACAGACGATATGTTTTTGGAAATCTGCAAAACCGGTGGTGTAGCTGGAATTAATCTATATGCCGAATTTCTCGGTAAAGACCCGGATTTGGATACGGTTTGTGACCATATCTTCCATTTCATAAATCTGGATAATACGGGAGAGCATATTGCTCTTGGCGGGGATTTAGATGGCTGTGATACATTGCCAAGAGGGTTTGATGGTGTCCAGAGCTATCCGCTTTTGGCTGATAAGCTGCTTTCACGTGGATTGGATGAAAAATCTATCTATAATATTTTTTGGAATAATGCTGTGGGAGTGATGAGAAAATGCTGTACGTAACAACCAGGTGTAACAAAGATGTTTACACATCGCATAGGGCTTTGATGGAGAATCGCAGTCCTGATGGCGGCTATTTTGTTCCTTTTATACTGCCGCAATATACACAGGAAGACCTGCAGTTGCTTGCAGGCAAATCGACCTCTCAGATAATTGCAGATGTTGTAAATCTCTTCTTTTCCGCAAGATTAAGCGGTTGGGATGTTGATTTTTGTGTTGGTAGAAATGCCCTCCGCGTTTCTCAGGTAAACAACAAAATTGTTATTGGAGAATTGTGGCACAACCTTGATGGAAGGTTCGACTACATTGCTGAAGGCATTAGTAAAAAGATCAGAGGATCTGATGAAGGCGGTGCTTCTGATTGGATGCATATTACTATGGGTATTGCCATGCTTTTCGCTATGTATGGTGAATTGCTACGTATCGGTGCCTTGACTTTGGAGCAACACTTTGATGTTTCATTGCAGGCTGGAGATTTATCTGCACCAATAGCCGCTTTATATGCCAAGAAAATGGGTCTTCCGATTGAAACAATCATTTGCACTTGTGAAGAAAATTGCACCATATGGGATTTTATACATCGGGGAATTTTCAATATTGTTACTGCACAGGAAAGTGATTTTGGCGTGGAACGCCTTTTGTGTGCGACAGCCGGCTATGCTTCTGTGGAGGATTTCTTAAAATGCAGTGAAAATAAGAAAAGCTACATAGTGGACGAGGAACTTTTACCTGTAATTAATCAAGGGCTGTTTTGTTCCGTTGCGGGGCAGGGCAGGGCAAGTTCCCTTATTAACAGTATTTTTCGCGGTGATTCCTACATCATTGATCCGTTGACTGCTCTTTGCTATGGAGGTTTACAGGATTACCGTGCCAAAACCGGCAGCAACAAATTGACTGTTCTTTTTGCAGAAGCCACCCCCCTTGCGTACACTGATGAATTGTCATCTGCAACCGGCTTGGACAAAGACAAAATAACCGGCCTTGTGAATCAAATGTAAGGAGTGGGTTATGGCGTTATATGCGATTGGAGATATTCACCTATGTCTTGGTGCGCCTAAACCGATGGACATTTTTGGCGGCACATGGGTGGGATATATGGATAAGCTAAAACAGGGAATGTCTGTGATCGGTCCCGATGATACTACGGTACTGCTAGGAGACATTTCATGGGCGCTTAGTCTTCCGGAAGCAAAGGATGATTTTGCTTGGATTAATGATATTCCAGGCAGAAAAATAATTTTAAAGGGAAATCACGATTATTGGTGGGCTACTGCCGCAAAATTCTATCGTTTTTGTGAAGATAATCAGTTTTCCAACCAATTTATACTGCATAACAATCACTACGTATATGGAAACTGGGCAATATGCGGTACCCGAGGCTGGTTTTATGAGGAGGAACGGTCTCCTGCTCACGACAGCAAGGTCTTTCATCGCGAATTAATGCGGTTGGAGACCTCATTAAAATCAGCAGGTGACAGAGATAAAATTGTTTTTTTACACTACCCTCCAAAATACAAGGGCTATGAATGTAAAGAAATTTTGGAGATGCTTGAGAAGTATCAGGTGCGTCGTTGCTATTATGGGCATTTACACGGTGCAAGTCACGGATTGGCAATGGAAGGACTTTGGAATGGAGTTGAATATCGCCTTATTTCTGCTGACCGAATAAATTTTAAGCCCGTTCTTGTAAATATTTAAAAATTTTTAAGAAAAGTGTGGACATTTGGTACATTCTCTGTTAAAATACATCGGATACAAAAAATGTAAAAATGGTCGCTTTTGCACGGCCTGATACAAATTGGAGGAAATAAATAATGAATGTAAAGAACATTGAGAAAAAGGGCAATGAAGCAACAATTGTTGTTGAAATTGATAAGGAGCTTATGGAGTCCGGCGTGAGCAAGGCATACCTGAAGGCTCGTAAGAATATTATGATTCCCGGCTTCCGCAAGGGTAAGGCTCCTCGTAAAATGATTGAAGCTATGTACGGCGCTCATGTGTTTTATGAGGATGGTCTGGAAGAAATCTTCCCCGAAATCTATAAGTATGCTGTTACCGAGCAGGATATTAAAGCTGTTGGTCGCCCCAGTCTGACCGATATGAATATCAGCGAAGACAATGTGGTTACCATTACCATCACTACCGAAACATATCCCGAGGTTACCCTTGGCGACTATAAGGGTCTCGAAGTGGAGAAGAATAAGGTTTCTGTCAGCGATGCGCAGGTAGAAGCTGAGTTGGACCGTATGGCTCAGAATGTTGCGTCTACCGAAACTGTTGATCGGGCAGCTCAGATAGGGGATACTGCCAACATTGATTTTGAAGGCTTTGATAATGGCGTTCCTTTTAACGGTGGCAAGGGCGATAACTTTGATCTTAAGCTGGGTTCCGGTTCTTTTGTTCCCGGTTTTGAAGAGCAGATCGTCGGTATGTCTGCCGGTGAGGAAAAGGATATTGATATTACCTTCCCTGAGGACTACCACAAGGACCTGGCCGGCAAGGCTGTTGTTTTCCACGTAAAGGTTAACAAAGTGGCGGTTACCAATGTTCCTGAGAAGGATGATGAGTTTGCAAAGGACGTTTCTGAGTTTGAGACGCTGGCCGATCTGAAGGCGGATATCCGCGCTAAAGCGCTTGAGGATGCTGAGAAGAAGGCTCAGTCTGCATTTGAGCAGGCTTGCGTAGAAAAGGCTGCAGAAAACACAACTGTGGATATGCCTAAGGGCCTTATTGACGCTGAGCTGGATAACCAGATGGAGCGCTTCGCTTATCAGCTTCAGATGAGTGGCTATTCTATGGATGCCTATGCAAAGATGATGGGTGGCGACATAAATACAATGCGCAACGCCTTCCGTCCCGCAGCTGAAAAGCAGGCAAAAATCAACGTGACCCTCGCTAAAATTGCAGAGGTTGAAGCGATTTCCGTGTCTGATGACGAGCTTGAGGAGGAGTTTGCCTCTATCGCAAAGCAGTACGGAATGGAAGTCGAAAAGATCAAGGAAATGGTTCCTGCTGAGGAAGTTAAATCCGGCTTGGAAACACGCAAAGCGATTAAGGTTATTACCGATAATGCAGTTGCCGTTGCACCTAAGAAGGAAGACGCAGCTTCTGAGGAATAATTTTCCAATTTTCTGGCTAGAATATTCTAAACCATGAAAGGAGACACGACTATGAGCTTTATTCCTTATGTTGTCGAGCAGACCAGCCGCGGGGAACGCAGCTATGATATTTTTTCCCGACTGCTGAATGACCGGATTATTTTCCTGTCTGAGGAGGTTAACGATACAACAGCAAGTTTGATCGTAGCCCAAATGCTGTACCTTGAAGCGCAGGATCCGGATAAGGATATTCAATTCTATATCAACAGCCCCGGTGGCAGTGTCACTGCCGGTATGGCCATTTATGATACCATGCAGTACATCAAGTGCGATGTTGCAACGATTTGCGTAGGTATGGCGGCATCTATGGGCGCTTTTCTGCTGTCAGCCGGCACTAAGGGTAAGCGGATGGCCCTCCCGAATTCTGAGATTATGATTCATCAGCCCTCTGCCGGTACACAGGGCCAGATTACGGATATGGCTATTCATATGAAGCGTTTGGAGACAATTAAATCCCGGATGAACCGTATTCTGGCAGAAAATACAGGCAAGAGTGTGGATGAAGTTACCCAGGCTTGTGAGCGTGATAATTTTATGACTGCTGACGAGGCAGCAGGTTTTGGAATCATTGACCGTGTTATTGAACACCACAGATAATTACTGAAAGGCGGTGCCTTGTTATGGCAAAAAAGACGGAAGAACACGTATTGACTTGTTCTTTTTGCGGCAGACCGGAATCCAGGGCACGCTTGATTGCAGGTCCTGATGTCTGTATTTGCAGTGACTGTGTGCAGGCTTGCTGTGATTTGCTTCGTAAGGACACGCAGAACGCCGAAAGACCGGAGCGCTTGCCCACACCGATGGAAATGAAGGCGTATATGGATAGCTATATTATTGGCCAGGATGATGCAAAGATCGCGTTATCGGTAGCTGTCTATAATCACTATAAGCGCATTTACATTCCTCATGATTCCGATGTTGAATTACAAAAGAGTAATATATTGTTAATTGGCCCAACCGGCTCCGGAAAGACACTGTTTGCCCAGACCTTGGCGAAAATTCTAAATGTTCCTTTTGCTATTGCAGACGCTACAACCCTTACTGAGGCCGGCTATGTAGGCGACGATGTAGAAAATATTCTTGTTCGTCTTTTACAGGCTGCTGATTTTGATGTCGAATTAGCTCAGCGCGGCATTATTTACATTGATGAAATGGATAAAATCGCCCGAAAGAGCGAGAATACATCCATTACCAGAGATGTTTCAGGTGAAGGTGTACAGCAAGCACTTCTGAAAATTTTAGAAGGCACTGTTGCAAATGTTCCGCCTCAGGGCGGCAGAAAGCACCCCCAGCAAGAAACGATTCCCGTGGATACCACAAATATTCTGTTTATTTGCGGTGGCGCATTTGATGGTTTGGACAAGATAATCGAGGCTAGAACAGATCGCTCTGCAATTGGTTTTGATGCGCCGGTTGAAAGCAAGAAAAAACGTGATATCGGTAAATTGTTTTCACAGGTACAGCCCCACGATTTGCTGAAGTTTGGCATTATTCCTGAGCTTGTTGGCCGCCTGCCGGTGATTACTGCCCTGCAGGATTTAAAGAAAGAGGATTTGGTACGTATCCTAACTGAGCCGAAAAATGCTCTTAAAAAACAGTATGAACAGCTTTTTGCTATGGATAATGTTGAGTTGGAAATCGAACCGGATGCCCTTGACTGCATTGCGCAAAAGGCAGTGGATCGCCAGATTGGCGCCAGAGGATTGCGTGCAATTATGGAACAGACTATGACAAAAATCATGTATATGGTTCCATCTGATCTTTCTATTAAAAAAGTCATCATAACAGAAGAATGTGTTAACGGTGGACAACCCAAAATTGTTCATTCTAAATCAAAACCGCGGGATGTAATCACCGCAAAGAATTAACAGTGTTTATGGGGGTAGTTTTCTACCCCCATTTTGTTCTGTGCAATGGAAGGAGAGCCCTATGAGTGAAGAATATATATCACGAAAACTACCGGTACTTGCTCTTCGCGGAATAACCGTATTCCCGGAGCAGACCGTTCATTTTGATATTGGTCGTATGAAATCCGCACTGGCATTGGAGGACGCAATGAAGCGCGGTCAAACTCTGATGCTGGTACCGCAAAAGGATATTCTGAATGATGATCCTGATCTGGGCGCGTTGTATCCGATTGGTACAGTCGTTCAGGTCAAGCAAATTCTTAAATCACAGCACGATAATATCCGTGTTCTTGTAACCGGCTTATATAGAGCAAAAATAGCCGATTTAACACAATCCAGTCCCTTTCTTTCCGGTTTTGTTGAGCAGGTGCATGAGATTGACCATCAGGACAGCTTAAAAAATCGCGCACTTCTTAGAGATGCAAAGGCGCTGTACGGCACCTATGTCGAACTGGTTGAAAATCCTGCACAGTCCGTTCAGCTGCAGATGTTGGCGTCGGACAATTGCGGCTTTATTGCGGACTGCATTGCGCAAAATTCCAGCATAGACTTTTCGGATAAAGCAAAACTATTATGCCAGCTTAATCCTGTGAAGCGACTGGAAAGTGCTATTCGATTACTTCGTCAAGAACTTCAAATACTCCACCTGGAAACAGATATACAGGCAAAAACCCGGGCACAAATGGATCAGGACCAGAGAGACTATTACCTCCGGGAACAGATCAAAGCAATCCGTGAGGAGTTGGGAGAAGGGGACGAGTATTCAGAATTTTCTGACTATGAAAGAAATATTCTAAAATTAAATCTTTCTAATGAAATTGAGTCCAAGCTTCTGAAGGATTTAGAACGGTTAAAAAAGCAGCCCTTCGGTTCTGCCGAGGCTTCTGTTTTACGTAATTACCTGGATACTGTTCTCGAGTTGCCCTGGAATATTTACACCAGGGAACGCATTGACATTGCAGCGGCTCGCAAGGTACTGAACAAGGACCACTTCGGCATGGAGAAGGTCAAAGAACGTATTTTGGAAACAATTGCTATTCGGCAGCTTGCTCCTCAAAATCCACCTCAAATTATCTGCTTGGTTGGCCCTCCCGGTGTCGGTAAGACTTCAGTGGCATATTCTGTTGCCCGGAGTCTGAACAGGAAAATGGCACGTATCGCCCTCGGGGGTGTTCACGACGAGGCCGATATTCGCGGTCATAGAAAAACTTATGTCGGCGCAATGCCTGGCAGGATTTTGTCTGCAATGATCCAGGCAGGCAGTATGAATCCGCTATTGCTGCTGGATGAGGTCGATAAGCTGGGTGCTGATCATCGGGGTGATCCCAGCGCAGCGCTTCTTGAAGTGCTGGATGCGGAGCAAAATAAAGCTTATCGTGACCATTATTTGGAGATTCCCTTTGATTTAAGCAATGTAATGTTTATTACTACCGCGAACACAACTGATACTATTCCAAGACCGCTGCTTGACCGTATGGAAATTATTGAGCTGAGTTCGTATACGGATTTTGAAAAGGTTGCAATTGCTACAAACTATTTAATACCGAAGCAGCTCTCAAAACACGGCATTAAAAAATCACAGCTTCGTTTTTCTGAAGATGCAATTCGTGAGATGATTCGCTGCTATACCCGGGAGTCCGGAGTCCGCAATCTTGAACGCTGCATTGCTTCAATATGCAGAAAGGCCGGTATGAAAATATTAGCTGACAGTGCTTTAAAACGACTGGTTGTTACAGGAAACAACATTGAGGATTTTTTAGGCGCTCGCAAATATTTGCCGGACAGAATCCCGGGCACGGATCAGGTCGGTCTGGTTACAGGCTTGGCTTGGACCAGTGCTGGCGGAGAGATACTAGAGGTTGAAGTAAATGTGATGGATGGTTCCGGAAAGCTTGAATTAACAGGCAATCTGGGTGATGTGATGAAGGAATCGGCACACGCGGCGCTTAGCTATATTCGCGCCAACTCAAGCAAACTTGGTGTTTCAGCAGATTTTTATAAAACAAAGGATATCCATGTGCATTTTCCGGAGGGTGCTGTGCCCAAGGACGGTCCGTCGGCTGGTGTGACGGTATGCACTGCAATGGTTTCTGCTCTTACCGGCGCAACTGTTCGCAGAGATATTGCTATGACCGGTGAATTGTCAATTCGTGGACGCGTACTTCCCATTGGCGGATTAAAGGAGAAAACTATGGCGGCACTTCGCCACGGTGTTCATACAGTTATTATTCCAAAGGATAATGAACGGGATTTATGCGAAATCGATCCAATGGTTCGAAACGCCTTGAATTTTATTACTGCACAGTCTGTTGATGTGGTGTTAAATGCGGCGCTTAATAACCGGGCAGATGCCATACCGACACTTCTTCAGGAAATACCGGATGAAATTGTGCAAAAGAATCGCAAAATGGGCATTCGTCAGTGAGGTATACTATGAATTTTAATTTTGTAGATTTTTTAGTGTCGGCTGCAACTTCAAGCCAGTTTCCTGCCAATCGGCTTCCCGAAATTGCCTTTGCCGGAAAATCAAATGTCGGAAAATCTTCTGTAATCAATCGGATTATGCAAAGAAAGAACTTTGCCCGAGTTGGTGAAAAACCGGGCAAAACCATTCACGTAAATTATTTTACTGTAGAGGACAAATGCTATTTTGTAGACCTTCCCGGTTATGGTTATGCACAGGTTTCCCAGGCTGAGAAGAACCGATGGGGAAGGCTTATGGAGAGCTATTTTGCCGCAAACCGTATCAGCCTCGGCGTGTTCATTGTTGATGCCCGTCACGCGCCGACAAACAATGACATCACAATGGCCAGATGGTTTTTAGACAGCAACTGTCCCTTCGTGGTTGTAGCCAACAAGCTGGACAAGGTTAAAAAAAGCGAAATCGAGGCAAACCTGCAAACAATCCGAAATGACCTTGAGCTTCCGGAGGATTGTCCTTTAATTCCATTTTCGGCTGAAAAGGGGACTGGCAGAGATGAACTTGTGCGATTCATTTTGGATACGGTGGGCGAATAAAATGATTTAACCGGATATGCGGTTCATTCAAATGCTGAAAATAGCGGGAGAAATCACAAAATTTGTGGTTTCTCCCGCTAAATAATTATAATACCGTTTTTTATAGGTTTGCCTCTTTTAATGCTTTGGCCAACTGGTCTGGGCAGGATGTCGGCTTCATACCGCAATGGATACCCTCAATCCTTTCGATAACCTCTTTAACCTCCATACCATCAACCAATCTGCTGATGCCTTGTAAATTTCCGTTACAGCCACCAATAAATTGGACGTTCTTTACTTTTCCATCAACGATTTCAAATAATATACGTTGTGAGCAGGTACCTTTTGTTTTGTATTCGTATTGCATTTTGTTCATCCTCTATATTTCAAAGTATAATGTCTGCCAATTTGGCATTTGTTAACGCTACAATTGCATCATATGGAATGATCATTTGGTGGCCGCGTTCGCCGGCGGATACGGCAATTTTTTCATAGAGCTGACAGGTTTCGTCGATATGCGTAGGATATTTCTTTTTCATACCGATGGGGCTGCATCCTCCACGGATGTAGCCGGTTAGATTTAACAGTTCTTTTACTGATACAAGCTCCATTTTCTTATCGCCGGCAGCCTTTGCAGCGGATTTTAAATCCAGTTCGCAGCATACTGGGATGCAGAAAATATGAATTCCTGTGTGCATACCACGGGCTACCAGAGTCTTAAACACTTGCTCAGGCGGCAAACCAATTGCTTCAGCAGCGTGCATACCATTTAAATCTTTTTCGTTAAACTCATAGAATGCTTCTTCGCAGGAATAGCCCGCTTTTTCCACCAAACGAACGGCGTTCGTTTTATTGACCATAAAATCACCTTCTATATTATACGATATTTCGTTTATTCTTTCAAGTATGAATTGTTGTATTATAATTGGTTACGCTATAAATAGAAGGGGGTATAAATATGAATGAAAATAATAATCCTGAAATAATTCGTCAGGAGAGAGAACAGGTAATTGAGCTTGGTTCAGACATTACAAAAAGCGATAAAGGTAATATTTATACGTTAACAATTATCGGACAGGTTGAAGGGCATCAGGTGCTGCCGGAAACAGTTAAGTCAACAAAATATGAACACATTCTGCCACTGCTGGCAGGCATTGAGGAAAGTAATGAAATTGATGGCTTACTGCTGCTGTTAAATACGGTGGGCGGAGATATTGAGGCAGGTCTTGCAATAGCGGAAATGATTGCCGGTATGAAAAAGCCAACGGTTTCTCTGGTTCTTGGTGGCGGTCACTCAATCGGCATACCGTTAGCAGTTTGTACAAAAAAATCATTCATTACACCAACTGCCAGTATGACAGTACATCCGGTACGTATGACCGGACTTGTAGTTGGTGCGCCGCAAACATTTCGATATTTTCAGCGCATACAAGAACAAATCGCTGATTTTGTTACTTCTAACTCCGGAATTTCTAAGGAGCAATTTGAAAAGTATATGATGGCAACAGGAGAGATGGCAACAGATGTAGGCACTATTCTATATGGAAAAGAGGCTGTGGCATCGGGCCTTATTGATAGATTAGGCGGTCTTAACGATGCGTTGTCAGCGCTTCACAAAATGATTAATAAACAAAACAAGGACGCAAAAAACAAAAAGGAAAATATCTAAAGAATTTATGATACGCACTGGAAATTTGGCTTAAGATATGTTATTATAAACAAAATTATATTAAAAGGGGGGATGGGTTTGAATTTGGATTGGCTTGAAAGCATCATTTACGGTTTCGTTTCCGGTCTATCAGAGTTTATACCCATCTCATCCCATGCACATCAGGAAATATTACAAGTTTTATTTGGAGCAGACGGACGTGATGTTGTTCGTGATTTTCTGATTCATATTGCGGTTTTGATATCCCTTTATACTGCCACGCGGCCATTTTTTGAACAGATACAGCGCGAACGTAGGGCTAAAAACTATAACCGCAGTCGCAATTATTATCCATCAAAAGCATCCCTGGATTTTCGATTCATTAAAAATGCTTCTATACCGTTACTTGTTGGTTTGTTGGTATTTACATATGTTTCAGATCTGATCGGAAGCAGCCTGCTCGCAATTTCCTTCTTTCTACTAATTAATGGGTTAATTTTATTCTTACCCCAGCGAATGATACAGGGGAATAAGGATGTGCGTTTAATGACTTATTGGGACAGTATAGTTATTGGACTTTCTGCGTCTGTGTCTGCTTTTTCCGGCATATCTCGTATTGCTTGTATGACTTCTGTTAGTGTCGCAAAAGGTGCAGACAAGAAGCATGCAATGAATTGGGCGTTGTTGCTAAGTATTCCTGCTCTTTTTGCGTTGCTGTTCATTGATATATTTCGAATTATACCCGTCTTGGGAACAATCAATATTTGGAGTAATATTCCTTCTTATTTACTTAGTATGATATTTGCCTATTTAGGTGGTTATACAAGTGTTTTAATAATTAAATTTTTGACACTCAATAGTGGATTATCTATATTTATGTATTATTCCTGGGGCGCAGCATTGCTCTATTTCTTATTGTATCTTTTTGTGATTTAGGAGGTACTTATGGCGAATAAGATTCACAAAACTCAAGCAGAAAAGGCTGCAGCTAATGCAAAGTCTGGCAAAAAGAACGCCGAAAGGAAAACTGCAACAAAGAAACACACGCAGAACACCGACAAAAAATCTGAAAACAAAACACAGATTCCTATTCGGCTTATAAGTTCCGCTGTCTGTTTGATCTTATTTCTAATTTTTCTTGTTGCTTTTTTTCTGCCGGAAGGCTTCTTTGTGGCGATTTTAAGTAATTTAATATACGGAACTCTCGGCAAAGTCGGATTTGCAGTCGCAATTCCTGTCTTATTGTATTTGTTTATCATTCACGCCTTTAGTGCCGGCAGACCGATACGTATGAGGACCGTTTGTCTGGTATGTTTTTTGCTGTTGTCCAGCTGCATTGCACACCCGTTTCACGAGTTTCAAAATCCTTCCGAGCCTTTAGCACTGCTGTCTGAGCTATACATAGGCGGCATAGATGGTACCAGCGCCGGCTTGCTTGGCGGCGGTCTTGCAATGCTGATTAGACTTCTTTGCGGTCCGATTATTTCTTATATTGTTTTAATTGCTGCAGCACTTCTGACACTCTTGGGCGGTATGCAGATAACCATCCCCAGTATTATACGCGCGATTAAAGAACGTCCTCGTCCAAATTTTGAAGAAAAGCAGGAGCCGAGACAGGAGCCTGCCGCTGTCTTAGTTAACCACATAGCCAATAAGCATATTGAGAATTTGGAACGCCGTCGGCAAGCAAGCGCGCAAGATGATCTCGATGTTTTCCCGGAGAACATTCAAGGTACCGAGGTAAATCCTGAGCCGCAAGATAAGGGCAGACTCAGTGAAATAATGCGCCAAATTGATAAGGATGTTGCAAAGCCTGTTACTGCCGCCGGTGAAACTAAGGCAGTTAGCCCGCAACAGCCGGAGCCGGAAATTATCCCCGTTCATGCAAAGACATCCAATGTGGTTTCTAAGGAAATGCCCCCGCTTGTTCTGGATGATGTGTTACAGGACGCAAATGCGGACGATGCGAAGGCAGCAACCGCAAAGCAGAAAGTTACTGCAAAAGATGCTGAAGAATCTGCTGCGGCTGTTGCTTTGGAAATTGCGGAATCCGATAAAGTGGATGCACCTGTATATTGCTTCCCGCCAATTGATTTGCTCAAGCTTCCTTCCGGAAGTGCGGCAGACGGAACAATGGAAATGCGGGAGAATTCCAGACGTTTAAACGAGACACTTGCCAGCTTTAAGATTGAGGCGCATATTATTAACGTTACGAGGGGTCCCAGTGTAACACGCTATGAGGTAGAACTGGAAAAGGGCGTAAAACTAAGTAAGTTAACATCTGCCGCTGATGATATCGCACTAAGCCTCGGAGCAACCGGCGTCAGAATTGCAGCAATTCCCGGAAAAATATCCGTTGTAGGTATTGAGGTTCCAAACCGGGCAGTTACAATGGTTTCCTTGCGGGAAGTGATTGATTCCCAAGAATTTATCAAAGCGAAATCAAAGTCCTCCTTCGCAGTTGGCAAGGATATTGGCGGCAGCTGTATTGTCGGTAATATTGCAAGACTTCCTCATATGCTTATTGCAGGCACAACAGGCTCGGGTAAGTCTGTATGTATGAATTCGATTATCATTTCGCTGCTGTATAAGGCAAGCCCCGAGGATGTCAAGCTAATTATGGTTGACCCAAAAATGGTTGAGCTTGGCATATACAACGGAATTCCACACCTGCTGATCCCTGTGGTAACTGACCCTAAAAAGGCTGCAGGCTCTTTGCAGTGGGCTGTGACAGAAATGATGCGCCGCTATAAAGCAATGTCCGACGCAGGAGTCCGGGATATGGAGTCATATAACAGCATTATTGAAAATCAAGAGGTTGACGGCGTTAAATTGCCACAGATTGTTGTTATCATTGATGAGTTAGCTGATTTGATGCTGGTTGCTGCGAAAGAGGTTGAAGAGTCTATTTGCCGAATTGCGCAGATGGGTCGAGCTGCCGGAATTCACTTGGTAATTGCAACCCAACGTCCCTCAGCAGATGTAATTACCGGTCTTATGAAGGCTAACATTCCCTCAAGAATTGCTTTTGCTGTTGCGTCCGCTATGGAATCACGGATCATTTTGGACACACAGGGCGCGGAAAAGCTGGTTGGTAAGGGAGATATGCTCTTTGCTCCCATTGGGAACGGAAAACCAAGGCGTGTGCAAGGTTGTTTTGTCAGCGACACTGAGGTGGAGGCAGTTGCAACCTATGTAAAAACTCGATTTGTTACAAACTATGACCAACAGGTTATGGAAGAAATTGAGAAGAAAGCATTGCAAACAGACAATAAGACCGCTTCCTCTGCTGTGGAGGCAAATTCGGAAGAGCTTGACGGTGATGAAATGCTTCCTGCCGCTGTTGATGTGATATTGGAAACAGGACAGGCTTCCGTTTCTATGCTGCAGCGCAGATTAAAGCTCGGCTATGCAAGGGCTGCCCGTATTGTTGATGAGATGGAAGAAAAAGGCATTGTTGGTCCATTTATGGGAAGCAAGCCACGTACAATTTTGGTAACCAAAGAGCAATGGAACGCTATGCGAAACGGGCAGACCTCTCAAATGAATTTTGAGGATATCCCCCAGGACAACAGTGATTATAGCTGTGAATAATTATATTTTTATAGCCGGCAGCGTTTGCTGCCGGCTTTTTTTGCATAAGTCTTTGGGACATGCATAGGCTTAACTGGGAGTGATGCATATGATGTGCGCATGGGAAGCATTTATGAACCTACTGCCAATTTGGATGCGCGAAAATGTAAACAGCAAGGGAAAGGAAACCTTACAAAATCTGCGTTTAAGGGTGGGACAACCTCCGATTTTAGTCACATCCGACAAGCAAATCAGCTTAAGTAAAACTGTAACGGCTGAGGATCTACAGTTTTGTATCAATATTGCATCCAGATATTCACCGTGGTCAGCTACGACTGTTACCCACGGATATATAACGGCACAGGGTGGGCATCGGCTTGGAATATGCGGCGAGGCAGCAACTTTAGACGGGGCGATAAGCTGTATTCGCGTCCCCACCTCCATTTGCTTGCGTGTAGCCAGAGATTTTCCGGGCATAGCCGGAAAAATTAAAGATTTGGACGGATCAATATTAATAATAGGCAAACCCGGCTGCGGAAAAACGACCTTATTACGGGATGTAATTCGTCAAAAATCCAACGCTGGAAGGGAAAACATATCTGTTGTCGACGAACGGGAAGAGTTATTTCCCAGATATAACAAAAGTATGTGCTTTCCGATAGGAATTAACACGGATGTCATCAGCGGTTGTTCAAAGGCCTATGGTATAGATCTTATGTTGCGGAGTATGGGACCGGATATTATTGCTGTTGATGAAATTACAGCACACGAGGATTGCACAGCATTATTGCACGTTGGATGGTGCGGCGTTAAGCTCCTGGCCACTGCTCATGCATCCAGTCGTTATGATTTATTAAACCGTCCTGTTTATCGTCCGATTGTTGAAAGCGGCTTATTTGACTATTTGGTAGTTCTTCATCAGGATAAGTCGTGGTGCATTGAAAGGATGAATATATGACACTTAAATTGCTTGGTGGGATATTTATTATCTTTGGATGCGGCGGCATTGGTTTCGTTAAAGCTGCATCTCATCGCAGGGAGGCTAGAATCCTGGCTGAATTTATTTCAGCAATTGCTTATATGCAGTGTGAAATGCAATATCGCATTACACCGCTTCCTGATCTATGCGCGCAAACGGCTTTACAATGTACGGGCGTATTAAGATACACATTTTCAGCTCTGGCGGATGAATTGAATAATCAAATATCACCGGATGTGGAATGTTGTATGCTGTCCGCATTGGAGGTCACAAGAAATTTGCCAAAGCTTACATATGTTGCTATGAGATCGTTGGGAAGGGCCTTGGGTAATTTTGGTTTGGAAGGACAATTAAAGGAATTAGATGTAATATATATCGAAAGTAAGCAAACGTTAACCGCTTTTACAAAAAATCAGGAGGTAAAGTTGCGTAGCTATCAAACACTGGGTATCTGTGCAGGTGCAGTGTTGGTAATACTGTTTATTTAATATGGACATTGACCTTATTTTTAAAATTGCTGCAATCGGAATTATTACGTCAATCTTAAATCAAGTTTTGTCGCGTTCCGGGCGGGAAGAGCAGGCAACTATGACTACGCTGGCAGCATTAATTGTTGTATTGATGATTGTTGCACAAAAAATATCCGAGTTGTTTGAATTGGTTAAATCCTTATTTCAATTTTAATGGACACATTTATAAAAGCATCAGGCGGTGTATTAATCGCATTGGTATTATATCTTGTTTTAGTAAAACAAGGAAAAGATATTTCATTATTATTAACCCTTACTGTATGCTGCATGGTGACAGCCGTAGCAATTGGCTATTTAAAGCCAGTAGTATCGTTTATAAACAGCTTGCAAATTATTGGTAATCTTGACGATACAATGCTTATAATTATACTCAAGGCTGTCGGGATTGGGCTGCTGTCAGAAATCATTGGTCTCGTATGTGCGGATGCCGGAAATGCAGCATTAGGTCAAACCCTTAAAATTCTGGCTGGAGCTGTAATTCTTTGGTTATCCTTGCCGCTATTTCATAACCTAATTGAACTTGTAGAGGAAATTTTGGTATCCATATGAGAAAAGTAATCATACTTTTATGTGTGTTATGCTTATTTAGTACAACAGTGTCGGCTATGGAATTTGTTGCTCCATCGGCACCCTCCGATGCTCAGGAGCTTATGCCCGATGAACAGTCAACATTTTCAGCAGATTTGTGGTACATCATTAAAAATGCCATCGCAAAATTACAACCAAATTTTTCAGCGGCCATAAAAACATGCGTATCCTTGATTGGGATCGTTCTTATAATATCCGTTGCCAGCAGCTTTAACGGAGCCGGAAAACAGACAGTTGAACTGGTTGGCACCATATCTGTAAGTATATTGCTAATGCAGTCTTCTAATTTATTAATCCGTTTAGGCGTTTCTACAATACAGCAAATCAGTGAATATGCAAAGCTTCTGCTACCGGTAATGACATCTGCAATGGCAGCTGAGGGGGCAATAACAACGTCAGCGGCATTGTATACAGGCACTGTACTGTTTAATACTCTCCTTTCTTCAGCAATCACGAGGCTAATTATACCGATGGTATACATATACATCGTACTTAGCATTGTACACAGCGCAATCGGCGAGGAGTTGATTGAAAGAATCCGTGATTTTATCAAATGGTTGATGACGTGGTCATTAAAGATTGCGGTGTATTTATTTACCGGATATATTGGAATTACCGGTGTAATTAGCGGAACAGCTGATGCCGTTTCTGTAAAAGCTGCAAAGCTCGCATTATCCGGGCTTGTTCCGGTGATCGGCAATATAATTTCCGATGCCTCTGAAACAATTTTAATCAGTGCCGGCGTTATGAAAAATGCTGTTGGAGTATACGGGCTATTGGCTATTATTGCGCTTTGTATCGGTCCGTTTCTTCAAATTGGAATGCAATACCTTCTCTTAAAAATCTCAGGCGCTGTTTGCAGTACCATCGGTACAAATAAACAAGTTAAAATAATTGACGATTTTACATCAGTAATGGGCTTTCTTCTAGGTATGACCGGAACGGTATGTTTAATTCACTTAATCAGCACTGTTTGTATTATGAAGGGCGTGACATAATGGAGGATATCAGACAATATATTCTGTCTGTAGTTTGTGCCGGAATTGCGTGTAGTGCGGCCATTAAATTTGCAAACTACAGCAAAACAAGTGCATCGGTAATTAAGATGCTTACAGGAATATTTTTAGCAATAACCGTGATTGCACCGCTGGGACGGATACAAATAGACAAGCTGACAGATTGGTACACAGACATCGACACCAATGCAAATTCTGCGGTATATGATGGTGAGCAATTTGCAATTCAGTCAACAGTTGCTATCATAAAGCAGGAAACGCAGGCATATATATTGGACAAAGCGTCGTTGTTGGAAATGGATATTTCTGTTGATGTTTCGGTTTCGGAAACATCGCCGTTTGTTCCCGTATCCGTTGCGATTGTCGGTGATAGTTCGCCTTATGCAAAGAAAACGCTGGAAAGTATAATAGCCAATGACCTTGGTATTCCAAAGGAGAAGCAAGTGTGGAGATAAAAGCGCTTACGAAAAAAATACAGCCTTTTTTAAAAAAATATAAGTATGTTATAATCATCCTAACAATAGGCTTGGTACTGATGCTGATGCCCGATACAAAGGCGACAAGCACAAATATTCAGGATTATTCTTCAAAGGCTGCTGAGCCATCATTGGAGGAACGCCTTGAAAAAATATTAAGCAACGTATCGGGAGCAGGTAATGTAAAAGTAATGTTAACAATAGCGGAAGGGGAGGAGACCTTCTACCAAACCAATGAGGATGCAACAAGCAACAATGATGCTGAGAGCTTTAAGACAAACACTGTTACTATTACCGACGCACAACGAAATGAGACGGGATTAATCAAACAGGTAAATCCTGCCATCTACAAGGGTGCAATAATTGTGTGTCAGGGCGGTGATAACCCGGTGGTACAGCTGGCGATTGTAGATGCCGTATCAAAAATTACCGGACTGGGCGCAAATCAAATATCTGTATTGAAAATGAAATGATTGGAGGCATTTTTATGAAAACTTGGAAGAAGAATGTGGTTGCTGCCGCTGTTCTTGTGACAGTATGCGCAGGCATTTATGTCAATTGGCTTTATACTGAGGATCAGGCAACCGCAAATCTGACCGATACGCTGGATGAGAGTAAGATATTATCATCGGATATGTTGGTAATGAACGATGGCAGTACTCTGCCGGTCGACACAAACAACACAATTATTGATTACTTTGCCGCCGTTCGCTTGTCCAGACAGGAAGCGCGGGATAGCGCTGTCGGCTTACTTCAGGAAGCTATGGCCTATGGAGACAGCGATAAAAATGCACAAACCAATGCGCAGCTGGAAGAGCTTGTCCAATCCGCCCTGTGTGAAGCACAAATTGAAAGCCTGATTATCGCCAAGGGATATACCGACTGTGTTGCATACATAAGTGATGAGGGAATATCCGTAGCGGTAGCATCTCCAAAAGACGGTTTGAAGCAAACGGATGTGGCAGTAATTGCAGATATTGTTATGACCCAGTCCAAATTTACAATGGAAGATATACGCGTGGTCGAGGTTTTGTGATTTTAACCCCAAGGGCAAATGCCTTTGGGGTTAAAAAAACTATAGAAAACAGTTGTAATTTTTAGGATTTGTGGTACAATAGACAAAAGAATCCGTATTACATATGTTGATAAATTCAGGAGGTATTCCAATGGCCGATACGAAACAGTACGTTACGCAGCTGCAGGAGAACGGAAATGTTCTTATTTCCGAGGATGTTATTGCTGCAATTGTTGCAAACGCTATTCGTGATATCGAAGGTGTTGTCGGTTTAAGCGTAAAGCCCGGTGCCGATATTGCTGATATGATTGGCAAGAAAAACTGGGGTAAGGGTATGAAAATTACCATCGGTCAGGATAATGCGTTAAGCATTGACTGCAACATTAATGTTGGCTACGGACAGAATGTTGTTACGATTGCTAAGTCTGTTCAAAATGCTGTTACCGCTGCTGTCGAATCAACAGCCAATGTCAAAGTTTGCGTTGTGAATGTTAACGTCTGCGGTATTATCCGTCAATAAGGTATGGCCATGACAAGAGCGAACGCCAGAGAACTGGCAGTACATTTAATTTATGGACGGGAATTTACAAAGGAAGAGCCTCAGCAGGTAATTGAAACCCGCTTGAACAAGGAATATTATTCCTTATTATCTGCTGAGAATCATGTTTATGCAGATCGTCCCAATAATGTCCAACGGGCTTATATCGACCTTGTTGTTGACGGTGTTTCCAATCGCCTTGATGAGTTAAACGGATATATTCAAAAATATTCTATCGACTGGGATGTTAATCGCATCTCCAGGCTGGCACGCACAATTATGCAACTTGCCATTTTTGAGATACTTTATGTTGAAGATATCCCTACCGGTGTGGCTGTTTCTGAAGCAGTTCGTATTGCTAAGCTATACGACGGTGATGATGCTGGTGCATTTATAAACGGTATTCTCGGTTCTTTTGTACGTGGATTGGACTCTGAGGTAAAAGTATGAGTGTTCTTGGGTTTGATACCAGCAATTATACAACATCAATTGCGTATTTTGATGGTATTAGCGGTATAAATCATTCCAAGCTCCTTCCTGTTCGCTCAGGCGAATTGGGTTTAAGACAAAGTGATGCCGTCTTTCAGCATATTAAAAGCCTGCCGGAGCTTTCCGACAGGCTATTTTGCGATATACAAGCAATCACTGTCACCGCGGTTGGTGTCAGCACCCGTCCCAGGGCTGTTAGCGGCAGCTATATGCCTTGTTTTATGGTTGGATACACCCACGCAAAACTCCTTGCAGATGCCCTTCGTGTGCCTCTTGTGGAATGTTCACATCAGCAAGGCCATATAGCGGCATCACTGTGGAGTGTCGGTCGACTGGATTTACTGAACACACCGCATTTAGCGTGGCATTTATCCGGTGGTACGACGGAGCTTTTATTGGTTGAACCGAAGGATAATACAGTTTCGTGTACCAGAATTGGCGGCACTACGGATATTTCCGCCGGTCAGTTGATTGACAGAACCGGTCAATTGTTATCGCTGCCGTTTCCCTCCGGAAAGCATTTAGATAAATTAAGTACAAATGCAAATATGCGGGATGTTTTTTGCGTAAAATGCGATTGTGCTGATTTTTCATTATCCGGTGTGCAAAATAAGGTACAGAATTTCTATAATGCAACCGGCAACGTTACAGAAACGGCTGCCTATGCCCTTAGGTGCATCTGTTATGCTGTTCGGAAGGCAACTAAAAATGCGCAAAAGGTTTATCCCGGATTGCCGGTTGTATTTTCCGGTGGAGTAGCGTCCAATGCTATGCTTCGCGAGGAACTATCTGATTTCCAACCAATATTTGCACAACCTCAATATTCCACAGATAATGCAATGGGCGTCGCAGTCCTGGCGTATCTGAATCAGGAGGGATAAGATGTCCCGGCAGGTATTATCAGTTTCACAAACAAATGAATATATTCGAATTATGATGGATAGGGACGATGTGCTTGCCGGCATTGCTGTCCGTGGCGAAATCAGCAATTACAAAGTCTATCCGTCAGGGCATCACTATTTCACTTTAAAGGATGAGGGCGCAAGCTTAAAATGCGTTATGTTTCGTTCCAGCGCCCAAAAGCTGAAATTTCAACCGCAAAACGGTATGAAAATTATTACTATGGGCAAAATCTCTGTCTATCCCAGAGATGGCGCATATCAGCTGTACTGCAGTACAATGGCGTTGGATGGGGTAGGGGACTTATATGCCGCTTTTGAGCAATTAAAGGCAAAATTATCAGCACAGGGTTTATTTGACCAATCTCATAAAAAACAACTGCCTAAATATCCTGCGACAATTGGCATTGTAACCAGCTCTGCCGGTGCTGCCGTCCATGACATATTACGCATTTTGCGGAAGCGCTATCCATTGACAACCGTGCGATTGCTTCCTGTGCGCGTGCAGGGTGCCGAAGCCCCCGGTGAAATTGTGGCGGCAATAGATTACGCCAATTATTATCATCTTGCTGATCTTTTAATCGTAGGACGAGGCGGTGGCTCAATAGAGGACCTGTGGGCCTTTAATGATGAGCAGGTTGCATTGGCAATTTACCGTTCCGAAATTCCTGTGATCTCGGCGGTAGGTCACGAACCTGATTTTACAATATCTGATTTTATTGCGGATCTTCGCGCAGCAACGCCATCTAATGCCGCGGAATTGGCAGTGCCGGATCAAAACGGATTGCGACAGCTTTTGGACTCTGCACAGGCTTCTATGCAGGCAGCAATCTTAAAGCATATCCACACATCCCGTCAGCATTTAAAGGCTATCAGTATGAGCCCAGCGCTTCAGAACCCATCGCAGTATGTGAACCAACGCCGAGCTGCTCTTTCATTGTTTCAAACGCAACTGCTGTCTGCACAGCAGCGCACGCTCAGCATAAAGCGCCAACGGTTTGCTTCGTTAACTGCTGCTATGGATGCGATGAGTCCCCTTAAGGTTCTTTCCCGCGGTTATGCTATGGTTCAAAACCGTTGTAATGAGCTTGTTCGTTCCGTTAAGCAAATTACCGATAATGAGGATGTACGAATTACCCTTTCTGATGGAATTGTTTCCGCCTGTATAACTGATGTGAAGGAGAATGTTTATGAATAGCAACAGTAAAACATTTGAGGAAAATATGCAGCGCCTTGAGCAAATTGTACGGGCAATGGAGCGCGGGGATGTACCCCTTGAGGAATCATTAAAACTATTTCAAGAGGGTACCGGTCTTGTGGAAAGCTGCAGTAAACTTTTAGATGAGGCTGAGCTCCAGGTTAAAATGATCGTTCCTGCTTCTGATGGAACGCCAACTGAGGAGGCGTTTTCTGATGAGCAGTGAATTTGAACAACGCACAGCCCAATACAAGCAGTACATTGAGGAATACTTGGACCACGACTGCTTTTGTTATGCTTCCCAACCCCAGGAAACTCTATTTTCTTCAATGCGGTATAGCTTGCTTGCAGGCGGAAAAAGGTTAAGACCCATTTTTGTTTTTGAATTCTGCCGGATGTGCGGCAGTGATTGGCAAAAGGCCGTCTCCTTTGCTGCTGCTGTTGAAATGATACATACTTACAGCTTAATACACGATGATCTTCCCTGTATGGATAATGATGACTATCGCCGTGGCAGACTTACAAACCACAAGGTTTATGGTGAGGCCGTTGCTGTTCTTGCCGGAGATGCCCTTTTAACGGCAGCCTTCGGATACCTTGCAAAGGCTCCCTTCAGTGCAGATACACGGATTCGCGCTGTTGAGATTCTTTCTGCCTGTGCCGGTGAGCTTGGAATGGTTGGCGGGCAGGTTTTGGATATGCAAAGTGAGGAGCGCGAGTGTAATGTCCAAGAGGTTGAAGACATCCAAAGCAGAAAAACGGGCATGTTAATCGTTTCTGCCTGTATTCTCGGCGTCCTTGCCGGCGGCGGTTCACCAGAACAAATGGCTGCTGCAGAGAAGTTTGCAAAGCACATTGGCTTAGCTTTCCAAATTCGCGACGATATATTGGATGTTATCGGAAATGCCGGAATACTCGGTAAGGCTGTGGGTGTAGACAGCAAGAAGAACACGTTTATTCAGCTTTACGGTTTAGAAAAATGCAATGAATTAGTATGCAAGCATACAAAACAGGCAATCGAGGCACTCTCTGTCTTTGAAAACGCGCAATATATGGCGCATTTGGCCGCGCATCTGACAGAACGTAATTTTTAATATAACCCCGAGGATTAACCTCGGGGTTTCACTATATCACATATCAAATGCAGGATTCATATAATACACATTTTTCTGGTTAAGCTTCTCGCGCAGTAACTGCATTGCTTCACCAAATCTTTGAAAATGAACAACCTCCCGTTCACGCAGGAACTTAATTACGTTGTTAACGTCCGGATCGTCACTCAATCGCAAAATGTTATCGTAGGTCACCCGCGCTTTTTGTTCTGCCGCTAAATCTTCGGTCAAATCAGCAATTGGGTCACCCTTAACAGCTATACTAGCCGCACTCCACGGGAAGCCCGAAGCAGCAGTGGGGTAAACGCCTGCTGTGTGGTCCACAAAATATGGTGCGAAGGCAGAATCTTGAATTTGAGAATCCTTCAAATTTCGTGTCAGTTGGTGAACGATTGCGCCGACCATTTCTAAATGACCTAGTTCTTCAGTGCCTATATCCGTCAGCAATCCCTTCAGTTCCTCGAAGGGTACACAATGACATAAAATTGCTGTTTTTGTTCTTAATTTGGCAGGAAAGCCAAAGAGACGAAGAGACAATGCCTTTATGGGGCGCAAGTACCAGATGTTTTGTATTTGTCGATTTATTGTTATATAAGTAACATCCGTTTGTACCGATAAATTCATCCTCGGAATTTTCAATACAGACGCCCATTGTTTTAAAATAGGAATATATAAATATATCAGCTCTGACATAGGCCGGATTTCGCAACAATCTGCCTAAATGACTTCTAATCCACGCACCATCCGTGCGGTTTGGATTTTGGATATTCTTATCCTTTAAAACCGCAAGAACGTCAGAGTAAGAACTGTCTGGCTTGCTGTAAATATCGTACATAAGTCGAAGCGCATCCGCCTCTTCGCTATGGATTTCATAGCACGTTGATTTTTTTCCGTTAAGAAGAATCTGCCCGCCGCGAAAGCCGTATGGTATTTTTCCGCCCATAAAAAAGCCTTTTTTACATCTGCTGTGATAGGCATCGGAAACACGCTGTTGAATAGTTTCCCGTTCAAGCTGAGCAAAGACGATGCAGATATTTAGCATAGCGCGCCCGATGGGGCTACCGGTATCAAATTTTTCTGTACAAGAAACAAATGCTACATCATATTTTTGAAGCTCCTCCATTAATGTAGTAAAATCCAGCACCGAGCGACTGCATCTATCTAATTTATAGCATACAATCCGGTGAATTTTTCCGTTTCGTATATCTGCCATCATTCTTTGAAATTCCGGCCTGTCTGTGTTTTTTCCACTATAACCCTTATCGGCATAAATTGTATGGGGTTGATTTTTACATTCAAACCTACAGAACTCGATTTGACTATCAATTGAAATACTGTCTGCTTTATCAATTGATTGCCGTGCATAAATAGCATCCATAATTCTTACCTCCGGGATATTCAAGTAAATACGAAAAAGCGTCTTGAAATACGACACATAGCTTGTTATAATGTTCTGGAAAATATACAAACCTGTCGAATGTGAAAGGAGATTATCGTGAAGGAAAAAGGTTTGAAGAGCACGCTTATAAGGTATGGCAAGCGGTATTTTATCGATGCCATGGGTGCTATGGCAAACGGTTTGTTTGCATCACTGCTGGTAGGTACAATCGTTAAGACACTCGGTCAACAGGTTGGAAATCTCGTTGACAATGCCTTTATTGACCAGCTGGCTGCGGCTTTGGTTGCAATGGGTGATTTTGCATCAGCTGCCTCCGGTTGTGCCATGGCAATTGCGATCGGTTACGCACTGAAGGCAGATCCTTTGGTTTTGTTTTCCCTTGCTACTGTAGGTTACGCGACAAACTCGTTAGGCGGAGCAGGCGGTCCGCTTGCTGTGTTGATTATAGCCATTGTGGCATCTGAGGTTGGCATGCTTGTTAGCAAAAAGACGAAGATAGATGTTTTGGTAACCCCGATCGTTACCATTGTTGTCGGCTGTGCCTTGGCGCTTTTGATTTCCAAGCCAATCGGAGATTGCGCAAAAGCATTAGGTGAAATTATTGTTTGGGCAACGGTACAGCAGCCTGTTATTATGGGCGTTGTTATTTCGGTTGTTATGGGTATGATTTTAACGCTTCCCATTAGTTCTGCAGCAATTTGTGCAAGCTTTGGCGTTGTCGGTTTAGCCGGCGGTGCGGCCGTTGCAGGCTGCTGCGCCCAGATGATTGGCTTTGCTGTGATCTCATACCGCGAAAATCGTTTGGGAGGTCTGGTGGCGCAGGGTCTAGGTACATCAATGCTGCAGGTACCGAACATTGTAAAAAACCCCAGAATATGGATTGCACCGACACTTGCCTCCGCAGTAACCGGTCCGCTTGCCACTGTAGTATTCAAGCTGGAAATGAATGGCGCTGCTGTGTCCAGCGGCATGGGAACTTGCGGTATGGTCGGTCCAATTGGTGTGATATCAGGTTGGTTTAACCCGCTGGCTGCCAGTGCAACCCCCATTATTCCTACAGCTTTTGACTGGATTGGCTTAATCCTGATTTGCATTGTTCTTCCAGCCCTGCTATCTTGGATTTTTAATGAAATTCTTCGTAAGGTTGGCTGGGTGAGAGATGGCGATATGAAGCTATCTGTTTAATTCTATTAACATAGTAGCAGTAAATTCTAACGGACCGTGATTAACACGGTCCGTTTTCTTTCGTTGTACCCTTTGGTTCATCGAAGGGCATACTGTATCGTTGGGAAAGATATCGAAGTGACGCGCCCAATTCTCCGTCAGGACCACCATACTGCGAAATAATTATAGAAGCGAGTCTCGGATTTGGTTTGTCAATTTTCACCGGATACTGCAATTTCTTATCATAAATAAACATGACTATACCTCCCGATTCTTTGCGTATTCCCAAGGCCATGGGTCATCCAACCATCTGTAACCGCCCTCAGCAGATGACATATGATTAAGTGGGCCGCACATTTTCTCATATTTTTTACGTCCCTCTTTGTATAGCCTTTGATACGTGCGATACATCTCTAAAACCTCTTGGTCATCTCTGTGGGTATCCAGATATAAAGCCAGTTCGTGAACCGCAAAAGCCATCGTTTGCAGCTCTGTCAATGGGGTCACTGGTAAATCATTTTTGTTCACCATTCCCATAAATGGTAAATCCAGTCCCGGGAAGAGCGTACCTCTCACGATACCGTTTTGTGCTTCGTACATCGGTGGATTATCAAGCTGGAACGGAACGTAGGGGTTCGCCAGAGGCGCCATTGCAGGCAAGCGACCCTCACCATAGGACTTGTCATTCTTGTTTTTGTCCAAAATCACATACCTCCTATCAATTCTTGTTTAGAACTGTCGTTCTTTGACAATCTATGGCATTATGAGGAAAATTGTTCATCAAGCATTGAATTTGGCATAAAGTATTCTGAGGTGTTGACTATGAGGAATAGGCGTCTGTCATTTTTAGTGCCAATTTATCTTCTAATTCTGTGCATTTTACTGTTAACCGGCATTTTTGGCAGCCGTGCAATTACTGCTATTTCAGAAAACAGTAAAATAGATAATCGCCAATGTGTCATAATTGATGCTGGACACGGTGGCGTTGATGGCGGAGCAACATCCTGCAGTGGATTTTTAGAAAGCAATATCAACCTTGAAATCGCTATAAAATTGAATGATTTGATGCATTTACTTGGAATTGATACACTGATGATACGTCAAAGCGATATATCCATTTATACAGAAGGGGAGAGCATCGCCGCAAAGAAGGTTTCCGATTTGAAGCAAAGAGTTAAACTGGTTAACAATACACAAAGAGGATTGCTAATCAGTATTCATCAGAATTATTTCTCAGATAGTCGCTACAAAGGCGCTCAAGTTTTTTATGCACCTACCGATGGCAGTAAGGAGTTTGCAATAGCTGTGCAGAATGACTTTAAAAAAAGTCTAAATCCGGAAAGTAATCGGCAAGCGAAAAAGGCAGACGGTATTTATTTAATGCAGCACATCAACTGTACCGGAATTTTGGTTGAATGTGGGTTTATTTCAAACCCCCAAGAAGATTGGTTACTTAGAAACAATGCTTATCAAAACAAAATTTGCTGCGTATTGGCTTCAGCAGCCAGTCAATACTTACACAATCGCCTCATATCTTGACCTTAGTAATGTTTACTGTTATAATAAATTACGAAAAAATTACAGGAGATGAATAATCTTGACTAAGGTTAAATCTGTGTTTTTTTGCACTGAGTGCGGCAACGAGACGCCAAAATGGCAAGGAAGATGTCCTGCGTGCGGACAATGGAACACACTTCAGGAATATATCGAAAAAAACTTACCAATATCAAAAGGTAAAATAATTGTTAATCCACTTGACAGCAAATCTCCTGGGCATATTAACCAGATTGACAGTGTTGATGAAATCCGTTTTACTACTGGGATCGGTGAGCTTGACCGTGTGTTGGGAGGCGGTGCTGTTGCAGGTTCACTTGTACTTGTTGGAGGTGCACCGGGAATAGGCAAATCAACACTTCTGTTGCAAATATGCAATAGTCTTTGCGCAGAGCGAAAGGTGTTATATGTCTCCGGTGAAGAGAGCGAAAAACAGTTAAAACTTCGCGCACAGAGAATTGGTGTAATGCCGGAGGAACTCTATGTTCTCTGTGAGACAAATTTGTCCAATGTTTTGTCTGCAGCTGAAAGATTATCTCCCGACGTTTTGATTGTCGATTCAATCCAAACAATGTTTAATGAGACCAGTGAATCAACGCCTGGCAGCGTTTCACAAGTGCGGGATTGTACAATGGCTATGATGCATTTATCAAAGATGCAAGGAATAACCGTGTTTGTGGTTGGACACATCAATAAAGATGGTGCCATTGCCGGCCCAAAGGTTTTAGAGCATATGGTCGACTGCGTTTTATATTTTGAAGGCGATGCCAATTCCTCCTATCGACTATTACGTGCCGCAAAGAACAGATTTGGCTCCACAAATGAAATCGGCGTATTTGAAATGGGTGATACAGGTCTGACAGAGGTACCAAACCCCTCACAAATGCTTTTGGAAGGCCGTCCCGAGGGCGCATCCGGAACATGTGTTGCTTGTATTATGGAGGGTACGCGACCGGTACTTGCTGAGGTTCAGGCGCTTGTTGCAAAAACGTCTTTTAATGTACCCCGTCGCACAGCAGACGGCTTCGATTTTAACCGCGCCGCTTTACTTCTGGCAGTAGCTGAAAAGAGGGCAGGGTTAAAATTGAGCGCATTTGATGCCTACATCAATGTTATTGGAGGACTCAATTTGAATGAACCGGGTGCTGATTTGCCGGTTGTATTGGCTGTTGCGTCGTCATACCGTGATAAGCCGATTTTAGATAGCCTTGCTGCAATCGGCGAAATTGGGCTTACCGGAGAAATACGCAGCGTGTCTAATATGAACCAACGGTTATCAGAAGTTTCAAGATTGGGCTTTAAGTACTGCATAATCCCTAGAAACGGGTCTGAAAAATTGGAAATACCTAGTGACTTAACTGTATATCGTGTTAAAAATCTCCACGAGGCTATTGAGGTTGCTATGTGATAATACAAAAATAAAGGAGGGGAGACCCTCCTTTATTTTTGATCCTCTGTAAAATCCAATTTAGAGATCGGATTTGCTTCTGCTGCAATTTTGAGTTCTGTGCTTTCTATATGGGTATAAATTTGTGTGGTATTTAAATTTTCGTGTCCAAGAACCTCCTGAACGGTTTTTATATCCACGCCGCCGGATAGCATCATCGTTGCAGCGGTATGGCGCAGCTTGTGTGCAGAAAACTGTGTCGCATCAAGACCAGCCTGCAACAGAGCCTTTTTTACCAATCTGTGTACTGCAGTGACACTTATTCTGTTTCCGTCACGCGAGGCAAACAGCGCTCTATTGTCCGTTAAAACCTTTTTGTTTCGTTCAGGTAAATATGCATCAATTGCTTTACGGCAGGATGAGCCAAAATAAACAAACCGTTCTTTATTTCCTTTACCCACTACGCGAATACGGTCTTCATAAACGTCTGTTAAATTCAATCCAACCAATTCACTACGCCGAATGCCGCAGTTTAGAAACAGCATTAATATCGCATAGTCACGTTTTTCATTTTGACCCGAAACAGCTTGTAATAGCGCTGCAGATTGCTCCAAGGTAAGGTATTTGGGTAAGCTTTTCCTCAACTTTGGATATTCCATATCTGCAACGGGATTATCTGCAAGCTGTTTTGTTCGAATGGTTAAGTACTTATAAAATGACTTTAAGGAGGATAGTTTCCTGGCTCTGGCTGCCGGTGAAATTCCATACTCCGGGGCAGGGGAGTCAGGGTCTTGCGTTCTGTCGTTTGCAAGGTAGGATAAGAAATCAAATATATCGGATGTAGTTATATTTTTAATAAATTCTATGCCGATATCCTTAATCTCTATATCATCAAGCCTTGATTTGATTGGCATATCATTGCGCATTAGCTTAATAAATCGAAAAAACATTCGCAGATCAAGATAATACTCAGATATCGTCTTTGGTGATTGTCCCTTAATGTTTTCATGGTATGTAAGAAAGTCTCTTAGAATCTGCGGACAGTCGGCATAACGCATTTTAATTTCCTCCTAAAGTAGTAGATTTATAATAGAACAAATGTACTATATAAGAAATGTGCTAACTTAGTGTTGTATTCATATATAACAACAGGGTAATCCAAAGTAACCAAGATGATACAATTTAATTATTATCAGCATTATACATCAAAATCAGTATGATAACAATAATATATATTAATACCGGTTTCAACACAATGTTTGATGAATAAACCTGCTTGAATGTAATAAATTAATTAAAGAGAAATAAGAAAGCAAATAGAAAAAACGTTCGTCGGATTGTTCTTTGTTGGAAGCGGCGTAGAATTAATATGGCGCGTGTAAGCTTATTCGAATTAAATAGATATAATTAAATAGATATAATAGAAAAGATTTATAATGAATTTCTGATTATATATTTCAACACCGAAATAGAGCCATTTCATTCCGTTTAGCTGGGTATATATGCTTTTTGGAAATATAATATCATAAAACTGCCTAAAACGCAACAAAATTTTTATTTTGTTGCGTTCGTTACATATAGGGATGTTATAAATGTGTTCAGGTATGCGAGTACTCCCCCTCTGCGTTTATGCTCACATTTTAAGTTAGTACGTCGGACAATTGCATTGATATTGTTTTGTGGGCCTCATTCCTAATTGAAAAGCAATTAAACGAAATCGTTAACGTTAAAAAGGATTTAAGCAAGTTTTATTAATACCGGATGCACTTATCATATTATCGAAAAAACCGAAAGGCAGTACGATACTGCCCTATTCAATTTGTCATTGAAGTCAGTAGATGATTTAGTTTATAATTATTCTTTACTTTCCTATATAAATTGTTTAGAATATAAAACAGATATTAGACAGGAGGAAACTTATATGAGTATCAGACGTATTGGTGTTTTAACCAGCGGTGGTGATGCGCCAGGAATGAACCCCTGCGTTCGCGCAATCGTACGAACCGCTTTGTATCACGGTATTGAGTGTTATGGTATTAGACGCGGATATAACGGACTTATTTCCGGAGATGTTCTTCGTTTGGACGAAAAGAACATTAGTCACATTATTAATCGAGGCGGTACAATTTTATATACAGCCCGCAGCGATGAGTTTCTATCCCCAAAAGGACAAGAAAAAGCAGCATCGACCTGTAAATTTCTTGGACTAGACGGAATTATTGCAATCGGCGGTGACGGTACATTTCGCGGAGCTGAAGCACTGTCACAATATGGAGTAAATGTAATTTGCATTCCTGCTACAATTGACAATGATATTTGCTGCACAAACTATTCAATCGGATTTGATACAGCTGCTAATACAGCCATTGACTGTATAGACAAGTTGCGCGATACGATGCAGTCCCACGAACGCTGCTCGGTTGTCGAGGTTATGGGACGGAATGCCGGATATCTTGCTATGTATGTTGGACTTGCAGTAGGTGCAACCGCCGTTCTGGTTCCTGAGAAGAATATTGATTTTGAAAAAGATGTTATTGAAAAAATACGACAGGCCAGATTGAACGGATTTACTCACTACATGATTGTTGTTGCTGAAGGCGCAGGTTCCGCTGCAGACATCGCTGAAAAAATCAAAAGTGCATTAGATTTAGATCCCCGCGTTACTGTGCTGGGACATATTCAAAGAGGCGGTTCCCCTACCGGTCGAGATCGTGTCAACGCCACCAAGATGGGATACCTTGCAGTGGAAATGCTTCTTTCGGAGAAATCAAATCGTATTGTTTGTACACAAAATGGTCGCTTTACCGATGTCGATATTCGAGAAGGCCTGTCTATGAAACGCAATATACAGGCGATTGAAGTCGATGTGCTTGCGGCAATGACAGGAATATAGCATATTGGGAGGATAACCGTTGTTATCCTCCCAATAATATTTCATTATCACTTTCCAATGAATGCAAGTATTGATTTGTATAGCTCGCTTGTCTGAGGGACGCCCTCGTCCTCCAAGCAATCCATTACGCCGTTAACAAATGATTTATCAAATGTCCCAGCAATGTTTAGCGGATTCTTGGTAGCTCCGTTATCAGTTAAATTCTGTATTGTATTTCCGATAATTTTAGAATCGACAACACAGTCAACAATTGCTTTCGGCGTAATATTTTCAGGCTCTTGAATAACGGTAATTAATGTTGCTACAGCCTTTGCCTCAGCCTGGAGTTGAGTTGCTTTTTCTTCATCAGACAGATCAGAATTACCCTTTATGTCCGTAGCAACGCCGGAAAGAACATCCACAAAAACAGATACAACTTCTCCGGCCGCTTCATTGGCATCGCCGACTATCCCAGTAAGCAGGTCCTCTGAAAGCACCTCATCCAGCAGTTTAATTGTATCCTCGTTGATGTTATTAAATACTTCTATAATGATTTCCTCGACCGAACCGTTGCCACTCATAACTTGCTGCATAGCAAACGCATCACCCAACATACGCAATGCAGAAGTAATGCTTTCACAATTTGTAAAATAAGAATACAGTTCTTTCGAAACTGACTCATTAACAAGCGTTATTGGCTCTAATCCCAACCACACTTCTCCCCTGTCCCAGGTCTGAAATGCGTCGTGTGCCGTGTTTGTCAGGATATCGTCAAGAAGCTGGTTGTTATCAAGTCCATCAGCTAACCTGTAGAATAATTTATAATCCAGCTCACCGTCGCCCATTGCGGAAAACTCATTGAACACGGAAAAAAGCAAGTGCAGTGTGTCCATTCCTTGAATGCCGATGTCATTATGGATGTAAATTCTATCCATATAGGACACGGAAAAATCATTAAACAAGCAATAGTATTGATTTACCGGGTGACGATAGATGCTATCAATTACCGTCTCTGCTTCTGCAGGAATTATATCGTCATTCGCAGAAATTGAAACAATTTCGACCAATTTGGGATAATAGTTTAAGGGAATCGCCAAATAAGATAGAATTAAAACCGTTGAAAGAAGACTACAAGCAATGGCACCTATCCGAAGTGCAAATTTGCCCCAGCAAAAGCCACTCCCCTGTTTATTTGTATGTGTTTCATCGTCGTTTTCCAGCACATTAATCTGTGCCTGTGTTAATTGTAAATCGTTATTACATTTCTTTTTGAGGCTATCATTAGATAACAACTTCTTGGGTATCAAATATAGAATTGAAAATAGAATTGAAACAATAATATAAACGAAAACAAAGACAACAGGAATCAAAACTGTCGACAATAATCGAATAGCATCCTGTACAACGTGTGCAGTTAAGAAATATGTAAAAATATCATTGCTAATAAGTCCTGCGGCTTGAGGTAACAGCTTTAAAATCGTAGCAGGTAACACAAATTTTGTTATTAACACACTTACGATAATCGAAAGAACAGTCATAACAAGTCTTGCAATTGCTTGAAATATATTTCGCTTGAAACCATTAATTAAAGAAATTAGAAGAGCCAATGCCGGAAGAACAATAAATATTACTGCTGTAACAATCTGAAGGACATCCATCTAATTACCTCCTTATAATCTAATGTACTAAATTTAACACAAAATTCATATATTATCAAGACAAAACCCTGCCAAATGGCAGGGTTTGTAATTTTATTATGCTTTTGGATGACACTTTTTGTAGACAGATTTAATTTTTTGATTAATAAGATGCGTATACATCTGAGTAGAGGAAATGTCACAATGTCCCATCAGTTCTTGCAATGATCCAATATCCGCACCATTCTCTAACAGATGGACTGCAAAGCTGTGTCTTAGGGTATGCGGTGTGATCTCTTTTTCGATGTGCGCCGTTTCCTGATAATGCTTTAAGATTTTCCAAAAACCTTGCCGGCTCATACGAACACCGTTAACATTGAGAAACAACGCTCTTTCATTCGGGCTTGCAACAATTCCGTCTCTAATCTCCCGTAAATAAGTGCCTAGTGCCTTTAGTGCAGCGGGATATAAAGGAATTATCCGAGATTTTTTGGAGTTATTGCATTTAATAATGCCCTGTTCCAAATTCACATCGTCAATATCTAATTCAATTAATTCGCTGACACGAATCCCAGTTGCATACATCGTTTCCAGCATCGCTTTATCACGATATCCCTTGGCATCGACACAAACAGGCTGGGAGAGCAAAAGCTCAATTTCCCGCCCAGTAAGGATTTGCGGCAAGTGCTTCTCTCTCCTGCTGACGCGAATTTCAGCAACAGGTGTGTGCTCCAGAAAACCGGAAGAAACTACATAAGCATAAAAATTCTTAATGCTTGCCAGATTTCTGGAAACCGTAGCAGAAGATCGACCATTTGATTCCAATTGGGAAAGATAATCTGCAATATTCTGTTGTGTGGCATCAATTACATCAATCTCCATCGCCTGATGCAACCAATTAGAAAACTGGTGCAAATCACGCATATATGAAGAAATTGTATTGTTGGATGCCTTTTTTACCTTAGAAAGATAATTTTCATAGGCCTTTAGTAAATCCAACATGAACCTTGCAAACCTTTCCAAAAAATTTAATGAAACAAAATCAATGTAAACGGTGCTATAAAGATATGTTCAAAGCAAATGATTAAGAAAACGAGTATAAAACCTAAGGTGGAATTTCGCAAAATACAATCATCCTGCTTAACAATCCCACGATACCAAAACCACAAAAGAACAATAACCGAAACGCAATCAGAAAAACAAAAAAGAGCAATACACAGCCAACCTGCGTCACCGAAGGAAAAATACAAACTGCTCGTAAATAATCCGAAGCTTATTGCCTTGAGAAATATTACGGGAAAAAGCAAGAAAGGCACGCGGCTTCTTAAAAGAAAAATTGACACAAAAAAAGGAATCATATGCGCAATAATCTTATTGTGAAACAAGCTACTACTTTCCGGTATCGAGGAAATCATTGGTCGCAGAAGCTCATAAAAATATGTGGAAAGATTAACTCCAACAAACAGTCCTATGAACCAACACAGAAAAAACAACAATTTGGAAATATTAATTTTTTCTTTATAACGTGCAACGAATAAGTTAAAACCAAACACAATTACTCTCCGGTGTCTTGCTTGGTATCCGGTGCAGTAATCATAAAAATTATGTAATAAACTCGTAAAAGATAATTAATCTACATATTCTTGAATACTATACACCAGTTTTTACGCAAAAGCAAGTAAATATGGTTAAATAATCGATTTTTGTATATTATGACAATTTTTATGTAAACAGCATTATGTTAACTCGCTTAACTAACATATGTAAATAAGACGCAGTTTCTAGATATAGAACGCAGGCTCAGTTTCGATACCATATCTAGAAAACAGTGATGACGTTTTGCTAATTTTATGTGGGTAAAAGTCATTTACCTATTTAGTGAATTTGTACAAATTAACGGGCGCGTCTTCTTTTATAAATTCTTTTTTGTGCCGGCTTATGGATTGTACTTAATAACGCCCCTAATATCCAGCCGGCTGCACACGCTATCAACCCTGTGTAAAATCTATTTGAAATTCCATCAAGAAACAGCATCGCCATACCGACCATAATGAAGCAATACGCAGCTGCCAATATCCCACAAGATATCATTTTATTATATTCCATACTCTTCCCTACCCATAAAGCGCCCCCCATAACGGATAAAAGTTGTATGATAACAGCTAATATTCCCTGAGACTCAATAGGAAACTGTTCATTGGATATCAGTAATGCTGATATCAGAGTCATTGCAGTCGTAATCGAAATGGAAATTGCAATACCAATGCATTGACAAATTATGTATGATTTTTTCACGCCGTTTTTAGATTTTTGCATATTTGCACCTCCTGTTTACTTCATAATATTCGATAAAATAAAAATAATACCTGTGACACATTCGGTCACAGGTATTATACAAATAATTATTTTGACATATCGGATATCAATGCAGTCATTAACTCTTGAGCTGAATCCTTTGTATCTGCTACAGCGGTATAGTAGAACTTAACCTTCGGTTCGGTTCCGGATGGCCGAACAATCACAGTTCCAAGGTCTCCTAAAACAAACTCAAGCACATTTGATTTCGGCAGAAGAATTTCATCATATTTATCGTTAATAATATCATGCTCTCTGCTCGATCGATAATCCCTGAATACAGTTACCGTTGCACCGCCAATACTCTTTTGGGGGTTATTGCGCATGTCAGACATCATTTTTGCTGCTTTTTCCATTGCATCCGCGCCTGTAAGCTCTACACTCTGAACCTTTGACAAATAGTAGCCATAGGTGGCATAAAGATCCTTCAAAGCATCCAGGATTGTAAGGCCGCGCAGTTTTAAATGGGCAGCAACTTCGCAAACAAGCATCGATGCAACAACAGCATCCTTATCTCTGGCATAAGTGCCTTTTAGATAGCCGCAGCTTTCTTCAAATCCAAAAACAAACCGTTCGCTCTGCCCTATCTCTTCCAGTTCAAGGATCTTACCGCCAATATATTTAAAGCCTGTAAGAACTGTATTCATACTTGCTCCATAGGTTTCCGCAATTCTGTCCGCCATAGGAGTGGAAACGATGCTGCGAACAACGATGGCATTATCCGGCAGATTCTTCTTTTCCTTGCGAAGCCTGAGAATATAATCCATTATGAGACATCCAAGCTCGTTACCGGAAAGCTTTTTGTATCCCGTACCATCGGGAACCGCAATTGCAACACGGTCACAATCCGGATCTGTTCCGAGTATTACATCGCAATCCGTCTCAGAAGCAACCTTGTAGCTCTCAGATAGTGCGGCATCTGTTTCCGGATTTGGATATTCACAGGTTTTAAAATCGCCGTCTGGCTTCTCCTGGCACGCCACGACGGAAATATTAACGCCAAGGCGGCCAAGCACCTCACGAACCGGTTCATTACCTGTTCCACACAACGGTGTATATACAACATTAAGGTTGGCCTTGCGAATAGTTTCAGGCTCAATAGCTTCAGAAAGAACGGTATTATAATAGTTCTCCCAAAGCTGCTGCTCAATATAAGTTATCATCCCTTCCTGAATAAACTCTTGAAAAGTTTTACTCTCCGGAATAAAATAAGGGATCTTACCAATTTCATTTGTAACTACAGCAGCCGGTTCATCCGTCATTTGGCATCCGTCGGGGCCATAACATTTTACGCCATTGTATTCGCCCGAATTATGACTGGCAGATATCACAATACCACAGCCACAATTTAACTGACGTACTGCATATGACAGCATCGGCGTTGGTGCCAATCTGTCAAATATATATGCTTGAATGCCGGCTTCCGCAAAAGCCACTGCACACACCTCGGCAAACAATTGTGAATTATGTCTTGAATCATATCCAATCGCAGCCTTTTTAGGCAAATCTGTAGCTGATAACCACGCCGCCATACCTTGCGCTGCACGACGAACAGTGTGCCGATTAAGTCTGTTGCTTCCAACTCCCATAATCCCACGCATACCCGCTGTGCCAAACTCCAAGTCACCCGAAAAGCGGCTTTTAAGTTCGTCTGTATTATCTGCAATCAGGTTAAGCTCATTTCGTTCATCTGCAGACAAACCGGATTTCAACCAAAAATCATAATTTTCAAGATAATTCATATATGCCTCCATAATGATTAAAGAGACAGCCCAAAAAAATCTTTGAGCTGTCTTTTTATTTACTCTTCTACATCCTGGGCGGCTGCATTAGCCTTCTTCTCCTGGTTTTCAACCAGAGCCTTAAATTTTGTCCGTGTGTCACGTACGTCCTCTAAAGACATAGCGATAGCTTCCTCAGTCCGACGCAAAGCATCATCCATATAATCGTTGCTGGCTTTACGAAGCTCAGACATACGGTTCTGGGTCTGTAAAACCATTTCCTGGCACTGACGCTTTGCTTCTTGATAAATAGCTTCTTCTTCAACAAGTTTTTCAGCTTTTTCCTGTGCTTGCCGAATCAAAGCCTCGGCCTCACGGCGAGCCTGACCAATTAACTCGTTACGGGATTCAACGATTGTACGCGCCTGTTTCAGCTCAACAGGTAACTGTGCAATAATCTCGTCAAGCATATCCAGAATCTTATCACGTTCCAGAATACACTTGTCTGCGCCCAGCGGCAACGCTCTGGCGTCCTGGACCATATCGTACAGCGCGGAAATGATATCTTCGATGTTCTGCTCGTTCATTTTCTATTTCCTCCTTGGTTGATAGCAGCAATACGCCGCTTAAAATCCGGAATTATTTGTTCCGGTAAGAAATCAGAAAGGTCAACATCGTACTCTCCCAATTCCTTTACCGTGCTGGAACTTAGATACATATATTGGTGCTCAGCGGTTAAAAACATAGTATCAAGGGTCGGATTAATTTTATGGTTAATTAACGCCATTTGAAACTCGTTTTCAAAATCAGAACCCGCACGCAAGCCTTTGATAATTACACAGCTTCCCTTACTTCTGGCATATTCAGCCAATAAATCATCAGACGAATCGACCTCAACATTATCTATATCTTCAACAACCTTTTTAATTAATGCAACCCTTTCCTCCCGTGAGAACATAGGAGACTTATTATGATTAGTCATAACGCATACAATTAACCGGTCAAAGATATTCGCTGCACGCCGAATGATATTCAGATGCCCGCTTGTAATAGGGTCAAAGCTACCCGGATAAATGGCAATCTTCATAAAATATTTACCTGCTTATCTTACGCCTTATGAAAAAGGGTAAGAACTGTTTTTCCATACTTATAGTCTTTTGAACGAATATACCCCTGAAAATCAAAGGAAAGCACCTTTTCCACAGGCCGTTCTGTTACTATTATACCACCAGATTGCAAAATGTCAATTTCTGTTATTATTTTTAGTGCATTTTCCAGAAAAACTTCTGCATACGGCGGATCAAGTATGATTATATCAAATTTTTCTGTACAGCCTCTAAGATACTTAGCATAATCACAGCATATAACCTTAGTGTCTGACGAGAAGCCGGTTCTTATAAGATTTTCTGAAATTAATTTGCAGGATTGAATTCGATCATCAACAAACACAGCAGATTTTGCGCCGCGGCTCATTGCCTCGATTCCCAATTGACCGGTTCCGCCAAATAAATCCAAGACCTTGCTTCCGGGTACATCAAATTGAAGAATACTGAATAGAGCCTCTTTTACCCGGTCTGCAGTTGGTCGTGTCATCAAGCCGTCAGGGGTTTTCAGGATAACACCTCGCGCCTTTCCGGAAATCACTCTCAACCAATTACCCCCTATTTTTGTCGGAATTAAAATAATAATATACAGCCATGGCTGCAGGCTTTGGTAGATAATGCTCTAAATCCTGCAAGCTGGCGGCCATAATTGCAGCTAAGGACTTAAAATTCTTAAGCAACAGCTCCTTACGCTTTGCGCCAATTCCCTGAATATTATCCAGTTCAGAATACCTTAACCGCTTACTGCGCAGCTGACGGTGGTAGGCAACAGCGAATCGGTGTGTTTCTTCTTGAACACAACCGATAAGGGCAAATATAGTCTGTTGCGCATCAATCCGTATTTCGTCGCCAAAAGGCGTAACCAACGCCCTTGTGCGATGTCTGTCGTCCTTAACCATTCCAAAGACAGGAAAGGGCAGATTCAATCCATCCAACACCTGCCTTGCAATTTTGGCATGCTCCACTCCCCCATCAATCAAAACGAGGTCGGGTTGTTTGCTGAAGCCATTATCGCCCTGCAGATAATGGGTATACCGGCGAAGTACTGCCTGCTTCATTGATGCATAGTCATCCTGACCATCAATGTCCGTAATTTTAAATCGCTTATATTCGCTACGTTTCGGTTTTCCGGAGCAGAACACAACCATACTTGCAACAATATCCGTTCCGCAGATGTTTGAAACATCAAATGATTCAATGCGTTTCGGTGCAGCAATGCCAAGCATTTTTCCCAGGGCGAGAAGCACAGAATTGTATTTGTCTGTCTTATCAGTAACACGGTAGGCTTCTTCATAGGCATTTTTGTTAGCTAGTTGAATATATTCCGTTTTCTTGCCCCGCTTCGGGACAAGAACCGAAACCTTCTTACCAAGCTTTTGCTGCAGCAATTGCGCAACCATATCCTGATCCTCAATGTAAGAAGGAAGTAAAATCACTTTGGGAACTGAGCCAGAATTGAAATAGTATTGCTTTACCAACGAGGATAACGCCGCACCGGAATCCTCTTCTACGGGAAGTAGCTGATATTCCTTGTCCAGCAGTCGTCCTTCGCTGAAATGTAATACGGAAAAACACGCCATTGTTTCTGTCTGGGCATAGCCTATAACATCCGTATCTGCAGCTACAGTACCGGCAACAAGCTGCTTTCTGCCAAGGTTCTCAATAGAATTTAATCTATCGCGCAATACTGCAGCCAGCTCAAAATTTTGTTCGTCAGCAGCTTTCAGCATCTGATTACGCACATCGGTCAGAACGACCTTATAATTACCGGAAAGCAATTGCCGTGCCTGCTCTATAGCATACCTATATTCCTCAAGCGTCTTTGTATTTTGACACCAGCCCTCACATTGCTTCAGGTGATAATGCAAGCAGGGTCTTCCTTTGCCAGTATCCTTGGACAAATCTTTGTTGCAGTTTGGAAGCTTTAGTGTATGACCAATAGCTTCCAATATCTTGCTTGTTGCGCCTCTGCCACCAAACGGTCCAAAATACTCTGCACCATCGTCTCTGATACTGCTGACCATTGTAATTTTAGGGTATGCTTCCTTTGCATCGAGGCGCAAATACGGAAAGCCCTTATCATCCTTAAGAAGAATGTTATATTTGGGTTGATGCTGTTTGATCAACGTACATTCAAGAACCAACGCCTCAAATTCTGAGGCTGCAACAATTACCTCAAAATGGTCTACACGACTAACCATCAGCCTTGTCTTAGCAGAATGCGATGCAGTATCCTGAAAATACTGACTGACTCGGTTTTTTAGTTTTTTAGCCTTCCCAACATAAATTACCGTATCGCTTCTATCCTTCATAATATAGACACCGGGCAGATACGGAAGAGAAAGCGCTTTTGCCTTTAACTCAACAAACTGCATAACCCCACCTCGAGAACAACCGCCTCAATGCAATGTACAAGCACTGAGGCGGTAAAAAAAGCCATTAGCACACGTCACACTGAAGCAGCTGCTCCAACGCAGCAACAGCTTCCTCAGCATTTGTGCCTTCTGCAGAAATCGTAACCGTTGTGCCGGCAACAATCCCTAGGGACATAATGCCTAAAAGACTTTTTGCGTTCATTTTGCGATTCTCGGCACAGAGCCAGATGCTGCAATCAAATTCATTTGCCTTTTGCACAAAAAAAGTAGCCTGCTTATTATGTAATCCGGATTTGCAACAAACTGTCATTTCTTTTATAACCATTTAAGGCACCTCTTATTCACATGCTGTAATTCAGCACGCATTATACACTATATGATAACAAATTCAGAGAAAAAGTCAACTATTTTAAATAGGATCGCTCCAACTTTTGAAAGAAATGCCCCGTAGGTAATCATTTTAACTCCGCAATTGTAACGCCGTCTTCGCCCTCTCCATATAAACCAAGCCGGAATTTTTTAACATACCTGGATTTTTGAAGAAACTGCTTAACAACAGCCCTTAAAGTTCCGGTACCCTTTCCGTGAATGATCCGAACGCTGGAGATGTTGCTGCGCATAGCTTCGTCTAAATAGCGCTCAAGAACAGATATTGCTTCAACACTATCCATTCCGCGAAGATCAACTTCCGGCGACATTGCCGACATCTTCATTTCCCTTCCGGAGTGCGCAGGATGCTTTGCGCCTTCCATATAAGTGTTTTCATTTTCAAGGAGATAAACCTCTTCCGGTTTCGCGTTTAGCTTAAGGATACCTGCTTGAAGGGTATAGCTGCCATCCTTGTTAATAGACACGACACTGGCCTTTGCGCCAAGCTTAATTAGCTCAACCATATCACCGATCAAGATATCTCTGCTTGGTTTTTTTCTTTTTACCGTTATTGAGGGGTCTAGCAGCTTGCTTTCAGCATCATTAAGGCTACGCCGCAATTCAGCCTGCCGCTGATTAATATTGGTGAAATCTCCGGATTCTGTAAGCTGCTTTTTGAGCGCCTTAATTTCATCAGAGGCTGCATGGGCCGTACGGCGAGCATCCTCAATAATTTCTTTGGCCTCTCTGCGTGCCTGTTCTAACGCTTTAACACGTTCTTCCTGAAGCTGGCGACTGTATTCCTCACTGCGTTTCTTGATTTCTTCGGTTTCGCGCCGTAATCCTTCGGCTTCCTTCCTGGCTGCTTCCATCTGCTGTCTTTGCTGCTCCAGCTGGGTAAGAACCTCTTCAAAATCCTTATCGCTTTGACTGAGCAAATCAGATGCCTTCTTCAATATATTTTCCGGCAAGCCCAACTTTCTGGAAATCGCAAAGGCGTTGGATTTTCCGGGAACGCCAATCAAAAGCCTATAGGTAGGTTGGAGTGTGTCCACATTAAATTCGCAGGAAGCATTCATCACTCCGGGAGTTCTCATAGCGTAAAGCTTCAATTCCGCATAGTGTGTCGTTGCAACAACATGGCTACCCATAGTTCTGCAAAATTCAATTAGTGATATAGCAAGGGCAGCGCCCTCAGCCGGATCAGTACCTGCCCCCAATTCATCGTACAGGACAAGGGTTCTGCTGTCGCATTGTTCAACAACATCAACAATTGTTCGCATATGGCTCGAGAAGGTTGACAAGCTTTGTGCGATGGATTGCTCATCGCCAATGTCAGCAAGAATTGCATCAAAGGTTGACAGACTGCTTCCATCACCGGCAGGTGTATGTAAACCACACTCTGCCATTAATGTAAGCAGACCGATTGTTTTTAAGGTGACTGTTTTTCCGCCAGTATTCGGACCGGTTATAATCATCGTATCAAAGTCTTTGCCAAGACGTAAGGATATTGGAACAACCTTCTGTGCATCGATAAGTGGATGCCTTGCGTTACGCAGCTCCACCCTGCCCCTGTCGTTCATTATCGGAGGCCACGCCTTCATCTTGTACGCCAGTTTTGCCTTGGCAAAAACAACATCCAAGTGAATGAGGGTATTAATGTTAACGCAAATATCCTCACGGCATACAGCTACCTGCGCAGACAGAGCAGATAATATTCGTTCAATTTCCTGCTTCTCCTTAAGCTCCAGTTCACGCAATGCATTATTGGCGCTTACTGCAGACATTGGCTCAATAAAGTATGTAGACCCTGTTGCAGAAACATCATGCACAAGACCGGGGATGTCATTTTTACATTCACTCTTTACCGGAACAACATAACGACCCTGCCGTAAGGTAATAATAGGCTCCCGAAGAAATTTAGAAAGCGACGGTGATGAAACGATTTTCTGCAGACTGTCCTTGATTTTAGAGCTCTGAACCCGCATATGACGCCGTATATCGGCAAGCTCTGTACTGGCTGCATCCGCAATTTCTTCTTCAGAAGGAATCGCGCGATAAATGCTGTCCTCCAAAAATTTATTTGCCGTTAGAGATTGAAACATTGGGGTCAGCACTGTTATTTCGGTATCCTCGGCAGTATACTCCTTTGTTGTTCTGGCACAACGTAAAACAGCGGCAATTTCCAATAATTCCTTTGGCTGCAAACAGCCGCCCCGGTCAGCCCTATCCAGATAATGGCTGACGTCGTGAACACCGGAAAAACTTGGGTTGCCCTTTTGCGTACACAAATTTACAGCAACTGTTGTCTCTTCCAGCATTAAATTTACATCATCCAAGTCAGATGACGGTGTCAACGACATACACGCCTGACGACCCTCCATACTTCCTGCGCACTCTGCAAGGAGGGAAAGAACCTGACTTAATTCTAACTTTTTAATTGAGCGTTCGTATAATTCAGACATTGCTATCTCCCAGAAATTACAGTATTAATGACTTATAGAAATCAAGTGCTGAAAATCCTCGTTCCAATTGGGTTGCCAGATAACATTCCGATATATCAGATACACAGGAAATTGTGTCCTCACCTGTAGAGAAAGCAAACAATTGCTTTGGATTGCAGGCGCAAATATAACGCATAGTATCCAACGCACCCGAAGTAACAGGCATTCTGATTCCGGTTGATTCCGGATTTGGACAGCGGTTACATTCCAATTGCCCTGTCGATATATTTAGTGTATCCGGAAACGGCTCGCCGCAGCGGTAACATCCCTGCAAATCCGGAGTATATCCGGCAATACACGATGCACGAAGCTCAAAGACAGCCTTAACGGTACGTTCCGGAGTATCCAAAACCGACAATGCATACAAACAATTTAGTAAAAGCGACAGCAGTTCCGGATTTGGGATATCCTCTTGGCAAAGCACCTCTGCTACCTGCGAAAAATATGTACCAAGTGCCAGCTTTTGAAGATCTCGCTGTAAATTGGAAAACAAATCAATTGTGTTTGCTTCATTTATCGTATACTTGCCGCGATATTCGAACAAGGTAAATTCACTGTAGGCCAAAAGCTGACAGGACGCGACAAGAGGGCTGTTTTTTCTGCGCAGTCCTCTTGCTTTTACTGTTAACTTCCCATGGGTATGGGTTAGTATTGTTAGAAGTGCATCTGTATCACTGTAGTTTGTAATCCTCAGCACCAAACCGCGTGTTGTCAAGTACATTGGTTTCCTCCGTTTTTTTGGCCTGGTTATATAGCATATACATTTCAGGTGCTCCTGTTTCCCAAAAAAGCTGCCAATACATTTTTGAATCCATCTATATCCCTCCGCATATAGGATTTGCTATATACTAAGAAGATACACCTGGTAATTATTCACTGTAGCCAAAGTTGCGAACGAGAAAATCATTATCTCGCCATTTTTCCTTGTATTTTACCCATGTAGTCAGATAAACACGGGTGCCCATAAATTTTTCGCAGTCAATGCGCGCCATAGTCGAAATCTTTTTTAGCATATCACCGTGTTTGCCTATAATAATCCCTTTGTGGCTCGCCTTTTCACAATATATAACCGCATCCAAATCAATTACGCCGTTGTCACGCTCCGAAAATCTCGTAATCTCAACTGCGGTTCCATGGGGAATTTCTCTGTCTAAGCACCATAATAATTTTTCACGGATAATCTCTGCCATTACTTGCCGTTCCGGCTGATCTGTAGTAGTATCCTCTGGAAATAAAAACGGACCTTCTACACAGTATTTCATACACTCAGATAAAAGCATGTCCACGCCATCGCCGGTTTTTGCAGAAATCGGAATAATTGCATCAAATTTAGCCGCATTGGAATAAACAGAAATTACTTCCAAAAGCTTATCTTTTTCAACTGTATCAATCTTATTGATTGCAAGAATTGCCGGGCACTTGTTGGAGCTCAGCTGTTCCAGAAGACTGTGTTCCTGCGCACCCACAGAGGCAATCGGTTCAACGACTAGGATAGTAAGGTCTACATCAGCAATGGAATTTCTGGTGACGTTTACCATATAGTCGCCTAGCTTTGTCTTGGGCTTATGGAATCCCGGAGTATCCACGAAAACGAACTGGCAGTCGCCTTTTGTGACAACTCCGCAAATACGGTTACGGGTTGTCTGCGGCTTGTTGGATACAATAGCAATCTTCTCACCGACTAAGTAATTCGTTAATGTTGACTTGCCCACGTTAGGACGTCCGGCAATGGTTATCATAGCAGTTTTTGTGGCCATTATTCTCTCCTTATATATCAGCGGCTCATACCACGAATTGAGGAAGCAATCTCCTCTTCTCGCTGACGCATCATGTCCTTTTGCGGACCGTTATCCAAATGATCGTAGCCTAACAAATGTAACACAGAATGAATCGTTAGGTAACCGACCTCTCTGCGCATCGAATGACCGAATTCTTCAGCCTGCCTCACAGCGCGTTCCAAGGAAATGACCATATCCCCGAGGGCGCAGAGTTCCGTCTCAGGATCGAGGTATTCCGCCCAATTGTCCGGCAGCTTAGCAGCCTCAAATTGGAACATGGGAAAGCTTAAGACATCGGTAGCCTTATCCAAATCTCTGCTGGCTTTATTAATAGATCGAATCCCCTTATCGTTTGTGATCAAAACGTTAATTTCACAGGGAACAGGAACATTTTGCATCTGTAAGGATTTTAAAACAGCTTCCTTAATTATCGATATAACAGGCCATCGATGAATGGTAAAACAATCGAATGAAATATTTATCTTGTTATTTTGTATCATATCTTTTTCCTCTGAAAACGACCTGAGGGTCGTGTACTTGGCTTTTTAACATCCGCTTTTTTGGCTGCACGTTCATAGGCATTAATAATCTCCTGCACAAGAGCATGTCGAACAACGTCGGCAGAGGTTAATTTGCAAATTGCAATATCCTTAACGTCCTCGAGAACCCGAACTGCATCCTTTAAGCCGGAAACCTTGTCTCCAGGCAAGTCAATTTGTGTCACATCGCCGGTAATTACTATTTTTGAGCCAAAGCCAAGCCTGGTCAAGAACATTTTCATTTGCTCACGCGTAGTGTTTTGTGCCTCATCCAAAATAATAAAGCTGTCATCCAGTGTGCGACCGCGCATATATGCAAGGGGCGCTACCTCAATAGAGCCACGTTCCTGGTATTTTTGAAATGTTTCCGCACCGAGCATATCATATAACGCATCGTATAGCGGGCGCAGATAGGGATCAACCTTATTCTGCAAATCACCGGGCAGGAAGCCAAGACGCTCCCCTGCCTCAACAGCCGGCCTGGTTAAAATGATTCTGTTTACAGTACGCTGGCGGAATGCAGCAACCGCTGCTGCCACTGCAAGGTAGGTTTTACCGGTTCCTGCAGGTCCAACACCAAGTGTAATCGTGTTTTTCTCAATGGCTTTCATATAGTTTTGTTGGCCAACGGTTTTGGCCTTTATCGGCTTTCCCTTTGCAGTTATGCAAACTACATCCTTTGCCATTTGTAAAACCTGATCGTCCTGCCCTTCCTTAACAAGGGTAATCAAATAGCGAACAGTCTGCTCATCAATCGTTTCGCCCTTTGCAGAAAGTGAAAGGAGACCTTCAACTGCTCGAGCCGCCTTATCAACAGCCTCTTCAGCTCCGGAAATTTTCAATTCATTGCCTCTGTTTACAATGCGAACACTAAGGTCTTCCTCAATTCTTTTCATATTCTCGTCAAATGACCCAAAAATCGAAATCAAATCCTCGACGCGTTCAACACTAATAATTTTTTCGGTTTCTTTACCCATTTCTCTTAATAATCTCCTCGCTGTATACTTTCCCGATCAATTCAGAGCAATAATAGCATCCTATATGATGATAGATCCCGTCACGAATTTCGGTGCTAACTCCAGATTTTAAAATCTTTCCACCAATCATTTGCTTGGTAAGATATGCCCTTGATGCATTTGAGACCCACGTTAATTCACTCTCTTCCAATTGCGTCTCGTAAGTTTCGTATTTAATCTGTTGCATTTTAACGAATACGATAGGCAGAGTAAACCCACCGGGCAGTGTTAACGGATATTCCGAATACATTTTAACACATCCGGTATCCGAAATTCCACTATCTTTGGAGAAATTTATAATATTTTTTCCGATTCTTATTGCATAATGCGTTTTTGTGCTCTCAACTGCCGTACGTATAAGGAAAATTGTCGGAGTAATTGAATGGAAATTTCGGACAGTAAGTCCGGTAATCTCAGCAATTGCAGATTGCGCACGTATTGAAATGCCACAGTCTGTATACCCCGATACCAATATCTGTCCTTTTTTGACAGCCTGACCCACTTTGCAAAGAGGATTTCCCTGTGTTACGGTCATCTCCTGAACGATACCGTCACGGGATGCAATAATGCTGTTAATCTGCGTTGACTTGTTAACGCCGGCATCTAAGGTTCGTTCTCTGACAGATATTATCGCAGTACAGCCATATGTATTTACACCCACCCATTGCAGCTCGGGAATTGCCGAAAGCAGAGCATTTTTAACGCGCTCACTGCGGACATCACGCCTTGACCCAAAAAACGTCATCCCGCACTGGGATGCTTTTTCAACAATCAGCCGTGATGGTATATTTGTATTTCCCTCAACTTGATAAAACATAACTCTTGTAGGCAGAAACAGTGATAGGAATATAATCAACGCTATTCCAGCTATCAGCACAGGCCTTCTAAGCAAGCCTGAAACACCCCAGTACAGACCCTTTCGATCAATGATTTCAACCTCTGCTCCCCGTGCCTGCAGTATTTGATTCAATGTACCAAATTCACGGCGATAGACATTTGCCTGTATGGATAAATCATCCAGATAGGTAACATTGTATAAAATTATACCGTGATCATTTACTAAGGACATAATTTCAGATGTAGATGCACTGATTATTTTTATCCGGCAAAGACCTGCCAATGATTGCAATAACCCCATTTTACTCCCTCCGCTGCAGCGAAATATGGTCAATAACGCCTGTGATCACAAGCTGCTGTTTTGTCATCCTTGCAATCTCCAATTTATCTCCTAATATACGAACTGCTCCGTATGTAACCTTAACACATATTTCGTTACAACTATAATTACTAACCCCATAATGATTTTCAATCAGAACCCGATACTCACCGATAAGCTCCAAAAGAGGCAAACCCGGCAGAGCCTCCCCTGATAAATCTGCACCTAAAACCACCTTCTCCAAAAGTTTTCCCGCTCGCTTCATCACATAACCTCCTTTTCTATTAATCTATGAAACAGCAAGGATGTTTTTTCCCTTTATTGCATAGATTCTCATGAGGTGATTATGTTGAAGGAAAAACGGCATTTATGGACAGGCCTTGTCGTTGCTTGCTGTCTGCTTGTATTAATACTGGATTCAAAAACTGCCCTGCAGGGCGCACAACAGGGTATCTTACTTTGTATTCAGACGGTTATTCCGTCACTGTTTCCCTTTTTCGTACTATCAACCATAATGAATAAAATGCTGATAGGTGTATCATCACCGGTGCTTCGTCCAATTGCTTCTGTTTGCGGTGTCCCAAAAGGCGCTGAGTCTCTTTTACTTTTGGGCTTTCTCGGCGGCTATCCGGTCGGTGCAAAATGTGTCTCCGAAGCATATGCTGAAAAAGCCGTATCCTCTTCTGAAGCCAAAAGGCTCTTGGGCTTCTGCAGCAATGCAGGACCTGCATTTATTTTTGGGATGGGAAGCTGCATATTTGACAGAAAAAGCCTGCTGTGGGTACTATGGGCAATTCATATAGTATCTGCGTTTCTTGTTGGGAGTTTATTGCCAAACAAGCGTAATCGCAGTAGTTTCTTAAACTCCGTTGGCAATACTGGCTTTGCCAACGCAGTTGAGCAGAGTATAAAGGCGATCGCCACCGTCTGTGGATGGGTTGTAATTTTTCGTGTAATAATTTCCTTTCTTCAGCACTGGATTCTATGGATCTTTCCTGTTGAGATAAACGTATTTATCTTCGGTATTCTGGAATTGTCAAACGGATTCTGTGCACTGTCGGATATTGCTGATGAACACATACGCTTTCTTCTTTGCTCTTTTATTTTGAGCTTCGGTGGTTTATGTGTAACAATGCAGACCGTATCTGTTACGAAGAAACTGGGGATTGGAATGTATTTTCCGGGAAAAATTCTGCAAGCATGTATTAGTCTAATGCTTGCAACCATACTGGGGCCACTGCTGTTTAAGCAAATTCAATACAGTAGCTTCGATGGAATTATTCTTTTATTCTGCTTCAGTACTTGCACGGCTATATTATATATTATGCATCATTTGAAGAATAAGAAAAAAAGTAGTAGAAATTTGGCATTGGAGTATGTATAATACATATATACTGAAGCTAATGTGAGGTTTTTACTATGCTGTTTCGTAAAAAAATGACGCGCTCCTGCACATACTGTCTGCATTCTACCGTTTTAAATGATGCGCAAGTTCTCTGCAGCAAACGCGGAGTGGTGGATTGTGAGCGAAACTGCCGTAAATTTCAGTACGATCCGTGTAAACGGATACCGCCGAAACAGAAAGCATTGGACACAAACAAATATAGTGATGAAGATTTTTCTTTATAATAAATGAGTACCGGAAGGAATAACTCCCTTCCGGTACTCATTTACGTTATCATCTCAAGAAACGCGTCCTCAGTCAACGTAGTAATTCTCAATTCTTTCGCCTTTCGCTCCTTCGAGCCTGCGTTTTCACCAACTACAACATAGGTTGTTTTTTTGGAGACAGATCCGGAAACCTTTCCGCCCAAGAGTTCAATCTTTTCAGATGCTTCTTCCCGGGTGAATTTGCTTAAAGCACCGGTTAAAACAAAGGTCATACCTGCAAATTTTCCATTGCTTATAGTGCGTTTGCTTTCAAAATTCACTCCGGCTTGACGCAGCTTCTCGATCATATTCTGAGATTGGGGTTGTAAAAACCAATTTGAAATCGATAGTGCTGTAATTTCGCCAATATCCGGAAGTTCCTGAAGCTCCTGCTCACTTGCAGCCATTAGCCTATCCATTGAACCGAAGGCAGCAGCTAAGGATTTGCCCGTTTTAACACCCACCTGTCGGATGCCAAGCGCATAAATCAAGCGACTCAGGTCCTGTTGTTTACTGCTTTCGATTGCAGAAATTAATTTTCTTGCGGCAACTTCGCCTTTTTGCCAAAGGCTTTTCAATTCCATCTCTGTAAGATAATAGATGTCTGCAGGATTCCTTATCAGACCCCGATCTATCAAATCATCAACAATTGCAGCCCCAAGGCCTTCGATATCCATCGCATCACGACTGACAAAATGGGCAATATTTCTCGATAACTGTGCAGGGCAGGCCACACCGGTACACCGTATAAACGCACCTTCCTCGTCCTTCTTTGTTGCAGCACCGCAAATGGGACAAATATGTGGCAAGCGGTATGGGAATGTCTGTGTCGGACGCTTTTTTAAATCAACCTCCAGTATCTCCGGAATGATCTCTCCTGCCTTGCGGATTAACACGGTGTCACCGACACGAATATCCCGTTCGGTAATAAAATCCTGATTATGCAGAGTCGCGTTAGTTACGGTTGTTCCGGCAAGACGAACAGGCCGCACAACCGCTTTGGGAGTTAACACACCGGTCCGACCGACTTGAATTACAATATCTTCAACAACTGTAGGCTTAATTTCCGGAGGATATTTATAGGCCACTGCCCACCGCGGAAATTTTGCTGTTGCGCCCAATTCCTCGCGAAGCAAAAGATCATTTACCTTAATCACAGCACCGTCGATATCGCAAGACAGCTGTTCTCGGTTTTCGTTGATCGCTGATACCTGACGCTGAATGTCTGCAACAGATGCCAACAGAGTGTAATCAACCACCTTAAATTGGCATTTTCGTAAATAGTCAAGAGATTCGGAATGGGTTGTAAAGCCTACACCTTCGGCAAGCTGGATGTTAAAAATCAGTATATCCAACTGGCGCCTTGCCGCAATCTTTGGATCAAGCTGACGCAGGGAGCCGGCAGCTGCATTTCTGGGGTTAGCGAACAACGGCTTGCCCATTTCCTCCTGCTGGGCATTAAGCTTTTCAAATATTTTCTTTGGCATATATACCTCGCCGCGCACAATAAGCCTTACAGGTGCGTTAGGGATATACATGGGGATGGAGCGAATTGTTTTAAGGTTTTCCGTGACATCTTCCCCCACATTGCCGTCGCCCCGGGTTGCTCCTCTGACAAAATGACCGTTTTCGTATTCCAGAGCAACAGACAATCCGTCAATCTTAGGTTCAACAGTAAAGGAAGCCCCCGGGTATTTTTCAACCACTTTTGTTAAAAAATCTGTAAGCTCCTCTTGAGAAAAAACGTCCTGAAGGCTCATAAGCGGTACAGGATGGGCTACTTTTTCAAATTTACTTAACGCAGCACCACCAACGCGAAGTGTAGGAGAATCTGGCTTTGCCAAATCAGGATTCTCCTTCTCCAAATCCTCAAGCTCACGCAAAAGTCTGTCATATTCAAAATCTGGCATAGTTGGATCATCCAGCACATAATAACGGTAGTTCGCTTGATTTAGGATATCCGTAAGTTGTGTTATTCTTTCTCTAGCCTCCATAATATCCTCCGGTTTGAAAGTAAGTGTCCGGAACCTGTCCGACAATGATTGTTTCCGCCACAACAACCTGACTGGAAATTGTAAAATAATTGGTATCGCCTAAAATTAGGACCGCAACATCAATACTGATGTGCATATTAAGCTGCTGCAGGGTCTGATTTATTCCCGCCTCTGTAAAATTGCTGCTAAAAGATGCATCCGAATTGCGTATCGATATAATATTAATCGGGATTACAGGTCCTCTTCCGGACAACAACTCCGGCAAAATTAGGCTGCCAACGGGGATACCAATATCCGATGTATCCAGCGCCAAAATTTCGTCATTGATAATGTTTAGTATGTCTGTTTTTAACCTGTTTACTTCGCTCATATTGGTCTTCAGTGCCGTAATTCGCCCGTTAAGATCCTTCTCAAAATATACAATACGGTCATATTGAATATTATCACTTTCAATCTGTTTGTCGATTGCATCATTGATTAAATCTGAGGTTGCGTTACGTACCTGCGTTTCAGCTAAACCACGAATTGCATCGTGATATCGAAAACGAAATGCCAAAAAGCCTATGAGACTAATTAATAAAATAACGAAAACAGTGTTCAGAATCTTCCTGAGAATTCTCGGCATACTATTCCTCCTCTTGGAATACTATGCAAAAATCTCTCAGTAAATTACAACCGCTTCATTTGTACTGAGGCAGTTTTTGCCATAAGCTTCTTGGTACCAATTCTATCAAAAGCTATTTCCAGCAGGGCGTCGCCGCCCATTTTAATTACCGATAGCACCATACCGCGGCCAAAAGCGTTGTGCTGAACCATATCACCTTTATTAAGTTCCAAATAAGCGGGGGCTTTTTCAGAAGTGCTCTGTCTTGCAAGCTCGCTTATATAGGATGCTTTTTTCTGAGAATATAGTGTAGCAGGATAATTGCTATAAGTATATCCGCCTTGGGTGCGCGGTGTAAAATCGTTTTTCTTTTCCAATACCGACTCCGGAATTTCAGACAGAAATCTGGAAGCCATTGCTGCACTTGTTCGGCCGTAAAGCATACGTTGCTTGGCATGGGTAATGGTAAGCTGAGATTTTGCTCTAGTTATTGCAACGTAGCAAAGCCGTCTCTCCTCCTCCATTTCATCCATATCCCCAATGGCTCGCATGCCGGGAAATAAGCCTTCCTCGAACCCAACTAAAAACACATTAGGAAATTCAAGACCCTTTGATGCATGCATCGTCATCATAACAACCGCATCATCGTTTTCATTATACTCCTCCAAATCCGTATATAGCGCAATTTCCTCAAGAAAACCGGCAAGTGTAGGAGCTTCTGCATTGTCAACATAAGAATGAATACTGGATTTTAATTCTCTGATATTTTCAAGTCGTGTCTTATTCTCTTCCGTTGGCTTGCTTTCCAGCATAGCTATATATCCGGTGCGAGACATAACCTCCTCATAGAACTCCGGCAGCGACATTCCGTTTTCAAGAAGCTGCTTCAATTCAGTTATCAGGCCTGCAAATTGCCTCAGCTTACCTGCTGACTTTTCCAAAGGTGCATAGGAAGCCGGATCAGAAATCACAGAATAAAGGCCACTTCCCTCTGCTGTTGCAAGACGCTGGGCAGTTTCAATTGTTTTTGCGCCCAGGCCCCTAGGGGGGTTGTTAACAATCCTAAGTAAACGCAAGTCGTCCGCAGGGTTATGTATTACGCACAGGTAGGAAAGCATATCCTTAACCTCAGCGCGATCAAAGAATCGCATACCACCAAAAATGCGATAAGGAATCCCGCTGCGCTTCATAGAAAATTCCAGTGCATTCGACTGTGCATTTGTTCTGTACAAAATGGCATAGTTTTTAAAATTTTGGCCTTTGGAACGAGACAGAATTTGATTGGCTACAAAGTTCGCTTCACTTGTTTCATCGTTGGCCTCAAATACAATAATTGGCGCACCTGCATCGTTTGCAGTCCATAGATGCTTTCCTTTTCTTCCAATATTATGCGCAATAACCGCATTGGCGGCATTTAAGATTGCTTGTGTTGACCGGTAGTTTTGCTCCAGTCGAATTGTTCTGGATCCACAATATTGGCTTTCAAAGCTCAGAATATTTTCAATGGTAGCGCCACGGAAGCGGTAAATACTCTGATCATCGTCACCCACAACACAAATATTCTCATATCCTCCGGCAAGAAGGGCTGTCAAAAGATACTGAGCGTGGTTTGTGTCCTGGTATTCATCTACCAATATATACTGAAATTTTCGCTGATAATAAGACCTTATGTCCTCATTATCCTGTAGAAGGCAAACGGTGTTGAAGATTATATCATCAAAATCCAAGGCATTGTTTTCCTTGAGCTTTGCCTGATATTTCTTATATGCCCTTGCCACCTGAAGCAATCTTGTATCGCCACTATTGTCAATATATTCCAGCATATCCTCAGGACAGCGCATTCGATCCTTTTCCTGGCTGATAATGCTTAAAACATATTTGGCTGGAAAGGTCTTATCATCAAGACCCATTTCCTTAATAATTTCCTTCATCTGACGCTCAGAATCAGAGCTATCATAGATGGTAAAATCAGCCGTATAGCCAAGACGCCCGATATCGCGTCTAAGGATACGGCAGCAAGCAGCATGAAATGTCATCGCCCAAACATCCTGACCGCGGCTGCCCAACATACTCACCAAACGCTCTTTCAGCTCATTTGCTGCCTTATTAGTGAAGGTAATTGCAATAATATTCCAGGGAGCAACCGGCTCGACCGCGCACAGGTAATCTGCGCGATTACGGTCAAAATCAGAAGTTGGTTCTGAAAGCGTTTCCAAAAATACAATATCATGCTCTGAAATAGCTTCCGGGATCTCCAGTGTATCGCTGCCTCTGCCAAAGCGAATCAAATTGGCGATACGATTAATCAGTACAGTTGTTTTTCCACTGCCGGCACCGGCAAGCAGCAATAGCGGTCCTTCTGTTGTCATAACAGCCTGACGCTGCATTTTATTCAATTCTTTAAATTGCGACGCAATATATTGCTTTCTTGCTTCGACAAAACGAGTAATCAATTGTTCGTTCATAAATACACCTGTATGTTTGTAGTATTTCTGTTATTTTAACTCATTTTATCAAAAAGGTAAAGAAAAAAATCTATTTCATCATATCTTTCAGCCTTTGTAATGCCTTCTTTTCAATTCTTGAAACCTGCACCTGACTTACACCCAAGACCTTAGAAACTCGCTCCTGAGTCAAGCCGTGAAAGTACCGCAGGCGTATTACCTGCTCCTCCCGTTCCGCCAGTCTTGAAATCGCCTGACGCAAGGATATTTTCTCTAAAAGAACATCCTCTGTTTCCGTATCTGTCAGGATGTTTTCCAGTGTGAAGCCATCCTCCCCGGACTCCTGCTGCATAGATTCCACCGTTGCAGTAGCCGTCTCAGCAGTAGCAATTTCTTCAATCGTAAAACCGCTTTTTTCCGCAATTTCATTAATTGTCGGCTCTCTGCCTAAGGTGTGCAGTAGCTGATTGCGAACCGTTTTAATGGTTGCTGCCCGTTCCTTGATGCCTCGGGACACTTTTACCGCGCCGTCATCCCGCAGAAAGCGTCTTATCTCACCGGCAATTTTTGGAACTGCATAGGTAGAAAACTGTGTTCCATAATTTAGATCAAAGCCATCAATTGCTTTTAAAAAACCAAGGCAGCCTAATTGATATAAATCATCTGCTTCCGCACCACGTCCTAAAAATCTTCGGGCAACAGACCAAATGAGGCCGGAATTCTCACTGACAAGCGCATCGACCGCCTTTTTGTCCCCAGCCTTCGATTTAGCAATTAACTCTTCTGTTCTGCTCATTTACGACGCTGCAGCTTTCTGCGCATATGTACGCTTGTCCCCTTCCCTGGCTGCGAAGTCACAGAAAAGCTCGTCATAAAGCTTTCCATAATGGTAAAGCCCATGCCGCTGCGCTCAAACCCACCTGTTGTAAACATTGGTTTTAATGCCTGCTCCAAATCCGGAATGCCGATACCCTTATCCTTGATTACAATGTCCAACGTGTTATCCTTTAGTATCCGACAACGTAATGTGATTAACCCGATGTCGTTTGGATAGGCGTGAACAATACAATTTGTTACCGCCTCTGATACGGCAGTACGAATATCTCCAAGCTCCTCCATAGTGGGATCGAGCTGTGCCGCAAAACACGCAACTGCCGCCCTGGCGAAGGATTCGTTTGCTGATTTACTGGGAAACTCCAAAATCATATAGTTTTCAAATTTCATGATACTGCCTCCTTAATTTCAACTAATTTATCAATTCCGGACGCCCGGAAAACCTTCATGGGCTGTTTGTTTAATCCTGTCAAGAAAAGCTGACCGTTAATACGAGTCATGCTTCTAAGGGCATTGATAACAACCGCAATTCCCGAAGAATCCATAAATGTTACCTCCTGAAAATCCAGAATGCAGGTTTGCGGTGTATAAACCTCTATCTTTGAAGCAATCGAACTGATATAATCCTTAGCACAATGATGATCTATTTCCCCTGTTAACGCAACCGTCAACTGCTTGTCCTGTAAAAAGCTTGTAAAACGCATAATGTAGTCCCCTTTCCTAATTATAGAAACAGTATAATTTTTTATAACAGAATATGCAGTCGGAATAAGGGCAAAAAAATAACGCGCAAACAATTTGTTTGCGCGTTACTAGAAAAATTTTATAATTTCATCATTGCAGCTTCACTCTGCTCAAGCTGCATAATAAGGTCGCGAGCCCGTATAGCTTTTTCCTTCTCGGCATTGACAACCGCTTCAGGAGCGCGAGCTATAAAGCTTTCGTTGGAAAGCTTGCCCTCAATGCCCGCAAGATTCTTTCTCGCCTTTTCCAGCTCTTTGCGAATACGGTCCAATTCCTTGGCTACGTCCACAAGCTGACCCATCGGAATATATAGCTTTGCATCAGCAGTGGTGCAGCATACCATATTATCGATGTTATCCGGCTCACTGTTAAGAATTGTTACCTTATCTGCATAAGCAAGGCGTTGTATAAAGCCTTCACCCTCAACAAAAATCTGAGGCTTCTGCGTCTGGACAAAAAGCGCAGCCTTTTTAGATGGAGGAACATTCATTTCTGCACGGCGGTTTCGAATTGCACGAATTGCATTCATAACGCCTTCCATCTGATCCTCTTCGGCCTTAAAGTGCAGTTCTTCTTTAAATACAGGCCATTCGGCAACGATCAGCGCCTCACCATCGTGGGGTAAGCTCTGCCAAATTTCTTCCGTGATGAACGGCATAAACGGATGCAAAAGCCGCAGAGTTTGGTCCAGAACATATACCAGCACCTGCAAAGCACCCTGCTTCTGCTGTATGTCCTCACTGTAAAGACGTACCTTTGTAAGTTCGATATACCAGTCACAGTAGGTGTCCCACAGGAAGTCATAAATCTTTTGGACAGCAACGCCAAGTTCATACTTTTCAAGATTTTCCGTTACTTCTGCTATCAGGGTATTTAATTTTGAAAGCACCCATTTGTCAGCAATCGTTAGGCTCTCCTTGGCGGGAAGCTGATTGACCGCATCCTCATTCAGATTCATAAGCACATATCGGCTTGCGTTCCAGAGCTTATTCGCAAAGTTACGCATCGCTTCGCACCGTTCTACATAGAAGCGCATATCGTTTCCGGGTGAGTTTCCGGTAACCATATTCATACGCAGAGCATCACAGCCGTACTTTTCAATCATCTCAAGCGGATCAATGCCGTTGCCCAAAGATTTGGACATTTTCCGTCCCTTATCGTCCCGGACCAATCCATGAATTAACACAGTGTGGAAAGGCGTTTTACCGGTATGCTCACAGCCGGAGAAAATCATTCTGGCAACCCAGAAGAAAATAATATCATAGCCGGTAACCAGAACATCTGTGGGATAGAAATAATTCAAATCCTCGGTCTTATCCGGCCAGCCTAAGGTCTCAAAGGGCCATAACGCAGAAGAGAACCAGGTGTCCAAAACATCAGGGTCGCGTTCAATCCTTTCGCTTCCGCACTTTTCGCACCGGCAGACATCCTGACGGGAAACAGTAATATGACCGCAATCCTCACAGGTCCAGGCAGGGATCTGATGTCCCCACCACAGCTGACGGGAGATACACCAGTCGCGAACATTTTCCATCCAGTTCAAATATGTTTTACTAAACCGGTCCGGAACAAATTTTGTCTCGCCGTCTTTTACTACGCGGATGGCTTCCTCAGCCAGAGGCTTCATTTTGACAAACCACTGAGCAGAGATAATCGGCTCAACATCATTGTGACAACGATAGCAAGTACCAACATTATGGGCGTGCTCGTCAATCTTAACAAGGTATCCCTGCTCCTCAAGGTCAGCAACGATTGCTTTACGTGCCTCATAGCGGTCAAGGCCCTCGTATTTACCGCCATAGCTGTTAACCACACCGTTGTCATCAAGAACGCGAATAACCTCCAAATTATGACGCAAACCAACCTCAAAGTCATTCGGGTCATGAGCCGGAGTCATTTTAACACAGCCGGTCCCAAAATCCATTTCAGCATAGTCATCAGCTACTATGGGAATTTCCTTATTAACAAGAGGCAGCATAACCTTCTTGCCTACAATTGCTGTATAACGCTCGTCATTAGGATTGACGCAGACACCGGTGTCTCCTAACATAGTTTCGGGTCTGGTTGTTGCAACAACAACATCACCACTGCCGTCTGTCAAGGGATAGCGGATATGCCACAAATAACCGGGCTTATCAACATACTCTACCTCAGCATCGGAAAGAGCCGTAGTACAATTGGGACACCAGTTGATAATCCGGCTGCCTTTATAAATTAAACCCTTCTCATATAGGGAGACGAATACCTCGCGGACAGCATTGGAGCAGCCCTCATCCATAGTAAACCGGGCGCGCTCCCAGTCACAGGACGCACCAAGCTTTTTCTGTTGCTGAACAATGCGGTTTCCGTATTTATTCTTCCAATCCCATACGCGCTCCAAGAATTTCTCACGGCCCAGATCGTATCGGGTTAGACCTTCCTTGCGAAGCTCCTCCTCAACCTTAATTTGCGTTGCGATACCGGCGTGGTCAACACCGGGAATCCACAGAGCATTGTAGCCCTGCATACGCTTAAAGCGAATCAAAGTGTCCTGAAGCGTTGCGTCCATAGCATGTCCCATATGAAGCTGACCGGTAACATTGGGAGGCGGCATCACAATAGTAAAGGGTTTTGCCTCTTTATTCTTAGACGGACGAAAATGCCCCCCGGTTTCCCACATTTCATAGATCTTATTTTCCACCTGCTGTGGCTCATATACCTTTGGCAATTCTCTGGACATTAATATCATTCCTTTCAAATAAAAAAGCCCTGAGCCGTTTGGCTCAGGGCGAAAATATAAATTCCGCGGTACCACCTGAATTCCCGGAAAAACCGGACACTTGACAGCTATAACGGGCAAACCCGAGCCAAACTACTGTATTTCATAAGGCCAGCTCCTGGGCGACAATTTGTAAACTGCTGTACACACTTTTCACCAACCGTGCGTTCTCTAAACCAGTCTGCTTACAAAAACTCCCAATCAACACTTTTTACTGCTTAAATCTATCATATTTTGGCTATTATGTCAACAAAGAAAAAATTAATTGCCGGACATACTTGTCATACGCGCTATTGAATACCTACTCAAGTTCTTGACGGATTATCTAATTTTCAGTATAATTATTAAAAAGGTGGTGGGTTGTATATATGAAAGTATCTATGATTGTCCCGTGCTACAACGAGGCAGAAAATATTGCACTGTTTCAAAATGCAGCCATTGCTGCTTTCTCCGATTGCAAGTATGACTACGAAATTATATTTATTGATGACGGCAGCACCGATGCTACATTGCAGCAGATGCGAAAATCGTTTCACGAACAACGCTGTCCGATAAAGGTCCTCAGCTTCTCAAGAAATTTCGGAAAGGAAGCCGGTATCTTAGCCGGATTAAAATACGCATCCGGAGATTATATTTCCATAATTGATGCAGATTTGCAGCAGCGCCCTGAGATTATTGTCAAAATGATAAGGATTTTGGAAGAAAAACCGGAGTTTGATATTGTCGCCGCCTACCAGGATCGCCGGGGAGAAAGTAAATTTTTGTCTATGTTTAAAAAGCTATTCTACAAGCTCAGCAATTGCTTAACGAACATCTCCCTAAAGTCTGATGCCAGCGATTTCCGCACTTTTCGCCGATGTGTTGCAGACAGCATTCTTTCTATGGGTGAGTATCATCGCTTCTCAAAAGGAATTTTTGCGTGGATTGGTTATAACACCTGCCATATCCCCTACACCGCCTGTAAGCGCGCAGCCGGTACAACAAAATGGAATTTTAAAAAGCTTACAAATTATGCTGTTGACGGTATCATCGGTTTTTCTACAACGCCTTTGCGCATTGCAACCCTTCTTGGTACATTAACCGCTGTATCGGCGCTGATATATCTGGTAATTGTCATTTTGCAGAAGCTGATTACCGGAATTGACATTCCTGGATATGCCACCATAATTGTACTGATTCTCTTTTTAGGCAGTATGCAGCTGTTTTGTATAGGTATTATCGGTGAGTATGTAGGTCGTACATTTGAGCAATCCAAGAATCGACCCATTTATCTTACAAAAGAAATCCTAATCTACAATGGAAGCGAAAAATAAGGACTTCAACCTTGAAGTCCTTATTTTAATTCAATAGACAACTGTTGAATCTTCTTACGTATTTCCAGCAAATCCTCAAATGTCTCCGGGCGTTTTGATGGATCTCGAAGTAGTGCCGACGGATGATACAACGATGTAATCCACACGCCGTTTCGAAGAATCCATGTGCCGTGATCTCTTGTAATACGATAGTTGGGTTCAATAATACGCGTCGCGGCAATTCTGCCAAGGCATACAATGATTTTCGGTTGTACCAAAGCAACTTGGTTTCGCAAATACGCAATACATGCATCTTGCTCCTGTGGCTGTGGGTCCCGGTTATTGGGCGGACGGCATTTAACAATATTGGCAATGTAACAGTTATCTCTGGTTATATCTATGATAGAAAGCATATCGTCCAGAAGCTTTCCCGCAGGTCCAACAAACGGCTCCCCTTTAATGTCCTCTTGCTCCCCGGGTCCCTCACCAACAAACATAATATCAGCAGTCTTTAACCCAACGCCAAAAACAGTATTGTTCCGCAAACGGGCAAGCCCACAGAGCTGGCAGTTTCTGCACGCGTGCTCTAATTCATCCCAGTCAAGCATACTATCGGCTCCTTCTGCGGCTTCGCCTGTATCGCATACTGCGTTTTTTTGCAGAAAGCATACGCAGCCTTTTTACATATCGAATAAGCAGTAAAACCAGCAAGAGAACAACAAATATTATAATCAGTACAGTCAATATAACCTGTCCCCAACTATTGTCGGTGATCGATGCAACATTGAAAAATTGCCTGACCGTATCCGAAGGCTGAACAGAGTTCATAGCAAGCAGGTCTGCTTCTGCAACGCAGATATTGCCACTCCAGATTTGGACTCGCGACACCTTTTGTCCATAGGTAATCGGAGCTGATAGTGGCTCATCCAGATATCGGAATGATAAATTTGAAACCGCAATGTTATCCGGAAGCACCGTAGATACCGAAACCTGCGGTCCTGCAACAACATCGCAATCGCCATCGGCAACTTTATACTGACGTAACGCCTGATTTGCATAAAGAATTTGAGCAGTCTTATATCCGGTAAATCCCATATCCAGCAGCATAGTGGTTTCCTGAAAACCGCCAATGGTAACAGCACTTAGGCCGTCTTCCAAATAAACAGAATCGCAACCCATAACAACACAGATAAGACGCATACCGTTGTTTTCAGAAACCGTAGCCAAGCATCTTCTGCCGTCTTCCGAAACGCCGGTTCTTCCTCCCTGTACTCGCGCATCATAGTAGAGTCTGCTGGTTGCATCCTTCATCGTATTGCTTGTAACCAAATCACGCGCTTCTGACTTATTTGTCGCTTCAACTCTATATTTGGTTGTGGTAAAAATTCTGTAAAAAATCTCATTGCTCAACGCCGCATCAAGAATACGCGCAGCATCTCGAGCAGTTGTGCGTTGTTGCTCATCGTGTAACCCGTGAACATTCATAAACTTTGTTCCGGTACAGGCGATTTCATTTGCATACCGATTCATTTCCTCAACAAACGCGCCCTGCGTTCCGCTGATATACTCAGCCACAACAGCGGAGGCATCGTTTGCAGAGCCAACAATAATACAGTATAACAGCTGCTCAAGGCTTAGTTGTTCGCCTGCCTGCAGCTTAATGGAAACCGCATCGTTAGGGACAGAAGAAATTGCACTTTGCGTAACTGTTACAGTATCGTTAAGATGTCCTTTCTCAATTGCAAGCAGAGCCGTCATAATTTTAACCAAGCTCGCTGGATACATCGCGGCATCTGCATTCCATGCGTACATCAATGTACGACTGTTCGCTTCATACAAAAATGCAGCGCGAACATTTTCAATTTGCTTGTCAACTCCAAGTAATGCGCTGTTGGCATCAATTCCATATGCGCTGCTTGACGAGGTGGGATTATATTGGGAGCTGTCTGTAGGTGTGGCTTTAGCAGCAAAAAAAGCAGTGCCTGAGAAAGCAGTCATTACAAATATGAGAAATATGCATAATGCTTTTATGCCTGTCTTTTTCATAAGTTTAACCTCTGCAGGAATAATTTTTCTTGTGTATTGTCGAAATATATGTATACTTTTATAGTATATCAGCTTTTCTTATATGCGTCAATGAGTGAGGTGATCCTAAATGAAAAAAACCGATATTATTTTCCCAGTTACGATTACTGCGTTATTTGCAGGAATTATCGTCGGTATCTTAATCGCAAGATACGCAAGCAATACAATTGTAAATCTGCCAACGTCCAACAATCAAGCCGCAGTTTCCACAGAAAGCATAGAAGCAGACTCCAACAATCAAATCAACAAGCTGAACATAAATACAGCGTCCGTTAATGAGCTTGCGATGCTTCCCGGTATTGGAGATAAGCTGGCTCAGGAGATCGTTAGCTATCGGGAAACGTCTGGTCTGTTTACATCCATTGACGAGCTATCCAATGTTTACGGTATCGGGCAAAAGCGTTTAGATGCTATATCAGAATATATTACCGTCGAATGATGAATTTAATGTCACTTCTGCAGTAAAACACAGTAGCTACCATTTTCAATATTCAAAAGGGCGCCGGGTAATTTTCTGATATAGTCGAATGGTCTGTCTTGGTATATAACAACGCTATTATACGCTATGCTTTTCTTTTGATCCTGTGGGCAGACCTGAAAAGAAAGCAATTCTTCACCGAATTGCTTTATCGGAACTTTTTTAATAAGTGCATATCCAGCCTTATCGGGTGCTAAAATTCCCAGATCTATCCTTTGTTTGCTGCCTTGGGCAAATATTCTGAATATTTTATTATCAGGCAAATCACAGTGACATTGAAATCTGTAGTATAAACCTTCCTTTGTAACGCATACGTCCCCAACAGCTCTGTCTGATAAGAATACGGTATACTCTTTCATAGCAAACGCCCCCTTGTTGCAACATTATGCAACAGTGGGGGCGTTTATTCATACACCTCTGGTTTCATTCAGACCGAAACTGACGGCAATGGCCGAATCAACCATTGTCATATGCTCGTCGTCCAGTCTTCCCATATGTTCTCTTAAACGTCGCTTATCGATTGTACGAATTTGTTCCAGTAATATAACAGAATCCTTGCTTAAACCAACGCTTCCTCCTGCAATATTAATATGCGTAGGCAAGCGAGCCTTCCCTGTCTGACTGGTTATCGCGGCAGCAATAACAGTCGGAGAATGACGGTTGCCTGTATCATTTTGAACAATTAATACAGGTCGTGTTCCCCCTTGTTCACTACCGACAACCGGCGAAAGGTCAGCGTAAAAAATGTCTCCTCTTTTAACCGTAGCATCCATATTGCTTCACTCTCCGTGAGAATTCATTGCCGACGCTACCGGATTAATCCTTATGTAACGTGGTATTGTTATTCTCCCACATACAATAGGAATTTATACGGCAGCTCCTTCAATTCATCCTATTCGGATTTAGACAGATTGCTACAATATTTTGAAGTCTTCTATAATTAACGACATAATGCGTCTTCCGTCCCATACAATCTCAGCACTGACAGGAGCATCCGCATTGTTCGTCCACACATCCAGACTGAGTACCTGTTCCCTGTAGCTGTCATTGAGCTGTATCTGCACCCCATCGCTATATGAACCGGCAGCTTTTATATATCCACTGCGCAGCGTACGCATTAAGACCCACGGTGCGGAAACGGGCGTAATCTGTCCATCTGCTAGGGATTCAAATATAAGCGCATTGTCATCAAAGGTTAGCTTTCCGCCTTCTTCGGATATTGTACCGGTTATGCCGGCAATTGTAGCAGGCTGCGTCACGGTAAAGGTCATATTGTTTTCAGCATCTGTTTGGCATTGCATTGAAAAAGTATATATTTTGTCACCATAGTCGGCTGTAATCGTTACTGCAAATGTGCAGCCCTTTCCATTTACAATCTGTGTCCTTAGTGACAGCGCCCGGTCAAGATTATGGCCTGTCTTTTCACAACCGGTCAATATCAAAACCAAAAGAATTAATGCCAATAAACGCTTCATACGCTCTCGTCCTATTTCAAAAGTCGTGGCAGAACCTGCAGCATATCGCTGGGAAGCATTGCATATTGTCCAAGTTCCTGAGCGCAAATATCCCCAGCTGTCCCATGAAGCCATACACCACAAGCAGCAGCTTCAATCGGTGATATCCCTTGACCGATTAGACCAACAATCATTCCGGCCAGTATATCTCCACAACCTCCCACCGCCATACCGGGATTTCCGGTTGTGTTAATATAGACTTGACCACCGTCAGAAATTACCGTATTGTGGCCTTTGTGAACAACAATTGCGCCAAGATCTCTTGCAATGCGTAATGTTTCACCAGCCTTATCGGTACTCGGCAGCCCGCCGAGACGACAAAACTCCCCTGTATGCGGGGTTAGTATCGTCGGACTTGTCCTTCCACGCAATATATCTTTATGTTCCTTCATTACGTTTATGCCATCGGCATCCAAAACAACCGGACCGGAATAGTTTTGCAGCACCCAGCTTGTTACTGCAGTTGTTCCTTCCGATTGCCCAAGGCCGGGTCCTATTAAAACAGCGTCCATCTGAAAAATAATATTAGAAATCTGTTTGATCGCTTTTGAAGAAAGCATTCCCTTTTCATCAGGAAGCGGCAGAACAATTGGCTCAAGTAGTTTTGTTGCCTCAATTTCATATATATTCTCCGGAACACATAGATAAACCAAGCCTGCCCCTGACCGTAATGCGCCCATTGCGGCAAGCGCCGCAGCACCGGTATATCCTCTGCTGCCGCACAGCAGCATAATTCTTCCAAAATTACCCTTATGCGCATTGTTATCCCGATGCGGAAGAATATTGATTACATCGCTATGAGAAAGCTTCTTATATTCCATAGTAAACTCCTTGCGTTTTTTGTTTATCATAACATCAGTTTTGTGCGCAGTCAAATAAGCAAAATCAGTTAATCTTGCTTTTGATCGGAATATGTGCTATAATAGTGAAGAAATTTGGAGTATTTATTTATAGAAAATTGCATCCTGGGTCTTTACACTTTAAGGATTTTGGGATATAATATTCTCAAATATTGGAAGGAGGTCGTTCCATGACGGAAAATACTATCAAATTCACTGTCCCCGGTGATGACAAGCAAAACATGCGCAATACACTCCGTAGTGTGTTCGACGCCCTGAACGAGAAGGGTTACAACCCCATTAACCAAATTGTTGGTTATCTGCTTACAGAAGATCCCACCTATATTACCAACTACAACAACGCACGCAGTATGATTTGTCGGTTGGACCGGGACGAGCTTCTGCAAGAGCTTGTTCACTGTTATCTGTTTGATAAGCATTAATCCCGTCGGGAGGCTTTTGCCACCGCAAAGGCTTCCTTTTATTTTTAGGAGGTTACTATGGCTGAGGAAAAGAAAATACTGATGTATAAGGGACATCCTCTTATGCGCAAAGATAATTTAATTTATTACGGCTCAATGGCAGACACACACATTATTATGCTTCAGATTTTGGAAACAAAGAAGGTTGGCGATACTGACATCGCAACCCGCGTTTCTGTACAGCTGCAGCTTACCGACCCCGCTGTAAAAAGTCGTGACCGTGTTGTAAAGAAGGGTGAAAAAGCGGGTCTTTACACAGCATTGGATTTTGGCTGCGTTTGGCTGGAGCGCGCACTTGCAGGTAAATAAGAAAAATTAGACTACCGATACAATGTATCGGTAGTTCTTTATTGTAAAGTTTGCGCACCTTGATTTTATGTGTAGAATATGATATAGTTTTTTCAAACAAACTCATACTTAGGAAGAAATATTATGAAAAAAGTACGCTTTTTTTTCGCTATGCTGTCGGCAAGATTTTTATTATATGTATTAAAGCTTTTGGGTAGAAACGCTACCTTTCTGCCGGGAAAAATCGCTTTAAAAATCGATAAGGACTTTCTCGGTGAATTAACTCCGCCAAAAACTGTAATTGCCGTTACCGGAACAAACGGAAAAACCACAGTCAGCAATCTGTTGAATTCCATACTATTAAAAAATAACTACACTGTAACAAACAACAGCTTAGGTTCAAATGTTCAGGCCGGTGTAGCCACTGCATTATTAGCCGATTCCACCTTTACCGGCAAAGCAAAAAAGGAAATAGCTGTTTTGGAGGTGGATGAGCGCAGTTCCTTGCGCATCTATCCCTATATTAAGCCGGATTATCTAATCTGCAATAACATAATGCGAGATTCCCTTGCCCGGAACGCCCATACCGAATTCATAAGCTATATCATAAACAAATCAGTTCCCAGCACAACAAAGGTCATACTTAATGCAGATGATCTCGTATGTGCTAGCTTGGCGCCGGATAACTGCGAACGGGTTTATTTCGGTTTGGGTATTGACACTCAGCATGAGGAAGCGCCAAGTTATTTGCAAGACATTGTTTATTGTCCGGATTGTGGCGCATCGCTGACGCCTGAATATATTCGATATAGCCATATCGGACGGCTTCACTGTTCAAATTGCAGCTTTTCCTCCCCGGAACCCGATTTTGTCATAACACAAATTGATAGGGAGAATAACGCTTTTACCCTCCAACACCATGGCAAATCAGAACAATATAACCTTATTAATGACAACATCGTAAACCTCTATAATTTCTGCGGCGTTATTGCACTTCTTACTACCATTGGTTTATCCTATGAACAAATTTCAAGTGCCTTTGAGAGCACAAAAATCGTAAAAACCCGCTACGACAAATTAAGTGCAGGCAAATTAACCATTACCATGCAATTATCCAAAGGGCAAAATCCAACAGCTTGCGCACGCTGCTTCAGTTATGTAGCAAAACTCCCAGGTAAAAATAAAGCCATAATTTTTGTAGGGGATGATTTTGAAGCATCAGAAAGCCCTTGTTGGTTTTTTGACAGCAATTATTCGTATCTAAATGACGCGTCTATTAACCAAATCATATTCACAGGGCCAAGATCCAAGGACCAATATTTAAGGGCTCAAATTGCAGGTATTGACACGGATAAAATTCGCATTAGCTGCGATTCCAAGTCCGGTGCAGATATTCTTGATATTGAAAAATCCATGGATATTTATGTGTTATACGGTCCATATATGGTTAAGGAAGCGAATATTGTAAAGCAAAAGCTGATACAGCTGGGCAATGAGGAGTCAGTATCATGATTATTGAAATTCTGTTTCAGGAGGTCTGCGGCCTCTATGGTGACAGCCAAAATCCTACCTACCTGCAGGCAACGCTTCCGGATGCACAGTTTATTTTTACGAAGTTAACGGACACCCCTTATTTCTTTGATCACGACCCGGATATGATATATATTGGCTGTATGAGTGAGCGCACTCAGCGTCGTGTTATCGAGAAGCTGCGCCCGATGAAGGAACGGTTGCTTGAATTAATTGACAAAGGCATACCGTTTCTTGCAACCGGAAATGCCGGTGAAATCTTTGCAAAGCATATCACCTATGTATCGGAAAATATAAAGATAGACGGTTTGGGTATCTTTGATTTAACCGTCAATACCGACTATTTTCATCGTTACAACGCAATGGTGCTGGGTGAATTTGAAAACCTAAAAATTGTGGGATTCCGATCTCAGTTTAGCTTTTTATACGGAGATAATTCTGACAGTTATTTTTTAAGGTGTATTCGCGGAGAAGGTATTAATACGAAAAGTATGCTTGAAGGAATGCGTAAAAATAACCTTATTTGCACACAATTGCTTGGTCCTATTCTTCCGCTTAATCCGTTGTTTTGTGAATATTTTATCGGTCTTGCCGGTAAAACTGTTCAGGCCGCCTATCGCGAAAGTGCAATGCAGGCTTATACTCAGCGCCTTGAGGAATTCACTAACCCAAAAATACCTTTCAAACATGATTAAAAATTCCAGTCGGCTCAAAACCGACTGGAATTTTTAAGCTTTATTTCGAAACACAAAAAAATCACTACTGATATAATTGAAGATTATTACAAAAATACTGGAAAATATCTTCCAAATCAGTCCGTTCAAATTCAAAATATCCGCAGAAACAAATACAATTGCAGTTTCCAGTCCGCCGGATACAATTCGGCAACCCACAAATTTTGCAAGCTCAGAAGCAAGTACTTTTTGGGAGCACCTGTGGCTGGTAAAGACAAAAAATTTATTGCCAAAAAAAGAAAAAACAATTGCCACAACCCAAGCTGCAACATTACTGACTACAGCTGCATAATTGTAAATATTGTACAACAAAAAATATACCGTATAATTTATAATAGTTGTCAAAACACCAACGAAGAAGTAAATGATATATTTTTTATTCCTTATAAAAAATTCGGTCATTTTTTTCACTGTAAAAACCACCTCATTAAAAGTATACCACATTTTAAATATAAAAACAACCACGGTGCAGCTCTAAGCTGCTCCGTGGTTGTTAAATTTAAATACCTAAAAGCTTTTCCAGTGCTGCCAGCTTGATGCATGTACAGAAAATTTCCATAGCTTGCTTCAATTCATCCACCGTTGGAAAACTGGGTGCGATACGAATGTTACAGTCCTGCGGATCCTTGCCGTAAGGGAAGGTTGCGCCTGCAGGTGTCATCACAACACCAGCCTCCTTGCATAATTCCAGCGCTCTTCCTGCAGTATGCGGCATCGTGTTAAAGCTAACAAAATAGCCGCCCTTTGGTTGGTTCCAATGTGCAAAACCGAGAGGCTTAATTTCCTGCTCAAGAATTTTTGCAACTATATCAAACTTCGGCTTCAAATAGGATGCATGTTTCTTCATAATCTTTAAAGTATGCTCCTTATTCTGCAGATAGCGAACATGACGAAGCTGATTCACCTTATCGTGGGAGATCATTTGCACTGCAAAAAGCTTAGTAAAATATGCGATATTCTTTTCAGAGGATGCCATTGCCGATATGCCGGAGCCAGCAAAGGTAATTTTTGATGTCGAAGCAAATTCGTAAACCATATCCGGTCTGCCAGCTGCTTCGCATAAGGAAATGATGTCCGGAAACGGCACATACTCACCGTCAAACTCATGGACACAGTAGGCATTATCCCACATAATTGCGAAATCGGGTGCGGCAGGCTTTAAATTTGCAAAACGACGAATCGTTTCATCTGAGTAAATAATTCCGTCAGGATTTGAATATTTAGGAACACACCAAATACCTTTAACCTGAGGGTCTTTTACCAATTCCTCAATAATATTCATATCAGGACCATTATCGGTCATTGGAACGGTAATCAACTCAGCACCAAAAAATTCGGTAACCAGAAAATGGCGGTCATATCCAGGGCTGGGGCATAAAAACTTGACTGTGTCCTCTTGACTCCATGGACGAGTACTGCAGGAAAGGCCGTGGCTATATGCTCTGGAGATTACATCGAACATAAGGTTTAAGCTGGAGGTTCCGCCCAAGAAAACTTGCTGCGGCTTGCAGTCCAGCACATCTGCCCAATATTCCCTAGCGCAGTTCAATCCGGATAGCTCGCCGTAATTACGGATGTCAACACCGTCAATATCACACTCGTCAGAGGACGCTACCACCTCCAGCAAATCACTGACCGCATCTAATTGCTGTTTTGAAGGCTTTCCTCTTGCCATATTCAATTTGAGATTTTTAGCCTTGCTGCTTTCAAATTCAGCAACAACGGCGCGATACTCCTGTTCAAGCTCTGCAACTGTTTTCTCTGCATATTTACTCATAATTACACACATCCCAATATGACAAATATGAATTATTATAGCTTGCAACTTGCAAAATTACAATATCTATTTTACAAAAAAGTCGTTTTATCATTTGTTTTGTAATTTTATACAAACTACATCTAAAGTCCGCTGGAATTTTAGTTAATATTTTACTTGCATTTTGAGCCCTAATGTCATAAAATTTAGAGTGAATAAATATGTGCTAAAAATAATTATGAAAGGTTGTGTCCATATGCATCACTGTGTCTGTGTCCCAGAAATATTCGGCAGCGATGTTTTTAATGAGGCTACTATGAAACAGCGTCTGTCGGTGGAAGATTATAATGTATGGAAGCAATGTATTCAAAACGGAACACCGTTAGAGCTTAACACAGCAAATGCTATTGCCGAAGCTATGAAAAACTGGGCAGTTGAAAAAGGTGCAACACACTACACACACTGGTTCCAGCCCATGACCGGCATTACTGCTGAAAAGCACGACTCCTTCATATCCGCTGACGGTGAAGGCAGGGTTATTATGGAATTCTCCGGAAAGGAATTGGTGCGTGGAGAGCCGGATGCGTCCTCCTTCCCCTCCGGTGGTTTGCGTGCAACCTTTGAAGCAAGAGGTTACACAGCATGGGACCCCACATCGTTTGCCTTTGTGAAGGATGGAAGCCTTTACATACCTACCTGTTTCTTCTCATATACCGGCGAGGCTCTGGATAAGAAGACGCCCCTGCTGCGTTCAATCGACGAGGTGTCCCGGGAAACTGTACGAATTCTGCGGTTATTTGGTGATACGGAGACAAAACGCGTTCAGGTATCTGTCGGTGCAGAACAGGAGTACTTCTTAATCCCCAGAACAAGCTATGCACAACGTGAGGATTTACGATTAACAGGAAGAACCCTGTTTGGCGCCACTCCGCCTAAAGGTCAGGAGCTTGACGACCACTATTTTGGCGCTATTCGGACACGCGTTTCCAAATTTATGAGTGACCTGGATGTGCAGCTCTGGCGCTTAGGTGTGTTATCCAAAACCAAGCACAATGAGGGCGCACCCTGTCAGCACGAGCTCGCTCCGATCTTTACGGATGCCAGCAACGCCTGCGATGCAAACCAGTTAACAATGATGGTCATGAAAAAATGCGCCGCAAAGCATGATTTAGTCTGCCTTCTTCACGAAAAACCCTTTGCCGGTGTCAACGGGTCCGGTAAACACAATAACTGGTCACTGTGTACAGATTCCGGTAAAAATCTATTTAAGCCGGGTCAGACACCTCGTCAGAATGCACAGTTTCTTGTATTCCTTGCCGCATTCATAAAGGGCATTGATGAATATCAGGATTTCCTGCGCTGCACGGTTGCTTTTGCCGGAAACGACCATCGCTTGGGTGCGAATGAAGCGCCGCCTGCAATCATCTCCATCTTTTTAGGAGACGAATTAACTGCTGTTGTGGATTCAATTATTAACGGCACCAACTATACTGAGCCTCAAAAGAGTCTTATGCGCATCGGTGTTGATGTTCTTCCTTCCATTCCTAAGGATACTACAGACCGAAACCGCACATCTCCCATTGCATTTACCGGTAATAAATTTGAGTTCCGTATGCTGGGTTCTTCCCAATCAATTGCCGGTCCAAACATTGCCCTAAATACCATTATGGCTGAAGAGCTAAGCAAGTTTGCAGATATTCTGGAAAAAGCCGATGATTTTGATTTGGCATTGCAAAAACTTGTCTGTGACACCCTTACTCAGCATCAGCGGATCATTTTTAATGGTAACGGCTATTCCGAGGAATGGAAAGACGAGGCAGCAAAACGCGGCTTAAGCAATCTTCGCAATACGGCCGAGGCGCTTCCAAACTATGCAAGTCAAAAGAATATTGAGCTTGTCACAAAACACGGCATCTTTACAGAAGCTGAGTTCCAAGCCCGGCAGGAAATTCATCTGGAGGCCTACAATAAGCTTATTATCATCGAGGCCAGAACAATGGTCGATATGGTTATGCACCAGATTCTTCCTGCAGCTTTAAGGTATTCCTCGGATTTGGCTGATGGAATTAACAGAAAACGAGCTGCATCGCAAGGCACAATTAAGGCCTCTGCGGAAAAAGCCCTTGTACAGCGTATTTCAGACTGCTGTGATACATTATACGAAGTTACCGAAAAGCTGTGTTCCGATACCAAAGCAGTTCCGCTTGACAGTTCCGCGGCAGCAAACTATAACAGCACGGTTATTGTCCAGGATATGCAAGCCGTTCGTGAGTGTGCAGATTTACTGGAGACCCTCACTGCCAAGGAATATTGGCCCTACCCTACTTACTCCGATCTTTTATTCTACTAATAAAGGTAATGCCCCTCTTCACAGAAGAGGGGCATTAATTTTCAAATACGTTTATACTGTTACTTCTTTTCTTTTATTTGCGCCTGCAGATGCATCGATAGTACCGCTAAAGAGGTTGCCATATTTTCATTCTGCACTAAAATGTTAGCCGGCACATCCAAATGTATGGGCGCAAAATTCCAAATGCCCTTAATGCCACACGCGATCAGCTTATCGCATATCTCTTGTGCATATTCAGCAGGAACTGTGATAATCGCCATAAGCACCTTGCGCGACCGGCAGAATCCTTCGAGCTTGTCCATAGAAAATATGTCTTTTCCATCTATCGCCGCAGTTGTCGGCCTCGCATCAAAAGCAGCCAAAATATTCAAACCATATGCAGCAAATCCGCTATAGCCAAGCAACGCCTGGCCCAGCTTGCCGGCTCCGACTAAAATTGCATCGGTTGTATTGTCATAACCTAGGAACTGACTGATATCTTCAATAAGATTTTCACGAAGATATCCGATTTTCGGACGGCCTCCGGAAGAAACTAATGCCAGATCCTTACGCACCTGTACCTCTCCCATACCCAAGGCATTGGCAAGCCCGGTGGCAGACATATAGGGAGATGCATCATCCGGTAAGCTTTTCAGATATGCAAGATAACTGGGCAAGCGTTTCAGTACAACTTTAGAAATTTCCTTGCTTTTCATAATCAGTATCCTTTCGGTATAGAATCATATCGATATAATTTTATACTGATTATAACAAGAATTCTGCAAAATTACAAGTATCAATACAAATATTTATACACAGCTTGTTTGCCTAATCAATTCCTTGCGTAATCTGGACATAATTCTTTTCTCTAATCTTGATATATAGGACTGTGATATTCCCATTTTTTCAGCAACTTCTTTCTGTGTGAGTTCCTGGTGCCCATCGAGCCCAAAGCGCATTAGTACGATTTGTCGCTCCCTCTCCGGCAATTCCTCTACTGCCTGCTTTAATACGCGCAAATCAACCGCATCCTCCAACGGACGTTGTATCATATCTTCATCTGTTCCCAATATATCCGACAAGAGCAGTTCATTACCATCATAATCCATATTAATCGGCTCATCCAAAGAAACCTCTGTTTTTTGGTTTGAAATTTTACGTATGTGCATCAGTATCTCGTTCTCTACACACCTAGATGCGTAGGTAGCCAGCTTAATATTCCTATCCAAACGATAGGTGTCCACCGCTTTAATCAGACCGATTGTTCCGATAGAAATCAAGTCCTCAAGGTTAACGCCGGTATTTTCAAACCGCCGCGCAATGAAAACAACGAGACGAAGATTTCGCTCAATCAGAAGTTGCTTTGCATCCTCATCCCCTCTCTCCAATCGCTCCAAGGCCTCCTGTTCCTGATCGCCCTTTAAAGGCGACGGTAACACATCTGCTCCTCCGATATAGTATATTTCGTCCGAATGGACAAGTCCGATTTTTATAAGAAAATTCAACAATTTTTGATTCATAATATCACCCCCGTCAATGCCTGATACGCATCTTCCCTACTTAAGCCATCCGGTGCAAATGCAACCAGAGAGCTTCCTTGCCACTTTCCAATTTTCACATTCTGCAATCGCATTGCTAACAGCAGACCAGCAGATTGTCCGATTGCTTTATACGGAACAAGGCGCAATCCCGGTAATATTGCCTTGGATATCGCATCTACCGGACTGCGCAGTTGCTGCAGGGTTAAGCCCGTAAGCTTCTGGGCAGCGTCTGCGCTTACAATCAATATTGACTTGCCGGTAATTGGATCTTTCAGTGCATTTCCTGTGTCCTGCAGCGCTATCAGGTGCAGGCGGCAATCCCCATAAGACAGTTCAACAGGAAGATATGTAACACTCCCAAGGCTATGACGGAAACCGGATAGACATAAAATGCATACCCCGCCAAGCGCCGCAATTAAAGACAATATGCTGCCATTGCCAATTCCGACAGAAATACCACCCAATGCCATACTTAGCAACACAAAAACCATCCCCCGCCGTACTGCGCTGATGCTAATGCCAAATGCGATCATACTCATTAATCCAAGAACAATTACCCTCCAAATTAGATTTCCCAGGAAATACAATCTCGGAAATAAACATATGCCGCCATATATGCCGCCCAGTGCTGCCGCCAGAGATATTCTTTTCCAGCCGAGGGGATAGCCACACAGTCTGCTTGTACCTAATAATAAAAGAAAGTCTACGATAAAATTTATGATACAAACCAAATCCAAATAGACGGTCATACCTCCACCCCCTGCTCAGGTTGTACCTTCAGTATAGTCATTGCGATGGAAAAAAATCGTCACATCATCTGTAGGCTATAACGCAATTATCGTCGTTGTATCTGCCAATTTTAAAAAGAATTTATCTGAATAAATAAAAAGCGACAGCTGTTTTTATCAGCTGTCGCTTGTATTTGTCGCTTCTTCACGCTCAACGCCGCGAAGATTTTTTTCTGCCTTAAACCGTGGTACCATTATCTCGTGATTGCACCCAATGCAACGAAGGCGGAAATCCGCTCCCGTGCGCAATACGTGCCAGCGCTTTTCTCCACATGGGTGCGCCTTTTTCATAATCAAGATATCACCAATGCGAATATCCATCTTACTCCCCCTTAATGGCATCCCAATACTGTTTCGCCGCCTGTTCCAGCTTGTTTTCACCGTAGGTATAATATCTTGTTCCTACAAGTTCGTCCGGCAGATATTGCTGACGCACCCAACGGTTGGGATAATTATGCGGATATTGGTATCCCTGCTCACGCTCCTGTGTATAGGTATCAGCGTGAACGTTTTGCAAGTGCCGGGGAAAATCACCGCCACGCCCTTTGCGAACGTCCTCTATTGCAGCATCCAGCGCAATATGTCCGGTGTTGGACTTCGGTGATGTAGCCATCAAAACAGCCGCATCGCCCAAAGCAATCCGTGCTTCCGGCATCCCCAGCCTTAACGCCATATCCACGCTGGCATTGACAATGGGAATGATCATCGGATACGCCAAGCCGATATCTTCAGCTGCAATTACCATAAGACGACGGCAGGCAGACTGCAGCTGTCCGGCCTCTAAAAGCCGCGCAAGGTAGTGAACAGCCGCATCCGGGTCTGACCCGCGAATACTCTTCTGTAATGCAGATAATAAGTCATAGTAATTATCCCCATCCCGATCAGCCCGCAATGCACTTTTTTGTGTAACCGCCTTTGCATCCTCCAGCTTAAGTACAATATCTGTCTCGCTGTTTACCGAAGCAGAGAACAGCACCTCAACTGCATTCATCGCTTTTCGCAAATCACCGCCGCAAGCGCCGGCAATATATTCTAATGCTCCATCCTCCGGCCGGGCGGTAACACCATTTCGATTCTCCAAATATGATACTGCGCGCTTGACCGCCTGCAAAGCTGCACCGGCAGAAATCTGCTTAAATTCAAATACAGTTGAACGGCTCAATATGGCATTAAACACATAGAAATAAGGGTTTTCAGTAGTCGATGCTATTAGCGTAATTTTGCCGTTCTCAATATACTCAAGCAATGACTGCTGTTGTTTTTTATTAAAGGACTGTATTTCATCTAAATACAAAAGCACACCATTGGGTGCCATAAAGGTATCCAACTGGGCAATAATATTTTTTATATCGGATGTCGATGCAGTCGTTGCGTTGAGCTGGAATAGTGTACGGTTTGTCTGCTTCGCAATAATATTTGCAACTGTGGTTTTCCCCGTACCGCTGGGACCATAAAAAATCATATTAGGAACATTGCCGGAATCAACCAGTCGACGCAATACAGCACCTTTTCCCAAAATATGCTCCTGACCGTATACCTCATCCAGCGTCTGAGGGCGCAGAATATCGGCAAGGGGCTGATACATTTGGCAGCCCTCCCTTCTATTAGAATGTCGCAACATCTGGCTGAGCAGGCGCAGCTCCGCCTTCAACATTAATTGCAGTTAGCACAGGACCAAGCTCCCCTTTATAAACCGGATGATTTTCCACCTTTATCGTTGCAGTAAGGTGAATCCACTCCCTGGGTACCAGCGCGGATGCATACTTGTAATTACAAGGAACACCACAAAATTGTATATCATCAACACAGCAAGTCATCACAAACCGGCCGGGTGCAAACATATTGCTCTTTGCCCGGCGCAATAGTGCTACCTGCGCCTTAAAAGATACAGTCTTTCCGTCATACTTTAGCGGCTCCTCTGTCACATCCCGATACCAAAGGGCATAGTCTTCATCCTTAATTTCAATGACAGGCGCTTGTATGTCAAAAGGCAGAGGATCCTCCACATCGTCATAAGCGGTTGTGCCGTCAGTATAATCATAAAGAATATCAATTCGTCTGTTAGCGGCTCTGGCGAGCTTGTGGAAGGGAGTGGTGTCAGTGCCGGGTGTAAGTCGATTAAACACGACCATTTGACCGCCTACCAGCTTGTCCATCACCAGATTACGCATATTTGCATTGTATGCCATAATGGTGTTGCTGTCGGCAAACATAACCTCTTGTGCAACTACCCATTCCTCCGGAAAACGGCTATAGATGTCCCCCACCAGCTGCATACCGTTAAGCTCTGCCACCACGCGCTGTGCGTGACATTTCTTTGCCATAGCCTGCAGCTCTTTGGTTGTCACTGTTTCCTGATCAACTACTTCCATAAATACGTTCTTAAAAGGATAGTTGGAGAAGTCATATTCCTCCTCTCCCTCCTCAAATATCAACAGCAGGGTGCGTTCGCCGGCATTAAATCTCGGATCCTCCAAAGTTTCTTGTATAAATTTTGTTTTTCCGGAATCCAGAAAACCGGTAAACGCATAAACAGGAATCTGATTCATAGCTTACACTCCAAACAAATCAGCCAGGCCTTCTTCAATCAGATTAGACCCAATGATGCATAGCTTTCCGGTTACATCAGCACTTCCGTTTCGAACATTACACTCATCCGGTACATAATCAAAGTGTATCCAACTACCGTCTGCACCGGCTACAATACCTTTTGCGCGAAGAACAAACCCAAACTCCCGGGTATCCAGCCTTTTTAATGCTGTTTCAATCTCCTGCAGGGTAAATTTCTTCGCTGTTTCCACTCCCCAGGAGGTAAATACCTCATCTGCGTGGTGATGATGCTCATGGTCATGGTTATGACCGTGACCGCAGCAGCAGTGGCCGTCCTCGTGGTGGTGATGCTCGTGGTCATGGTTATGGCCGTGGCCGCAGCAGCAATGGTCGTCTTCGTGGTGGTGATGCTCGTGGTCATGGTTATGGCCGTGACCGCAGCCGCAGTGACCGTCCTCGTGGTGGTGATGCTCGTGGTCATGGTTATGGCCGTGACCGCAGCCGCAGTGACCGTCCTCATGATGATGCTCGTGCTCCAGCTCAGCAAGCGCTGCTTTTACAGACGCTTTTCCCTCCAGAGCCTCCACAATCTGTATGCCAGTCAAATCGTTCCAAGGCGTTGTAATAATCGTCGCTTCCTTATTATGCTCACGAAGCAGCGCCAGTGCCGCATCCAGCTTCTGCTGTGCAACTGTGTCCGTTCTTGACAGGATTATCGTGTCTGCAGTTTCAATCTGATTGTTATAAAACTCACCAAAATTTTTCATATACGCTTTAACTTTACCTGCGTCCACTACCGCAACTGTATAGCCAAGCGTAATCTCATCATCGGTAATCTTATTAACAGCTGCTATCACATCAGACAGCTTACCAACACCAGAAGGTTCAATGATAATTCTATCCGGATGATACTGCTCAATAACCTGTTCCAATGCTTTACCAAAATCGCCGACTAAGCTGCAGCAAATACAGCCGGAATTCATTTCCGTGATATTAATCCCCGCATCCTTCAAAAAGCCCCCGTCAATGCCAATCTCACCAAATTCGTTTTCAATCAAAACTAAATTTTGCCCGCAATAGATTTCAGATATCATTTTTTTAATTAGTGTTGTCTTGCCGGCTCCTAAAAAACCGGAATAAATATCTATTTTCGTCATATTAAAGCACCTACCCAATTTAATAAAATATGTAATATTATATCACCATTTCCTATTTTTCTCAAGTCAAAATAATTAATTCGGCATATTTATGTTGGTTACACATATTCCATTGGCCTATTCGTAAAATATGATAAGCCGCCGTTGCATGATAAACACGCAACGGCGGTAAATATTATGATATCGGGATCAAAAGTATCCTGTTCTCCTCCGGCTCCTGCGTCAGCTTGTTTGCTGACTGAATAGCCTCCACGGTCGACCCGGTCTTTTTGGCAATCCCCCACAAATCGTCACTGCCAACTCTACGCAAAATTAGACTTGGACGATTTGGATCTAATTGTATAACATCACCTAATTCTAAACCCGTAATCATAGGAATACCTTCATCCCCAACTACTTGCGCCTCTATAGGCATATCTGTCGTCATAGTAATGGTATTTCCATTTGAATATGCTTGAACGTTTGAAGGTCTTTGCGGTATTACAGAAACGGCTGCATCCTCATTGACGCCAATAGACCAATCCTCTTCCCATTTAGAAATCAAGCTGTTTAATTCTCCCTCTGCGTCGTAGCCAAGCGCCTGTAAAGTACCGGTTAGGTTTGTATAGGCATTATCATTTTCTCTGCTCATCTGTGGCGGATCGGGATAGAATGTAGCATCAACAACCCGCACCAAATTGCCATCTGTTGTTTTTTCCACTTTAAGCATTTGACGATGCGTATCCAAGATTGCAGGAAGCTGAAGCTGCGTTATCTGTGGGACAAGCTGACGATTTGTACTATAAGCATCCTCAACAATCTCCACAACCGGTCGATCCATCAAGATATACTGTGCCGTTAACCCAGCTTTCACCGCAAAGCTTTTGTCTTCTTTCAATTCAAGTTCCAGTGCCGTCACAGCCATATGTATCTGCACTTGCGTATTGCTTCCATATTCTGAATCCAACTGAGTAAACTGAGAAAACGGAATTTCAAAATCACAATTATGGAGCAAACCGTCAACGCCGCAATATAAAAGCTTTAACGCAGCTATGCCACGCATCACCAGCTTATCTGCAACAATCTTACAGTCTGTGACATTCGGAAAAACCGTGTATCGCATTAAGCGACTGACTTCCGGCATATTACCGGAGGGTGACATTGTCTCCTCTAGCTCAAATGCTTTTTCTCCCGCTTCCACTGGCAAAAGCATAGGATACGTTTTTTTCAATACCTTTACATCCTCCGGCAGCTCCCCGGGAGAATATACCTCGGCATCGCCTGAGACCATCGCTTGACCTAGTAAAGCAATGTTGGAACGAACCATAAGCTTTCTTGCAGACAGAGATCGGGCATCCACACTGCGCAGCATTGGAACTACAACAATAGAGCCGTCCCGTTGTGTATCCGGCAAGTCCCATTTACATTGGAATGGTAACCAAGCCTCAACACATTGCGGCTCACCGCCCTCCTCCGGGGTGTAAAGCACCCAAACCATAACACCGCCGGAAACGCCAGCACTTCCGTTACGCCACTCTTTTCCGCGAATAAGTATTTGTCCCCAGCTTGCAAGCACCTTGCCGATATCCGGCATACCGTCAGTCAGACGCAGCTCCTGCGTCTGTTCCTGATTTTGTGTCTGACGGTTTAGGGTTTGCAGGTAGGGTATAACTGTTTTATTAAACTGAAAATCCATAGACTTGCCTCCTTATCCCACTTGCTACTGCAGTATATGCAGGCAAAGACAAGCCTATGACTATCTTTTTTTCGCTACTGCAACACCAACAATAATTAACGACAAGCCAAAACAATGCGCAAGGAAGCCACCTTCAATCCATATACCAATAAGAACGCCTATGCCAAATGCCATTACAATACAGCCCCACAGCTGGTGATATCGGCACATAATAAAACACCCCCTGCATGATTGTATGCAGGGGGTGTGAGATTATTAACCACTGAGATAAACCTTTTAAACCTTATCGCAAATGGACGCAAAACCTAAAATCCGTACAATGACAATCCGACAGGAACGAAGCTCATCCATTCTTTATCATACTTTGCTTGCAGGCCTCTAAAACCTTTGACAGTATCGGCATACAAATTTCTCTGCCGTAGCCACCGTCCTCCACTACAACCACAAAAGCCAGAGGATACTCTTCATCTGCAACAAAGCCAGTCATCCAGGCATTCGGCTTCTTTTCACCGCCAACCTCAGCCGTTCCCGTTTTTGCACAAACTGTCAAACCGGGGAAATTGTCACTTCCGTATTTATCAGAAACATTATACGCCATGAACTCCCGTATGATATCTGCTGTGGCTGCTGACATAATCCTGTCTCCGGACTGTCCTTTACCTTTGTGCGTGGTCATATTATCGGAGGTAATACTTTCAACAAGGTAGGGCTTGACGCCCTTGCCTCCGGCTGCAATCGTTCCTACAAAAGTCATAAATCCACAGGGATTTACCAAATCCGTATACTGTCCGATACTACTCCAGGCGAGACTGAATTGCGATGCCTGTGAAACGTCATACTTCCCTGCTGCTGTTGTAATACCATCGAAGGAAAGGCTTTCCACCACACCAAACTGCTCTACATACAATGTAAGGGTATCCTTTCCTAATTGTTCGGCAATTTGTGCAAACGCGCAGTTGCAGGAGTTTCGGAATGCCTGCTTAATGTCTTGCCTTCCATGCTTACCGGTACAGGTGATGGTGTCCTTGCCAATATCATAGCTGCCCTTGCAAATAAAGCTTTGCTCCTGAATATCCGGTATGCTCTCCAAGGCAGCCGCCAAAGTTACAATCTTAAAGATGGAGCCGGGTACATAATTAGACTGTGTAAAACGATTAACATACAGTCCGTCATATTTTCCGGTAGTGTCATCAGAAATGTCCGGAGGGTTGTCCGGATCATAGTTAGGGGTGGAAACTGCGCAAAGCAACTCACCGGTTTTGTAATTATAAACACCGATCGTTCCCTTATAGTCTCCAAAAGCCTTTAGTGCCTCTTGCTGGACCGTAGCAGACAGTGTTAACTTTGCCGTACCGCCTATTCTGCCGTAAGCATACAGGCCGTTGAGAAAATCATAGCCTGCCAATTGCTCAGAATAGACAGATAACGCGGGGGCATAAACATTGCCTTTTCTGTCTCCAAGCCAATGCACCATAGACTTGCGCAGATCTTCTGCCTGAGCATAGATGCGACCGTCACTCATATTCAAAAGAACCACACCGTCTCTGTCAGTAACAATACCGCAACCAATGTTACCGCCGTTGTATACGTGAGGAGATCCGGGAAAAACAACCCAGGCATCTGCATTCACCGCATACTCAAAGAGGAAAAACACCATACCAAATAGAAGCAAAGCGACCAACAATAAGCATATTCCTGCGCGAGCTGCAACTCTATTCACTGCTGATGCCTCCCTTCCTTGTTAAGCGCACAGCAAAGCTGGCGTTTTGCCGGGTATCCGCTGCTTTGATAAACGCAAGCAGACCCCAGGAACAAATCATACTGGAACCGCCATTGGATAGGAACGGAAAGGTCACACCCGTTAAAGGCAATACATCCACTGTTCCCAAGGCGTTGAGAATGGTTTGCATCAGCATAATGCTGGCGGCTGTGCAAGCACCAATCGTATAAAAGCTGCTGCGTCCCATTGCTGCAGAACGAACGCTAAATAACGCAAGCGCTGCCACAGCAAGCACAGCAAGCAATACAAATACAAGCCCCCACTCCTCACCAAGGGTAGCAATTGCAACATCAGAGTCCGCCGCAAACACATAACGCATCCAGCCATTACCGGCTCCCAGTCCCAGAAGTCCACCGGATGCCATACACATTAATGCCCGCGTCTGTTGATACCCTGCTGCAAGAGGCTTCTCCCAGATGTGCCGCCAAGCATTAAAACGGCGCAGTGCGTGAGGTGCAATTTTCAGAGCAACCACGCCGGCAAAGCCAAGGGATGTGCAGGCCAACGCAATGGTACCCACACTGCCGGAGCGCATATACGCAATTACAAGGAATGCACAGAAGAATATAATTGCTGTTCCAAAGTCATTCATAAGGGCAAGGCATCCACAAATAATAATGGAATATCCAATAAAGAGAAACAGATTTCGCTTGGTCATAATCCGATCCATTGCGGACGCGCCCACATAGACAAAGCAAACCTTGCTTAATTCTGAAGGTTGAATGGAGAAAGAGCCAATAACCAACCAGTTCTTCGCGCCGTAATACTCCTTGCCAAAAAGCAGAGTAATGAACAAGAAGCCCACACCTGCCGCTGCTGCAATATATCGAAATTTTTTGGCACGCTCCAAATCCCTTAATGACCAACCAACCGTTAGAAACAATGTCAGGCCCAGAACCATAGCAAGCAACTGTTTTACGGTTTCTTTAGGCGCAATGGTGGCAATAATTGCCATACCCATTGTACAAAGGAAAAAGGCAATTGTCTCTACCTCAAAAGAAATTCTGCGTATACAGACATAAAACAAAAGTAATAGCCATTGGCAGACCATGATTCCGCCAAATCCGAGTAAAATATTTTGTGCATATTGCGAACCGCTTCCAATTAAAAACGCCAAACAGCACAGACACTGAAATACAGACAGCAAAACAACATTCGCAAAGGACGAGAAAACGGAAGAGGTTTTTGTTCGCACCTGTGCGAGACGCTGCTCTTGTTGTTTGGAAATTGGCTGCAGTGTCATTTCCACGCCACCGATAGAAATCACATCCTCCGACTGAAGCGCGCGTATTTTAATGCGTTTTCCGTTAACAAAAACACCGTCCTTAGAGTCTGCGTCGGTTATCGTCCAGCTTCCATCGTCATAGCGAGTCAATACAGCGTGACTTCTGGAAACGGTAGGGATATTAATTACGATATCACTGCGTTTGCTTCTTCCGATCACATTTTCCCAGTGGGTAACCGGCAGCTTGTGATCGTCTGAAAGACAGAGCTGCGCCCATACCTCAGGCACTCTGCGAAAGGTCAGCAAGGGTTTTATGCATCGAAACAGCAAGACCGATGCCAAAACAGGCGCAATCCAACGGAAAATCGCAGTAAAAACATGGACATAAGCATCCTGCGCATTTAACAAAACGGAAACAAGGTCCGACACAATAACACCCCCTTTTGTAAATTTACGATACTTTATTCTTCCATTTGACGAAGTATAGCAATTTCCTTTGCATAGCCTGTAAGCTCATTTGGCGTTTCCAAAATCATTGGCAATTTCTTTAAAACCGGATGATTCACAACCTTGCGGAACGCTTCCAATCCCAGGCTGCCTTCACCAATCAATTCGTGGCGATCCTTATGGCTGGCATACGGATTTTTTGAATCGTTAATATGCAGCGCGCATAAACGATTTAAGCCGATAACCCTGTCAAATTCTGCGAGCACGCCATCTAAATCATTTACAATATCATACCCAGCATCATGGACATGACAGGTATCCAAGCAGACTCCAATCCGATCGCTGCCCACACCATCCATGATCGCCTTTAGCTCCTCAAATTTTCCGCCAATCTCGCTTCCCTTTCCGGCCATAGTTTCCAAAAGAACAGTAACAGGATAATTCGGCTCAAGAGCTTTCTTTAAAGCATCACAAATCTGTGCGATACCTGTATCCGTTCCCTGCCCCACATGGCTGCCCGGATGAAAATTATAGTAGTTTCCGGGAAGTGAAGCCATTCGGCGTAAGTCGTCACATAAAACATTTGTAGCAAAGGCCCTTGCTCCGGGCTCTGCAGTGCATAGATTCATCGTATAAGCGCCGTGGGCAACCAGCTTTCCGAATTCAGCTTCCCTAAGGGCCGCAACAGCCTTTTCGCAATCTACTGGGTCTTCCTTTCTTGCCTGACTTCCTCTGGGATTTCTGGTAAAAAAGGCAAAGGTATTAGCCCCGATTGACTGTGCTGTTCTTACCATTTCTAAATTACCGCCACTTGCAGACAAATGACAACCTAAGTATAACATAGCGTTCACTCCTTTTAATATATGATATCATATTTTGCACAAAAATGCAAATTTACCATTCCCCTTCCGAATACTTTTATGTTATAATATCAATACAAGGAGGTATGTACTATGCCAAAGTCTGATAATCAAAAGCTAAAAATCTTATATATCCTGGACTACCTGCAGCGAAACTCCCGAGAGGATAAGCTTGTCCGTGCTAAAGAGCTGACTGCAATGCTGGAACGGGATCACAATATCTCCTGCGAGCGCAAAACCATATATTCCGATATTACCGCCCTGCAAGATTACGGTGTAGACATCGTCTCTGTCCCCGGCAAAAACGGCGGGTATTACATTGCCTCGCGAAACTTTGAACTGCCGGAGCTTAAGCTTCTGATTGATGCTGTACAATCCAGCCGATATTTAACAGAAAAGAAATCCAGGGAATTGATTGAGAAGCTCTGTCAGCAATGTAATGAGCATGATGCAAAGCTGATGCGCCGCAATGTTCTCGTATCCGGACGAGTAAAAAGTATGAATGAGACAATCTATTACAGCGTCGATGCGATACAGGAGGCAATCAGTCAAAACAAGCAGATTTCCTTTCAATATTTTGACTGGGACTTAGGCGGTCAGCGGCGATACAGAGAAAAAGAATACCTGGCAAGCCCCTACGGACTTTGCCAGGATAACGAAAACTGTTATTTACTTGGATATTCTCTACGCCACGGCATCACTTCGTACCGTGTAGACCGAATGACCAACATCCGCATTTGCGATGCTCCCAGAATTCCCTGCCAGGAGCTTACGGGGAAAGCCTTGGTTGAACACGCCAACAGACTGTTCCAAATGTTCTCAGGTGAAACCGTAGACGTAAAACTGCGGTTCCACAGAAGCCTTATCAATGTGGTTATCGATCGGTTTGGCAAGGATACCATACTTATTCCGGACGGAGACGATCATTTCAATTTCACCGTCAATGTTGCTGTTTCCCCAATGTTTTTAAGCTGGGTAATCGGATTTGGCAATAAAGCAAAGATCCTTTACCCACAATCCGTTGCAGAGCAATGCAAGACGATGTGCCTGGAATGTCTTAATCAATACGATTAAGCGCTATGGAATCGAGAATTTCCTGCCAGGTCTTTGCTAATTCACCGGCAGATTCGAAGCCCGCCATAACCGTTACTACATAGTGGTAGCTTCCGTCATCCAAAATTGCCGCCCGGGCGACCTGATCCCCGCCTTCCCCTGCGGCACTCCAAACACAGTCATACCGTTTAATTTCACTTTTAACCGTTTCCATAACCGTTAAATGCTCCCTTGAAAAACCGGTACACTGTCGCAGTGTTCTGTCTAAGTCACCTGCTTCCATAGTTTGTACAGTCACAACATAACCGTCGCATAAATAGAGTTTCCCGGCATCTGCGCTTTCTAAAGTGGCAACCGCCGCATCATCAGGAAGCGTAACCTGTACCTGCTGTATCTGTGCCATAACCGGTGTGACATTATCGTCTGTTACGGTCTCCATTACATCCTGTACGCCGCAGCCGGTCAGCATCGCAGCACACACCAATACGTATAAAATCTTTTTCATATCATACCCTCCCGGAAAGGAGCTTCCTATGAAGCCTCTTTACTTATACCTGTTACTAATCAATGCAGCAGCCTTTGTGCTTATGCTTTATGACAAGCATAAGGCAAAGAAAAAATTATGGCGAATTCCGGAGGCCACGCTGATGTTAACTGCTGTGGCCGGAGGAAGCCTGGGAATTGTATTCGGAATGTGCATTGCCAGACATAAAATTAGGCATCCAAAATTTATCATTGGAGTGCCGCTATTATTGCTGCTGCAATGTGCCGCTGTTGCCTTTTGTCAATTGCAAACGCCCTGACACGGTGTCAGGGCGTCACTTTATATATTCTCCAATATTGCCTCAGCACAAAGCATACCATCAATGGCTGCAGACATAATACCACCGGCGTAGCCAGCGCCCTCGCCTGCAGGATAAAGACCAGCTAGGCAAACGGACTGCTTATCCTCATTGCGCAGAATGCGCACCGGAGAGGAACTTCGGGTTTCCGGCGCAGTAAGCACTGCATCAGGGTTAGCAAAGCCCTTTAAGCTTCCGTCAAAGGCGGTAATGGCCTTTTTAAGAGCATCCGTAATTTTTGCCGGCAACACTTGATTCAGGTCACACCAGGTTACCCCTGGACGATAAGTTGGCTTTACTGTTCTGGCACTCACGCTTGGACGACCGGTAAGGAAGTCCCCTACCAGCTGCGCCGGGGCATAGAAATTGCTGCCACCAGCCAAAAACGCTGCCTCCTCAAGCTGTCGCTGCCAATACATACCGCCCAGAGGCCCGTCAAAAGGAAAGTCCTGAGGATTTACAGTAACAAGCAGCGCTGCATTGGCATTTTCTCCATCCCGGTCAGCATAGCTCATACCATTGGTAACAAGCCTGCCCTCTTCCGATGACGCGGAGACCACATAACCTCCGGGACACATACAAAATGTATATACAGTTTCTTCATCCAGGTGCGTTACAAGCTTGTAATCAGCGGGTGGCAAAATTGAATTATTTAATCCGTATTGGGCATTGTTAATGTCCTCCTGACTGTGTTCAATCCGGACACCCATGGAAAAAGGCTTCGGATCCATACGAATACCGGCCTTCAAAAGCATTTCAAAAGTATCCCGTGCGCTGTGTCCGATTGCAAATATACATTTTTCACAAGGAATGACTTCGCCGTTTACCATTAAGCCGATCAGTTTTCCGCCTTCTTGAAAAACATCCGAAACCTGACTGTTAAAACGCACCTCTCCGCCAAGGGACAGAATTCTTTTGCGGATATTCTGTACCACTGTCAGCAAAACATCAGTTCCCACGTGGGGCTTTGCATCAAAAAGTATATTCTCCCTGGCGCCCGCCTTTACAAACTGCTCCAAAATCCAACCGATACGGGGGTTATTCACACCGGTATTTAGCTTTCCATCGGAAAAAGTACCGGCACCCCCCTCACCAAACTGCACGTTGCTTTTTATATCCAGTTCACCGGTCTTAAAAAACTGTTCAACCTTCCTGTGCCGGGTCTCAGCGTCCTCTCCACGTTCCAGAACCAGCGGATTCAAACCGGCAAGAGCAAGCACCAGCGCAGCAAACATACCGGCAGGACCAAACCCAACAACCACAGGTCGGCAGGCAGGTTTTTCAGCAGCCTTCGGTAAACGGTAGCCGGAAGCCGGAGCAATACTTGCCCGTTTACAACCGGACTTTTTAATAATTTTTTCTTCATTCCCCTCAACCGCGACATCTATTGTGTAGACAATCCGAACGTCGCTTTTTTTGCGGGCATCAATACTTCTGCGTACCAGTTTAATCTTATGAACTTTGGAGTTAGGCAATTTCAGCATTTTTGCTGCTTCATAGGACAGCTGTGCAACATTATGCTCCGGTGGAAGGGATATTTCACGCAGCCGAATCATAGAGCTTCCTTTCCGGCAGATGTTCCTGCCAAGCGACCGGAACTCCACGCCCACTGCAGATTATACCCACCGCAGTCACCGTCAATGTCTAAAACCTCGCCACAGGCATACAAACCGGACACTAAACGGCTTTCCATAGTGTCGGGGTCAAAATCTGAGGTTAATACACCACCCGCGGTAACCTGAGCGCAATCCATCCCCATAGGCTCTGTTAAGGAAATGTCAAAAGCCTTTATCGACCTGCAGATGTCCTTAATTTCATAGTGTGAAAGCTCGGACGTATGTCTTTTGTTCTGTATGCCGGAACATTTTGTTATAACTCTACCCAAACGATTGTGTAGCATACCTGTAAGCAGCTCATCCATAGGCATATGCGCATTTTGGCGGCGATATAATTCGTTTATCAGCTGTTCCTCTGTATAATCCGGCAGGAAATCAAGCTCTGCGTGCCATTGCCCAGACCCACAACAGGCATCTCTGGAGACCTCAAAAATTACCGGACCGGACAGCCCGTATTCCGTAAACTGCACTTCACCGGTACTTTCGGAGAATAATGCACCGTCTTTCAAAACTCTAACGTGACAATTGGAGCGAACACCCTTTAACGCCACAACACCGCCCCAATCGGTTTTCAGCTGAACAAGAGCAGGCCGCAAGCGAGTACTTTTGTGTCCGAATCTGGACAAAAGCTTATAGCCGGACATACTGCCGCCAAGCTTGGTTCCGGCCAGCCCCCCACAGGCGACGATGATTTTATCGCAAAAAATCTGTTCATCCATACAATCAACCTGAAACTGTGTGCCAGTCTTGGTGATTTTTTGCACATCGAAGCCGGCAAGAACAGATATATTCGGTTTATTTAACGCCAGGCGCAGAACATCCACCACAGAATTAGCCTGGTCAGAATAAGGATACACCCTGCCGCTGTCTTCAATTACAGTAAATAGTCCCAGATTCTGAAACCACAAAAGCGTTTCCTCCGGATGGAATCTCGATAAAGCAGGCCTTGTAAAATCTGCCTGCTGTCCATGATAGCCACACGTTCCTGCATAGATATTTGATAAATTACATCTGCCGTTTCCCGTTGCTAAAAGCTTTCTGCCTACCCGGTTGTGGCGTTCAAACAGCTTTACTTGCACATTAGGATTTTCCGATGCAGCCAAGGCAGCCGACATTCCCGATGCGCCTGCTCCAATAATGCCGATAATCATAGCTTCACCCGCTTTCTTTTAACATTATAACGCATTGTTATCAATGAAACAAGAAAAACTTCCTTGCAATGCAAAAATCCTATGATATAATACCCTTGGTGAATACAATGGATAGGAATAATATTGAGAAAATTGCCAAAACATCAGACGAAAAAATATTGCTTGCCAAGATATGGGACAAAATTCAATCAGGTCTGAGAAGGAACATCCCGGCCAATACCGGTTTTCTTTCTCAGCGTGAGCAGGAAATGACCCAATATCTGTTTGGTAATTCCGACGGACTTGTCTACTTTGGCGGTTATCCGGAAGCAGAACGAAAAATGCTGGTTTACTTGCCCGAATATATGGATGAAGCAGCATTGATCCGGGATGACAGTCCCGTTGCTTGTCTTCGCGCAACATTTTATGAGGAGTATGCCCTTAGTCATCGTGATTTTCTGGGTGCGTTAATGGGTGTCGGCATCGCAAGGGAAACCGTTGGAGATATTTGCGTAGGAACAGGCCTGTGCGATTTCTTTGTAACCGCTGAGATTTCCCCCTATGTTCTGCAAAATTTCAGCAGCTCAGGACGGGTCAAATTACAACTAAAGCAAATTAATTTTTCCGAATTGGAGCTGTCGGAGCCGGTAACAAAAGAAATTCGCGACACACTGGCATCTATGCGGCTGGACAGCGTCATTTCTTCCGGCTTCCGCATCAGCAGAGGATTATCTAATCAATATATTACAGCAGGTAAAGTGACTGTAAACTGTGTAAACTGCGAAAAGCCGGATAGACTTATTGCTGAGGGTGATAAAATTTCTCTTCGCGGTTTCGGAAAAATTTGTCTTAAACTCGTCAATGGCCAGACGAAAAAAGGCCGTATATCTGTGGTCATTGACCGCTATGTGTGAGGTTTCTTATGGATATGAACGAGGTTATCAAAAGGATTAATGAACTGGCAAGGAAATCAAAAAAGGAGGGCTTAACCGAGGATGAGCTTGTTGAACGGGATAAGCTACGCAGAATTTATATTGATTCCGTCAAGGCAAGTCTAACCGGGCAGCTAGATAACACCTATTTGGTAAACCCAGACGGCTCAAAAGAAAAGCTGGAACGCAAGCCAAAGACTTGACTTTTCAAGGTGGAAATGATATTATCATCCCCACACGGAGAGTTGTCCGAGTGGTTTAAGGAGCTAGTCTTGAAAACTAGTGATACCGAAAGGTACCGTGAGTTCGAATCTCACACTCTCCGCCAAAAATCGACAGGTTTCGACCTGTCGATTTTTTATCCATTGCAAAAGCAAAGGTATATCATTGCCGTAATTTATGTGGGGATCCTATTCATACGAAAACAGCAAAAATATCTTTTTTACAGTCCTTACACAATAAAAACCTACCCCAAATTGGGGTAGGTTTCTTGCTTATATGGAATAGAAGCCGGAATAATAACACGGTTATTCAGCAGACAGTTGCGGCGAGGTCCGGATGCATTAAAAAGCAAATATGGATTTGCATAATGCTTATCATTAATTTGTTAGAGTATCTATTTGTAGTTCATAGACAGAAGAAACCGACCTGTATCGCAGGTCGGTTTCTTCTGTTTGCGTCAAATTTGTCCTGAAAGTCCGTTATAATGTGTCAGAAACCCTGCATCATTCGGATGCCGTCTCAAAGCCCAAAATAATTAATATCGTAAAGCACAAAATCATATCCGTCAAAGATTTTTTATGGTTTACAGCAGCCAGCAGGAGTATATCCCTGCTGTATAAGCGCAGAGCGTTCCAGTTTACTTTCGCTCCTATTCTCCTGTTTTATATCCTGTCCCTGCTGACAAGTAATTTTGTGAAATTTCTTCGTCACCGTGTTGAGAATATATGTAGGGTTTGTTACAGTTGAACCCGTGGACACCGTATTCTCTGAAGCAGAACTGCTTCCGGTGCGATAATCAATAATTACTCCCGGCTGACTATTGTAAACATACACATGAAAGCATATACCTTCACCGTTATCCTCCACGGATTTTGCCTCCATCTGTACGCCTCTTGCAACCAAACAGGCGGCATCAAATATCGGCGTAACACGGTAAAGTACATGGTTACCCGTCTCTTTAATGTAATCGGCAACCATATTTTCAAAGGGAAGCATCCCCTCCACATTGCAGTATCGCGTTCCGGTGATCAGATTCTTTTCGTTTGCGTTTTCACCGGTAAGCTGAAACCCAATCAAATGACATCGGTTATAGAGATTTTTACCGTCTACAATATCGTATTGTGCCTGTACCCAACCGGATGGCTTAACAGAAGAAATACTTTCGCGATCCTCCGTAGGCATCAACTCTCTGCCAATACAGGCCATTGCATAGCCGCATCGACCTAAAATATCCAAATCGGAATAATATTCATAGGCAGATGTGGTCATATCTGCCTGCGTAAAATTCGGTTGATTATCCTGAAGAACTACAAAGGGTTCACCGGAAAAAGCAGGTATATTCTCAAGTGATATAAAATCCGGTTGCCTGTATTTCTGCCAGACAGCCGTAAATATACCAAGAGCAACAAGCAGGATGACCAGTCCAAATCGTAATTTATTTTTCACTGCGGTATACCTCCATAGTTATGCGCTCATGAGAATTTCCTTGAAAATCTTCACTGCTGGTTTTTTTAAGTGTTTCAGGAAGCTCAGGAAGGCAAAAGTCGGAGGGATATAATCGATTCCATCGAAATACAATCAATTCATCTGTCATAGAAAGGTATGGCGTCAGATCCACATTTTCAACAAAGCAGTACACATCACCGTAGGCCTGTTCCAGAAAATTTTCTGCAATATGGATATTTCCTTGTTGCTCAGCAAATAAATAAGCAGAGTATTTGTTCATCCAGATCGGTCTTGCCGAAGCAATCTCGAGAATTTTATGCGTTACCCGTATATCGGAGCTTTGGCGCCGTTTATTAAAAAGCATACCGTTTCTGTCATCCAAGCACACAATCAGCTTCATAAAGTCTCCCATTTAGAAATCATTAAAGGAATCATTTGGGTTATAGTATTTTGACAGCACCATAGATACAAATTCTCCGTCTGCAACTACTATGTGATCTGTTAAAACCACATCCACAAAGCGCAATGCTTTTGCTATCTTCACAGTTGTATCAATATCTTCATCAGACGGTACCGCCAGACCACTGGGATGATTGTGCGCCAACACAACAGAGGTCGCATTCTCCGTTAATGCCATATCCACAATTTTGCGAATGGAGATGCCGGCAGAATTGACATTGCCTTCTTCAATCAGCCGGCAGGACAATACCTTACACTTGGCATCTAAACAAAGCATATAAACCGTTTCCTTATGTCGTCCGTTAAAATACGGCAGCAAATAATTTCCGCAATCTTCTATGGTGTTCAAAATTTGGAATTCCTGATTTTTATTTGTATTATAGTACCGATCAAATTGGCTTAGAAAGGATATGAATACTGCTGTCCCTTCTCCGACACCGTCAACCTTTGCAAGTTCCTTTACAGGAGCATCAATTACTTGAGCCAGCGAGCCAAAACGATTAATTAAGTTGTGGGCAATTATATTCGTATCCCTTCTCGGGATACAGTAAAACAGCAGCATCTCCAGAACCTGATGTTCGTCAAAACCATCCAGCCCATCCTGAAGGAACCGTGAACGCACTCTGGCACGATGTTCTTTATGTATTTGCATAGTTTCACCTCAAAAAATGATTTATCTTGCAATTTTGACGCAAATCCGCTAATATATCATTAATAAACAGTTTGTCGAAATATGTCGAGAAAATATATAATACCGGAGGATTTCCACTATGGAGAAAACAACTGCTTCCCCGGATCTGCTTGAACAGCTCATATGCCCCGCCTTTTTAGTTAAAGACGGTGTGATTATCCACGCAAACGAAGCCGCGGTACGGCGAAGTGTTGCATTACAAACTCAAGTCTGCGATATAATTAAAATCGGAAGTAAGGAATACGAACAATATACCCATGGCCGGCTTGGACTTACCCTGCGCATTTGTGACACAGACTACAATGCTTTTGTAACCGTTGTGGATGATGCACAGCTTTTCTGCTTGGAATCGGACTATGAGAATCCCGAGCTTCGTGCTTATGCCTTAGCTGCTCAACAGCTCAGAGAGCCTCTGTCCAACGCTATGGCTGTAACAGAAAGTCTTTTGCCGGATGATGCTGTTTGCAAAAACGAGGAAGTTCGTCTTCAGCTTTGCCAAGTAAACCGCAGTCTGCATCAACTGCTTCGCACAATATGCAATATGTCCGATGCTGCAATTTACAAGAATGGAAATTCTGATAGAAAAGAAACACGAGACATAACTGCTGTCTTCAATGAGATTTTGGAAAAAGCCGCCGCACTGGCAGCCAAGGCGGGAAAAACCCTGGAATATGAGACAATTTATACGCCACTATTATATCCGGTTGATGTGCAGAGATTAGAGCGTGCAGTTCTCAATCTTATATCCAATGCACTGCGTTTCTCCCCTGTCGGGTCAGTTATTCGTGCAAATCTGAGAAAAAGCGAAAATCGCCTCGTTTTTTCCATTGAAAACCAAATAGATAACCCAATTAAAAATAACATTTTTTCCAGATATCTCCGGGAACCGGGTATTGAAACAGGAAATACCGGCATCGGTCTCGGTCTGTCTATCATTCATTCCGTCGCTTCCGCCCACGGAGGAGTTGTTCTTATGGAAGTTCCGGATGATACACTTGTCCGGTTCACAATGACTGTAGCCTTAAAAAAATCAAAGAACACTGTTGTCCGGTCTCCGATACTTTTGGTGACAGATTATGCAGGTGGGCGGGACAATACACTTTTGGAATTATCTGATTGTCTTCCCGACGAGCTGTACGACAGCATATGCTGATTTGCTTCCCCGATCAAACGATCGGGGAATATTTTATTCGAAATAACGACGTAAATATTGACCGGTGTAGCTCTGCTTCACTTGCGCAACCTGTTCCGGAGTACCCTGTGCAACAATGTAACCGCCCTCATCTCCACCCTCAGGTCCAAGATCAATAATGAAATCTGCACATTTAATCACATCTAAATTATGCTCAATTACCAAAACCGTATTTCCGACATCCACCAGCTTCTGCAGTACATCAATCAGCTTATGCACATCCGCAGAGTGAAGCCCTGTTGTGGGTTCATCCAAAACATAAATCGTGCGTCCCGTAGATGCTCTTGCAAGCTCTGTTGCAAGCTTCACGCGCTGGGCCTCACCTCCCGACAGTGTCGTGCTGGACTGACCTAATTTTACATAGCCAAGACCAACCTCAACAAGGGTTTGCGCTTTTTTGCGAATTTTCGGAAGATTTTCGAAAAATTCTACCGTTTCTTCAGCCGTCATATCCAGAACCTGTGCAATATTTTTACCTTTATACTGCACCTCCAGGGTTTCCCTGTTATAGCGTTGACCTCGGCAAACCTCACACGGCACATAGACATCCGCAAGGAAATGCATTTCAATTTTTACCAGTCCGTCACCACAGCAGGCCTCGCATCTGCCGCCTTTAACGTTAAAGGAAAATCTTCCCGGACCGTAGCCCCGCATCTTGGCATCTGCAGTGGATGCAAACAAATCCCGGATGTCATTAAACAGTCCGGTATAGGTCGCCGGATTGGACCGAGGGGTTCTTCCGATCGGACTTTGATCAATGTCAATGACCTTGTCCAGATGCTCAATACCATTGATACAACGACACATACCGGGTCGTGTGCGGGCGTGATTCAATTTGCCAAGAAGGGTCTTGTTTAAAACCTCACCCACCAAACTGGACTTTCCGGATCCGGAAACACCGGTTACGCAAGTCAGTGTCCCCAGGGGAATTGACACATCAACATTCTTTAAATTATTCTCATTCGCACCAAGAATGGTAAGGCATTTCCCATTTCCTTCCCGTCTTCTGGGTGGAATAGGGATTTTCTTAACTCCGGAGAGATACTGACCGGTGATGGATTCGGAGCAAGCTACAATCTCCTCGTAAGTGCCTGTCGCCACAATCCGACCTCCGTGGCTCCCTGCACCGGGACCTACATCCACAATATAATCTGCAGCCCGCATCGTATCTTCATCATGCTCAACAACAATAAGGGTATTCCCCAAATCACGAAGGTGCTTGAGCGTCCTTAGAAGCTTATCGTTGTCCCGTTGATGCAAGCCAATGGATGGCTCATCCAGGATATACAGAACACCCATCAATGAAGAACCGATTTGCGTTGCCAGGCGAATACGCTGACTTTCGCCGCCTGAAAGTGTTGCAGAAGCTCTGGACAGTGTCAAATACTGCAACCCAACATCCGACAAAAAGCGCAGTCTGGCCTTAATCTCACGAACAATCTGCTGGGCAACAAGCGCCATATTGCCCTCCAAACAAAGATTCTCCATAAAGGCAAGCTCTTGGCGGATGCTCATACGGCAAAACTCCATAATGCCAATACCGCCCACGGTAACCGCACGGGCAATGGAAGAAAGACGATCCCCATGGCAGGCAGGACAGGGCGCGGTTGTCATACATTCCTCCAGCTCCTTGCGGGCTGCATCAGACATCGTTTCCCGATATCTTCTGCTGATATTATTCAGAATACCCTCAAAAGGTTGTTCAAGAACGCCCATACCGTTGCCCCGGTTATAGGTCATTCGAAGCTTCTCACCCTTTGTGCCGTTTAAAATTATATCCATAGCCTCTTTGGACAATTCAGATACCGGAGCTGTCAATGAAAAACGATACTTCTGCGCAAGCGCCTCAAAATACATCCGAAAAATCGAATCTGTACGGGCGCTGCTCCAGCCGGAGGCTTGTATCGCACCATCAAAAATGGATTTTGTTTTATCCGGAATTACCAAATCCTCGTCGGCAATGAGCTGAAAGCCCAAACCTGTGCAGGTCGGGCAGGCACCGGCAGGGTTATTAAAGGAAAACATCCGTGGCTCCAGTTCTGTAAGACTGATATCGCAATCCTCACAGGCATAGTTTTGAGAGAAGCTGATTTCCTTCCCGGTTTCCGGAATTTGAATGACAACTAGACCGCCGGAATGATGACACGCCGTTTCTACGGAATCCGTAAGACGACGGCGCTGACCGTCCCGGATGACCAGACGGTCCACAACCAATTCAACGGTATGTTTCTTGTTCTTTTCGCATGAAATTTCCTCATTCAGATCATATTGAATGCCATCTACACGCACCCGGGCAAAACCGGATTTTCTGGCATCTTCAAACACCTTGACGTGCTCACCCTTTTTGCCACGAATTACCGGTGACAGAACTATAAACTTCGTCCCCTCACCCAGTAACTCAATCCGATCAACAATCTGGTCTATGGTTTGGCGCTGTATCTCCTTGCCGCAGCTGGGACAATGCGGCACACCAACACGCGCCCACAGGAGACGAAGGTAATCATATATCTCGGTAACTGTACCTACAGTGGAGCGCGGATTTTTAGATGTTGTTTTCTGGTCAATGGAAATTGCCGGCGACAGGCCGTCGATACTGTCCACATCCGGCTTGTCCATCTGTCCTAAGAATTGCCTTGCATAAGCACTGAGACTTTCCACATAACGTCGCTGTCCTTCTGCATAAATTGTATCAAAGGCAAGACTGGACTTTCCGGATCCGGAAAGTCCGGTAAATACAACTAGCTTATCTCTTGGAATAGTTAAATCCACGTTCTTAAGATTGTTCTCTCTGGCTCCCTGAATTCGAATTTTATCGTTCATAGGTGCCTCCTGTTCCATTAAAATGTTGTCAAATATTATACCACAAATTCAAGCTGTATACAAGCATTGTTTTTAATATAATCCCGTGCCATTGTGATTCTCAGGGTGTTTCTTCCTTTTGGTAAGCATTCTCGTCGGATTGCAAGAAGAAGAATGATATTTTTATTAATTTTTGGTCGTTATTTTATGCTGTTCGGTGTTGCAATTTACAGTAAAGAAATGGTATAATACTTTTGACATAGTCCGTGGCATAACCATGGGTAGAAAAAAGAAAATAGAAGTGAGGTATTTTCAAAGATGATTGCATACGGAGATAATATCAAAATTTTCTGCGGCAATTCCAACCCCTCCTTTGCGCAAACTGTTTGCAAAGAGCTTGGACTTGCCATGGGACAGGGCGTTGTGCAGACCTTCGCTGACGGCGAGGTTTCTGTTTCTTTGAACGAAACCGTCCGCGGTGCCGATGTGTTCTTGATTCAGTCAACCTGCAAGCCGGTAAATAACAATCTAATGGAGTTACTGGTAATGATCGACGCTTGCCGTCGTGCCTCCGCCGGTCGTATTACTGCTGTTATCCCCTATTTCGGTTATGCCCGCCAGGACCGTAAAGCAAAGAGCCGCGATCCCATCTCTGCTAAATTGGTAGCCAATATGCTTACCGCCGCAGGTGCAGACCGGGTTTTGACTATGGACCTGCACGCTGCTCAGATACAAGGCTTCTTTGATATTCCCGTTGACCATCTTTTAGGCAACCCCACTTTTGTGAAGTACTATTTGGGTAAGTTCCCTGAGAACGTGTATAATCACGATGATTTTGTAGTTGTCTCTCCCGATGTTGGCTCTGTTGCCCGTGCTCGCGCATTTGCAGCAAAGGTCCATATGGGCCTTGCAATCGTCGATAAGCGCCGTCAGAAAGCAAACGAATGTGAAGTTATGAATGTCATCGGTGATGTCAAGGGTAAAACCTGCATCTTATTTGACGATATGGTTGATACCGCCGGTTCATTGTGCAATGCTGCAAACGCCTTAGTACAAATTGGCGGTGCAAAAGAGGTTTATGCCTGTGCAACCCACGGCGTTCTATCCGGTCCTGCATTTGACCGCATCAACAAAAGTACAATCAAGGAACTGATTGTGCATAACACCATCCCCCTGCCCGAGGATTGTCCCTCCGATAAGATTAAGCAGCTGGATGTTGCGCCTATTTTTGCTCGCGCCATTGCACATATTCACGGCGGTACATCCATCGCCGACCTGTTTTAAGCTGTGTTTGGAAAAAGAAGCGAGTGCTGGCTGATTGTCGGTTTGGGAAATCCCGGAAAAGAATATGAACGCACTCGCCATAATTGTGGCTATCGTGCAATTGATATTCTTGCGAATAAGCTGGGTTGCAAAATTGATAAGGCGAAATTTCAGGGGTTATACGGGCAGACGACATATTCCGGTAAGAGGCTGTATTTGCTAAAGCCGCTTACCTATATGAATTTGTCAGGGAAATCTGTTCTGCAACTATCTGCTTATTTTAACATTCCCCCACAGCGCATTATCATTATGTTTGACGACATCTCATTAGCACCCGGCAGACTCCGTGTCCGCGGTGACGGCTCTGCAGGTGGTCACAACGGAATCAAATCCATTATCAGCGAGCTTGGCAGTCAGGATTTTCCACGGGTAAAAATCGGTGTTGGTGCAAAACCTCATCCTGAACAGGATTTGGCGGATTGGGTACTGTCTTCCTTTACTGCTTCAGAAGAAAAGTGCCTGTCAGCTACATTGGAAAATGCCGGTGACGCTGCACTTTGCATTCTGGATAAGGGTATTCAGGACGCGGCGAACCGCTATAATTCAAAATAAACACATATTTTGTATAACAGCACGGAAAGGGGAGAAAATTCCCCTTTCCGCGTTCCTGCGTGGAACAAATAATATTTGAGGTGAAGTATGAACAAACTGCTGTCCTTCCTGAAATCCATTCCTGAATACACACTTATAAAGCAAGCCACAGCACTTAATCAAACCATTGCCGTAACCGGTATCGGACAAATTAACCGAAGTCATTTAATTGCTACAATGCGTTCAGATACCAACCGCAAAATTGTACTTTTCTGTCAGGATGATCTGGCTGCAAAGCGCCTTCAGGATGAGCTGCGTTCATTCTTAGGAGATGAAGCGCCCATTTTGCCAACTCGGGAACTGACACTGTATGACGCATCTGTCGTTTCAAGAGGTTGGGAGCAGAAGAGACTGCGTCAGCTTTATGAGCTGTCCTCTGGCAAGACTCCTCTGCAAATTATGACCTGGGACGCAATGTGCCAGCGCACAATTCCGCCGGAAGCACTAAGTAGAGCTTCCTTCCGTCTGGAAGCCGGAAAAGAATATTCCCTGGACAGCATTATAACCCGTCTGACAATTGCAGGATACAGCCGCTGTACTATGGTTGAAGGTCCAGGCCAATTTGCTGTACGAGGCGGTATTTTGGATGTATTCTCCCCTGCTGCCGACCAGCCGTTTCGTGCTGAGTTTTTTGGCGATGAATTGGACACTATGGGGTATTTTGATCCGGATACCCAGCGACGCACCGAAAACATCGAGGAAGTAATTATTTTACCGGTGGGAGAAACACAGCCAATGCTTCACCCTAACGGACTTGAAGGACTATGTAAGGATATCCAGGACTTAATCGCGCACCAAAAGCGAAGAAAAACTCCAAATGAAACGCTAATTGCGACCTTGCAAAATGATCTAGAAAAATACAAGAACGCTCTTGCGAATCCGGTATCCGACAGATATATGTCACTGATATATCCTGAATATTCAACAGCCCTGGACTATATCCCCGGGGATGCAATCTTTGTTTTATGTGATCACAGTAATCTTCATCGCGCAGCAAAGGATTGTACCGAAAGACTGGGCTTACAATTGGATAGCCTGCTTCAGAGTGGACTGGTTTCAGGCGAACTGTGTGACTATAGCTGCCAGTGGGATGATTTTACCCAACATTTACAGGATAAAACTGTAATATATTTAGATTCCTTTGCCGGCAGTGCATATCCTGATGCTTGCCCACCCAAGCAGATATTGCCGCTGAGTGCAAAGCAGCTTCCCGGCTACGGTGGGAATCTAGACGTTGCAGCTTCAGATTTGAGCCACTATCAAAAAATTGAATTTTCTTCCTTGGTGCTTTGCGGCTCCCGTCGCAGAGCAGAGCTTTTACAGGAAATGCTAAGCAGCAAGGGCCTTTCTTCATTTTTGTGCATTCCATTAAACAATATGCCTCAGCCAGGTCAAATCCTGCTTACAGACGGAGCCCTGCCCTACGGAATGGAATATCCAACCTCCAAACTTGCGGTACTGACAGAGGGACAGCTAATCGGAAAAGCCGAGCCAAAGCGAAGGAATAAGAAATCCGCTACCAACCGTCAAAAGCTGAATTCCTTTACAGATTTATCACCCGGCGATTTAGTGGTCCACGAAAACTACGGTATCGGTCGTTTCGTGGCAATGGAGCAAATTTATGTAGACGGTGCTGTTAAGGATTATGTAAAAATTGCCTACCAAGGTACAGATACGCTATTTGTACCGGCTACACAGTTGGATATGGTCAGCAAATATATCGGCAGTGGCGGCGAGGACAGCAATGTCCGCCTAAACAAAATCGGTTCGGATGCCTGGCAAAAAACCAAAACCAAGGCACGGAAAGCCGCAAAGGATATGGCAGGTGAGCTGATTCAGCTTTACGCGGCAAGAAAACGGCAGGAAGGCTTTGCCTTCGCCGCCGATTCTCCCTGGCAAAAGGAGTTTGAGGACAACTTCCCTTATCCCGAAACCGATGATCAGCTGCGCTGTATCCGTGAAATTAAATCGGATATGGAATCCCCCATCCCTATGGATCGCCTGTTGTGCGGAGATGTTGGATTCGGCAAAACTGAGGTTGCCTTACGGGCCGTTATGAAAGCGGTTATGGACGGAAAGCAGGTGGCAATCCTTGTGCCCACTACTATACTTGCCCAGCAGCACTATAACACCGCTGTCTCCAGATTTCGGGGTTTTCCGGTTAATATAGATGTATTAAGCCGTTTTCATACCCCAAATCATCAAAAAAAGACCATACAAAAGCTTCAGGCAGGGGCTGTTGATATTGTCATCGGCACCCACAAGCTGCTGCAAAAAAGCGTTCAATTTAAGGACCTGGGCCTATTGATTGTTGATGAGGAACAGCGCTTCGGTGTTAGTCATAAGGAACGGTTAAAAGAATTATCAAAAGGTGTGGATGTGCTGACACTGTCTGCCACACCAATTCCCAGAACGCTGAATATGGCATTGTCCGGCATTCGGGATATGTCAACAATTGAAGAACCTCCGGCGGACAGATACCCGGTTCAAACCTTTGTTATGGAGCACAGCAACGCCATCATAGATGATGCTATCCGCAAGGAAATTGCGCGTGGTGGGCAAGTATACTATCTGCACAACCGTGTGGAAACCATTGAGCAGTGCGCATCGGCGCTTAAAAAGCGCATACCCGAGGTTGGTATTGCTGTTGCCCACGGTAAAATGGGCGAGGATGCGCTGGGTGACACTATGCACGCTATGGCAGACGGCGAAATTCAAGTGCTTGTCTGTACGACTATTATCGAAACAGGTCTTGATATTCCAAATGTGAATACATTGATAATTGAAAATGCCGACCGGTTTGGATTAAGCCAGCTTCATCAGCTCAGAGGACGCGTAGGACGATCTACACGTCATGCCTATGCTTATTTTACCTATAAACCGGATAAATCCTTGACAGAAATTGCAGAGAAACGACTGGCAGCAATCCGTGACTTTGCAGAATTTGGCTCCGGTTTTAAGATCGCAATGCGTGATTTGGAAATCCGGGGAGCAGGCAACTTGTTAGGAGCCGAACAGTCCGGCCATATGATGTCTGTCGGCTATGATATGTATTTAAAGCTTTTGGACGAGGCCGTTTTAGAGGAGCGCGGACAACTGCCCAAGGAGCCGGACTGTACCGCGGATCTCAATGTTACGGCAAATGTGGATAAAGACTATGTTTCCCGTGGTGAAGAGCGTATGGACCTTTACCGCCGAATGGCCGCAATTCGGTCACAGGAGGATTCAGACGATTTATTGGATGAAATCATTGACCGGTATGGTGAGCCGCCTAAAGGCGTACTCAACCTGATTGATATTGCTCTTTTACGCGCCAATGCGAGAAAAGCGCATATAATCGACATCCGTCAAAAAGCAAGCGAGGTACTGTTTACCTTGGGACAGTTGAATTTAGAGGCTATCAGCGCTTTGTGTGCGGAAGCAGAATATAAGAACCGAATTCAATTTGTCGCATCTGCCAAGCAACCAACACTACGGTTAAAATTGGCATCCGGCATCGACAGTCTAAAGCAATCCAAAATATTTGTAGAGCATTTCATGAAATATCTCTAGCTTGCAATTATCGAATAATATGATACAATATTGGTAGATTCAATAAGAAAGGAGTTTACCTCCATGGCAAATGAACATCAAAAACGCAGCAACACACGGAATGCAATCCGCAGTGGCAGCGATGCTCGCCGGGGTCACTCAAATTCCGGCAAAAAAGTTACGAGTTCCACCCGTGTTGCTGTTATCATATCCGTATGTATTGCGCTGCTTGCAATTGCAGTGGGTGTCGTTGCAGGATGTGTCTATCTCATACAATCCAATACAACCGGTGTGATTTTACAGAATGTATCTGTTGCCGGTGTGAATGTCGGCGGCATGCGTCAAAAAGAAGCCATCCAGGCAGTAAGCAAGGCCGTCAGCGGAACATACTCCAAACTTCCTATGCAGGTAAATGTATTTGGAAGAACCTTTGAAATTCCAGCAAACTATGTTGGTACACTGGATGTCCGGGCAGCTGTAAAAGCCGCTTACAATTTCGGAAATACAGGCTCTCAGAATAAGCGTCAAGAGGAACAGCAAATTGCTATGACGACAGGTTATGTTGTGGATCTTGCCCCTTATTTAAATTTAAATGAAGACGGTATTCGCCAGATCATTGCACAGCACGGCGAGAACTTTAACACAACCTTATCCCAATCCACATATGAAGTTGTCGGTAATGATTTAGACAGAAGGCTTATCATCAATCTAGGCACACCGGAATACAGTTATAACACAAATACACTTTATGCACAGGTTATAGATGCATATAGCAGAAACGAGTTTTATATCGAAGCAAAGTGCGAACTGATTGAACCAAATGAAATTGATTTAGCTTCTATTCTTAAGACCTACTATATCCCCCCTGTTAATGCCGGCTTTGATGTTAAAACCTTTGAGGTTATCCCCAGCACTGACGGATACGGCTTTGATCTTTCCGAAGCTAGAGATACAATTGCAAAAGCCCAATATGGCTCTGAGGTGATTATTCCGTTTACGAAAATCTCCCCGGAAATTACCGTGGAAAATCTGGCCGGGACTTTATATCGCGATGAGTTGGCAGTCTATACCGCGATTTATGACAGTGATAACAGCAGAGATATAAATCTCCAGCTCGCCTGTCAGGCCATTAACGGTAAAATTCTGTATCCCGGTAAGGTGTTCTCCTTTAACGATACCCTTGGTAAAATAACAGCCGCAAACGGCTACCAGCCTGCCACCGCTTTTCAAAATGGCGGCACTGCCATCGCTGTCGGAGGTGGTATTGAACAGGTATCCTCCGCACTTTATTACTGCGTCTTGGCAGCTGAGCTTGATGTACTTGTGCGAATTAATAATGCATATGCACCCTCATATGTGCCATTGGGATTTGATGCAGCAGTCAACTGGAATTATGCAGATTTCCGTTTCTGCAATAACACAAACTATCCCATTCGAATCGATGCTGTGGCAATCGGCGGCGCTGTAGAGGTTAAATTAATTGGCACGGATATTCGTGAATATAGCGTAGAGCTTATCTCTGAGGAAATTTCCAAAAAAGAGTTCTCTGTTACGTATCAAACAATGCCCGCTGATAACACCGAAGGCTATAAAGACGGCGACTATATCGTTGAGCCCTTTAACGGCTATACCGTAAAAACCTATATTTGTAAGTTAGATAAGGAGACCCTGGAACAAATCTCCAAGACTTATATCGGACAAACCAGATATGAACCTCGAAACGGTGTGATTTGTAAGATTGATGGTAATTCAAGCGGCAATTCGGGAAATGGAGACATCCCGGAGGCACCAAATCCATAACCTATAAAAATGTGCTGTCCTTTGACCGTTAATTCAAAGGACAGCACATTTTAATTGTTCGCCATAATATCCAAATGATAGTCAACCGTTCCGGCTGTGCTATGCTCAATATCAATTTGATATGTTAAATCAACATATCCCCCGTCATTGTTAATCTTTGCATCAATCCGGGTTGCAAAAACGGTTATCATTAGCGCGCCGAACTCCATCTGATATAGAGATTCATGGCTGACGCCCTGCTCAAAAATCATCTGAGAATGAAGGTTGCCGGTTCGTGTTAAAATTACTTTTTCCGGCTCAACACGAAAGGTTGTGCGAACACCGGCCAAACCTGTTAAATCGCTTTCTTCATAGCTGATATTCCAGCCATTGTCGACATAATCCATTTTCCCTTCCGTTACTAATTCAATGACATCCGGCTCTTGATTATGGTACGCCTGACGCCCCCGTATTGAAAGCATTACCCTTTTGCTCATCAGGCTGCCTCCATAGCCAATTGTATCAATTCATCTAACAGCTGACCAAAAGGTATCCCGCTGGCTGCGAATAATTTAGGATACATAGAAATTGACGTAAAGCCGGGCAGCGTATTAATTTCATTAAAAACAATATTTCCACCACTATGCGTCACAAAGAAGTCAACGCGACTTAAACCACGGCAACCGATTGCTGTATAAGCTTTTACTGCCAATTCCCTAACCAGTTCTGCCTGTTCATCATCAATACGCGCCGGCACATACGCAATAGAGCTGTCAGTAACATATTTTGCATCATAATCATAAAATTCTGAGCCGGAATCAATTTCACCGCATACAGACGCAACCGGGCTTTGGTTTCCCATTACAGCAACCTCTATCTCTTTTCCGTCAATAAATTCTTCTACGAGGATTTTCTCATCAAATTCCCCGGCAGCCAACAATGCACTGCGCAGAGATACTGCGTCGATTGCTTTAGAAACGCCAACGGAAGAACCGGTCCCTGCCGGTTTGACAAAAACGGGATAGGAAAAACGAGTTTGCACCTGGTTAACAATCTCATCCATTCGGCTCTGCAGGTCTGACGCTCTTACCAGCAACCAATCGGCTTGGGGAATATCGGCATGATCGATAACCAACTTTGTTAAGGATTTATCCATAGCAACTGCAGACGGTGCGACCTGCGGACCTACACAGGCAATGCCTGCAAGCTGCATAAGGCCCTGAATAGATCCGTCTTCCCCGTTTTCTCCGTGCAGCACAGGAAATACTACATCAATCGACTCGCGGGAAACAACGTCATCTTTAAAGCAAAGCAGTCCCTCACCCCGAACAGGAGAAATTAAAACCCTATAGTTTCCACTGTAATCCTGCCACTGACCACTTGGCAGCAAGGAATAGTCCTCACCGACATATCGGATCCATTGCCCCTCCGTTGTAATGCCAACAGGAATAACTGTGTATTTTTCTGTATCCAAATGATTTAATACCGCTTCCGCAGACCGCAATGAAACGGCATGCTCAGGACTGACGCCGCCAAATAAAATACAAACATTTAACTTACTCATAGGTATCGCCTCACCTTATACAATAGTATGTGCAAAAGATCGCACGAAATGTAAAGCAGCATTTTATCTTCACTTAGTCAAGTAACGCCTCACCAGCACGGAATATATCGCCTGCACCAATGGTCAAAATTACATCGCCCGGTCTTGCGATTTCCTTTAGACATTGTGTTACCTGCGGTAGCGTCGCGCAATATATCGCGCCTGGTATTGCATTAGCAAGATCCACGGAAGATATGCCCACAGTATTACGCTCTCTGGCAGCATATATTTCCGCAAGGACAACAACATCTGGCTTTTTTAACTCACGCACAAAATCATAAAACAGCGCCTTGGTGCGGGTATATGTATGCGGTTGGAATGCAACAACGATTCGCTGATAGTTCATAAACCGCACTGCCTCAATTGTTGCTGCAAGCTCATCCGGGTGATGGGCATAATCATCATAAATATCTGCACCGCCACATTTTCCTTTAAATTGCATACGGCGTTCCGCCCCGGTAAAGGTAGCAAGTCCTCCGGAAACGGCCTCACCCGGCACACTCAGCATCCAGGCTGTACCGGCAGCAGCCAGGGCATTGAGTGCGTTATGCCGTCCCAAAACATTCAAGTCTAAATGACAATAGAACTTGCCGTCACAAATTACATCCAAATGCCGCCAATCCGGACAGATATTGACCGCCGTAATACGATTATTGGGTTGGAAGCCAAAGCTAACATAGTCCATATTTTCAAGAGCCTTACAGACATTGGGGTCATCTCCGTTGGCAAGTATACCACCGGTTGACAACTGTGCAAATGCACGGAAGGATTTTTGAACATCCGCCAGGTCCTTAAAATAATCCAGATGGTCAGCCTCAATGTTAAGAATTACGGACAAGGTAGGATAAAAGTTCAGAAAAGAATCGCAATATTCACAGCTTTCCAGCACGATGGTATCGCCTGAGCCTACACGATGCCCGGCACGCAGTAAAGGCAAATATCCGCCAATCATAACCGTGGGGTCAAACTCCGCCTCCATAAGAATATGCGTGACCATAGATGTGGTTGTGGTTTTTCCGTGAGTACCCGAAATACACACCGCATTTTTATACGACTGCATAATTACACCCCATGCTTGGGCGCGTTCAAAGGTAGGAATCCCCATACTTCTTGCTGCAGCAATCTCAGGATTATCATTATGCGCAGCTGCAGTACGAATAACGCAGTCTGCACCTCCAACATTGGCAGCCTCATGACCGATTGCAACATGAATTCCTTTTGAAATTAACTCATCCGTAGAAACAGAGGAATTCATATCTGAGCCTGTTACAAGCAGACCCATATCCTTAAGCACAAGACCGAGAGGGCGCATAGATACGCCGCCGATCCCCACAAGATGTACGTGTTTTCCTGGAATCAAATATTTTTTTAGCTCCTCACTACGGTTTAACATAGAATTTACTCCCAGTATTTTAATTCTTTATATCTATACTATTATATTATATTCCGTTAAAGTTTACAACTAATATTTTCTACTCCAGAAATCATATACTGCCAACAGCATATCCAGCACAATACCCGGTCAATATACAATTATTTACGTATAATATTCATCGTAATTTCAATAATTTACAATGTTTTGTTTAAATTTTAAATATTTTCTCCGATTTTTTGTTACATTTATACAATTGACGATGAATATTATTCGTGCTATAATTCATTCATGCAAAAACACATAAATTTAAAAGGAGAATGATTATGAAAAAGTTATTGGCACTGTTTTTTGTTTTATTGATGGCATTGAGCCTGTTTGCAGGCTGCGGCGGCAATAAAAACGAGCTTGTTATGGCAACAAACGCTGCATTCCCTCCCTATGAGTATAAAGAAGGAAACAAGATTGTGGGTATCGACGCCGAGATCGCAGAAGCTATTGCAAAGAAGCTAGGTATGACTCTTGTAATCGAAGACGTTGAATTCGGTGCGGTCTTGACCGGTGTTGCTCAGGGTAAATACGATATGGGTATGGCCGGCATTACTGTTACTGAGGACCGAAAGAAAACCATGGATTTCTCCAACACCTACGCAACCGGCATTCAGGTTATCATTGTTAAAGACGGTTCTTCCATTAAGAGCTTGGACGACATCTTTGAATTCAATGCTGATGGTGACCCTGTCGGATTGAAGAACCCTGACATTAAAGTAGGTGTTCAGGAAAACACCACCGGTGATATTTATTCCTCCGATGCTATTGAAAAATGGGGCTTCAATGATTTGAACGAAGACGGCTCTATCAAGACAGACCGTGTTGTCCGCTATAAGACCGGTGCTGAGGCTGTTGCCGGTCTGGGCACTAAGGTTGACTGTGTGATCATCGACAACGAGCCTGCAAAATCCTTTGTTGCAAAGAATCAGGGCATTCACATTCTGGAAGGCGAAAACGAGTATGCTGTTGAGGACTACGCAATTTGTGTCCAGAAGGGCAATACCGAGCTTCTGGAAAAGATCAACAAAGCCCTTGATGAGCTAAAGGCTGACGGCACAATTGATAAGATAATCAATAAGTACATCCCCAAGGATGGCGGTGCTTCCTGATTTTCACCAGATAATTACTGGCATAAAACAATTAGAGAGGAGTTGGGTTCAGGACCCTCCTCCTCTCTTTCTGTGATTTTCCAACGAAAGGATTCGCAATATGGCTACATATTTTGCAGAATTAAAAAACGACTTTATTCTTAATTTTATAGACGAAGGTCGTTGGAGATGGCTTTGGGAAGGCCTTGGCAATACACTGATAATAACCTTTGTGGCGCTCTTAATGGGCTTGGCTATCGGAATTGTTATTGCCGCAGTTCGTTCCACGTTCGACAAAAACAGAGAAAGTATGGAGATGCACAAGGGCTTCGGATACTATGTATTGAAGCTTTCCAACGCAATTTGCCATCTGTATTTGACGGTCATTCGCGGTACGCCTGTGGTTGTGCAGCTGCTCATTATGTATTTTATCGTCTTTGCCACATCCCGGGACAGCCTAATGGTTGCAATGATTGCCTTTGGCATCAATTCCGGCGCCTATGTAGCTGAAATTCTCAGAGGCGGCATTATGTCCATCGATAACGGACAGTTTGAAGCAGGCCGATCCCTTGGTTTCAACTATATCCAAACAATGATTTATATCATAATTCCACAGGTTTTCAAAAATGTCCTTCCGGTTCTTTGCAACGAGTTTATCGTTTTACTAAAGGAAACCTCCGTTGCCGGCTATGTGGGTATTGTTGATTTAACAAAGGCCGGTGATTTAATTCGCGGACGTACATTCTCAGCCTTTATGCCGCTAATAGCGGTTGCGCTGATTTACCTGATTATGGTCGTTATTCTGACCGCCCTTGTAGGTGTTTTGGAAAGGAGACTAAGAAAAAATGAACGGTAATACTCCGTATATTGTCGTAAACGACCTTCAAAAGCATTATAAAGGCGGTGCGATACGCGCTCTGGACGGCATTGATTTTTCCATCAACCGCGGTGAAGTTGTCGTTATTATCGGTCCCTCCGGCAGCGGCAAGTCTACTTTTCTTCGCTCATTGAATTTATTGGAAATTCCAACGCACGGCGATATCATTGTAAACGGAACAAACATTATAGAAAAAAATGTTAACATTGATGAGCACCGGCAAAAGATGTGTATGGTTTTCCAGCATTTTAATCTCTTTCCGCATATGACTGTCCTGAAAAATATGACCCTGGCTCCTGTCAAGCTGCTGAAAAAGCCGCAGGCTGAGGTAGAAACCAAGGCGTTAAATCTTTTAAAACGTGTCGGTCTTTCTGATCGTGCCTATGCATATCCCGACCAACTCTCCGGTGGTCAAAAACAGCGCGTTGCTATTGTCCGCGCCTTGATGATGGAGCCGGATGTTATGCTTTTTGACGAACCCACCTCAGCACTGGACCCTGAAATGGTTGGCGAAGTTTTGGAGGTTATGAAGGAGCTGGCATCCGACGGAATGACCATGGTTGTTGTTACCCACGAAATGGGCTTTGCCCGAGAGGTAGGCAGTCGCGTAATATTTATGGACGATGGTAGGATTCTGGAGCAAGGTTCTCCTGCAGATATTTTTGGCAATCCGCAAAATCCCCGACTGAAAGATTTTCTTTCCAAGGTTCTGTAAACAAGCTCCCACTTCCAGTTTGGAAGTGGGAGCTTTGTGCTGTAAATTGCAGTGCTCAGTTATTATAGATTCTCAATCGCGGTGATAACCTCTGCAACCAAATCGGTGTTGACAGTTTCCATAAGGCCACTGTCATAGCTTTGTGCGACCATAGGGTCAATAGGCAGCCTTGCCAGAACAGGCAAAGAAAACGCTTCCGCTACCTCATCCAGACGGCTCTGGCCGAAAACATTGATTTCCTTACCGCAGTCGGGACACTTCAAATAGCTGTAATTCTCCACAAAGCCCAGAACAGGCACGTGCATCATATTTGCCATCTTTACTGCTTTTGCAACAATCATAGAAACCAAATCCTGTGGGCTGGTTACAATCACCACGCCATCTACCGGTAAACTCTGAAATACGGTCAAAGGGACATCTCCTGTTCCTGGAGGCATATCCACAAACATATAGTCAACATCTTCCCAAATGACATCTGTCCAAAATTGCTTCACAGCGCCGGCAATCACCGGTCCACGCCATACTACAGGATCAGTATTGTTGTCAAGCAAAAGATTAATAGACATAATCTGGATACCGGTTGTTGACAAAGCGGGGTACAGTCCATCTTTGTTTGCACCCTGACATTCGCTGACACCAAATGCTGTAGGTGCAGAAGGTCCGGTGATATCTGCGTCTAAAACCGCAACCCGTTTTCCCCTGCGGGACATAGCTACCGCCAACATTGAGGTAACCGTAGATTTACCGACACCGCCTTTACCGGAAACAACAGCAATTACCTTTTTAACGCTTGCCTTGGGATTTAGCTTCGCAAGCAAGCTCTCTTGCTTGCGATCTGCGCAATCACTGCCGCAGCTGGAACAATTACCATTACATGAACTCATTTTAAACGCTCCTTTAATTTATATCGAAAGTATTATAAGACCGGCATTTCACCATGTCAACAATAAATCACTTACACGCTTTGCGCGTTCTCCCAGGCCTCCATCAGCTCCAAAAGCACGGTGTCCTCTTTTTCCTTCTCCTCCAGCAGCCGCGCTAATGCCTGATAGTCAGCTGCTGCTTTTTCTATCTTCAAATCCAGTTGGGCAATAAGCTGCTCCTGCTTCTCAATTTCCCTTTCAAGCCGGCGGATATGCTTTTCTGTTTCTTTTGTGCCACCCTTGGGTTTTTCCTTTTTAATTTTGGGTTCTGCAGGGACTGCCGGCTTTAAAGCAGCCTCACGCTCTAAAATTGACCGGTACTTAGAATACCCACATTTAAAATCCCGTATCTCACCGCTTTCCAAAAGCCAAATACGCTCCGCAAATTTTTCGATAAAGTAGCGGTCGTGGGATACAAAAAGCAAAACGCCTTCAAATTCCTCAATTGCCGCCTCTACCCATTCACGGGACGCTATATCCAGATGGTTTGTCGGTTCGTCCAAAATCAAAAGATTGATTTTATCGTCCATCAGCATGCACAGTCTCAGACGGGATTGCTCGCCTCCGGAGAGATCTCCAACCTTTTTAAACACATCCTCACCCTGGAACAAAAAAGCGCCCAGACGGTCACGAGCCATCTGTGGAGTACAGTTTTTCTCATAGAGCATCGTATCATACAGGCTGCGCTGCGGATGCTCAAAGTGAATGATCTGCGGCAAATAACCCCACTTTACTGTTGGGCCAAACTGAATCTTACCCTGACAGTCCTCATCGCCCAGCAGACACTTAATAAAGGTGGTTTTTCCGGTTCCGTTATCGCCTAATAAGGCAATGCGTTCTCCGCCCTCCACCTTCAATTCAACGTTGGAAAACAACATTCGATCATCAAATGCCTTAGAGACATTTTTCATTGAGAAAACCATATCCCCGGCAAATTCCTTCTGATTAAAGGTTGCCTTCATTGTCTTTTCTGTCTTGGGTCGCTCCGTTTTTCGGATGCGCTCCATACGATGCTGAATAGACATTGCGCGACGGTACAAGGTACGGTTGTTAATGCCCCACCCTTTCATCCTTTCCACCGTAAATCCAAGCTGCTTAAGCTTTGCCTGTTCCTGCTCATACTGCTTCAGCTGCAGGTTAAACCGATTCTGCTTCTCATCAATATAAAACGAATAATTACCGGAGTAAAATTCCCCGTGGCCGTCCACAATTTCCACAACGCGATCAGCAACCCGGTCAAGAAAATACCGGTCGTGGGAAATTGTCAATACAGTTCCTTTAAAGCTGTTGATATATGATTCAAGCCACTCAACACTTCTAAGATCTAAGTGATTTGTCGGCTCGTCCAACAATAAGATGTCCGTCTTTTCCAAAAGCAGTCGGGCAAGGTTAACACGGGTCTTCTCACCTCCGGACAGGCTGTCAAACAGCTGCTCCCGCTGCTGAGGCAAAATGCCAAGGCCATTACAGATTTTGTCCACCTGCACATCCATCTCATAACCGCCTCCGGATTGAAAGCGGTTTGAAAGATCATCGTATGATTGCAGCTGATCCCGAGTAGACACAAATTGCATCTGCTTTTCCAACTCCTGCATGCGCTTTTTAATCTGCATCAAATCAGCAAAAGCGGAGCGCAAGACATCCTCGACCGTACTTCCCGCCGGAAAACGGGGTATTTGAGAAATTAAGCCAAGTCGCTTGTGGGGGTTAACATATACTTCGCCATCGTCATAATCCATCTGTCCGGTAAGAATATTAAACAGCGTGGTTTTACCGCAGCCGTTGCGGCCGAGAATGGCAACGCACTCCCCTTCCTGAACTTCAAAGCTAAGTCTGTCCAAAAGATTTTCGCCAATGACAAAAAACTTTGTTAAATTTTTGACAGAAATGTCAATCATGATTTTCTCCAAAAATGTTATATAAAATTTCTTCCAGCTCTGCCCGGGTATACAGCATATTCAGAGCCTGCAGCAAGGCATTTGCGCTCATATGCTCCGGAAATCCGAAATGCTTCAATAATTCTCTGCGTCTTATACTGCTTCCCTTTCCACCGGAAAGTCCCAGCTCTGCAAAGTCAGCTTTGGTAATGCAGGTGGGTGCAGAGTTGCTCATATCATCAAAGGTCGCGCCGGCCCTGCGCAGGCTCTCGAGAATTATTTGGGGTGTCATACCCTCCACACCAAGCTTGCCCTCTCTGCCCGGGGAGGCTTTGCGTTTCTCTTTTCCAAAAATATCCGGGATATAAGCATGCTTCAGTTGACTTTCCGGTATCGCACCTTTAATATAATTGCGAATTACAAAACCGGCGCCGTCAGAGTCCGTAAATACAATCAACCCTTGCTTTTTGGCCGCCAGCCGCAGAAGCGACAAAAGTGCCTTATCTTTCATAATCCCAAAGCCGTTTGTCTGAAAAATCGGCGCATTTATAAGCTGGGAAAGGGTGTTTTTGTCGTACCGGCCTTCTACCACAATTGCTTCTTTAATGTTAACCATTTCTAGCCTCCTGAGATAACCGAAGCAGCAAAAACTCCAAAAGTCGCTCCGGAATATCAAAAGAGGTTTTCATTTGTCTGTCTGTTTCCAATATTAGCTCCGCAGCAGTGGCATAAAAGTCCCCGGTAAAACGTTTTGCCGCAGTTATAGCTTTTTTGGCAGGATATTCACCTATACCGCAAAGACGCATCAAATCGGCAGTGCCTTTTCCATTATCTAAAAGTGTCTTTGCTGTTCCAAGCCGGCGAAAATGACTTCCGATTGTGCCTAAAATAGCAAGAGGCTCGTGCTGCATTTTCAAAAGCTTCTGCAGAGTTTTCAGTGCCTCGTCGGTTTTACCGTCGCTGAGCAATTCGCCAAGCTTAAAAATCACTGCATCCAACTCAGGCTCAGTAACCGCATCAATATCGCTTTTTACAATTGTGTCAGCATCGGAATATGCACAAATTTTAGAAATTTCTCCCGTCAGTGCTGTCATTGTACCGCCGGTAATATCGATAAGATAGCTGCAAAGCTCCGGTGAGATTTGCTTGTGATTGGCAGCAAAATGGCGGGATACCCAGGCGATTAGATCCCGGTGGTTTTGTTTCGGAAATTCAACCACAAGAGCATTGCTCCGAATAGCCTCTGTCAGGCTTTTCAACCGGCCATCGGGCTTCCATGCAACAGTTTCATAGCTAAACACTACCGTACAGTAATCCGGGATATCTGTTATCACCCGGCACAGCTGATCCCGTTCCGCCTCCGGCAGCTTAAATATATCAATATCATCCACCCAAACAAGGGTGTGCTCCGCCATCATAGGTATACTTTCAACCGCATCGCAGAAGCCATGCAAATCAAAGTTTTCTTTGGTAAGCTTATGATAATTAAACGACTCTGTTAAATCCTCAATCAACAGCTTTTTAAGCTGACCAAGATAGTGGCGAAGCAGAAAGAATTCTTCGCCGAAAAAAATGTACAGTCGCTGTGTTTTCTTCTCACGCAAGTCTAATTTTAGACGCTGAAGATTTCCAGCCGACGATTTATCCTCTGCCATTGTGTTCACCCCCTAAATATAATTGTACCGTCCAAGTCGGTGCGGTAGACTTTGCAGCCAAACAGTTCCAATCTGAACAAAGTTTCCTCAGATGGATGTCCATAGCTATTGTTTTCAGATACACTAATGGCCGCCGCCTTTGGCCTTGTGGCTTCCAGCAGGGCAAAGCCAGTAGAATTAGCCGATCCGTGATGCCCAACAATCAGAAGCTCAAGCTTCGGTAAGCTTATATGCTCCAAAAGTGCCTCCTCTCCTGAAGTGCTGCGATCACCCGTTATCAGTATATCACAATTTTCTTTTTGAAACAAGACACACAACGAGCTTTCATTGCCCTTATCACTGTCTTTTGTCGGAAATAAAGAAATATGTGTTCCGGAAACGATAAAATCTATATCCTGAGAGACAACACAAACAGCATCCGGTTTTATACTTTGCAGATAGCCCTTAATTCCACCGTCATCCGAAATATCCGGCAAATATAGCTTCTCGACATCAATTCGTGTCAAAAGAGGCTCCACGCCTCCAGCGTGATCCTTGTCATAATGGGTTAGAATTAGGCCATCGAGTTGTGTTATGCCTTGCGACAAAAGAATTTGAGATACCCTGTCTGCCGCAAGCTCATCGCTGTCACCGCCACAGTCGACTAAATAGTTTTGTCCACCGCTTTGATATAAAATTGCCTGTCCCTGTCCTACATCTAAAACCGATACCCGATAGCTGTCCAATCTGGGTTCTATCCAGGATGCCGTCAATGCAAACATAAGTCCAAAAGTGGCACAGCTTGCGCAGAGAATCGGTCGTTTCCTCTTGCTGCAAATAAGAAATACAAACAAAACATAGGAAAATACAAGCCAAAGCACTACATAAAAACTGCAGGTATAAACCGCCGCATAGCGCAGCTTTGACAGTATCTCAGCAACAGTCTGCACATAACGTATGGGAACAGAAATGATGCCCGCAACAAAAGCCCCACCGGAAATACAAAAGCTCCCTAAAAGACACGTTAGCATAATGCCGTAAAATATAAAGGAAATTACCCATAAGGTGATCAAGTTTGTCAATATGCCAATAATGCTGATCGACCCAAAGTAAATTGCGCATAACGGTGTTGTCACTGACATTGCGCTCAAAGTGACAGATATGGATCCGACAAACCAGCGCAGCAGTTTGCCTATTCGCGACCTACCCTTTGTTTCCGGGAAAAGGCTGAGAAAAAAGTAATATGACCTTTGATAAAAAAGAAATATTCCCACCAGGCATCCAACAGAAAGCTGGAAGCTTACCGAGGTTATGGTAATTGGATTGACGCAAAGCATTACAAGCACAGCGAAGGATAGCGCCGACGGCGGGTCATATTCCTTTTTAAACAATAACGCCAGTATCATCAGTCCCTGCATAATACAAGCCCTGACAATTGACGGTGTGAAGCCTGCGACGGCTGCAAAAAAGAACAAGACGGGCAGGCCGATAATTGCTGTTAAAATACGCCGCTTCCCGCACAATAAATATACCAGAGAAAATAAAATTGAAACGTGCAATCCGGATACGGCAATCACATGCCGGATTCCACTGACCTTGAATGCTGTGTTCTCTTCATAGCTTAGTAAGCTGCTGTCACCCAGCAATAATGCTCTTGCAAAACCGACGGTGTCCTCCGGAAATGCCGAATCCAAAATCCGGACAATTTCCCTGCGAAACTCGGATACCTTTACTTCAAAGTTATTTAGTGCTCCATTTATAATTTCAACCTCATCTTTACCGTAGGCTAGTAGAAAAACACCTTTTCCCTGGTGATAGGTTGCGCCCTGAATGGAATCGTCTGTCGTCAGGCGGAAACGGAAGTCACCCTGTAGTTCATCACCGGGCTGTAAAGCTTGCGCATCGGTTAGATATACCAGCAAAGCATAACGTTTCCCTTTAAATACGGTGTATCCGTCCGCAGCAACGCCATAGTCCGTTTCGTAGCTATAATCCGTAATCGTTATATTTACAGTAGCTGTTTGACCATCATATTTCCTTACTGTTTTTAAATAAAAAGCATTGTGTCCAAAAATCCAGATTGTTCCCACTGTAATGCCCAACATTACAATACCAATAATTTTTCCGTTTTTGTTATTTAGAAGAAACGATGAAACGCACGCCGCCGCAGTAACAATTCCAAGCCAAATACCGAGGTTCAGGTAAATTCCCAATATGCAGGCGATTGTAAATCCGATTGTAAACCACATCAGCTTGCGCACAGCATCTTCCTCCCTTCTAAAAAGGACGCTGCCAATCGGCAGCGTCCAAAAAAGAATTATTGAACTTTGGATGCAACATAGTCGTCGACTTGGGAAAGAGCATCGTCAATTTTATTTACATCCTTACCGCCACCCATAGCAGAATCAGGCTTGCCGCCGCCGGAACCGCCGCAGGTAGTGCAAACCAATTTAACCAGGTCGCCGGCCTTTAATCCCTTGGAAACCGCGTCCTTACCGCAGACAGCCAAGAAGGTGATTTTATCGCCGTTAACGGAAGATAATACCGCAACCACATCGGAGGCCTTGTCCCGGAGGTTATCGCCCATTTGACGCAGCTTAGCCGCGTCCGCATCCGGAACATTCGCCGTAATCACGTGCAAGCCGCCAATGCTTCTGGCGCCAAAGAGGAAACGATCGGCCTCTCCGGCAGTTTCCCGAGCCTTGATAGATTCAATCATCTTTTTAAGGGACTTGATTTCTTCAATCTGGCTCTCCAGCTTTGCCGCAAGGTCTGCAGGCTTGGTTTTCAGGATTGCACAGGCATTATAAACACGGTGACGGGCAAGCTCCATTTCCTCCAGGCAAGCCTTACCGGTAATCGCCTCGATACGGCGAACACCGGAGGCCACACTGCCCTCGCTCTCAATGCGGAAAGGACCAACCTTGGCTGTATTATCCAAGTGTGTGCCGCCGCACAGCTCGATTGAGTAGTTGCCCATATTCACAACGCGGACGACATCACCGTACTTCTCACTAAACAGGGCCATCGCACCCAGGCTTTTTGCCTCATCGATGGGCATTTCCCGTATATCAACAGGATAGCCCTCCAGCACCGCAGACTGAACAATCGCATCAATTTTTGTCAGTTCCTCCGCAGTTACCGCAGAGTAATGGCTAAAGTCAAAACGAAGACGATCCGGCTCTACCAAAGAGCCTGCCTGATGAACATGGTCTCCCAGGACAGACTTCAGAGCCTTTTGCAGCAGGTGCGTTGCGGTATGCGCACGCATAATTGCTTTACGGCGTTCTACATCAATAGAGGCACAAACGATATCATCAACTTTTAGAGTACCCCTCTGCATAACGCCACTATGCAAGTATCTGCCGCCTTTATCCTTCTGTACATCTGAAACCTTAAAACGGCAATCTCCGATTAGCAAATCACCGTGGTCCGCTGCCTGACCGCCCATTTCCGCATAGAAGGGAGTCTTGTCCAACACGACAACACCCATCTCACCACCGGTAATGGAACCGGTAACCGCATCACCGACGCAAACGGCGGTAACCTTAGCCTCGCAATTATTAACCTCATAACCAACAAACTCGGTTGCGACAACATCAGACCCGAAGTCAATACCTGCCCAGCCCAAATCGCCCAACGCCTTTCTGGCCTCTCGAGCAATTTCCTGTTGCTTTTTACGGCATACGTGATACTTGTCCATATCCACAGTCATACCCTCATCCTCCAGCATTTCCACTGTCAGATCAATAGGGAAGCCGTAGGTATCTGCCAACAGGAAGGCATCCTCACCGGAAAATACCGTCTCATTCTTTTCCTTATGGTCAGAAAGCTTTTCGCTGAAGATACGCATACCGGTATCAATTGTACGGGCAAAGGTCTCTTCCTCATTCTTTACAACCCGGATAATATGCTCAGCACGCTCTGTCAGATAGCTGTAGTGGCTCTCATTTTCATGAATAACTGTTTCCACCACCTCATACAAGAAAGGCTTATTAACGCCAAGCAGCTTGCCGTGGCGGGCAGCGCGGCGCAGTAAACGGCGCAGAACATAGCCGCGACCTTCATTGGTAGGCTGTACACCGTCGGCAATCATAAAGGTAGATGCACGAATATGGTCAGTAATAACACGCAGGCTCACATCTGTCTTAACGCTTTGTCCATAGGAAGCACCGGTAATTTTTGTAACGTGGTTGGTGATATTCATGACCGTATCGACATCAAACAGGCTGTTCACATCCTGACACACAACAGCCAAACGCTCCAAGCCCATGCCGGTGTCAATATTTTTCTGCACAAGCTCAGTGTAATTCCCGTTTCCGTCATTATCGAACTGGGAGAACACATTGTTCCAGACCTCCATATAACGGTCACAATCACAGCCAACTGTACAATCAGGCTTACCGCAGCCATACTTTTCACCCCGGTCATAATAGACCTCACTGCAAGGACCGCAAGGGCCGGAGCCATGTTCCCAGAAATTATCCTTTTTACCAAAACGAAAAATATTCTGGGCGGGGATACCGATTTCCTTATTCCAGATTTCAAAAGCTTCCTCATCGTTTTCATAGATAGAGGGGTAAAGCCGGTCCTCCTCAAGTCCTACAACCTTGGTCAGGAATTCCCAACACCAGGCGATTGCCTCATGCTTAAAATAGTCACCAAAGGAGAAATTTCCAAGCATCTCAAAATATGTGCCGTGACGGGCGGTTTTGCCGATATTTTCAATATCACCGGTGCGGATACACTTTTGACAGGTGCATACCCGACGACGGGGTGGTTCGACCTCACCCTTAAAATAAGGCTTCATAGGAGCCATACCGGAGTTAATCAGCAATAAAGACTGATCATTTTGAGGTATCAGAGAAAAACTAGGAAGGCGCAGATGGCCCTTCGATTCAAAATAGGACAGGAACATCTCACGCAATTCATTTACGCCATATGCTTTTTTTGCCATTTGGAAAACCTCCGTAAAAATAAAAATACCCGTCCCTACACATAGGGGCGAGTTTAGTCGCGGTACCACCCTAATTCATCCATTTTTGGACATCTTAGACGCTCTGTAACGGGAGCTTCCGTCCCGGTCATCCCGGGCAGCTTGGAAGTGGCTCGCAGATATGTGTCAAAGGGCTCTCACCAATCCCCTCTCGCTTACTGTACACAAACACTGCTTAATTTCCGCATTGCCTTTGCATATCAATTTAATTCTAACACAAAAGAAGAAAAAGTCAACTCTTTCGCAAAAAATCCGGGGTGTATTTACCCCGGATTTTCCATTAAATGTGCGCTTTCAGCCAGGTAAGCAAGCTCTGTCTGCCCATGTCGGACATAGGAAAGGTTTCCTTCCCTTCTATCTGACTTTTCTCATAGCAAAAAATGCCGTGCCAGTATTCTGCCTGAATGCTGCTGTTTTCAAAATCCACTTCCTTCGGAGTTGCCATAACTACATTGGGTACAATCCGAAATCGAAAACTGCCAAGTGAGCCGGTAAAGCTGTTGTTCATAGCAAAGGTGTGCAGTGTCGGAATATAAAGCTCTTCCATTACATTTCCTCCATTAAGCTTTCCATTTCATCAAGCAGTTCCCCGAATAATGCTAACGCCTGATTGACCGGCTCTTCTGTAGTCATATCCACACCGGCGCCCTTAAGAAGCTCAATGGGACTTTTGGAGCAGCCGCCGGAAAGGAAATTCAGATAATCCTGCACTGCAGATGCGCCCTCTTTTAAAATCCTGCGGGATAAGGCTATTGCAGCGCTGTAGCCGGTAGCATATTGAAACACGTAATAGTCGTAATAAAAGTGCGGAATCCTTGCCCATTCCAAAGCAATTCGGTCATCAACCACCATATCCGGCCCGTAATACGCCTCATTTAATCTGCGGTATTCCCGACAAAGCACATCGGCTGTCAGCGTTTCTCCCCGTGCAACCATATTACCGATATTCAATTCAAATTCCGCGAACATAGTCTGGCGGTATATTGTACCCTTAAACTGATCCAGAAAATGATTGATTAAATATGCCCGTTCTCTTGTATCCGCGGTTTTTCCCAAGAGGTACTCCATAAGCAGAGCCTCATTGCAGGTAGAAGCCACTTCCGCAACAAAGATTACATAGCTTGCATCCACGGGATTTTGGTACTTGTTTGATAAATAAGAGTGCAGTGCATGGCCCATTTCATGAGCAAGAGTGAATTGGCTGTCCAGTGTACCTGTATAGTTCAGCAACACATAAGGATGCACCGCAGCCCCAGCAGAATATGCGCCGCTGCGCTTACCCTCATTTTGATACACATCAATCCATCGGTTTTCAAAGCCTTCTTTTAAAATGGCGCGATACTCTTCACCCAACGGGGCAAGGGATTCATAAACCGTTTGCTTTGCCTGCGCAAAAGGAATCTTATTATCCACATCCGGAACAAGGGGCGTGTAGATATCATAAAAATGCAGCTTGTCAACGCCCAATAATTTCTTCCGCAGCCGCACATAACGATGCATTTTGTCAAAATTTTTATGCACTGCATCAATCAGATTGTGATAAACCGCCGTGGGAACATCCGTGCTATCCAAGGATGCGGCAAATGCGCTTTCATAGCTTCTTGTTTCGGCATAGAACTTCAGCTGCTTGTTTTGCGCGTCCAGCAAGCCGGCAGCTGTGTTGCGAATCCCAGAAAAGCCATCGTAAAAATTCTCATACGCACTTTTACGCAGCACACGGTCACTGCTTTCCTGGCAAGCAACAAAAGTGCCTTGACTAAGGGGATGGCGTACACCGTCGCTATCAACAGCATCCGGAAATTTCATATCTGCATCCGTAAGCATGCCGTAAATTTTATCCGGTGCTTGTGCCATTTCCCCGGTTGCTGCCAGAATTTTTTCTTCCGCGGCAGAAAGAATATGCTTTTTGCGACGGCGTAAATTGGTCAGACTTCTGCGGTATCGCTCTAAAGCAGGATACTGCGTGTAAAATTCCTCCAACAATTCATCGCTGATTGCCATAAGCTCCGGTGTCTCAAAGCTAAGTGCTGCCTCCAGCGCCACGACAGTGCTGATAAACCTGCCGGTCATTGCCTGATACTTAGCGTCACGGGTATCCTCATCTGCTTTGCGCATACAGTAGTTGCCCAATTTTTTTGTCTTTACGCTGGTATTTTCAGAATATTGCAGAAAGGAAAACAGCTTTTCTGCGCTGTCCGACAAATGACCGGCGTAGGAAGAAAGTATCTTCTTGTCCTCATCAAGAGTAGCAAGCTCCTGCTCCCACGCTGCCTCAGTGGAATACAAATCCTCCAACGCCCAAGTATCTTCTTTTGCTATCTCATTACGGGATTTAATCCGATTGGTATTTTCCATAATTAACCTCCAAATGGATTTGCAATTATTATACCACGAACAAGGAAAAAAGCAATCATTTCACTTGTATTGCATTGGAAATTATGATAAGGTAGCACACGGTGATGAAAATGAAACATAAACTGCAGGGAACGCTATTTTTGCTGCTGGCTACAATAATTTGGGGCTCAGCCTTTGTATCCCAAAGCGTTGGCATGGATCATATCGGTCCGTTTACATTTCAAGCGGCACGATGCCTTCTGGCGGTACTTATTCTTATTCCGTTAATCTTCCTATTCGATATTTCACAGGGTCAAGGAAAACAGTTTGTAAAAAAATGGGCAAACGCCAAGCTGTGGAAAGCCGGTATTCTGTGTGGCATTCCCTTATTTTTGGCATGCAATTTACAGCAAGTCGGTTTGGTGGACACAGATGCGGGAAAATCCGGATTCTTAACCGCAATGTATATTGTAATCGTTCCGGTAATCAGCATCTTTCTTAAGAAAAAAATAACGATTATGATTCCTATCAGCGTCATCCTGGCGGTTGCAGGTTTATACTGTCTGAGCTGTATCGGTGTTACCGAAATCAGCACCGGTGATTTGTTGACCCTGGGCTGCGCGCTGATGTTTGCCGTACAAATTACCTTTGTAGATATTTTTGCCCATGGTATGGATGCACTGCGGATAAATACAATCCAGTCCCTTGTATGTGCAGTATTATCCGGCATAGTGGTTATATTTGCGGAAACACCCACATGGCAGGGCATCCTGGACTGTGCACTCCCTCTGGCGCATACGGGTATTTTGTCAATGGGCATTGCCTACTCCTTGCAAATACTGGGGCAGCAGAAACTAGAGTCAACAATTGCATCCTTACTGATGAGTTTAGAATCTGTTTTTGCAGTGATATTCAGCACATGGCTACTGGGTGAAACTATGACAATCTGGGAAACCATCGGCTGCATTTTAGTTTTTACCGCAGTAATTCTCTCCCAAATTCCTGTCAAGGCTAAGACTTCTGCATAGCAGTTTCTGGTTGCACCAGCGCGCATTGGTGGCGCCCTTTCGAGTTTCTGGGTGTATAAGAAAAGCAGATATCCCGAATGGGACATCTGCTTTTCTAGTACATTTTTTCTTATAGGGCTAGGGAAAAATCAAGCAATATCAAGGGCTTTCGCAATCGGGTAGTAGCACATTTGCGTTTATAAGGGGTATCGTTCCTCTTCTTTTTTATTATTTTCGAATTAATATGAGAATCTTCCTGGAATATTAGAATTCCATTTTAAAAATCATTTTGCTGTTCTGTTCTCTTGCACTCTGCGCCTGGAAGCTACTGCCTGCACCCATTTTGTTGGCTGCGATAGATATTTTTGCTGCAGTTGTGGCAGACATTGCTGCGGAACTTGAATTATTTAGTTCTATAGTATAGGATGTAAGCGTACTTTTTTTGTCAGCGGAACAACGCATCTCAATTAATTCCTTTATGTTTTCATCCTGCGCAAAATAGTGCAATTCCGGTAGTTGCGGATCTCTGCTTTCAGAAAAACTCATTTCTGCTAAGGATTTGCTTTGCAAATACGCACTTGATTGCATTGTTCTCTCTGCATCTCCCTTGGCAACTTTCAGACCACTGAGGGAAACCGCTATTTTTGATTTGTCTGACTGGCTTGTTGTTTCCACCAACTCTATCCAGTAGTGCTTGACGCCTAAGGAGAAAGCGATGTGTTGCAATTCTGCTAGTTTTGCCTGCTGAATATAGGAAAAATAGTTATCAAGGCTAATATAGCTTTGCTTATCAAAGGGATGGGCACAGTAAACTGTACCGCATGTTGCAGACGGCAGGAAACGGATGTGGCTATCTGACACGGATGCATGATATAGATGCAGTATATCAACACCCTCTTCCTTTCCACACCAACCAAGAACGCCTTTATATTCGGCAATTTCCTGCTTTAACGTATTGTCGACAATTTGAATAAGCTGTGGCATTGCAAAGGTGCTTTTAGAAAATTCCTCATGAGAAACAGGCGGAAATTTTCTAAGTAATTCTTCTAATTGTTTTACTTTTGCCTGTGAAGACAGTTCTTGAGCCTTGTCCGACAATGACTGCACGCCATCCTTTGCCATATTGGCAACATTCTTGCCTGCTTCACCGACTTTGTCTGCGGCAGATTTTAGAAAATCCGATCCTTTTTTGAAATCAATAGCCATATCTAGTGATACCTTTCTGTCCGTATTGTTATTGAAGTTCTCTTAAGTAGTGATTGTTTTTCTCGCGAGGCGCATGCGTGAAGCATATACCACAATACGTGGTATAGTTGTTAGTTCGTAAATTATTGTTATAGAAGTATATCATATGTCGCTTTTAATTGCAATAAAAATAGAATACAATATGAGCATCCAAGAGTTTGATCGCCGGAAGGGACTCGTTTGCATTTCTGCTCTTAAAAGCAGAAATAGATGTAGCCACCAGTGTTTGCACTGGTGGCAGCAATATGCCACCGGCATATTGCGATTGGATTTTTCGAGTCCTCGGCGTAAAAAGAAAAGCAGATATCCCAAATGGGATATCTGCTTTTCTGGTACGCCGGAAGGGACTCGAACCCCCGACCTACTGATTCGTAGTCAGTCACTCTATCCAACTGAGCTACCGGCGCATACACGTGTCGCCTCACGCGCTTAGATATGATAGCACAAGCATTCTTAAATTGCAAGCCTTTTTTTCAAAAAATTGCAAAAAACAATTTACATATGAAAACATGCTTTTTACTCAAAATACAACAAAATAAATATTACCTCTTGTATTTTTCATTGTATGCGGTTATAATGAGGCAAGAATTGTATTAGGAGGTCATGATATGGCTGTAAAGATTGAAAAAAATACCATTATCGGTGATGTTTTGGACATTGCTCCTCAGGCAGCACCTCTGTTCTTTGCTATTGGCATGCATTGTCTGGGTTGCCCCTCTTCCCGGGGTGAGACCGTAGAAGAAGCCTGTGCCGTTCACGGCGTTGACTGCGAACCGTTCCTCGCTCAGCTGAACCACTTCCTGGAAGCCTACGAAGCAGACCAGGCTAACAAGGCGTAATAAAAACAGGGGTGGATTTTCCGCCCCTGAATTTTTTGGAGGAATTCTATGAAAATCCCCCTGTCTCCGCGGCTCTGCGCATGCCGGGATTATGTTGCCCAGGGTGACCGTGTTGCTGATATTGGTTGCGACCACGGTTATTTGGGTATTTCCCTGCTGAAGGATAACATTGCCGCATCCGTAATTGCTGCTGATATTAACGAAATGCCCCTGCAATGTGCCATGCATAATGCGCTGAAATTTGGCGTAAGGGATAAAATGACATTTTACCTTTCCGACGGTGTTCGGAATATACCTAGAGATTTTGATACGCTCATATGCGCCGGTATGGGCGCTGACACCATGATTTCCATTCTGGATAGCGCACAGTGGCTCAAATGTGACAAGTATCGGCTGATTTTACAATGCCAATCAAAAACACCGACCCTTCGGCAATACCTGTCTGATAACGGCTGGAGAATTGCCAAGGAAACCGTTGTGCGTGACGGCAGGTTTTTATATACGGTTATGGAGGCAATTTATCAGCCCGGTTACACGCTGACACCCGGACAATGTTATTTCCCTCCTGCCCTTTTGGAAAACCCCACTTCAGAGGTTTCTGCCTACTACCAATGGGTAATTAAGGGCTTACGGCTTTCTGCCAGAACACCGGAAAAACAACAGCTACTTAATGAATTGCTTGCTTTGGCGAAGAACCCGAATTTTTACTGGTTGGGGGAACACAATGACAACTGTAAATGATATTCTCAACTTTCTGGAAACCATTGCGCCCACCTACATGAAAATGGACTGGGATACAGTCGGTCTTCTGTGTGGTCGTCGCGACAAAGAAGTAAAAACTGTCTTTGTTGCACTTGACCCGTTTGAAAGCGTTTGCTATGAAGCCGCCCAGAACAACGCCGATTTACTGATTACACACCACCCCTTAATTTTTGAGGCAACCAACTGTGTCACTGCTGACACCGATTTTGGACGTAGCGTTTTATTACTGGCGCAACAAGACATTTCCCTCGTCAACGCCCATACAAACCTGGATTGCGCTCCCGGCGGTGTCAATGATGTTTTAGCTGAGTGCCTGGGTCTGCAAAACATCTCTGTAATAACCCCCCAAGGGGTAGATACTGAGGGTCGTCCTTGGGGATTATTGCGCCAAGGTACGGTCGAAACACAACCTCTACTTTCCTTTTTATCCCATGTTAAAACCCGACTTGATTGCCCGGGTTTGCGATATGCCGACGGTGGAAAACAGGTTTGTAGGGTTGCAGTAGGCGGCGGTTCCTGTGGCAGTGAATTGCAGCATGTGGCAGCTGCAGGCTGCGATACTTATATAACAGCTGATGTAAAGTATAATCAATTTTGGCAGGCAAAGTCTTTGGATATAAATTTAATTGACGCAGGCCATTTTTATACAGAAAACCCTATTTGCAAAGTCCTTGCTCAGCGACTTAAGGCAACTTTCCCTGAAATACAAGTAATATTGTCACAAAAACATACAGATTGTGCAAAATTCTTCTAAATGCAGTGTTGATTTTTACCTGAAGTCTGTGCTAGAATAGTCAGCAGTTTGAAGATTGAATACAGGAAGGAAAATTATTATGTCCGGACATTCCAAATGGCATAACATCCAAAAGACCAAGGGCGCGCAGGATGCCAAGCGTGCCGCAGCTTTTACCAAGATTGCAAAGGAACTGATTGTTGCAGTTAAAGAAGGCGGCGGCATTACCGACCCTGCCAACAACTCCCGTCTTGCCACGGTTATTACCAAGGCAAAGGCCGCCAACATGCCCAATGACAACATCAAGCGTTGTCTTGAAAAGGCATCCGGTGCAGCCGGCGGCAGCAACTACGAAACCATTACCTATGAGGGCTACGGTCCCGGCGGCGTTGCTGTTATCGTGGAAACTATGACGGATAACAGAAACCGTACTGCAGGCTCTATGCGTCACCATTTTGATAAATTTGGCGGTAATCTCGGTGCTTCCGGTTGTGTGTCTTGGAGCTTTGATAAGAAGGGCGTTCTTGTTATCGACAATGAAGATGGCGACTACGAGGAAGACGCCGTTATGATGGATGCAATGGACTGTGGCGCCGATGATTTCGAGTCAGAAGAAAACTGCTTCACCATCTACACCGAGCCGGATAGCTTTAACGAAGTTGCCGATGCTTTATCTGCAAAGAACTATACCTTCGCTTCTGCCCAGATTGAAATGGTCCCCCAGAACTATCAAAAGCTGGAAGACGAAGAGCAAATTAAGCTTATGGAAAAGCTCATCGACATTATGGAAGACGATGATGACGTGCAAAATGTCTGGCACAACTGGGAAGCATAACGTAAATAGCAACACCCTGTCTGTTTTTTAACCGACAGGGTGTTGTTTTATATTTATGCCTTGATATTGCCAATTTCACTACAGGCTTGCCCCTAATTTATCCGTAATTGCTTTGGCTTTTTCCCTTGACAAATATACCTGCCTATGCTAGAATAGCTTGGCAATCAAAAATATTGTAATTTATTCGGAGTGATACCCAAGAGGCCGAAGGGGCTCCCCTGCTAAGGGAGTAGGCGGTCAAAAGCCGCGCGAGGGTTCAAATCCCTCTCACTCCGCCAGAAAAAAGGCACACCAGACGGTGTGCCTTTTTTCTGTGTTTGGCATTCGGGAGAGAGGGATTTGAAAGATAGAATGCAACGCGGACAAGTGTTGCCCGCTACAACTCGATGTAGCGAATCCTCTATTTCTGCTATCGGTTGAAATGCAAACAAATCCCTCTCACTCCGCAAAAAGACCACCCTAGTCGCTCTTCCTATAGGAATTTTTTAGACAAGATAAAAGACTAACGAAAATTTTTCGTTAGTCTTTTCATTTTTGCTTTGCAAAAACACACGACTTTCATTTAAAAGTATAGTGTGCTATACCTACAAAGATTTTGCCACAAAGGCAACAGCTCGATAAATTGGAATTTGAATAGCAAGATTTTTTGAGATGTTATTGCTTATTCATAACACACAGTAAAATGCTCTAAAACCGCCTTAAATAATGGGTTTCCCGCAAACAACTCATTTCATCCCACTATACGGTGTTACACCGTTTTACCCTT
>JAFVZT010000030.1 GCA_017508045.1 Oscillospiraceae bacterium | reverse complement strand
CAGATACATTTATTTCTATAACCACGAGCGCATCCAGAATAAAACGGGAGTGGCACCGCTAACGCTGCGCCACTCCGCATAAACTAAATATTTCCTACATAGGGGTCTTTTTGTGCTGTCCGTACAAACTGGGGCAGGTCACTGCACAGAGGGCGGTTTTTTATTTTACAGTGGCATCTGCATTTTCCACATCCAGAACAAACCGTTCACAGACATTGATAACCTGCGTATTGCCATATTGATGCACCCGAACGGGATCGTCGCCGTAGCATGTATGGACATGACCGTGGAGGAGGTATTTTGGCTGATACTTGTCCATCAGCTTTAAAAATGCCTCAAAGCCCCGGTGGGCTACATCCTCGGCATCCCCCAAGCCCTTCGGGGGCGCGTGGGTAACCACAATATCCACACCCTTATGCCGCCACAGCTTCCACCGCAGCTTGCGGATGCGTTTGCGCATTTCCTTTTCTGAATACTGATGGTCGCCGGGACGGTATCGCAGACAGCCACCCAGGCCTAAAATCCGCAGTCCGTTTACCACCACCAAATCCCCGTCAATACAGTCACACCCCTCCGGGGGTCTGCGGCTGTAATCGGTATCGTGGTTGCCGTGGACATACAAAACCGGCGCTTTTGCCATGGTAACGATAAAGGAGAGGTAGCTTGCCTTTAAATCACCGCAGGAGATAATCAGGTCGTAGTCCTTCAGCCGTCCGGGAACATAGTAATCCCACAGGGCGGGACATTCTTCGTCGGAAAGTGCCAGAATTTTCATAGGGAGCCCTCCTTTTGTGTGGGGATTTCGTCCCGATAAATACCCAGCTCCCGAACAGTGTCCTGGGCAAAGGGCAAAATCTCGTGGAATTTTGGGATTGTACCCGCAACATTTTCACACAGCCAGTCCATATGCAGAAGCTCGTCCGGGGAAAAGGTATAGTTGCCCGGGTTTTTAACCGAGCCGTCCTGGGCAATGATTTTACGGCAGAAGGGGTCCAGCGTGCGGTTTCGCAGACCCTTACGCAGGAGCTTGGCAAGCAGCACAAGACCCTCAGGAAGATTGTCTGCCAATTCCACGTCAATGACGCCGCTGTCCATACCCCACCAGTAATTTACCGCCTGTTGGGTGTCCTTGCTCCAGCTACCGTTTAAAACAGAGCGTATGACGTGTTCATAGAAATTTCCCCACATCCAGCAGGGAGAGCCGAGGGGACGCAAAGAACCGTCCTCCTCCAAAAGATACGTGCCGTAGTTGCCGTGTACCTTATCCGGAGTGGGGATGTCCCGGTTGGAGACCACCCGAATACCCCGGTTAAAGAAATCCTCCGCGTGGTTGCCCGGCTGACAGGACCACCGCAGCTCAATTTTCGCCCGGGGATTGGTCAGCTGCGCGCCTAAGGCAAAGGCATTGATGGAGGCAGGCACGCCAAAAATGGGATAAGAGCCGATATAGCCGATGCTGTCGTTTTCCGACATAGCCCCGGCAATGGCACCGGTGATGAATTTTCCCTCAAAAATCCGGCTGTAATAGGTACGGACGCTGGAGTAGGGGGCATTTACAGAGCAGTTTAAGAATTTTACCCTGGGATGCTCCACCGCGGCTTTCAGCGTTGCCCGGCTAAGCTTGGGGGCTGTAGTAAACACCACCTGGGCGCCCTCGGCAACAGCCTGCTGTAAAAGCTGTTCGGTCTGCTCCGGGGAGTCAGCGTGGTAGTAGCTGCGAACGGTGACCTTGTCCTGCAGAACGGTTTGCAGGTGCAAAGCGCCCTCCTGGTGACCCTTTGCCCAGCTGCTTATCTGGGGGTCCAGCTGGTGGATAAAGGCCACATTCAGATGCTCCGGCGCAGTGGGAAGGAGCTTGCTGAGCAGTCCGCCCTTGGTTTGGGTATCCGGCGCGGTTTCCACCTGGACAGGGTCATCTTGAGAAATGGAAACCATATTTTCCCACAGTGTCTGCATGGCTTTTTTCAGCTCCCAGGAGGGGAGCTTGCCCAAATCCTGGAAAGGATACACCCGCAGCCACAGCAAAAGTGCTTCTTCAGGCAGCAAATCCAGATCCTCTCCCCGGCAGGCGGCAAAGACCTCCCGGAAGTACTGGAAATAGGCACGGAAGGTTTTTTGCTCCCGTTCGGTCCAGGCTTGTCCCAGCTCCTTGCCCAGAAAGGCCAGCAGCTTGGCATAATCTCCCGGCCTGCGAAACTGCACATCGTAAATCCGGGCGCTTTCGTAGAATTTTAAAAATTCATAATAGGCCTCAATTTCAGGCTGGCCGGTGCGTGCGGGCAGTATCCGATGGACAATTCCGGGGATTTTTGCGGCATCGAAATACCGTAAAACGCTTACCCGCTTGTTGCCCTCCTGGACATAGAATTTACCCAGATATTCGTAGGCAACGATAGGGTCTCGGATGCCCTCATCCGACAGGTGGGCGGCGCACAGGCTGACCCACTTGTGGGCAAATTCGCTGTCCGGACCCAAAAGGGGTAAAAAGCTGGGGGTAAAGGCGGATATCCGACCGGCGGATCGGGTACCCACAATACGCTCCGCAGGAATTTCCACAAGACCAATCTCTACCACGGGCTCTGCGGAAATATCCCGGGAAAGTTGGTCTAAAACCGCCGGATAGGGACTTTTTCCTTTTTGAAGCAGCTCGCGGTATTCTTTTTGACCCATTTTCAGGGCGTGGACATATTCTTCCAATGCATCAGCAACATTCATAGCAGAAGCTCCTTATGTAGGCTGTCTTTATCATACCTTGTTTTTTGTCGGTTTGCAATCCGTTATTTTCCCCAATTTGCTGTTCTTGACAATGTGGGATAATTTTTGTAAAATAATTAAGAAATAACCTAAATAGGGGTATATTTAAAGTTTTGGAGGGTAGTTATGAAACTGAAATTGGGTCTTTCCACAACGGTGCTTGCTGTGCTGGCAGCCTGTGTTGGCCTGTCCAACAATCTGGTTGCGCTTCTTCTTACAGTGGGCTATGTATTTTTCTGTGAGGAGGATTTGGCACTGCGCCAAACTACCGCAAAGGTGCTTCTGGCGGTCCTGGCGTATAACCTGGTAGGTTATGTGTTTGAGCTTATTCCCGATGTTGTAAATCTGATTCCCCGCTTCCTGTCGTTCTTTGATGTGTACGTAGACGTTCCGTTTGTCGATAGCCTTTGCTCTTTCGTTAACAGCATTTTGTATATCGCCGAAAAGGCCGCGCTGCTGGTCATTGCTGTGCTGGCACTGATGCAGAAGGGCCTGCCGGTCAAGGCTGTGGATACCTTTGTGGAGAAGCATTTTAAATAATCGAAACCGAAACGGCTCTGTTGCATTTTTTGCAACAGAGCCGTTTGCTATATGGCATTATCTTCCGGACAATGCTCGTTAAAGGCAAGGAGCATGGAGTAAAACAATGTAGGCCCTACGTTGAAGAAGTGACTGTCCAACAGGCTGCAGGCAAGTATGATAAAAATGGTGCAGTGTAAGAAAACATTTTCCTTGCTGCGCTTTTTCCAAAATACCACGATGGTTTGCACCCGGTGAAATCCGTAGGCAGCTACGCCTACCAGACCGCAGCTTGCAAAAAGCTGGATAACCGTGCTGTGCCAGCGGGGCGGGAAGAAGCTTGAAAAGCTGTCCAAGGTTGCCCAGTCCCAGGGCTGAAAGCCGGGGGAGAAGAAGGAGCTGCCGAATATGGGCCACCGGTAAAACAGCTTCATACCCTCTTTGAAAAATTCATCTCTGTGGGAAAGGTCCAGCCCCTTAAACAGCAGCACGCTGAATACACGGGCAAGCTGTTTGTGAAACACCAGAAAGACTGCTACCACCAAAAGAGCAATGCCAAACAGGACGAACTTGTAGCTTTTTTGCCGTGGCGCATAGCGGAGCGTCAGCAGAGCGCAGACAATGTAAATAAGCGTGCCGAACAAAATGGCATTTCGGGAATAGGTCATACAGGCGGCAGCCATAAACACGGCACCCAGCACCGGTCCTGCCCATGCCCGGCGATAGCGCAGGGCAATGTAAAAGGCAGAGGGGATCGCCAGAATTTGCATAAAGGCAATATTATTCGCCATACCCCAGCCGGTGTAGAAGTTAACGCGCCAAATAACGCCAAAGATAAAAACATCCTGAAACAGGCAGATTCCCAAAATCTGGGCTGCCATAGCTATGCCCAGGCTAACGCCGATCCATGCCATGTAATCCTTGCGGATAGATTTCCAATCTACATATCGGGAAAACAGCCAGTAAGGGAAGAGTAAAGAAAGGCTTTGAATCAGGGCAAACAGAAGATTTTTCATAAGAAAATCCGGATAGGCGGCGCTTCCGATACCGCTGAGCATATACGCGCCACCCAGCAAAAGCAAGCCAAAAAGGAGCTTGGGTTTTCCCGCACAGATGCCCTGCTTTTGGCGGATAATCCGGTATAAAATGCTGCCCGCGATACATGCACCCAGCAGGGCAATGTAGATGCCGCTTGCGCCGGAGAATACGGAATTTGCGTTGTTTCCCGGATTGTTGGCGGCAGAGGGAGCGATGTAGCAGGCAAGGGTGATGGGCATTAGGGGAGATAAATCCACCCCAAACAGGCAGGTATATACGATAACTGCGGTATAGAGGGTGTAAACAAAAAGCTCTGCCTGAAAAATATTTGCCACAGCGGACAGTGCCATAATCAAAACAACATATAAAGGCGAAGCCAAAAACCGGTTTATTACCTGAATGCCGGATTGCTGCTTCACATCACTGATATAATTCATAGGTACAATCGATTCCTTTGGACGAAAGATGTCCCCATTGTACCGCGAAAGCGAAGAAAATTCAAAGCAATTGACGAAATTTAATAAATTCTTTAGAATAAATACAAAAGTCAGGACTTCCGAAAAAGACAGAGGAGAAGCAAGATGAAAAAAGGCTTAAACGCGAATCAGCTGAAGCTGCTGGCGCTGATTGCTATGACCGTTGACCATATCGGGGTGCTTTTTCTGCCCCAATGCGCCATATTACGGATCATCGGACGGCTTTCCTTGCCGATTTATGCATTTTTAATTGCCGAGGGCTGCCGGCATACCCGCAGCATGAAGGGGTATCTTACAAAGGTGGCGGCGCTGGCGGGGGTGTGCCAAATCATATATCTGGTTGCATCCCAATCCTTGTATCAGTGTATTCTGGTGACCTTCAGCATGTCCATCGGACTGATTTGGCTGATACAAAACAGCGTGAAAAAGAACACCTGGGGCGCAAGAATATTGGCTTGCACAGGCGTTGCCGGGGCGTATTTTGTAACGGAAATTTTGCCCCCAATTTTATCCGGGACGGGCTTTGGCGTGGATTACGGATTTTTTGGCGTGCTGCTGCCGGTGGCATTTTATTTAGGGAAAAAGCCCTGGGGCAGCCTGGCCGCCGGGGGACTTATTCTGGTGGGTCTGGGGTGCGTTTACGGCGGTATTCAGTGGCTGGCCTTGCTGACCCTGCCGATTTTGCTGACCTATAACGGACAGCGGGGGAAAATGAATTTAAAGTATATATTCTACCTTTATTATCCCGCCCACTTAGGCGTTCTGCAGCTGATTTTCTGGCTGCTAAAACCGGAGTAGAGAACTGGAATTTATTCCAGATTTTTTTGCAGGATTACCGACACAATAGTATAGCCGGTTTGTTTAAAAACATTGACTGTTGGGCTGAATTGTGGTATAATTCACTAGGTAATTATGTCAATTTATAGTTTTGCATTTGATGCGTGCAAAACCGCATATTTTGTTGTGATTATAAACTAATAAATTCCGCAGAAGCATATGAGTTGTTGGCATACTAATTATAATCATTAAAAACTGGAGAAGGAAATACGGAATGAACATACTATTTGTTGTAGCACATCCGGACGACGAAGTGCTTGGAGCTGGCGCAACGATACATAAGCTTATAAACGAAGGTCATAAGGTAGCTGTGGCAACGCTTGTCAACCATGCAGCGGCAAGAGCGAATCTATCTGACACACTGAGCGCCGATCAAAAGAAAGCTTTTTCTATCATGGGCATTCATAAAGCATACAGTGCAGATTTTCCAAATATTCAGATGAACACTGTGCCTCATTTAAAGCTAGTTCAGTTTATTGAATCTTGCATTGAGGATTGGAATGCTGACAGCATTTATACCCATCATCCGTCTGATACAAATAACGATCATGTAATGACGAGCTATGCGGCTCAGGCAGCCTCTCGTCTGTTTCAACGTAAAGAGGGAATTTCACCTCTGAAGCAGTTCATCTATATGGAAGTTCCAAGCTCTACAGAATGGTCTTTCGATTCCTCGGCCAATCGGTTCACACCGAATATGTTTGTGGAAATCGGGAAAAGCGGTATTGAAGTAAAATTGAGGGCATTGGAAGCTTACCGGGGTGTTATGAGACCGTATCCTCATCCGAGAAGTGTTGAGGCAATTGAAGGTTTAGCAGCTTATCGTGGTGTTCAGTCCGGCTGCAACTATGCAGAGGCTTTTGAATCTGTATTTTATAAAACATAAGGGAGAATTGTGATGAAACCCAGCATTGGTTATCGCTTTTTAAAACGGTTTTTTGATATCTGTGCTTCTGGACTCGCTCTCATTGTTTTATTTCCGGTATGGCTGATTGTGATAATTGGGATTGAAGTATCCGATCCGGGACCGGTATTTTACTATGCAAAACGCGTAACAAAAGACAATCGCGTATTCAAAATGTATAAGTTCCGTTCCATGCGTGTTGACAGAAACGCGAATGAAAAAAGCTTGCGTCCGGATCAGGATAGAATTTTTCCTTTTGGACGCTTTATTAGAGCAACAAAGCTTGACGAATTGCCCCAGCTTTTGAATGTCTTTCTCGGTGATATGACTGTTGTTGGTCCGAGACCGGCTGCAATAGATCAAATACCGATTACGAGAGGCGGCGAAAATGCAATTGTGGCACAATTGAAGGCGGGACTGACCAGCCCGTCAGCTCTTTATGATTACTTATATGGTGACACAATAGAAGATGAAGCTGAGTATATGGAAAAAGTAGCCCCTACTCGTCTTGCTCTTGACCGTTATTATGTGGGAATGCAAAAAACCGGCTATGATATTAAGCTGATTTGGTACACGGTTCTTTGCATTTTCGGAACGGTATTTCATCGTCCTCAGGTGAAAATTTTGAAAGAACTGATAGAAGCAGTTGACGGAGATAAACGTGCCCTTGAAGAGGTCGTTGGGGTATTGACCTAAGTCATAAAACTTAAGCTACCGGCTTTTAGGTGCATTATTCGCTGTACTTATGTAAAAGCGGTGTATTTCGAGATGCGGACAGTAAATATTTGCCGATCAAAGTGATATGTGAGGAGAACCAAAATGAGTAATGGAAAACTTAAGGTTATCGTATTGACACAGCAGGACGGCTTTTTTATTCCCACGAACATTATAAAAGCGTCTAAGGTGTGTGAAATAGTAGAGGTGGTAGATAATAGAGCCAAAAGCTCATTAGATAATAAAATTTCTGATATGGTTAAGTGGTTTGGATTTTTTCAGTGCGCAAAAATGGGTTTCAAGACTTTCTGGAGAAAGCTTCAAAATGCCATTGATAATGCATCTGGACTTACTATGTATGGCGGTACCTGCTCAATTAAATCCGCTGCCAAGAAAATCGGCGCTGAGTACAAAGTGGTGGAAAATGTAAATTGTGAGGAATATATTGCTCATGTTGAAAAGATAAATCCGGATCTTATCATTTCCTATTCTGCCCCACAGGTTATAAAGCCAAAGCTTCTTGCCGTCCCTAAGCACGGAGTGTTGAATGTTCACGGTGCTTTGCTTCCGGACTATCGCGGATGCTTACCTTCGTTCTGGTATCTGTATAACGATGAGAAACTTGGCGGAGCAACTGTTCATTATATGAGTGCGGCAATTGACGATGGTGATATCTGCGTGCAGAAGTCAGTTGACATTTCAGATTGTAAGAATATGTTTCAGCTGATGGGTAAGACAAAGCTTGTTGGAGGCGAAGCAATGGTTGAAGCCATTGAGCGTGTAGCAAACGGAACCTTGGAATCCAGAAAAAATGATACAGAAAACGGTAGCTATTTTTCTTGGCCTACAGTCGAACAGGCTAAGGATTTTAGAAAAAAAGGAAAGAAACTTTGCTGATATATGCTCTACAGGATGAGAATGTCTGCTCCGTATGAAAGACCGACTCATATACTTGAGAATCCACAGTAGTATATCAAAAGACACGCAAGTGTATTCGGGCGCACAGCCTTGATGAGTCGCTGCAGATATTGGGACAATCATCTCGGTTTTTAAATTGGACGGTGTTGTGGAAGGCGGCACCGGCGAAATGAAAAAGCAGGAAGAAAAGGAAAAATTGTCAGGATGAAAAAGGTATTAATTACAGGAGCAAACAGCTACATTGGCACCTCTTTTGAGAACTATATAAAAGCTAATTATCCGGATGTCTACACAGTCGATACCGTTGATATGATAGACGGCACCTGGCGGGAAAAGGATTTTTCTCAATATGACAGTGTGTTTCATGTAGCGGGAATTGCCCACTCTGATAGCGGAAAGATTAGCAAGGAAAAGGCGAAGCTTTATTATTCTGTTAATACCGATCTTACTGTAGAAACAGCAAAGAAAGCAAAAGCAGACGGCGCAAAGCAGTTCATCTTTATGAGCAGCGTCATTGTTTACGGCGATAGCGCGCCGATTGGCAAATCAAAAGTTATTACCAGAGAAACACCCGTTAGTCCTGCAAATTGCTATGGCGATAGCAAGGTCCAGGCTGAAAACGGAATAAGACCCCTTGGTGATGACAATTTTAAAGTAGTAATTCTTCGCCCCCCAATGATTTACGGAAAAGGGAGTAAGGGCAACTACCCGTTGCTTGCTAAAATTGCATTGAAGATGCCGGTTTTCCCTTATGTAAAAAATCAGCGGTCTATGCTGTATATTGAAAATCTCTGCGAGTTTGTTCGCCTTATGATTGCAAACGAAGCTACTGGCACTTTTTGGCCGCAAAACTTAGAATACAGCAATACCAGCGAGCTTGTGAAAATGATAGCGCAGGCGCACGGAAAGAAAATGTTCCTTGTTAAGGGCTTTGGCTGGGCGCTGAAATTCATGAGCCTGTTTACAGGGCTTGTCAATAAAGCCTTTGGCAGCCTGAGCTACGATCTTCAAACGAATGAAGCAGAGCTTGCCTATAATGTGTGCAATCTGGAAGAATCAATATCAAGAACGGAATGTGTCCACCAATGAAAAAACATATTTTAGTTGTATCTCAATATTTTTATCCCGAACAATTCCGCATTAATGATATTGCGTCTGAATGGGTGAAGCGCGGACACAAAGTAACTGTATTAACAGGCATCCCTAATTATCCTCAGGGGAAATTTTATGCCGGATACGGATGGTTTAAAAAAAGAAAAGAAAATTGGAACGGGGTAGATGTAATTCGAATACCGCTGATTGCCCGCGGAAGTAATGCAATCGGTATGGTTTTGAATTATTTATCCTTTGTGGTTTCAGGTTTCTTTTGGAAAAGCTTTACCAAAGTTAAGGCTGATGTCGTTTTTACCTTCGAGGTTTCCCCGATGACACAAGCGCTTATTGGCGTGTGGTATGCAAAAAAACACAAAATACCGAACTATTTATATGTCCAGGATCTTTGGCCGGAAAATGTTGAAATAATCACGGGCATACGAAACAAGGCGATAATCGGACCTATCAGCAAAATGGTCAACTATATATATAAAAACTGCGACAAAATATTTGCAACCTCCCCGAGCTTTGTAAAGCAAATACAAAAACGCACGCCGGGGGAGGAGGAAAAAGTGGAGTACTGGCCCCAATATGCTGAGGATTTTTACCAACCAACGGATGTTAAATCAGAACTTATTCCTCAGGACGGTGTGCTGAATGTTACCTTTACAGGCAACATCGGCACAGCGCAAGGCCTAGAAATATTACCCAAAACAGCGAAACTTTTAAAAGAACGTTCCGTAAAGGTTCGGTTTAATATTGTTGGCGATGGCAGAAATAAGAATAATCTGATAGCGCAGATTAAAGCTGAGGATGTTGAAGAATATTTCAATTTGATTGGGCAACGACCGGCTACTGAGATACCAAGTATTCTAGCTTCAAGTGATGTGGCGTTTTTGTCTTTTGCAAATAATCCGCTATACGAAATGACCATTCCTGCTAAGCTGCAATCCTATATGGCATGCGGATGTTCGATAATAGCCTCAGCCGGTGGCGAAACGGAGCGAATAATCCGGGAGGCAGGGTGCGGCTTGTGCGCACCTATCGGAGATGCAGCTGAATTGGCAAATAATATTTGCCAAATGGCAAATGACGCAGCTTTACGATCAATGGGCGCGTGTGCGCGTAATTACTTTGAACGTCAATTCAACAAAAAGAAGCTTATGGATCAAATGTCTTGTTATCTGTGATAAGTTTGTAGGGGGAAGGTTATGAAAATATTAATAATGGGTTTTGCCAAAATTAAATATATGCCCTATATGAATTTTTATCTGGACAATATTGATAAAACCAGACATGAGGTTCACTTGTCATACTGGAACAGGGATTTACAGGAAGAAGATTTAACAAAATATTCAGATTGTACTCTCCACGAATTCCGGTGTTATCAGGAGGACGATGTGTCCAAGCTTTCCAAAATCAGCTCGTTTGCAAAATACAGGAAGTTTGCAAAAAGTGTCCTCACATCGGAAAAGTTTGATTTTGTGTTTGTACTGCACACGTTAACCGGCGTGCTGGTTGCGGACGTGCTGAAAAAAAGATATGCAGGAAAATACATTTTCGATTATCGGGATTCTACCTATGAAGGCTTTGTGCCATATAAAAAGATTGTTGGGGATATCACCAGAAACGCTTATGCCACCTTTGTAAGCAGCGATGCATTTAGAAAATTTTTGCCGGAGGACTGTCAAGAAAGAATTTACACCTCCCATAACCTTCTGCTGGATTCTTTGAACCACCGGGATGAAAAGGAAAAGAACGGAATCCCGTCTGAGAAAATCCGGGTTGCCTTCTGGGGCTTTATCCGCCACGAAGAAATCAACAGAGAAATAATTAAAAAGCTTTCTCAGGACGAACGCTTTGAGCTGCACTATTACGGAAGAGAGCAGCAGGTAGCTATGAACCTCAAGGCTTATGCAAAAGAGCTCAATGCCACCAATATTTTTTTTCACGGTGAGTACAAGCCCGAGGACAGGTATACCTTTGTCCGGCAAACGGACATTATACATAATGTCTACAAAGATGCCAATACCATGCTTGCTATGGGGAATAAGTATTACGACGGGATTGTTTTCAGAATCCCACAGATTTGTATGCCCGGTTCGTTTATGGGTGAATGCGCCGAGGGCGCGGGAGTGGGCTTTTCGGTCGACCCTGCAAGCGATACGTTTGCAGATGATATTTATGAGAAATACGCAAATATTGCTGTTCCGGAGTTAAACAATAATTGTGATGTTGCGCTTGAGCGTGTGCTGCAGGAATATCGTGACGGCATTGCAGTGATAAAACAATCCGTGAATATGCAGTAAAAAGTGATAGGGGGATAGCTATGGGCTATGCGATAAACAATAGGAAGAGACCAAAATCGCAAACCTATTTTTCGATTTTTTTAGCATTGTATCCTGTTTTGTGTTTGTACAAGGCGTTTGCAAGCTTTACCATTGGTGACGTTATTCTGATTTGTGCCTTGCTGTGTTATATATTCTTTTCAAAAACAATAACCATCAGCAAGAAGCTGTTTGCTGTTGCGCCGCTTATGGCGTATGTGGTGGTGTTGTTTCTTATCCGTAATTTATTAATCGGTGATATATCAGGACTTACCGCAACAACCGTATTTTTTAGAGTATTTAAATTTATATTTTATTTGTCTGCGGCAGTTACCATAAGCCCTAAATACATATCCAGATCGATTTTAGAAAAGGGTGTTGTATTAATTTCAACCTTAGCAGCTCTGTTTATATATCTGCAATATATTTTTTACTATGGATTTGGACAGATCATTCTGGGCCGAATTTCCTTCCTGCCCCTTTATTTGGAGGAGTACGGGCAGATTGACTATGATCTTGTGTTTGGCACGTATTACTTCCGTCCCACGTCCTTCTTTCTTGAACCGGCAATGGCGTCCCAGTATATGGTTGTGGGATTGGCGTTTCTGCTGTTTTCAAAAAACATTTTCAAATCCAGAACAAAAGCTGTTTGCACCGTCATTATTACTGCCGGCATCCTGATGACAACGGCGGCGCAAGGTATTATTTACTTGGTTGTTGTCTTTGCTCTTTATATGATACAAACACTGGGTTTTAATATGCGGTCCATATTTATAGTGTTCTCTGCTTTTTTGATAGCACTTGCGGCGTATATTTTTGTTCCGGGAGCAAAGCTTGCGCTGGATAGACTCTTGTTTAATGATGGCGCTTCGGATGCCAGATTAGGCTCGATTGATCTTTTTTTACAGAGTGATTTTACGGACAAGCTGATAGGGCATGGATATGGTGTTATTCTCAATAATGTTTACGCAACAAGTGCAACGTATATTTTGTATGGCTGCGGCATCATCGGCTTTGTGTTGACATTATATATGTTTTATAAATCCTATAAAAAAGCAGACTGTAAGGAATCGAAAATAGTTTGTATTCTTTTCTTTACTATGCTCTTTGGCACATCCTTGTTCTGCAACTATATGCTGTTTTGGTTTTTCTCTGCAATTGTAGGGCTGTCAGAAAAAAGGCAACAATTTAAAATTACCGAACATCTGCGATGACACATACTTGGCGCATATTAACACAGGGCATCAGAAACTGCTGTTATGGATTATCCAATCGAAAGGTGAACAACATGAAGCTGTTATATATTCTCGGGGCTTATAAGCCCAATGCTTCGGCCAATGGCATATGTTCAGACAATGTAATACAGGCGTTGGCTCAAGCAGGGTATGATATAACCGTATTATGCAACAGGTATGCCGATGTGCAGGATTTTTCGGTAGAACCCAACGGAGTGAAAGTTTACCGCATAAAGCAAAGGCTGTTTTTACGGCTGCAGGATTGGGTTTTAGCCAATAAAGCAAGCCATCCGATGGGAAGCAAAATGGTTTCTCTGATTGCAAGCATAATAAACAAAGCGCAGCTGTTTGTTATGTCATCACAATGGCCCTTGATTTCACCGGGCTATACCCGGAATTTTTATAAGAAAGCAAAACAACTCCATGAAAAGGAAAAATTCGATATTGTTGTGGGCGTATATAAGCCGTTTGATGCTTTGCTTGCAGCCCATAAATTAAAAAAAGATTATCCTGATTTGCTGTTTGTTCCGTATTATTTGGATGCCCTTGCCGGTGGCTGGGGACCAAACAGCTGGAGCGAAAAAAGGACCAGCAGGGCAACACAAAAATGGGAATATCAATTTAACAGCAATGCAGATTTGATTGTTTCCATGAATTCATCCAAGCATTATCACGAGACCCGGTGGACATATCCCACTGAGAGCTTTAACAGAAAATACTTAGATGTTCCGATGCTGCTTCCAGCTTATAAAGCAGAAAAAACAGAAAAGGGAAAAAGAAAGGTCGCGCTGTTTGCAGGCAACCTCTCTTATCCCCGCAGAAACCCAATCCCATTGCTGGAGATATTTAAAACCGTATGCAATGAATTGGATATGGAATTGGTTTTTGCCGGCGCTTGCAACAATACTGCGATTTTTTCCCCATATATCAATGCCACAGGCGGAAGAATCAAAGTTTTGGGGCAATTAAGTCACGATAAAGTGACTGATCTGGAAGGTCAGGCGGATTACCTGATAAACATAGGCAGTGAAAATCCCTATACAATCCCCGGTAAAATCTTCGAGTATATAAGATTTAATAAACCAATTATTTCTACCTTCTGCATAGACGATGAGCCGTCAATAGAATACCTGAAAAAATATCAGAATGCATTTTTTGCGGACGAAAGAAAGCCTTTCGAGGCGACAGCCCGTGCGCTTATAAAGTTTTTAACGCAAGAAGAAATGGCAAATTCCAATATTGATTGCAGCACGGTTTTCTATACCAACACGCCAAGGGCATTTGTAGATTTGCTCAATGAATTTACACAACAAGGAGAAGTCCATGACGAATTATTTAGTAAGCGGAAAGGATAATACCTGCTATGGCTGCAGAGCCTGTGAGCAGATATGTCCGAAAAATGCAATTACTATGAAGCCTAATAAAGAGGGTTTTGCTTATCCTGTTCTGGACGCGGACAAGTGTGTAAAATGTGGGCTTTGCGCAAAAATTTGTCCTCATGACAATCCAATGGAAGCTCCTGAAAAACCGGTTGATGTGTTTGCAGGACAGTATCTGGAGGAAGAAGCACTGCTTGGCAGCTCTTCAGGAGGTATTTTCTCTGCGGTTGCTGACTATGTTTTAGCCAACGACGGATATGTGGCAGGTTGCCTGTTCGACGAGGACTTTGTGGCGGTGCATATGGTTACAAATGAGAAAAAGACGGTAGAGAAAATGCGCGGCTCCAAGTATGTGCAAAGTGATACCAAAGATACTTACGCGCAGATAAAAGCACTGTTGGACGAAAACAAGCTTGTTCTGTTTTCCGGAACGCCTTGTCAGGTTGACGGACTGAAGCGGTATTTAAGAAAAGATTATCAGAATCTCATTACGATGGATTTAATTTGCCACGGTGTGCCAAGTCCTTATATGCTGTCGACTTATTTGGATACTGTGAGGGCGAAGAAAGGTCCGATTACACAGCTGTCCTTCCGGAATAAAAAAAGAAACGGTTGGGGCGCCCAAGGAAGCATCGGTTACGGCAACAAGGTAAAATCAATCAGTCGCTTTAACAACAGCTATTACTATTATTATTTGCAAAACAGCATTAGCAGAAAATGCTGTTATGAATGTAAGTATTCTTCTGTTAGCCGGGTGGGAGATATTACCGTCGGCGATTTTTGGGGAGCCCAGGATGTGTTGCCGGAGTTGAATGTAGAAAAAGGCGTGTCCGCTGTTTTGGCAAATACGGATAAGGGACTAACTGTACTTAATGAGCTGAAACAGAACCTGTTGCTGACAGAGGTGGAGCTTGAAACAGTTGCTCAAAATAATGGCAACCTGGTAGAACCTTGCCAAATGCCCAAGAAGCGAAATGAGATTTACGCAAGAATCCAACAAAAGGGCTATGATGCAATTGCAAAAGAGGAGTGTCATTTTCAGTATGTCGTTCCCTTTATCCGCAGGCATATTCCGAAATCACTGAAGAAGGCTCTTAAAAGAGTCAGGAAGGGGTAATTCATGAAAATTAAAATTATTACCATACATGCAATCCCCAATTTCGGCTCGGTTTTTCAGTGCTACGCGTTGTGTGAACATCTGAAAAAGCAAGGCTTTGAGGATGTACAGGTCATCGACTATAATCCGAAATATTTCCAGGTGTCCTCCCTGCGTGCGAAACTGGGACAATGCCTGAATTTTGGAAGCTACAGACGAAGAACAAAAAAGTTCCGTTCCTTTATCGAAAAGAACATTCCCCTTACCCATAAGAGCTACTGCAATGTAGAAGAATTGAAAAACGCCGGGATAGAAGCCGACGTATATATTGCAGGAGGCGACCAGCTTTGGAATGTTTATTATGCCTGCGGACAGGACGATGCCTATAAGCTGACATGGGTTTCGGGAAAGAAGATTTCTTACGGCACAAGTCTGGGACAGACGGATTTTGCCGATTGGCAGATCCAAGAATTGGCAGAGAAGGTTCGGGATTTTTCCGCAATTGCTGTCCGGGAGTCCAGCTCTGTTCCGTTACTGGCACAAGCAGGGATTCAGGCAACCCACTGTGTTGACCCTGTATTTTTGCTGGAGCCTTCTCATTACGAAACGTTTTTGAAGCCGGTAAATCAGCCCAAGTATTTGCTGGTGTATTTGGTTTCTCCCTCCAAGCTGCTGGACGATTGCATTGCGTATTTGTCTAAAAAGCATAACTTGAAAGTCATTCTCTGCTCCGGCTTCCGGAAAAAATGTGCTTGCGATGAGCATTTGAAGGATTTAGGTCCGGATGAGGTTCTCAGCTATATCAAAAATGCAGAAATTGTGCTTTCCTCTTCGTTTCATGCAACGGCGTTTTCTATGATATTCAGGAAGCAGTTCTTTACGATTTTGCCGGATGAACATACAAACGAGAGAATTACAGATATTTTGGCAATTCGGGGACTGTCGGACCACGTTATCACCGAAAAAAGCGATTTGACCACAGCGCTGGATGCACAGGCGGATTATGAAGCGCTGGAAAGCTATCTGCCAAACATTGAAAGCGCAAAGGATTATTTAAACAGCGCTTTGAATAAAGAATAAAAGCAGCCGGAGCATACACCCGAAGTTTCGTCAAAATACAACGAGGTTACTATGAAATTTGCATTGGTTAATGTGTATTACAAGCACGGAAGCACCGGAAAGGGAATAAAGAGGAATTACGACCGACTGAAAAGCTACGGCCATGAAGTAAAAGTATTTTACGGCGCGCAGAAACAGGACGATGGCAATTCCGATGCGGTTTTTATCGGAAACCGGTATTTTAATTATTTCCATATGCTGTGCAGTAAGTATCTGGGTTTAGACGGATTGCTGTCCAACATATCAACCACGAAGCTATTGCGTCATCTCAAAAGATACCAGCCGGATGTGGTGTGGCTTTCCGGACTTCACGGGTATTATGTAAACTGGTATCGTTTGATAAAATTCTTAAAGAAAAACGACATCCGGACAGTATACGGTATGGTAGATGAGTTTGCTTTTTTGGGCAAATGCTGCAGCTCCTTTGATTGTGAGAAATACAAGACAGGCTGCCACCACTGTCCCTATTTAAAGCACTATCCCCAAAGCTTCATATTTGACAATTCAAAGCTGATATTTAATCTGAAAAAGAAAGCCTATCGGGGCTGGGACAAGGTGGTATTTCGTTCTGCACCCTATGTTGTCAATAAAGCAAAAGGCTCTTATCTTTTAAAGGACAAGCAATTTGCAGAAACGGACTCCAGTGTAGACATTACCAACATCTACCATCCCCGGAATTCGGAAAAGCTTAGACAAGAGCTGGGCATCCCGGAGAACAAGAAGGTGGCGCTGCTTTGCGCACGGTCTACCGATGCCCATAAAGGTGCACAGTATTTTGAAGAATGTGCCCGGTTGTGTGAACACGATGACATTGTGTTTGTTCAGGTGGCATTCAACGGCAATAAAGAGACACTTCCCTCCAATTTTATTCCCATCTCCTATGTAAGCTCCCCGGAACTGCTGGCAGAGTATTATTCAATGGCGGATGTGTATGTGTGTACCAGTGTTTCCGATGCACAGCCGAATGCCTGCCTGGAGGCAATGGGCTGCGGCACGCCGATTGTTGGCTTTAACATATCCGGCGTTCCCTATGTTGCACCAAAGGAATTCGGTACATTTATAGAACCCTTTGATGTGCAGAAAATGGCGGAGGCGATCCGCAACCTACCCAGAAAGACGGAAGCCTCTATAAAGGCCTGCCACGAATACGCAAAGCAAAGATTCAGTGTTGAGGCTACCAACGGTGTACACGCGGCCTTTGTGGCTGAAATATGCCAAAAAGTAATGGACGATAAGAAAGGACAGTAATATGAACATTCAATTTTCTCCTCCGGATGTTACCGATTTGGAAATTGAGGAGGTCGTAAAGGCTTTTCGTTCCGGCTGGATTACCACCGGCCCGAAAACAAAGCTTTTTGAGCAGAAAATCGCCGAGTATTGCGGGACAAGCCGGGCTGTGTGCCTGAACTCTGCCACGGCGGCGCTGGAAATGGTTTTGCGTGTCCTTGGTGTCGGTCCGGGAGATGAGGTTATTACATCTGCCTACACCTACACCGCCTCTGCATCTGTCATTGACCATGTGGGTGCGAAAATCGTTTTTGTGGATACGGCAAAGGATTCCTATGAAATGGATTACGATAAGCTTGCCGCGGCGATTACAGAAAAAACAAAGGTAATTGTGCCGGTGGATATCGGCGGCGTAATCTGCGACTACGAAAGAATTTATCAAATTGTGGAAGAAAAGAAGCATCTGTTCCGGCCCAGCAACGACATCCAAAAGGCCTATGGCAGAGTGATTATTTCCTCCGATGCTGCCCACTCTATGGGCTCTGTGCAAAAGGGCAAACGGGCTGGCGCTATTGCGGATTTTACCAGCTTCAGCTTCCACGCGGTGAAAAACCTGACCACAGCCGAGGGCGGCGCGGTCACATGGAAGGACCATGAGGGCGTGGATAACGATGCGCTTTATAAAGAGATGATGCTGTGGTCCCTTCACGGACAAAGCAAGGATGCCCTGAACAAAATGAAGCTGGGGTCTTGGGAATACGATGTGGTTTACACCGGCTATAAGTGTAACATGACCGACCTGACCGCAGCCTTCGGTCTGGCGCAGCTTCAGAGATTTGACGGCCTGCTGGCAAGAAGAAATCAAATCTACGATATTTATAACGCAGAGCTAAAAGACCTTGACTGTGTGCATTTGGAGCACCATATATCTGAGGATACCTGGGGCAACTGCCATCTGTATCTGCTCCGTGTCAATGGTATTGACGAGGCACAGCGCGGTGAGATTATTGCCAAAATGGCAGAGGCCGGCATTGCCTGCAATGTCCACTTTAAGCCCCTTCCCATGATGACTGCCTATAAAAACCTGGGCTTTTCCATCGAGGACTATCCCAACGCCTACGCCCAGTATGCCAATGAGATTACCCTTCCCATGCACACCCTGCTGACGGATGAGGAAGCGGTCTATGTGGCGAAAACCCTGAAAAGTATTCTGCAAAACGGCGATTACTTAGGTGAGAAGGAAGCTTTGTCTGTGGTCCGTGTTTGGGACAAGGACACAGGAAATATGAATGAAATTGCCCGGATTTATAAAGAATGCGGTGAAAAAATGTTCCTAGAAGACGGCCTCCTTCACTGGGCAGATGCCCTTCCCCTGTCTCACATAAAAGAGACGTGCATCAAGAACGAGACCTATGTGGTGCAAAGCGCCGGTAAGTGCGTGGCATTTTTCTCCATGAGAGTGGGCAACAGCCAGTACTTTGAACCGGACTCCTCTGCGGTAATCATCGGAAAGTTTGCCACGACTCCGGAAATGTGGAACAGAGGCATTGGAACATTCTGCATGGATTACATCAAGCAGGAAGCCCTTAAGCGGGGAAAAACCAAGCTGAGAACCACCGTTTATACCAAGAGCGATAAGTCGGTTAAGTTCCTGGAAAACCGCGGATTCCGGAAGATATACCAGCGCTCCACCAAGCATTTCATTGTTGACTGTATGGAAATGAGTATAGACGGATGAAGTATAAAAGTAATGTTGTTATAAAATCCCTGTCCTATAAATTCATTGAGCAGCTTCTTACCAAGGGAACATCCTTGGTTATCGGCGTTGTCCTTGCCCGCTTGCTGGATGTTGACACCTTTGGCGTGGTGGCAATTCTGACGGTATTTACCAGCCTGTGCAATGCCATTATTGAGGGCGGCTTGAGTACATCCTTGATTCAAAAGCAGGATGTGGACGATACCGACTATTCTACGGTGTTCTACACCTCCGTTGCCCTTGCGGTGTTTTTATATGGAGCATTGTTTGCTGCCGCACCGATCATCGCGGACGTATATGAGATGCCGCAGCTTACCGCCTATCTTCGGGTAATCGGCTTACTGCTGTTTACCACGCCCTTTAATGCCACACAGCTTGGCTATGTGTACCGCAATATGCTGTTTAAAAAGCTTTTAATCAGTACGGTTATAGCCAGCGTGGCCTCCGGAACGGTGGGCATTGTAATGGCACTATGGGGAATGGGCGTGTGGGCTCTGATTGCCCAGCACCTGACAAACGGCGTCCTTTCTGTGCTGGTGCTGTTTGTACAAATTCCGTGGAAACCGAAAAAGCTGTTTTCCGTCCGGCGGTTAAAGGAGCATTTTTCCTACGGCTGGAAGCTGCTGGTTTCCTCTATTACGGAAACAGTATATGTGGATTTGCAGGCTTTGATTATCGGCAAAAAGTATACCGATACAGATTTGGCATACTACAACCGGGGAGAGACCTATCCCAAAACGATTATGACAAGCCTGAATACCGCGGTGCAATCGGTTATGCTGCCGGTGCTGTCTGCGGAGCAGGACAATCGGGATGCCGTAAAGGCAATTATGAAGAAATCCGTTTCTTTAAGCGCGTTTTTGCTGTTTCCGGTTATGGCCGGCTTTGCGGGTGTGGCGGAGAATTTTGTTACCATCATTTTGACAGATAAATGGCTTTTATGCGTGCCTTATTTGCAGCTGGCCTGTGTTACTTATGCAATCCGACCCATAAACTCCTGCAATCTTCAGGCGATTAAAGCAATCGGCAGAAGTGACATCTTCCTTGCCCTTACCCTCATAAAAAAGGGCATCGGTATCGGAATAATCCTTTTAACAGCGTTTTGCTTTCAAACACCTATGGCAATTGCCATTGGTGTGGCAGCCTTTGCTCCTGTCGAACTGCTAATCAATGCAATACCCAACCGCAAGCTGGTAGGCTATACGCTTTTCGAACAGCTTCGGGATGTCGCCTTACCCATGATTATGTCGTTGGTGATGTTTATAACTGTCAATGCTATGACAAGACTTTCTTTGAATGTATGGCTTGAATTGTTTCTTCAGATTGGCGCAGGTGTGTTAATTTATATTGTTTTGTCTTTACTATTTAAAGTAAATATACTTAATGATTTGAAGAAATTAGTTAAGACTAAGCTCGGCAGAAAGGATGCTTCAAAATGAATACTGTTAGCACAAGTAGAGATGTTGGAATAGACGCACTGCGAATTGTTTGTATGGTGATGGTTTTGATGCTCCATATACTGGATGCCACTGGAGCACTGACCAAGGGAATGTCTGTCAACTATATTGGGGCATGGGGATTGGAGTTTCTCTGCTATAGCGCAGTAAATTGTTTTGTTTTGATTTCCGGATATGTGGGATTTGGCAGGAAGCACAGAAAATCCAAAATCCTTTTATCCTGGCTTCAGGTGTTATTTTATGCTGTTGCTTCGTTGCTTGTATTTTTAGTCTTAAAGCCGGGCGTTATATCGGGGAAAATTATCCTAAAAAGCCTTCTCCCGGTGACATCAGAGGCATATTGGTTTTATACGGTCTATTTTGCGCTGTTGTTTGCCATGCCGCTTTTGGACCATTTGATTGAAACATTACCGGAAAAGCAACTTAAAAGAAGCATGGTTGTTTTCGGCGCGCTGTTTTCTGTAGGCAGTATTTTATCAAGCGGAACAATCTTTGGCCTAAATGTTGGCGGCGGTCTGATTTGGTTTATCTATCTTTATTCTTTGGGAGCATACTTCAAAAAATATGATCCGTTTCGGAATATTTCCCGCAAGGTTTTTGCAATACTCTTTGGAGCATCTGTGCTGATGCAATTGGGATACAGGGTCATTATTGAACTGGTTACAGTGCGGTTGTTTGGTGCGCCTAAAGGAGGAGGGGCGTTGCTTTATTATTGCAATGTGCTTGTTTTGGTACAGGCAGTATGTCTTTTCTTCCTCTTCAGAAACTACTATACGGGAAAAGCGTGGGGTAAGGTTGTCAACAAGCTCGGGATGTTATTCTTTGGTGTCTATCTTTTCCATGCCAACACACTAATTTGGGTCAACCTACTTAAACCGATGGTTCACTCTATTTATTGTGAGAAACTATGGTTTACTTTGTTTGTTCTCCCACTGCTTGCTGCAGCAATCTATTTTGCAGGAGTAGGCATTGAGTGGGTAAGATTAAAATTGTTTAAGCTGTGCAAAATTGATAGTTTTATCAGCCGAAGATGGTCTGATAAATAAGCACAGGCTATTATTCTAAGAAAGGAAGCTGTTGTAAATGCAAAATTTCTCTAAAAAATTACTCATCATCGGTGCTTCCGTTTTACAGCTTCCTGCCATTTTAAAGGCAAAGGAAATGGGCCTTTATGTAGCTGTGGCGGACTATAATCCAAATGCCGTGGGAATTGCCTATGCAGATGAATTTTTCAATGTCAGCACCATTGACGAAAAAGGAATCTGTGAAGCAGCAAAACAATTTAAGGCAGACGGCGTTATGACCCTTGCTACAGATATGCCCATGCGCGCAGTTGCCTACACCTGTGAAAAGCTGGGCTTGACAGGCATTTCCTACGATACGGCAATCAAAGCCACAGACAAGGGCGAGATGATAAAAGCCTTTGAAAAGGCGGGGGTTGCCCATCCCTGGTATTTCACCTTAACATCCCCGGATATGCTGGCCGGAGTTGCGGATCAGGTAACCTATCCGTGTATCAGCAAGCCTGTGGACAATGCCGGCAGCCGCGGCGTTATGCTCATTAACAATCAAAACGAGCTGGAAGAAGCTGTTAATTACAGCTCAGCAAACGGCCGCAAAGGCGGCGTGATTATTGAAGAGTACCTCCGGGGCAGTGAGGTTAGTGTTGAGGTTATGGTTATCGCCGGAGATGTACATATCCTGCAGGTAACGGACAAGCTGACAACCGGTGCGCCCCATTTTGTGGAAATGGGACATTCTCAGCCCAGTCGGTTGGGGGAAGACAATGTCAATGCAATCAAGGCTCTGGCTGAAAAAGCGGTAAAGGCTATAGGAATACAAAACGGACCTGCCCATGTAGAGATTATGCTGACGGAGCAAGGCCCGAAAATGATAGAGCTGGGCGCCCGGATGGGCGGCGACTGCATCACAACCCATCTTGTACCCCTGTCCACCGGTGTGGATATGGTAAAAGCCACTATCGAAACAGCGTTGGGAGGCGTGCCGGATATTCGGCAGAAGCAGGAAAAGGGCAGCGCAATTCGCTTTTTCAGCCCAGAGCATGGTGTAATTGCGCGTATTGAAGGGTTGGAGGCTGCAAAAAGCATACCGGGTGTCCGGGAAATTACCCTTACTAAAAATGTTGGCGATACCGTGGGTGAAATCGGCAGCAGCGGCGACAGAGCCGGCTTTGTGGTTGCTCAGGCGGACACCGCAGAAAAAGCGGTAGAAGTTTGTGAAAAGGTGCTGCTGACGGTAAATATTGTAGTTGAATGAGTTGCTGCCCATAATGGATAAACCACAATATGAAATGGGTAAGCATAGGAGGATAATATGAACTTAACAGGAAAGCGCCTGCTGATTCTTGGCGACGGTAATTCGACATATGGTGTTGTTGAATGCGCAAAAAAAATGGGCTTATATGTCATTTGCGTTGGTCAAGAACAAGGTGGAATTACGAAAGATTTGGCGGATGAGGCATATTGCATTAGTACCACAGACCATGAGGCACTGGTGGCGCTCATTAAAGAAAAGAATATTGACGGTGTGTTTACCGGTGCCAGTGAGTTTAACATCCAGAACGTGATCAAGGTTGCACATATGGCAGGTCTTCCTTGCTACTGTAACGAAGACCAATGGGCTTTGATGCAGGACAAGCGCAACTATAAAGATACCTGTAAAAAATATGGTATTCCCGTTGTTCCGGAATACCCGCAGGATACAGACCCTGCAGATATTGTTTATCCTGTGATTGTAAAACCCACAGACGGCTGCAGTTCAAAAGGAGTAACGCTGGTGAAGAAAGCGGAAGACCTTCCTCAGGCGATCGCTTATGCGAAGGAATACTCTGTTTGCAAGGAAGTAATTATCGAGCGGTTTATGAATTGCAAGGATATCGCAGCGTTCTACACGGTTCAAGATGGTGTTCCGTCTTTATCTCATATTGTGGATATTTTCCGATACAACAACCGCGATGGCATTCCAACGATTACATCTGTTTCGCTGTATCCTTCCCATCTGTTGGAGGCATATCTGCAAAAAATGGATAAAAAGATCTGCGACATGATAAAGGGAATCGGCTTAAAAAACGGCGCTGTTTCTTTCCAGATATTTACAGAGAATGAGGAATTTTATGCGTATGAGTGCTGCCTGAGAATTTCGGGCAACTACGATTTCCCCATCATTGAACGGATTAACGGTATCAATTATCTTGAAATGATGATTGAATATGCTGTAACCGGCTCTATGGGCGAGAAAATTGCCGCACAGTGGAGTGATCCGTCTTTCCACGGAATGTATGGGGCAAATTTGGTGCTGATGCTTGGCGAAGGTGAAATTGGAAGCATTTCCGGAGTGGAAAAGGTGATGGAGCATAAAAACGTTGTCGCAATGAATGCACCGTCTTTTTCTGTTGGCAGTGTGATTCGTCCGGAGTATATTGGAACACTCCTACAGACCTTTACAAGATTCCACCTGGTTGGTGAAGATTTTGAGGAACTAAAAGCTGCCATTAACTATATTTTTGACACAGTTCAGATACTGGATACAAATGGTAATAATATGCTGTATTCCCAGTTTGATTATGCTGCGTTGGATGCCTGGAAAATGCAAGGGAAATGAAGTATATTCAAAAATGCGAAAACCATTTAATCGATATAGCTGATAATTGAGAATTGAATTAATAGTATATTTAAAGAATGGAGTTCTGGAACTATGGGAAAGACAATTTTTGAAAATAAGGTACTGATGATAACCGGCGGTACCGGCTCGTTTGGCAATGCGGTACTGAACCGCTTTCTGACAACTGATATTGGCGAAATCCGGGTTTTCTCCCGTGATGAGAAGAAGCAGGATGATATGCGCCACGAATATCAGGCTAAGTATCCCGAATATGCGGAAAAAATCAAGTTTTACATTGGTGATGTAAGAAACATCGATTCCATCCGTCCTGCCATGGTTGGTGTTGACTACATATTCCACGCAGCTGCTCTAAAGCAGGTACCCTCCTGTGAATTCTTCCCTATGGAGGCGGTGCGTACCAATGTTATCGGTACGGATAACGTGCTGACCGCTGCCATTGATGCAGGTGTGAAATCCATCATCTGCCTTTCTACTGACAAGGCAGCCTATCCTGTCAATGCCATGGGCATCACGAAGGCTCTGGAAGAGCGCGTGGCTGTGGCAAAATCCAGAATGGTCGACCCTGCCAAGACCAAGATTTGCTGCACCCGTTACGGAAATGTTATGTGCTCTCGCGGCTCTGTTATTCCTTTGTGGATTGACCAAATCCGCGCCGGCAAGCCCATCACCATTACCGATCCCACTATGACAAGATTTATTATGTCTTTGGACGAGGCTGTGGATCTGGTTCTGTTTGCCTTTGAAAACGGTGAAAACGGTGATATTCTTGTTCAAAAAGCGCCTGCCTGCACCATCGAAACCCAGGCAAAGGCTGTCATACGCATGTTTGGCGGCGACGAAAATGACATTAAGGTAATCGGCATCCGCCATGGCGAAAAGATGTACGAAACCCTCCTTACCAACGAGGAGTGCGCCAACGCCATTGATATGGGCAATTTCTACCGTGTTCCCGCGGACAAGCGTGGCCTGAACTACGATAAATATTTTAAAGACGGCAATGCAGACCGTAACCCCCTCACCGAGTTTAATTCCAACAACACCGAGCTTTTAAGTGTGGAAGCAGTTGAAAAGAAAATCGCGGCCCTTTCTTATATTCAGGAACGGCTTGCTGAAAAATAATCAGAGGATAAATCTATGAACATACTTGTAACCGGAGCAAAAGGCTTTGTGGGTAAAAATCTTTGCGCAGTTCTGAGAAACGTTCGTGACGGCAAAGACAGAACCCGTCCCAATCTTCTTATTGAAGAGGTTTTTGAATATGACATCGACACAAATCCGGAATTGTTGGACGGATATTGCAAAGATGCCGATTTTGTATTCAACCTTGCCGGCGTAAACCGTCCCCAAAACGCGGAGGAATTTATGCAGGGTAACTTTGGCTTTGCAAGCACACTCCTTGACACCCTGAAAAAGCATAACAACACCTGCCCCGTGATGATCTCGTCGTCCATACAGGCCACCTGCATCGGTCGCTATGACAACGATTACGGCAGAAGCAAGAAGGCAGGAGAGGACTTGATTTTTTTCTATGGGGAAGAAACAGGGGCAAAGGTATTGGTATACCGTTTCCCCAACCTGTTCGGCAAGTGGTGCAGACCTAATTATAACAGTGTCGTTGCTACGTTTTGCAATAATATTGCCAACGACCTGCCGATTACGGTAAATGACAGGAATACACAGCTTGAGTTGGTGTATATTGATGATCTTTTGGTGGAAATGCTGGATGCTCTTGAAGGTAAAGAACACCATTGCGTTTTTGACGGCATCAATGCTGTTGCCTGTGATGACGGAAAATATTGTGCAGCACCGACTACGCACAGAGTGACGCTTGGAGAAATAGTGGATCTTCTTAATAAATTTAAAGAGCAGACAAGCACGCTTGTTGTGCCGGAAATTCCTGAAAATTCTTTTTCAAAGAAATTATACAGCACATATCTTAGCTACCTTCCCAAAGAAAAGGTATCGTTTCCATTAAATATGCATGCAGATGAAAAGGGCAGCTTTACGGAGCTTCTTAAAACCGAGAAATGCGGGCAGTTCAGCGTAAATATCTCAAGACCCGGGGTTACCAAGGGTCAGCATTGGCATCATACCAAATGGGAGTTCTTCATTGTGGTTTCCGGCAAGGGCCTTATCCAAATGCGGAAAATCGATACGGACGAGGTGCTGAATTTTGAAGTAAGTGGCGAAAAGATAGAAGCAATCCATATGCTTCCCGGTTATACCCACAACATCATCAATTTGTCCGATACACAGGATTTGGTGACGGTTATGTGGGCAAACGAACAATTCAACCCCAATCGTCCCGATACTTTCTTTTTGGAGGTAGAATAAAATGTGCGAAGGCTTAAGCACACAGCCGGCAGTGAACAAGCGCCACGAATTTGTGGATATAATGAGGGGCATCGGCATAATTCTTGTTGTTTTGGGACATTCAATCGGATTTATGAGCGAGAATCTAAATATTTTTATTCTATCATTTCATATGCCGTTGTTCTTTTTCATATCGGGAATGCTTCTTTCAACAAAGAATAGCTTTAAAGCTTTTCTTAAAAAAAGAGCCATCGGCATACTTATTCCCCATGTCATTTTGAGTGTGCTAATGATTGTTGAGTCAATTATATTTGATGTTTTTCTGTTTCACCGATTTTCCCTGTGGGAGGTTAATTATCTTGTAATTTTTCAGAGTTGGTTTTTACCTACGCTTTTCTTTATGGAAATTGTGTGCTATGGTATTTTAAAATTATCTGAAAAAGGAAGATTTGTTCTGCCGGCAGCGATTTTGGTGTTTTGTGTGGCATTCATTTTAACATCATACAACGGCATTCAATATGTTCAGCAGGTACTGTGCGCCACATTTTTCGGGTTAGTTGGAATAGCAATCAAATCATTTTTGCTCAGCGATAAAGCTTCTAACATTATAAAGTATAGCTGTTGCGGATTGTTTTTAATCCCTGCTCTGGCGATTCTTTCTTCTTTTAATCTTCCTGTTGGTATGTATATGAACCAGTATGGAAACAAAATTGTTTTCCTAACCACATCTTTTTTAGGGATAGCCGCAACATTTGTTATTGCGAAAACCATCAATAAAAATCAGGCGCTGGAGTTCTTCGGCAAAAATTCTATTTACATATATGTAACGCAGGCTTTTGTCTTGCGCTGTATTATGGGAGTTGTAAACAGACTTCCTTTTGTGAATATGAATGCTTCGTCATATCCATATTACTTTATTGTGTTTATACTGGCAATGCTGGTAGAAATAGTGCTAATCTTATGTATAAATAAGCTGAAGCATTTCAAAAAAGCAGACAGCGACAAAAAGATACTTTTATAATAGGAAAGTGGGGTAAGTGTGTGAGGCTGGATTATAGTGATATAGAATTTAAAAATAACGGCAAGCTGAAGCTGCTGATTATCGTGGGTACGCGCCCTGAAATTATCCGTCTGGCTGCCGTAATCAATAAGTGCCGGCAGTATTTTGACTGTATCCTTGCCCATACCGGGCAGAACTATGACTATAACCTCAATGGGGTGTTCTTCAAGGATTTGAAGCTTGCGGACCCGGAGGTGTATATGGATGCGGTAGGCGACGACCTTGGCGCAACGGTGGGCAATATTATCAACTGCTCTTACAAGCTGATGAACCAAATCAAGCCGGATGCCCTACTGATTTTGGGCGATACCAACTCCTGCCTGTCGGCGATTCCTGCAAAGCGGCTGCACATTCCTATTTTCCATATGGAAGCGGGCAACCGGTGCAAGGACGAGTGCCTGCCGGAGGAGACCAACCGCCGCCTTGTGGACATCATTTCCGATGTGAATTTGGCATATTCCGAGCATGCCCGCCGCTACCTTGCAGACTGCGGCTTGCCTAAAGAGCGTACCTATGTTACGGGTTCTCCTATGGCAGAGGTGCTGCACAATAATTTAGCGGAAATCGAGGCCTCGGATGTTCATAGCCGTCTGGGTTTAGAGAAGGGTAAGTATATTCTCCTTTCTGCCCACAGAGAGGAAAATATTGATACGGAAAAGAATTTCCTTTCTCTGTTCAATGCCATTAACAAGCTGGCAGAAACCTACGATATGCCCATTTTGTACTCTTGCCATCCCCGTTCCAGAAAGCGCTTGGAGCAAAGTGGCTTTGTGCTGGACAAGCGGGTTATGCGCAACGAGCCTCTGGGCTTCCACGATTACAACTGCCTGCAGATGAATGCCTTTGCGGTGGTGTCCGACAGCGGCACACTGCCTGAGGAATCCAGCTTCTTTACCAGCGTGGGACATCCCTTCCCGGCTGTTTGCATCCGCACCTCCACTGAGCGTCCGGAAGCGCTGGACAAGGCCTGCTTCTTTATTGCCGGCATTGACGAAAAGAGCCTGCTTCAGGCGGTGAGCACGGCAGTGGAAATGAACAAAAGCGGTGATTACGGAATTCCCGTTCCGGATTATGTGGAGGAGAATGTGTCCACGAAGGTGGTAAAAATCATTCAGTCCTACACAGGAATTGTGGACAAAATGGTTTGGAGAAAATTCTGATTTTTAGGAGGATACGGCATGGATACGGCGCAGCTGCTGCTGGAATTAATCCGCTTTGAATTGCAGGGCGCACCTGTTGAAGCGGAAGAACTGAATACTCTGGACGAGGAGCAGCTTTGCGAGCTGTACCGTCTTGCCGATGCTCACGATTTGGCTCATGTGGTGGGGTCTGCCTTATCCAAGCTGGGCAAGCGGTGGAACAATCAGGTTTCTACGGACTTTCAGAAAAAGTCCATGATGGCGGTGTTTCGCCATGAGGGCTTGCAATATGAGCAAAATAGAATTTATGAGACTCTGGAAAAGGCAAGAATCCCGTTTATACCCTTAAAAGGCGCAATTATTCGTAATTTTTACCCCCAACCCTGGATGCGTACCAGCTGTGATATTGACATTTTGGTGCAGGAAGCGGATTTGGATCGGGCAATTTTGGCATTGCAGACGGATTTGGGCTACAAGTGGGACGAAAAACGCCAGTACCACGATGTAAATATGTTCGCTCCCAGCGGCGTGCATTTGGAGTTGCATTTTAGCATTAAAGAAGATGAGGAGCAGTTGGATGCCGTATTGGATAGAGTTTGGGACTATGCGGCTCCAAGCAGTCCGGACAGCTTCCAATATAAATTAACCGATGCGTATTTTCTGTTCCATATTATTACCCACGCGGCCTATCACTTTATCAATGGCGGCTGCGGTGTCCGACCCTTGATTGATTTGTGGTTGTTGGAGAAAAACCTGACGCCGGATGAAAAAGAATTGACCGGCTTGTTGCAGGAGGTCAAATTGGCAACCTTCTACGAAAGCCTTAAAAACCTTTACAATGTGTGGCTGGAGGGGCAGCCCCACACCCCGGTTACTATGCAGATGCAGGCGTATATTCTCCACGGCGGCGTATACGGGAAAAATTCCAACCGTGTAGCGCTGCGGCTGCAACGAAAGGGCGGCCCACTTGGGTACGCGCTGTATAAAATCTTCCTTCCTTTGGAAAAGCTGAAAAGTCATTACCCTATTTTGAAGAAGCACCCATGGCTTATGCCGGTTATGCAGGTAAGGCGTTGGTTTAAACTGATTTTCTGCGGTCACACCAACCGAATTGTCAAAGAGCTTTCCTACAACCAAAGTGTTTCCCAAGAGGATGCCGATGAAATGAAGGCATTTTTGAAAGATATCGGACTGATATAAAAAACCACGGGCAACCTGCCCGTGGTTTTTTGCAGTCTGTCAAAGAACCCCAATACATACGTGAATAAGGCTCCCTCTGATGAGGGAGCTGTCTAATTGCCGATATTAGGCAATTAGACTGAGGGAGAGAAAAAGTAGGGGAATTACCTATATTTTACAGATTTTTCTGAACGATTTGTCTTTCTCTCCCCCCAGTCAGCCTGTCCGGCTGACAGCCCCCTCATCAGAGGGGGCCAAGGTAGAAATCGTACTTTTTTGACACGCTGAAAAAACCACGGGCAACCTGCCCGTGGTTTTTTGTTCAGATAACGACGGATTTTATCAAAAAAACACAGAATGGGTACTTTCGTATTGATTCTGCGTATGGGGTGTTGTATAATTACAGTATGTTTGTATAGAAAAGGAAGATAGGTTATGCGTATTGTCGTTAAGGTTGGCACTTCTACCCTGGCTCACGCCAACGGGCGGCTGAACATCCGTCGTGTGGAGCTTTTGTGTAAGGTACTCAGCGATTTGAAGAATGCCGGCTGTGAGGTCGTATTGGTGTCCTCCGGCGCAATCGGTATGGGCGTGGGCAAGCTGGGACTGACCGGCAGACCCAAGGATATGCCCGGCAAGCAGGCCGCTGCTGCGGTTGGTCAGTGCGAACTGATGTATACATATGATAAGCTGTTTTCTGAGTACAACCACACCGTTGCCCAGATTTTGCTCACGGCGGACGATGTCCACGACCCTCGCCGCAGCACCCATGTTCACGACAGCTTAGAGCAGCTGCTTTCCTGGAAGGTACTGCCCATTATCAACGAAAACGACGCGGTTTCCATTGATGAAATCGGTATCCACACCACCATTGGAGAAAATGATACCCTGTCTGCCATTGTGGCGCGGCTGATAAAAGCGGATGTGCTTTTGCTTTTGTCGGATATTAACGGTCTTTATACTGAGGACCCCCGGAAGAATCCCGATGCCACCTTAATTCCTGTGGTACAGGAGATTACCGACGAAATTTTGCAGCTTGCCGGCGGCACAGGCTCGTCCCTTGGCTCCGGAGGTATGGCCACTAAGCTTAAGGCCGCCCAAATTGCCACCGAAGCGGGCATCGATATGATTATTGCCAATGGACAAGACCCGGAGCTTTTGTACGGCTTTTTAGAGGGCAATAATTTTGGCACACGCTTTGTGGGAAGGAACAAATAATATGACCACACAGGAAATTTTACAGGCGGCAAAGCAGGCGGCCCCCAGCCTTGCCACGGTAGATACCGAACAAAAGAACAGCGCTTTGCTTGCTATGGCGGATGCCTTGGAACAAAACGCGGAAAAAATCTTAACAGCAAATGCTATGGATATGGAAAAGGCAAAATTGAGCCTTTCCCAGTCTATGCTGGACCGTCTGGCATTAAGCCCTGACCGCATCCACGCTATGGCGGAGGGCATCCGTCAGGTGGTGGCGCTTCCCGACCCGGTGGGTCAGGTGCGCAGTCGGGTGGAACGCCCCAACGGGATTGTTATTGACCGGGTGGGTGTAGCCATGGGCGTGGTGGCAATCATTTACGAAAGCCGCCCCAATGTCACCTCTGATGCGGCGGCGCTGGCGGTGAAGGCCGGCTCTGCCTGCGTTTTGCGCAGCGGTAAGGAGGCCTTCGGCTCTGCCAATGCCATTGTAAAAGCAATGCAGGAGGGCCTTACATCGGCGGGACTGCCCAAAACCCTTGTTCAGCTGGTGCAGGACACTTCCCGGCAAAGCGTTACGGACCTGATGGGGGCGGTGGGCTATGTGGATTTGCTTATACCCCGTGGCGGCGCAGGACTGATTAAGGCCTGCACCCAAGGGGCAAAGGTGCCCTGCATCCAGACCGGCACCGGTATCTGCCACATCTATGTGGATAAAACCGCCGACCAGGAAATGGCGCTGAATATTATCGAAAACGCTAAAACCAGCCGTCCTTCTGTGTGCAATGCGGCGGAGAGCTGCATTGTCCACCGGGATATTGCCCAGGAATTTTTGCCGAAGCTGTATAACCGTTTGGTAACAAACCGGCAGGAAAATCCCGTTGAGCTGCGCCTGGATAAAAAGGCGCAGGCAATCATCCCCGGAACACCTGCCACCGAACAGGATTTCGATACGGAATTTCTGGATTACATTCTGGCGGTTTCCGTTGCAGAGGATGCCCAGCAGGCAATGGCGCATATTGCCCTTCACTCCACCGGACACAGTGAATGCATTGTTACCAAAGATGAAGCCGTGGCAGAGCGCTTTACCCGGGTGATTGACAGCGCGGCGGTTTATGTGAACTGCTCTACCCGATTTACCGACGGCGGCGAGTTCGGCTTAGGCTGTGAAATCGGAATTTCCACACAGAAGCTCCATGCCCGTGGTCCTATGGGCTTGGAGGAGCTTTGCACCTATAAATATATTATCCACGGTGACGGACAAATCCGTTAGCCTATCCTTAGCAAGGAGGAAACAGTATGAAAACCTTTGGCTTTATCGGAACGGGGAATATGGGCGGCGCGTTGGCAAGAGCCACCGCAAAGGCAGTATCCCCGGATTGCATATTCCTTTCCGATTCCTATGCGCCGGTAGCAGAGGCACTGGCAAAGGAATTAGGCTGCTGCGCAGCAAGTGTCAAGGAGGTGGCAGAAAAAGCGGACTTTGTCTGGCTTGGGGTGAAGCCTCAGGTTATGGCCAGTGTGCTTTCGGAAATTGCCCCGGTTTTGGCAGCTCGTAAAAATACTCCGGTGCTGATTTCCATGGCAGCCGGTGTTTCTATGGCAGAGATTCGCCGCATGGTTGGGGCAGAGTATCCAATTATTCGCATTATGCCCAATATGCCTGTCAGCGTAGGCGGCGGTATGATTTTGTATGATTATACCAATAATATATCTGAAGATGCGGTAGAAGCCTTTACAAAGTCTCTTTCCGTTGCCGGTCTTCTGGATCATTTGCCGGAAAAGCTCATTGATGCCGGCAGCGCTTTGTCCGGCTGCGGACCTGCCTTTGTGTGCCTGTTTGCTGAGGCCTTGGCAGACGGCGCAGTTGCCTGCGGACTGCCCCGGGATAAGGCAATGCGCTATGCAAGCCAAACCCTGATGGGAACGGCAAAGCTTTTGCAGGAGACGGGAAGACATCCCGGACAGATAAAGGATGCGGTGTGTTCTCCCGGCGGCACGACCATTGCCGGTGTGGAGGCTCTGGAGCAGGGAGGCTTCCGGGCAAGCACCATGGATGCGGTGACCCGTGCCTATGAACGGACACTGGAGCTGGGGAAATAAGAAAGATTTACGAAAAACCGAAAATTTACGAATTTTTTATTTTACAAAGCGGCTCTTTTGTATTATAATGCTAGATGGCGATGTGGAAAGCGACATCGGCAATCTAAACAAATTAGGAGTGTTGATTTATGGGTCGGATGTTAGGTACTGTTTCAATGGGTGTCCGCGCGCCCATCATCCGTCAAGGTGACAACCTGGCGGATATTGTTACCGACTCTGTTTTACAGGCTGTTCAGAGCGGAGAAATTACCCCTCGCGACCGGGATGTTGTGGCTATGACCGAGGCAATTGTTGCCCGGGCTCAGGGTAACTATGTGGGCGTTGACCACATTGCTGCCGACGTGCGCGCCAAGCTGGGCGGCGAAACTGTGGGTGTTATTTTCCCTATTTTAAGCCGTAACCGTTTCGCCATTTGTCTGCGGGGTATTGCCAAGGGCTGCAAAAAGGTTGTTTTAATGCTGAGCTACCCCTCCGATGAGGTGGGCAACCACTTAATTGACTGGGATATGATGGACGAAAACGGTGTAGACCCCTATAAGGATGTCCTCACCGAGGAAGCCTATCGCAAGATGTTCGGCTATGTGAAGCATCCCTTCACCGGTGTGGATTATGTGGAGTACTATTCCAATCTCATCCGTGAGTCCGGTGCAGAGGTGGAGGTAATTTTTGCCAACGACCCCCGGGCAATTCTTAGCTATACCAAAAATGTTCTGCATTGCGATATTCACACCCGTGTGCGTACCAAGCGCCTTTTGAAGGCTGCCGGCGGTGAGCGGGTGTTCGGTCTGGATGAGATTATGACCGCACCGGTTGACGGCAGCGGCTGTAATGAAAAATACGGTCTGCTGGGCTCTAACAAGGCAACCGAGGATACGGTTAAGCTGTTCCCCCGGGATTGCCAGAAGCTGGTGGAGGAAATTCAGGACAAGCTTATTCAGGCTACAGGCAAGCATGTGGAGGTCATGGTTTACGGCGACGGCGCTTTTAAAGACCCCCTGGGCAAGATTTGGGAGCTGGCCGACCCGGTGGTATCTCCTGCGTATACTGCCGGTCTGGAGGGCACGCCCAATGAGCTGAAGCTGAAGTACCTGGCAGACAATGACTTTGCCGACCTCTCCGGTGAGGCGCTGCGGGATGCAATCCGGAATAAAATTCAGGACAAGGACGGCTCTTCTCTGGTGGGCAATATGGCGGCCCAAGGTACAACACCTCGTCGGTTGACCGACTTGATTGGCTCTTTGTGCGATCTGACCTCCGGCTCCGGTGACAAGGGTACGCCCATCGTCTATATCCAAGGCTATTTCGACAACTATACCAACGACTAATTCAAAGACGGACTGTGAGAATTTCACAGTCCGTCTTTTTGTATCAAGAAAATCACCGGCTGTGTGCCGGTGATTCCAGAAAGCTTTCGCTATGCCCAGTCCCAACCCAGCGGAAAGCCTCCCCTGCGAGGGGAGCCTTCCTTTATGCACTCGTAGTAAGGATTATCGCAAAATGCATTTCGGCGGGAGTAAACCCCTGCCGCTTCTTATGAACACATATACAAGTAATTTTACAACGGTTATAATTTTATAGCTTAGGATTGTTGTCGTTGTACCAAAAGGAAACGGACATAGGCGACGATTTCCGGAAGTAAGGTATTACTGTTTTCATTAAGTAGCTGTTTCAGCTTTTCGGTGGGTAGTTGTTGCAGATAGCTCCATACAGAGTGAGACATATTAAAATCCTCCAAATTGTAGATATATAGTGTATCCATATGACACATTCTAACATACTTTAGCTATAAAATAAACACATAATATATCTTTGAGGTGTTTTTTATGGCTGTTAAAAGTGTGTCTATCCGAATTGAAGAGGAAATGCTGGAGCAGCTTGCCTATGTTGCTGATTTTGAAGGACGAAGCATCAATAGTCACATTTTGGTGTTGATTCGTCAAAATATTGATGCTTTTGAACGGGCTCAGGGAAAGATTGAGGGCGTAATTCGTCCGGCGAAGAATGTAAAGCCCTCCGGAAAGAAATAAGACACTGTGTTTATAAGAAAAACGGTGCTGTTGCAGCATATTGCAACAGCACCGTTTATTTCGTGGCAGGGTTAAGGCTTTTTTGCGGGAAACACCAAGGTTGCTTTAAACAAATCTCCGTCTACCAAAAGCTGCAGTTGACCCTTTTGCAGCTCCATCAGGGTTTTGGCGATATTCAAGCCCAGTCCGCTACCTTCTGTTGTACGGGATGCATCGCCCCGTACAAAACGTTCCGTCAGTTCCTCTGCAGATACATTCAGCTGCTCACAGGAGATATTTTTTAAACTGATAAGCACCTGTTCATCTGCGCATTGTATATCTGCATACACCCGTGTACCGGGCAGGGCGTATTTTGTAATGTTGCTTAAAAGATTGCTTAGTACCCGCCAGGTCAGCCGTCCGTCGGCAAGGATGGAAACGGACTTTTCCGGTTGGTGAAATACCACAGTCAAATCCTTTTCTGCCAGCCTATCCGAAAACTCACCCAGGGCTTGATTGACAGCCTCCACAGGGTCTAAGGCAATGATGTCCACAGGCAAATTTCCGGAGCTGGCTTTGCTCATTTCCATCAAGTCCTCAACAAGCTTTTTCAGCCGCTGAGACTGCCGCCCCAGTACCTCAAGATACTGCCGGGCTGCCTGTGTGTCCGGGTCAGACTGCAAAATGTCCACATAATTGATAATGGAGGTCAGCGGCGTTTTGATGTCGTGGGACACATTGGTAATCAGCTCCGATTTCATCCGTTCGGCTTTCACCTGATTTTTGGCAGCCAGGATGGCAACGTCTGCCAGATCGTTTAAATAGTTGGCGCACTTGGCATAGGGGCCTATCAAGAAACGGGTATTGATTTTACTGTTTAGCTTGCCGCCTGCCATTTTTTCCGCCCCCTGCAAAAGCGCACCGTAGGCGTAGACGGCATAACCCACTACCAACAAGGAAACTGCACCAACACAAATCAGGGGCAGAAAATTGCCTTGCAGGGCAGGGACAGCTGACAGGAGCATTCCTATCACCAGTATGCAGCCAATGAGCAGATACTGCCAAAGCATAGGCAGCATAGCAACCAGTGCGCTTGTCCAGGAAAGCACCCGTTTCCACAGCCGCCCGATCAGGCTTTGCCGCCACCAGAACAGCTTTTTTGCTTTGATTTGGGCACATAGAGCGTACACAAAACCAACGACCAACAGGGCAATACATAAAAGCACAAGACCAACCAACACCAAGGTGCCTGCATTTAGATTGTCCATGGTAAAAATCCAGTAGTTCATCATCCGAACAGCCAGGGTTGCCAGATAGTATCCGATTACACCGCCAGCTATGGCGTAAACATCCAAAGGAAGCCTGTTTAAGCCACTTGGACGCACTGCGGAACGAGAATCCGTCTTTCCGGCGGCACAGCACAGATAAGCTATTCCAGCGCCAAAAACCACCAGTGAAATGGCCAGCATCAGCATCAGCTCATACCGAAGCGCATAAATCATCCGCACCAGCTCCAAGGATGTGCCGGAACGGGCAATGACCGTATGGGGATTTATCGTAACAGACACCAAATATTCAGGACTTTCATAATACCGGATGCTTACAGCCTTGGTGTTGGGTTTTCCGGCTATGGTATCGGGGTAAATGATTTTTTGGTGAAGATAATCCTTACCATAAAGCATATCAATTCGATTTTCGTCCGTGACCATTACCGGAAATTGGATGGAGCATAGGGTTTGATAGTCAAATACATCCTCTGTTTGCACCAAGTTCGATTCGCCGGTAAGGGTTTTGCCCTCTGAGTCGGAGATTTTATAGCTGTAGCTGCTTTGCTCCAGATTGGTCCAGTGGACAGAATTCTCAAACATATACCAGTAGCCCAGCTCCTGCAGAACATCGTCGGGACAGTTGGTCAGGCTGCGTACTGCGTAGCGGTCGGTAAGCTTTCTGGCAAGGCTGTCTGCCTGCCACACCAGCCGATTTTCTATCCAGCCGTCAAGTCCGTCGGTATACAGACCCAGCTCCGCCACCTGCCAAATTCCCAGAATGCCGCCAAAGGCAGTAACCATAGCTATGGCGGTCAAAACGATTGCAATAAATTTTTGGGGCATGGAGTAGCGCATTTACCTGCCTCCTTCGATTTTATAGCCTTGTCCCCAAACCACCTTTAAATACCGGGGATTGGATGGGTCAATTTCAATTTTTTCCCGGAGGTGACGGATATGTACCGCAACCGCGCCCTCACTTCCGATGGCTTCCTCCTGCCAGACTGCCTCATACAGCGCCTTTGTGGAGTAAACCTTTCCCGGATTGCTCATTAAAAGCTTTAAAATGTTGTATTCAATGGGGGTCAAGGTTACGGGAGTACCGTCAACGCAGGCGGTTTTGGTGGTGTCGTTCAGAGTAATGTTGCCAACCTGCAGCTCGTTGGGAGTGTTGACCCGGCTGCCCAAGCTGTCATAGCGGCGCAGCTGGCTGCGCACCCGGGCAAGAACCTCCGCCGGCACAAAGGGCTTTGTGATGTAATCATCGGCACCAGCATTTAAGCCAAGAACCATATCCTCAGTTTCGGACTTTGCGGTGAGCAGAATAATGGGTACATTGGAAAACTGGCGAATTTGCTTCAGCGCCGTAATGCCGTCCATTTTTGGCATCATCACATCCAGCAACACCAAGTGGATGTCCTGCTTTCGAACAGCTTCCACCGCCTGTAATCCGTTGAAGGCCTCATAAAATACATAGCCCTCCGGCGCTAAGTATATTTTTAACGCGTTTACAATATCCGGCTGGTCATCACACAGTAAAATATTGTACATTTTAATCCCTTCTTTTCGGTATTTTCATCTATTATACCAAAAGAAAGGAAAATAGGAAAGAGAAAAGTTTCCGCAACACCCAAATTATGAAAAAACGCCCACAGGTGCTTGCCTGTGGGACGTTTTTATACCAAAGTGGCGGCCATAACTGCCTTAATGGTGTGCATCCGGTTTTCGGCTTCGTCAAAAACGATGGACTGTTGGCTTTCAAAAACCTCATCGGTGACTTCCATGCAATTGATTCCGAATTTTTCAAAAATCTGCTTGCCTACAGTGGTGTTCAGGTCGTGGAAGGCGGGCAGACAGTGCATAAACCGGCACTGCGCTCCGGCAAGCTCCATAAGCTGTTTGGTCACCCGGTAGGGACTGAGGGCGTTGATTCGCTCCTGCCAGACACTGTCCGGCTCGCCCATGGAAACCCATACATCGGTGTAAATCACATGGGCGTTCTTCACCGCCACAGCCGGGTCGGTGATAAATTCCAGCGTTGCGCCGGTTTGCTTGGCAATTTCCTGACAGACAGCAATCAGCTCCGGATTGGGGAAGTAGCTTTGAGGGGCGCAGGCCACAAAATGCATACCCATTTTGGCGCAGCCAACCATTAAGGAGTTACCCATATTATACCGGGCGTCCCCCATATAAACCAGTTTTTTCCCTTTTAAATCCCCAAAATGCTCGGAAATGGTAAGAAAATCCGCCAAAATCTGAGTGGGATGATATTCATTGGTTAAGCCGTTCCAAACGGGAACACCGGCAAACTCAGCCAGAGTTTCCACAAGCTCCTGGCCAAAGCCCCGGTATTCAATGCCGTCAAACATCCGACCTAACACCCGGGCAGTGTCGGCAATGGATTCCTTTTTGCCGATTTGAGAGCCGCTGGGGTCTAAATACACCGGATGCATACCCAAATCCGCGGCAGCTACCTCAAAGGCGCACCGGGTACGGGTACTGGTTTTTTCAAACACCAGGGCAATGGATTTGCCCTCGCACAGGCGGTGGGGAATACCGGCTTTTTTCTTTGCCTTTAACTCCTTGGCAAGGTCTAACAGCTGCTTGATTTCCTCAGGAGTAAAATCCAAAAGCTTTAAAAAGCTTTTTCCTGTAAAGGTTTTCATAGTCGTCCTCCTTTATTTGCAGGCATCCAAAAGAACGGAAACTGCCTTTTGCAGCTGCTCCATGGGGATGTTCAAGGCCGGCAGCAGCCGCACCTTATCCTTGGCAGTCAGACACAAAACACCCTGCTGCATACACGCGGCAACCACGTCTTTGTTGCTTTTTACGGTTTTAATGCCAATCATCAGTCCCATGCCGGTGACATCGGTAATGCCCTCTGCGCCGGAAAGGGCAGAGAAAATATATTCGCTTTTTTCCCGGACTTGCGCCAAAAAAGCCTCATCCAACCGTTCAATAACGCTCAAAGCGCCGGCACAGCACACCGGATTGCCGCCGTAGGTAGAGCCGTGGTCGCCGGGGTTTAATGCACTACAAACCTTTTCTCCCAGCAAGGCAGCGCCGATGGGCAAACCGCCACCTAAGCCCTTGGCGGTGGAAACGATGTCCGGGGTGATGCCGAAATGCATATAAGCATACAGCGCGCCGGTGCGTCCGTTGCCGGTTTGCACCTCGTCAATCATGAAAGGAATATCCTCCCGACGGCAAAGCTCTGCCACACCGGTGACAAATTCTTTACTCAGAGGGACAACACCGCCCTCTCCCTGTACACATTCCAGCAGAATACCGGCGGTGGGGATTTGGGCAACCATAGCCTTCAAGCCCTCCAGATCCTCGGCATCCACATAGGCAAAGCCTGCAGGCAGGGGCTGAAAATGCTGATGAAAATGATCCTGACCGGTGGCGGACAGTGTGGCAAGGGTTCTGCCGTGGAAGCTGTTTTTCAGGGTGATAATGGTGCTGTATTGCTGCCCCTTTTTCTCCTGAGAGTACTTTCGGGCATATTTAATGGCACATTCGTTGGCTTCTGCACCGGAGTTACAGAAGAACACCTTCTTCATTCCGGTTTTATCGCAAAGCAGCTTGGCAAGCTGGGCGCAGGGCTGGGTGTAGTACAGGTTGGAGGCGTGCTGCAGCTTGCTCAGCTGGGCGGTTACTGCGGCGACCCAGGCGTCATCGGCAATGCCAAAGGCGGTAACACCGATGCCGGAGGTCAGGTCGATATAGCTTTTGCCGTCAGCACCCTTTAGCAGGCACCCTTTGCCGCTGACCAGCTCCAAAGGAAAGCGCCCGTAGGTAGCTGCCACATATTCTTTATCCAGAGAAATGATGTCCATATACACTAACCTTTCGTAACCATAGTGCCGGCGCCTTCGTCGGTTAAAAGCTCCATCAAAATGGAGTGGGGGATACGTCCGTCCATAATAACCACATTTTTTACACCGTGGGAAATTGCTTCAATGCAGCAGTCCACCTTAGGAATCATACCGCCGCAAATGATGCCCTGATCGTAGAGCTTTTTTGCCTCCTCAACGGTGATGTGGGGGATTAAGGTGCTGGGGTCATCCTTGTCCCGGAGAATACCGGCAATATCCGTCATCATAATCATACGCTCGGCTTCCAGCGCGCCGGCAATGTAGGCGGCGGCGGTATCGCCGTTGATGTTATACACATTGCCCTGCCGGTCGCTGGCCACGGTGGAGATAACCGGTATGTAATTTTTTTCCAAAAGGTCGGTGATGGGCTGGGTGCGCACCTTGGTAATCTCGCCTACGAAGCCCAGCTTTTCACTTTTTACGGCGGCTTCCAAAATGCCGCCGTCAATGCCGGAAAGACCTACGGCGTGACCGCCTTTGGTTTGCAGAAGATTTACAAGGTCCTTATTTACCTTGCCGGCAAGCACCATTTGCACAATGTCCACGGTTTCCTTATCGGTAACCCGCAGGCCGTCAATAAACACAGCCTCCTTGCCCAAGCGCTTCATGGTGTCGCTGATTTCCGGACCGCCGCCGTGGACCAGCACAACCTTTACGCCGATGAGCCACAAAAGGGCAATGTCCTCCATGACCTGCTGCTTCAGCTGTTCGTTGACCATAGCGTTGCCGCCGTATTTGATTACAACAATCTTACCGCTGTAGCTTTTGATGTAGGGCAGGGCAGCGGTTAAAACCTCCGCCCGCTGGGCATTAGTAAAGCTGGTTTCCATAGCGCTTTCTCCTTTATGTCCGGTAGTCACCGTTGATTTTTACATAGTCGTAGGTCAAATCGCAGCCCCAGGCGGTAGCGGAATACGGTCCGTCGCCGAGGGAGATAAGAATTTCGATTTCCTTTTCCAGAAGAATTTCCTTTGCCAGCTCCTCACTGAACAAAATGCCGCTGCCATCTTTGCACACCGTAACTGTACCCTTAGCACTGCGGAAGGAAACGCCGATTTTAGACACATCCACATCAGCACCGCTGTAGCCGATGGCACACAGCACACGACCCCAGTTGGCATCCGCGCCGAACATAGCAGCCTTTAAAAGGCTGGAACAAATTACGCTCTTGGCGCTGATTTTGGCAGCCTCCAAGGTGTCTGCGCCGGTGGCAATGCACTCCAAAAGCTTGGTTGCGCCCTCGCCGTCACCGGCAATCATCCGGCAAAGCTGGACGGTTATGGTGTTAAGCGCCTGCATAAATGCGGCAAAATCCTTACCCTCGGCAGTAATTTCCGGGTTGCCTGCCATGCCGTTGGCAAGGACCGTTACCATATCGTTGGTGGAGGTATCTCCGTCTATGGAGAGCATATTGAAGGTGCTTTGAATATCCTGAGAAAGCGCCTTTTGCAGCATATTGGGGGAAATGGCGGCATCGGTGGTGATAAACACCAGCATAGTGGCCATATTGGGATGAATCATACCGCTGCCCTTGGCAATGCCGCCCATATGGCAGGTTTTGCCCCCCAGTGTAAAGGAAACCGCCAGCTCCTTAACAGTAGTATCTGTGGTCATAATGCCCTCTGCGGCGTATTTGCCACCGTCAGCGGAAAGGCCGGCGCATAAAGCAGGTATACCGCTGCGAATGGGGGAAAGATCCAAAGGCTGTCCAATGACACCGGTGGAGGCAACCACCACATCGCAGGCGCGAATGTCCAGCTGCTGGGCGATTAAGTCGCACATGCCCTGGGCAATTTCGATGCCGTTTGCGTTGCAGGTGTTGGCATTGCCGCTGTTGCAGATAATGGCCTGTGCCTTGCCGTCGGAAATATTTTGCTTGGTTACAATCAGGGGTGCGCCCTTTACCAGATTTTGGGTATAAACCGCAGCTGCCGAGGCAGGCACATCGCTGACAATCAGCGCAAGGTCACGCTTTGTCCGATTGTGGCGAATACCGCAATGTACGCCGTTGGCCCGAAAACCCTTTGCGGCGCAGACACCGCCTTTAATCATTTCCATAGTTTCTTTCTCCTTCTCAAACGGTTAATCCGGTATCCTCCGGAAGTCCTAAAAGCAGGTTCATATTCTGAATTGCCGCGCCGGAAGCGCCCTTTCCCAGATTGTCAAACCGTGCTGTCAAAATAATTCTGTCCTCGTTTCCAAATACGCTGACGCCCATATCGTCCTTTCCGGAATAGGCGGCAGCAGACAGCATACTGTCCGGGTCGGCAGTTACGTCGAAATGAATAAGACCGCCGGTATAGTAGGTCTTGTACAGCTGACAAATATCCTCAAAAGTGCCGGTAATGTCCTTGGCAAACAGGGGAACGGTTACCTCCATGCCGCTGTAAAAATCCGCCACAATGGGACAAAAAACCGGCGCATTTTCCAGACCGCAAACAACGCCCATTTCCTTTAGATGCTTGTGGCTTTGCCCCAGGGCGTATTGCCGGGGCGCGCCGTAAAGGGCAGGGCGGTTTTCGTCTTCATACTGGGCAATCATTTTCTTGCCGCCGCCGGAGTAGCCGGTGAGGGAAAAGCAGCTTAAGTAAGCATCCTTTTTCAAAAGTCCCTGCTGAACCAGGGGGGCAACCAGGGCGATAAAGCCGCTGGCGTGGCAGCCGGGGTTGGCAATGCGGGAAGACTTCAAAATACGCTCCCGGTAGCCGGCAAGCTCCGGCATGCCGTATACCCATTGGGGGTCAGTCCGATGGGCTGTGGAGGTATCGATGATTTTAACAGGCATCCCCTGGGCAAGCTGAGCGGATTCCTTTGCCGCATCATCCGGCAGACATAAAAAGGCGACTTCCGAAGATGATAGGGCATCTGCCCGGGCGGCCGGGTCTTTCCGAAGCTCTTCCGGCAGGAGTACAAGCTCCAAATCCTCTCTCTGGGAGAGCCGGTCTACAATCCGCAGGCCGGTAGTTCCGGCGCTGCCGTCAATAAATACCTTGGTCATTTCAGAACCTGCCTTACATAAGCAATTTGTTTTTTCACCGAGGCGGTGGAGGTGCCGCCCTCGCTGATGCGCTTTTCCACGCAGGTTACCAGGTCGATGTCTTGGTACAAATCCGCGTCAAACAGCTCCGAGTAGGCTTTATAGGTTTCCAGAGGCAGCTCCTCCAGGACCTTGCCGGACTGAATGCACAGGGCAACCAGGCTGCCGGAAATCTTATAGGCACTGCGGAAGGGCATGCCCTTTTTCACTAAGTAGTCCGCCAAATCCGTGGCGTTAATAAAGCCGGTTTGGGCGGCACGCTTCATATTTTGGGTGTTGGCGGTTAAGGTGGCAATCATAGGGGCAAAGACCTTCAGGCACATTTTTACGGTATCCACCGCGTCAAATACGCTTTCTTTATCCTCCTGCATATCCTTGTTATAAGCAAGGGGCAGACCCTTTAAGGTGGTGAGTAGCCCCATTAAATCGCCGAACACTCTGCCGGTTTTACCCCGGACCAGCTCTGCCATATCCGGGTTTTTCTTCTGGGGCATAATGGACGAGCCTGTGGTATAGGCATCGGAAAGCTCAATAAATTTAAACTCCCAGCTGGACCAGAGGATAAGCTCCTCGGAGAAACGGGAAAGATGTACCATCAAAATAGACAAAGCACTCATTAGCTCGGCGCAGAAATCCCGGTCGGACACGCCGTCAAGGGAGTTTTGGCAGATGCCGTCAAAGCCCAGCTTTTCCGCTTCAAAATTCCGGTCGGTGGGGTAGGTGGTACCGGCGAGGGCGCAGCAGCCGATGGGGGACATATTCATCCGCTTTTTACAGTCTGCCAGCCGGTCTAAGTCCCGCAGAAGCATCATGGCATAGGCCATTAAGTGATGTCCAAAGGTAATGGGCTGGGCCCGCTGCAGGTGGGTGTAGCCGGGCATAATGGCATCGGCATAGGCTTCTGCCTTGTCCGTTACCGCAGTAATCAAAGCCTTGATAAGCTGGGAGATTTCCGTAATCTCATCTTTTAGGTACAGCCGGATGTCCAGTGCCACCTGGTCGTTCCGGGAACGGGCGGTATGGAGCTTTTTACCCACATCCCCAATTCTCTGGGTCAGCACCTGCTCCACAAACATATGGATATCCTCGGCAGTTTGGTCAATGGGAAGCGCGCCGCTTTCAATATCCGTCAAAATTCCCTCAAGACCTGCAATTAAAGCGTCGGCATCGGCTTGGGAGATGATATTTTGGGCAGCGAGCATAGCGGCGTGGGCCATAGAGCCTTTGATATCCTGACTGTACATCCGGCAGTCAAAGGAAATGGAGGAGTTAAAGTCGTCTGCAATTTGTTCAATCTGGCCGTCAGTCCGCCCGGCCCAAAGCTTTGCCATAATTTTGTCTCCTTAAATCTAGTAGGATAACGACCTGCGTGGGGCGGACCAGTCTGTCCGCCCCACGTGGGCTTATTTACCATCAACCATTGCCTGTACCTGAATCGGCAGACCAAAGAGGTTGATAAAGCCGGTAGCGTCGGCTTGATTGTAGTCACTTTCGCCAAAGGTTGCGATTTCCTCAGAGTAGAGAGTATAGGGACTCCATACACCGGCGTTAATCATATTACCCTTGTAAAGCTTCAGCTTAACTGTACCGGTAACCCGTTCCTGTGTCTTATCCACAAAGGCGGCGAGAGCTTCCCGTAAGGGGGTAAACCACTGGCCGTTATACACCAGCTCTGCATAGGTTACAGAAAGCTTCTGCTTTTCGTGCATGGTCAGCTTGTCTAAGCAAATCTGCTCCAGAACGCTGTGAGCCTTGTACAAAATGGTGCCGCCGGGGGTTTCGTATACGCCACGGCATTTCATGCCCACAAGCCGGTTTTCCACAATATCCAAAATGCCGATACCGTTGGCGCCGCCAACCTTGTTCAGTTCCAGGATAATGTCCTTGGCGCTCATCTTCTTGCCGTTGTAGGCAACGGGGATGCCCTTTTCAAAATCAAGGGTTATGTAGGTAGGTACGTCGGGCGCCTGCAGGGGAGAAACGCCCATTTCCAAAAAGCCGGGCTTTTCGTACTGAGGCTCGTTGCCGGTGTCCTCCAGGTCCAGACCTTCATGGCTTAAATGCCACAGGTTCTTATCCTTGGAGTAGTTGGTTTCCCGGTTGATTTTCAAAGGAATGTTGTGTGCCTCGGCATACTCGATTTCCTCTTCCCGGGACTTGATGCTCCACTCACGCCAGGGGGCGATGATGGGCATATTGGGGGCAAAGTGCTTGACTGCCAGTTCAAACCGAACCTGGTCGTTGCCCTTGCCGGTACAGCCGTGGGCAATGGCGTCTGCGCCCTCCTTCAGGGCGACCTCCACCAAGCCCTTGGCAATCACGGGGCGGGCGTGGCTGGTACCCAGCAGGTACTCCTCATAAACCGCGCCTGCCTTCACGCAGGGCATAATAAAGTCGTCCACGTATTCCTCGGTCAAATCCAGGACATACAGCTTGGAAGCGCCGGTCTTCAGAGCCTTTTCCTCCAGCCCATCCAGCTCATCTGCCTGTCCCACATTGCCGGCAACGGCGATGACTTCACAATTGTTGTAATTTTCCTTCAGCCAGGGAATAATAATCGAGGTGTCCAGGCCACCGGAATAGGCAAGGACAACTTTTTTGATGTTTTCTTTATTCATGATGTATCCCTCCGAAAAATATTCTTTAATATGCCATGAATTATACACCTGCATTCCAAATATGTCAAGGTCAAATGCATAAATATTCATTGTTTGTAGGATTTATACACACAATGACTGCAAAAGGGGTCGGTTTTGGATAAAATGCCTGTTTATGATGTTTGTGGAAGGAAATTAATGCTTGCGAAGAGCAGGCATTTTCCGGTTTCCGGTGTTGACCGGGGCGGACATTTTATAATTTAATGCATAATATTCAGTATATTATGCATAGGTTAGATATTTGCACGCAAAAGCGAATACCCCCGTTTCTGCGGAAACGGGGGGCAATTTGCTTATTTCATCAGCTTGCACACAAGTGCGGTGTATTCTGCCGGGTCATCCAGGGGCAGATCTGCCAAAAGCTGTGCCTGACAGCACAAAATCTTTGCGTAATCCTTGGCCTTTTCCGGATCCTGTGCGGTGGCAATCTGCAGAGCCTTTATGGCATCGTGCTCCGGATTTAATTCCAAAATCCGCTCCGAGGGAATGGGCATATCCGGGTTCATACGCTTAAAGTATTTCTCCATTTCAAAGCTCATTCCGGAAGCCGGTGTCATGCATACAGGGGCAGCGCCTAAGTTTGCCCCCAGCCTGACCTCCTTAATGCCTGCGCCCAGCGTTTCTTTCATAAAGTCCAGAAGGCCCTTGAGCTTTTCAGATTGCTCTTCTAAAAGCTTCTTTTCCTCCTCGGTTTGCAGACCCAAATCCTCGGAGGAGGCATTGCAGAAGGACTTTTCCGCATAGGTCATCAGCGTCTGGGGTACAAACTCGTCCACCTCGTCGGTAAACAGAAGCACATCATAACCCTTTTGGGTTAATGTCTGCACCTGGGGCAGCTTGCCGGCACGCTCGGCATTTTCGCCGGGTACATAGTATATTTTCTCCTGCCCCTGGGCCATATTGTCCACATATTCCTGGAAGGTAATCAGCTTATTTTCTTTGTGGCTGCGGAATAAAAGCAAATCCTGGGTGCTTTCCTTGTGGGCGCCGTAATCGGCAACTGTGCCATACTTTAGCTGACGGGAGAAGGCGGCATAAAACTGCTCGTATTTCTCCCGTTCATCAGTGAGCATGGACTTAAGATAGGCTTTGATTTTCTTTTCGATATTCTTGGCAATTACCGTTAACTGGCGGTTGTGCTGAAGCATTTCCCGGCTGATGTTCAAGGACAAATCCTGACTGTCTACCACGCCCCGGACAAACCGGAACTGCTCAGGCAGCAAATCCTCGCAATTTTCCATAATCATCACGCCGGAGGAATACAGCTGCAAACCGGGCTTATAGTCCTTGGTGTAGAAATCATAGGGTGCTTTGCCGGGGATATACAGCAGTGCCTTATAAGAAACCGTACCCTCGGTGCTGAAATGGATGGTACCCAGAGGCTTGGCAAAGTCGAAGAATTTCTCCTGATAAAAGCGAACATATTCCTCTTCGGTAACATCCTTTTTGTTCCTGTGCCAGAGGGGCACCATGGAGTTGAGGGTTTCTATTTCAAAATATTCCTCGTACTCCGGCTTATCCTGCGTGCCTTCCTTCATACGGGATTTGGTAACCAGCATGCGGATTGGGTAGCGGATGTAGTCGGAGTATTTTTTTACCAAATTGCGGATTTCATATTCTTCCAGGAAACGGGAGAATTTCTCCTCCTCGGTATCCGGCTTTAATGTCATAATTATATCAGTGCCGGGATAGGCTCTTTCTGCTTCCTCGATGGTATAGCCGTCTGCACCGTCGGAGACCCACTTCCAGGCAGTGTCCTCTCCGTATTTTCTGGAGATGACCGTCACGGAGCCGGCAACCATAAAGGCGGCATAAAAGCCAACACCGAACTGACCGATAATGTCAATGTCTTCTGTTTTGTCCATGGCCTGCTTAAAGCCCAGAGAGCCGGACTTGGCGATGGTGCCTAAGTTCTCTTCCATTTCCTCCCTGGACATACCGATGCCGTTGTCGGAAACCGTAAGCACACCGTCGCCCCGGGTGAGGGTAATGGCAAAATCCTCCCGGTTGATACCAACCTTATCGTCGGTGAGGGCGGTGTAGGCTAGCTTGTCCATCGCGTCGGAGGCGTTGGAGATAATTTCCCGGAGGAAAATCTCCTGATGGGTGTAAATAGAATTGATCATTAAGTCCAAAAGACGCTTGGACTCAGCCTTAAACTGCTTTTTGCGCATAACAAATCTCCTTTTTAGCACTCTAAATGTGTGAGTGCTAATATTATATCGCATATTCTCAAAAAAGCAACCCCTTATTAAAAACTTTTTAAAAAGTTCAAAAAGGGCAAAGGCAAGCGGCTGCCAATATTATCCTTGATTATTCTTGCTTTTGTGCTATACTTAAAATGAAAGATTATGTGCCTAAGAGGAGTAAAATTATGATTACAGTTAGCAATTTAGGAATGCAGTTTGGCGGACAGTGGCTGTTTCAGCATGTGGATTTGCAGTTTTTGCCCGGTAACTGTTACGGCATTATCGGCGCAAACGGCGCAGGCAAGTCTACCTTTTTGCGCCTGCTTACCGGAGAGCTGGAGTCTACCGCCGGCGATATTTACGTTGACCCGGAAAAGCGGGTATCGGTTTTGAAGCAGAACCAGAATGCCTACGATGAATACACCGTTATGGATACCGTCATTATGGGCAATCAGCACCTGTATGACATTATGAAGGAAAAAGATGCCATATATGAAAAGCCGGACTTTACCGATGAGGACGGCATCCGCGCCTCGGAGCTGGAGGTGGAGTTTGCAGAGCTGGGTGGCTGGGAGGCGGAGTCGGATGCTTCCCGTCTGCTGCAGGGTCTGGGTATCGGTACGGAGCTGCACTATGATCTCATGGCCAATGTCGACCCCCGTTTAAAGGTTAAGGTCTTGCTGGCTGCGGCACTGTTCGGCAATCCCGACATCATTATGCTGGACGAGCCTACCAACAACTTAGACATTGAAGCGATTAACTGGCTGGAGGACTTCTTGCTGGATTTCCCCGGCATGGTGATTGCCGTTTCCCACGACCGCCACTTCTTAAATACGGTTTGCACCCATACCGTGGATATTGACTACGGCAAGATTAAGATGTATGTAGGCAACTACGACTTCTGGTACGAGTCCTCCCAGATGGTGCAGGCGATGATTCGCAACAAGAACAAGAAAAACCAAGAGAAGATTGAAGAGCTGCAGCTGTTTATTCAGCGGTTTTCTGCCAACAAGTCCAAGGCAAAGCAGGCGACTGCCCGCCGGAAGCTGCTGGATAAGCTGACGGTTGAGGAGATGCCCTGTTCTACCCGCCGGTATCCCTTTGTAGGCTTTATGCCGGAACGGGAGCTGGGCAAGGACATTTTGACTGTCAACGATGTTTCCGTGACCGTAGACGGCGAAAAGCTGCTGGACAAGGTGTATTTCTCTGTAGGTAAAAATGATAAAATTGCCTTTGTTGGCGAAAATGAAAAGGCACAGACCGCATTGTTCCAGATACTGATGGGAGAGCTTGAGCCGGATGCAGGCTCTGTTAAATGGGGCATTTCCACCTCCCGCAGCTATCTGCCCAAGGATAATACCGAGTATTTTGAGGGCAACACCATGGAGCTGGTGGACTGGCTGCGGCAGTACTCCGTGAAAAAGGACGATGTTTATCTGCGGGGCTTCTTAGGCCGTATGCTCTTTGGCAATGACGATGTATTTAAGCCTGTCAATGTGCTTTCCGGCGGTGAAAAGGTCCGCTGTATGCTTTCTAAAATGATGCTCTCCGGCGCCAATGTGGTGCTGTTGGACCAGCCCACCAACCATTTGGATATGGAATCCATTCAGGCGGTGAATAAGGGTCTGGAGGCCTTTACCGGCGTGGTATTACTTGCATCCCACGACCACGAGCTGCTGACCTCCACCTGTAACCGCGTAATTGCCTTCCAGCCCGACGGCACCATCATAGACCGTTACGGAACCTATGACGATTACCTTGCCTGGATGGCAGAGCAGAAGCAGCAGTAATCTCTGCCGTCATCCTTCGACTCCCCCTCGACTACCCTCGGGGTCGCTCAGAATGACATACGTTTTAGGAGAATTGAAATGGAAAAGATTTTAGATATGATTTCCGCAAAGATGGCCGAAGCCTTTGCTGCTGCCGGCTATGATGCCAGCTTCGGCAGGGTAACGGTTTCCAATCGCCCCGACCTGTGCCAGTATCAGTGTAACGGTGCGCTGGCGGCTGCCAAGCAGTATAAATGCGCTCCCATCCAGATTGCCAATGCTGTGGCGGAAAAGCTGGATGCCAGGGATTTTTCCAAAATTGAAGCGGTTATGCCCGGCTTTTTGAACTTAAACCTCTCTGACAGCTTTCTTCAGGAATATCTGGAAGCTATGCGCACTGCACCGGATTTCGGTGTGGAAAAGCTAGGCGCAGGACAGACTGCAATTGTGGACTACGGCGGACCCAACGTGGCAAAGCCCCTGCACATCGGTCATTTACGCTCTGCCATTATCGGAGAGAGCTTAAAGCGGCTGTATAAATTCTTCGGCTACAACACCATCGGCGATATTCACTTAGGCGACTGGGGCTTGCAAATGGGCTTGATTATTGCCGAGCTGCAGCAGCGTCAGCCGGAGCTTTGCTATTTTGACCCGGATTATACCGGGGAGTATCCTGTTGAGCCGCCTTTTACCATTTCCCAGCTGGAGGAGATTTATCCTGCCGCGGCCGCCAAGAAGAAAGAGGACGAGGCTTTTGCGGAAAAGGCGCACACCGCCACCTTTGAGCTGCAAAACGGGCGCCGTGGCTACCGGGCAATCTGGCAGCACATTATGAATGTGTCCGTGTCCGATTTGAAGAAAAACTACAACAACTTAAATGTCGGCTTTGAATCCTGGCTGGGTGAAAGCGATGCTGATCCCTATATTCCTGCTATGGTTGCGGATTTGAAAGACCGGGGGCTGGCGGTGCAGTCCGAGGGCGCGTGGGTTATTCCCGTAGCCGAGGAGACGGATAAAAAAGAAATCCCTCCCTGTATTCTGGTAAAAAGTGACGGCTCTGCCATTTACGCCACCACAGATTTGGCCACCATGGTTCAGAGAATGGAGGATTTCCGCCCGGATAAGATGCTCTACATCACAGATAAGCGCCAGAGCCTGCACTTTGAGCAGGTATTCCGGGCAGCGAAGAAAAGCGGCATTGTTCCGGCAGAAACGACTTTGGAGCATTTAGGCTTCGGTACGATGAACGGCGCAGACGGAAAGCCCTTTAAAACCCGTGACGGCGGCGTGATGCGTTTGGAGCAGCTGATTTCCGATATGACGGACTTTGTCCGCACCAAGGTGGTGGAAAATCAGATTGTTGCGGCGGACGAGGTGGAGGAAACCACCAAGAAAATTGCCATGGCGGCACTGAAGTACGGCGACCTTTCCAACCAACCCACCAAGGACTATGTCTTTGATATGGACCGCTTTGCGGCTTTTGAGGGCAATACCGGCCCGTATATCCTGTATACCGTTGTGCGGATTAAGTCCATTCTGGCAAAGTACGGCTCTTGGGAGCATTTGCCCATCCAGCCGGCAGCCAATGAATATGCCAAGGATTTAATGCTGGCCATTACCAAGCTTGCCCCCAATCTGGAAACGGCGCTGCGCACCTCCTCTCCCAATGTGATTTGCGCGTATATCTATGAGCTGGCAGGCTGCGTCAATAAGTTCTACCACGAAACCAGAATCCTCTCCGAGGAAAATGCCGCTTTGCAGCAAGGGTATATCGCTTTGATTGCACTGGCAAAGAACATTTTGGAAACCTGCATTGATTTGCTTGGCTTCTCCGCCCCGGAAAAGATGTAATTTATAAAATGTGGCAGCAGCTCCCGCCCTCCTAATGAGATATCGTAGGGCGGGGGCTTGCTCTAATGTCATCAAGTTAGTATGTCATCCTGAGCGACCCTGAGCTTGTCGAAGGGGAGTCGAAGGATCCGCTTCCTTTGAGAGCCTACTGAAGAGAACGGATTCTTCGACTTCGCCGCCTGTCGGCGGCTTCGCTCAGAATGACACAGGTTCTTACTTAATGACATTGGGCTTGCTCCCACCGCATTTATGGATGTATGCCCGTTATTTACAGTCCCTTTCGTAAAGAATATGTATGTTATTCCATCTTCTCATCTACACAGAAAAGACTTGACATTTGCCATAGGTGTGGTATAATTCTATACGCTCCATATGGAGGCATAGCTCAGCTGGTTAGAGCGCATGCTTCACACGCATGAGGTCACAGGTTCGAGTCCTGTTGTCTCCACCAAACAAGTTAAAGGCGAACCCATTTCCCTTGGGAGATGGATTCGCCTTTATCGTTTATTTCTAAGCATACATACGCGCAAAGGCACAGATGAGAAATCATCTGTGCCTTTGTCTACTTGCTTTAATATTGAAAATAACCCCATTTTATGGTACAATATAAAAAGTAATATGTGAGTAGGAGAACTAATATGGATACTAATCTTTCTATTACGAAATCTTTTGAACAAAGTATATCTTCTAAAGCATTAGACTTGAGTGTGGATACAGCAGAAGTCGTACTTGATAGTTTTATGGATGACGGAATATTAAAAGAAATTCCGATTGTAAAATATGCGGTGTCTGCATACAAAATAATTGACGACCTTAAGGGACGATATTTCATTCGTAAGTTGCGAGAGTTTATTGTTAGTTTCAACTCCAACTTAGCAACGCAAGAAGAAGTTGAGCAACGAAAGGCTAAAATACTTAGCAAAAACAGAGATTCTGAATTAGCATATATAACCATCCTGATTGACCGTTATTTGGATTTCAAAAAGCCTGATGTCCTTGCAAAAATTTATCTGGCATATTTAGATAACAAGATATCTTGGGATGAGTTTTGCACATATTCAGAGATTATTGACAAACTACTTTTGAACGATCTTAGTTACTTAATTTCAAACCCGAAGGTTATTACTCAGAATAACATCGTTCCTCCAGAATTGTTACGACTGTCTGCTGTAGGTTTTATGAATGGTTTTCAGAATAACTCGCCTTTTGAAAGTGATGGTAGGGGTGGAATTTCTATTTTCGGAGATTCTTTTGATCGTGTCAATAATAAAGAAAAGGTATACGAAATTACAGATTTCGGAAGGAAGTTTGTTGAAATTCTATCATGATTTGAAATATCAGCAACGCCACAGACGGTTTCCCGCCTGTGGCGTTGTGATTTTGGGTATCCCTTGGTTTTATATCGTTAACGTCAATTCACTCGGTAATTTCCTTGCTATCGGTGCTCTCGGCACTCTGTTTTCTTCGGGCTTGCCATTCCTGCCAATCCCGCTTTCCTTCTTCTGAATCAAGATACTTTTTGAGGATCGGTAAAAGCATTCTTGCTAAAGATTCCATTTCATATTCGGGGATACCTAAATCATTACGAGGAATTTTCTTTTTTCTCGGCATGATTGAGTATCCTTTCTTTTTATTTGTTTTTCTTTCTCTGCGGCAATTCTGCCAAATACACGTTGGTGATGTCGGGTCTGTGATGTCCCAAGGTTTCGCTGGTCATTCTTTTGGGGTCTTTGCGCCCTTCGTCTTTATACTTGGCGTACTGTATCTGCGCTCTTGCGTGGCGCAAGCCGTGCCAAGTGATATTTTCGCTTCTCGGCTTCTTTCCGTCTCTCATGTCATCCTTGCGATTCTTCATAGCGAACTTGTTCCGATTGGCGTACATCCAATTTTCAAGAGAATTGATCTGTCTTTCCACACCGCCTTTGCCTTGGGGACTAATTACATAATCGCGGGGCATCAGATTGTTCTTTCTTGCGTAGTCGTAGAAATATTGCAAAGCCTTTTTCTGAACTTCAAATTGCACGGGATATGTTCTGACCTGACCGCCCTTGCCTTTGATGGTCAATCCGTCATACTTCAATGCTTTTTCAACATCCTCTTTCCTTATGCGACAAACCTCTTCAATTCTAAGACCAAACGCATAACCGATATAGATTGCGTTGTAGGCATCTATACGACCCATGTTCTTCGCTACGGTCAAGCCGCCCCTGACTTCATCGGCTGTCCATGCTCTGTCCTCTTTACCTACCTTGCGCTTTTCCAATCCTAATTCCTTATTGTCCGGCAGACGTCTCTTACCACCGGCTTTTTCGTGTGCAAAGCGGATTGCGGACAGACGGGATTTGATCGTGGACGGTGACAATCCTTTTTCCTGCATCTCTTTCACATAGGCTCGGATATGATCGCCGCGCACATTTGCAAGCTTCTGACCGTGAAACTTTCGCCAGTAGAATTTTAAGAATTGCTCTACGTGGTTTCCGTAGGCTGCACGGGTTTTGTAGCCATTCTCGTTGATACCTTTCATCATTCTGCGAAAATCTTGAATCAACCGTTCTTCACCTGTCATTGTCTTTCCCATCGACATTAACCTCCTTTCCGATAGATTGAATTTGCAAAAACTCCGGATATTTTCGCTCGTTCTATTTAAAAAGATATGAGAGATTATGGTTGAGTTTCAAGAAAACTTGACGGATTTTGGGCTTTTTTTGAAAATTTCTTGTTTTTCGGTGGTCTGAGAACGAAAATATGGGTTTGTTTTCGTCTATAACATAGGCGAAATTTTTTAATCTTCAAGAAAACTTACTTTTTTCTTTGGGGATCGGTCATATACAATTTACGGAATTTCGGTACGAGTTTCAAGAAAAGTTACTTTTTCGTTTGCTGACGAAAATAAAAAGACCGCAGGGACGGAAGTGCATCTTCCATCTCTGCGGTCTCATGACCAAAATCTATTTTATTGACGAAAATAATTCTCGTGACGAAAATTTTTCGCGGATTTCGAAACGACAGTCATATATCATATCGAAATGATAGTGGTCGCTGTCGCTCCATTTCGAAAAGATAGTCATATCTTTATAGGATTATTTTAGCCGACTGTACGGTGCTTGATCTCGTATCAAGCGGCGGGCAGCCGGAACGCCGCAGGCAAAAAAACGCCTATCTATGATTAATCTATAGGACTTCATTTCGAAATGAGAATCATCTTTTATCATATTGAAATTATAGAATATCATAGGTCATTTTGAAAGGAGCTTACGTCAAGGCATAGTATCCCCATTGACATCTACAATTGGTTTAGTCTTGTTTTGTACTTGAGGTCTATGCAAATCGTCCAATATGCCTTGACGTAAGCCACTTTTATGGCTTCGCCCGGCAACAGTTTCTTTATGACCTGCGGTCTTAAAGAAACTGTTGCCCTATCGAAAGGATAGTCATATATCATATCGAAAAGACAGTCATTCTGTCATTTCGAAACGAGTCGTTCCGCTTTCTGCTGCTGTCGTTGTAGGTCAGACAACCACCACGCGGAACTCGTCATATATCATATCAAAACGAAAATCATATTCAATTTTCCCATAAGGGTGAGTACTATGGAGTCACCTTGCGGCGCTCCGAAGTGCATGCTCCCAAAATGAGAGTGGAGGCATATACATACCTCGCGCACTTCACCGATTAACAATCAAGGATTGCTACGAAGCCCCCAACTACGGCTCCGTTCGGTGGGAATTTTCATAACGATTAAAATTCCATAAACTTCGGTACTTCTGTACGAAAACAGGATTTTGGTCAGCAGGCTACCGAAGCCTGAAAGCGTAATGCTATCCGATTTTCGTCCACACCGTACAAGTGGTTCCGCACTTTGCTATTGTAGTGACCATAAGGGGCTTGGATCAATTTTCGTCTGCAAATTTTGTGTCTTGGCAATTTCCCCGTGCTCATCTTGAAGTTGGGACTGATCTTTTCATTTGCCATTGCTTGTGCAGATGCTTTTGCTGTCACCGTGCAGTAGGGCTTTCCTTGGTGCGTCAAGGCTGCAGGATCTTCATCTTTCGATGCTGCCGTTTTCAGAGGTTTGTGGCACTACCCGACAATTCAGGTTTCATGTGCCTTCCTCCGTCTGTCCGTAAAGCCATAGGACAGAGATTTTCCGTGCTTAGAGAGTGTTTGACGTAAATGTCCTCCTTCATAATTAAAACATTAGTTATTTATTTTGACTCCGAACAAGCTCCTTGCCTGTCCGAAGAGCAAAAACGAAGGAAAGAGCTTTAACCCTCTATTTAGAACATATGAGTTTTGGGTCAAAAAGTCAAGGGGTACACCCCAACTTTTTTCGTTTCGAAATGGAAACTTTTTATAACGAAAATGCACGTCAGACGTTACCATCTGACGTGCGTTGTTATAGTGGGTTAAATAATACTACTGCTATCTCGCATTTTAATTTTTACTTGATCCACCATTCGGGGGTAATTTCACCTAATTTTATAGTGTGTCCCGTAGAGTAGTCGAGCATTATTTCGATGTCGTGATATTTACCTGCCATCAGTTGTACCATAAGCTCACGGCAAGCACCGCAAGGTGCGCCATTGGAACCATCGGGAAGGATACACAACACTTTATCTATTTCTTGCTCACCATTGGTAATCATATTAAAGATAGCGTTTCTTTCTGCGCAAATACCCAAAGTAGAGCAGGTGTCAATACAAACACCTGTATATATTTTCCCCGATTTTGATAACACTGCGGCAGATACCTCTCCGCAAGTAACATACTCGGATATCCTTCGTTCATTTAATACGGCTTTTGTCGCTTCGTACATTTCAGTCCATATCTTTTCCATATGGTTATCCTTTCTTAACAGTTATCTTAATATTACCCGTGTCTGTAGTGATCTCACATCTACCTCCACTAACAGTTTTGGGAACATTGATTTTGCCCGTATCAGTTTGTGCGATAAATACCTTGTCAGTAAGTAGAGAGCCTGTTACATCGCCTGTATCGGTTTCAATGTAAATTTCTGCAGCATCAGAACTGTCAAACTTTATATCACCAGTACTTCTCTTGATCGAAAGCTTTTCTGTAGCAATAACATTATTCAAAGAAATATCTCCGGTACTTCCACTTGAGGTAAAGTTTTTGCACTGGATATTGGACAGATATGTTTTTCCCGTTGATACACCAACTATAATATCGCCCTCGCAAGTCACCCCCGAAACGGTCACCTTTCCTGTGGAAACTATAAAGTCAAGCGAGCCGGCAGATGCGTTTTCAATGCAAATATTACCAGTAGTTGTCTTGATTTTTACACCTTCCAAAGCAGAAGCATAGTTTTTAACATCACCGGTGCTTACCGAAATATCAACACTTCTGAATTTGAACACTTCGGGTATTTCAACATCACCGGTGCTTGCTTTGACCGAGAGTTTACCGTATTCGCCTTCCGGAATGAACACCGTTATTTTCGGCGTGCCGAAATTGATCCCGATATATTCGTACCATTTCCGTGTATCGACTATCTCAATTTCTAATGTACCGTCCTTCACTGAAACCGAATGCATATTGTTTTTCTGTTCGTAGCAAGAAACTGAGGTCGTTGGGCTTTCGCAAGGAACAAAAACAATATCAGTGGTATCGGTTATGATAGATATATGCTGATAATCTTCGTGTATCTTATAATCGTTATTTTCGTACTTGACAGTAGATAATTTCGTAAAGTCCCATTTTAACACTGACATCACACCTCCAAAAACAATAGAACCAATCAAGACAAGAGATGCCGCTATAATAAGCCATACTTTTGTTCTCGTTCTCATCACGCTACCTCCTTCTTGATAAAGCAGTTTTTTGTCCATATTGCTATTTTCTTTGTAAGTATCCAAGTACCCTTTGTTGCTGCTTTGCATCCGTAAAACATAAAGATTGCAAGGCCTGCACATACAATACCTGCGGAGAGCATAGCAAAACCAGAAGCACCGTTACCGCCTACAATAAAAACGACACATGCCAGCACACCACCGATAGAACAGGCGGCAAATGAAGCAAAGACTGCCCACAATGAAATTATTACAGCCCACAACGAAATGTAAAGCGACAGAATTACGGCAAATGCGGCAATGCCCAAGGAAATCCATATAGGTGAGCCGAGCACCAAAAGCACGATTTCGCCTACGCTTAACCGCATTTTAGATTTAATTCTTTCCTTTGCGATTTTCGCAAAAGGAGTTTCGGCTACTACCTGTGTAACGATTTCATTAACCGAGCCTACAGCCGAAACTGCTTCTTCCTCCGAAAGACCTTCTTCTTTTCTGTCTTCAATCATTTCACTGTAAAATGTTAAACGTTCCTCAATATCATCCTGCGGCAATCCGGATAAACCTTTACGCAATTGCGCAAGAAATTCTTGTTTACTCATTGCCATCATCCTCCTTAGTTATAAATCGGTATATAGATAAGATTTCTTTCCACTCGACTTTGAAATCCTCAATGCGCTTCAATCCTTCGTTAGTGATATGGTAATACTTCCGAAGTCTGCCACCATGTTCTGCGGTGCGAACGGTCAGCATATTCGCAGTTTCCAAACGTTTCAAAATGGTATATAAGGTCGATTCGGAAAGCTCAATATACGGTTTCATATCTTTTATGATCTTATAGCCGTATGAATCTTCGCTCTTAATCGCTGCCAAAACGCAGACATCTAAGAGACCTCGTTTCAACTGAATGTCCATATGATACCTCCCTTTGTGCAATACATCATATCACGTAGTATTAAGTTTGTCAATAGATTTTGAAAAATTGACAAAAAATAGCGGCAGAGAGGTGTTAATTTCCCTGCCGCCGTGCTGCTTGTGACACGGGCTGTTTGTTAGCAGATTTTCGTCACGAAGAGTTTACACACCTATTGCGTATATAATCCTTATTTGTATTGACTGTAATCTTCTTTTGTGTTATAATGTCTATATATGAAAAGAGAGGTGTATTTTCGTGACGAAAATTATTGGTGAAAGATTAAGAAAGCTGCGTGTGCAGAATCGCTATTCTCAGGCACAGATCGCAGAGATTTGCGGCTCAACCCAGGCAACCATTGGCAGATATGAACAAGGTCTTGTTGATGTATCCCTGGATAAGTTATTTTGGTACGCAGAACATTTTGAGGTATCTCTTGATTATCTCTTTGGTAGGACGGATGATCCCAAGGGGCATCTGTACGAAAAGGACGAGCCGACCTTGCCCTCTGATGCAAGTGTCAGTGACTTTATTGAGTTCTGCTTTGATCCCACTTCACCTGCCAACGCCAAGCTGAAAAAGATGCTTATACAGTTAATGGAGGACAGCAAAAAATGAAGTTATACATAATTGGTAACGGATTTGACCAAGCACATGACTTGCCAACCGCATATTGGGATTTTAGAACCTATCTTGAGAAAACGCATCCAGACTTTTTAGAATCTTTTGAACAAAAATATGAAATCTATCCTGGAGCATCAGAAGAGTATAAAAGAAATCTGCTATGGAACGATTTCGAAACAAACCTTGCAAACATCAATGAATCAGTTATTATTGAGAATGCCCTGGCTCTTGATATGGGGTTAGAAAGCGGCCCTGTTGGAATTGAAGATACGTTGCGAGAATATTTCCGCAATGAATATAAGTATATTGACTTATTGGCCGGCTATCTTAAGCATTGGGTTAGAACCATCAGGATACGCGATACCTTGCCAATAGTGTCATCAATACTCAAAAGCACCGATGACCAGTTCATTACCTTTAACTATACTTCTGTTTTAGAAAATGTATATGGTATTGATTCCGGCAGAGTTTTACATATTCATGGTTCTTTACACAACGCAGATGACGATCCTATTCTTGGTCACGGAAACTCAAATCGCATTGAAGATATAAAAGGGCGAAAAAACCATGCTCAAATAAGCAGAAACGAAGCAGAGGTAAGTATTTGTGCTGTTTTACACGACTACTATCGTACAACGCATAAAAACATAAATAATTATAAGCACAAGCTAACATATCTTTGAAAATATCCGTTTGACGAAATCATAGTAGCAGGTCATTCCGTTGCAGGAGTTGACCTTCCATATTTCAGGCAAATTGATGATGTAACACAACATAAAAGCAAATGGAAAATATACTACTATAGAGAAAGCGAGAAAGAATATATGCACAAAAGCCTTATTGAACAAGGATTTGTGCCAAAACGTTTCGAACTGATAGACTCAAAAGAATTCTATGATTTAAGGAGGTAAATAAATGAAAGCCGTAATTTACGCTCGATATTCATCGGACAATCAGCGTGAAGAATCTATCGAAGGTCAACTTCGTGAGAACAAGGCCTTTGCGGAGAAGAACGGCATTGAGATCATCGGTACATATATTGACCGCGCACTATCGGCGAAGACAGACAACAGACCCGAGTTTCGGAAAATGATAGATGACAGCAGCAAGGGTTTGTTTGATTTAGTTATTGTATGGAAACTTGACCGCTTTGCTCGTAACCGTTATGACTCTGCTTTTTACAAAGCTACGCTGAAGAAAAACAATGTTAAGGTAGTGTCTGCAACTGAAAACATCTCCGAGGGTGCAGACGGTGTTTTGCTCGAAGCAATACTGGAAGGCTTTGCGGAATACTACTCCGCAGAGCTTGCAGAAAAGATCAAACGTGGTTTGACCGAAAATGCAATCAAACTGCGTTGCAATGGTGTCCGCGCCCCGATTGGATACTATATCGATGGCGACAAGCATTTTCAGATTGACGAGGACACTGCTCCGATTATAAAGGACATATTCACACTTTATAACGATGGCAAGAAAATCTCTGAGATCGTGGAAATTATGAAAAGCCGTGGCGTTACCAATCGTGGTAACTTTATGAACTATAACGCCATCTTCCGTATCTTAACGAACCGCAAGTATATTGGTGAATATAAGTTCGGAGATTTCGTTGTTCCTAAAGGCATTCCAGCGCTGATTGATGATGGGCTGTTCAATGCTGTGCAAGAACGTATGAAACGCAACAAGAAGGCTCCTGCGATGCACAGGAGCGAAGATGACTATATTCTGACTACACACCTATTCTGCGGCAAATGCGGGGCTATGATGACCGGTGAGATCGGTACAAGCCATACCGAAACCAAGTACCGCTATTACAAATGCAATCAGGCAAAGAAAAAGAAGTGCGACAAGAAAACCGTGCGCAAAGAATGGATTGAGAATTACGTTATCAATACAATCTTTGAATTTCTTTCCGATGATTCTGCAATTGAAGAACTTGCTGAGCGTGTGTACCGGTTCCAAGAGCTCGAAAGTGCAGAATCTGTCATGTTAAAATCTCAGCTTGCAGAGGTTCAGTTCAAGCTTAAGAATCTTACCGAAGCGTTGGCACTTGGTATTTACTCTGATACGACAAAACAGATGCTTGACGATTTAGAAGCTCAGAAAAAGAACATTGAAGCAGATATGATTCAGCTTGAAATTCGGAACCCTGTTATTCCAAAGGAGCAAATTGCTTTTGCCCTCTATAACTACCGCAAGCTTGATATGTCGGTACAGTCAGATCGGCAAAAACTGATTGACAGCTTCGTTAACTCCATATATCTTTACGATGATTATTTCATCATCACATTCAACTACAAAAACAAATCTAAAAAGGTTTCTCTCAAAGAGATAAATAGTTCGTCTTTAACATCATCGACTCCACCAAAAAGGAAACCCCATCCAATCGGATGGGGTTTCCTTTTTGGTATAGGTATTCAGGCGGCAGGACTCGAACAGATCAAATGCGGCGCGGATGAGCGCCGCCGGCGACGGCTCGACGGAGCCGATCCCTGACTGAATCGAGTCCTGTTGTCTCCACCATATATAAAAATCCGAACTGCTTCACCATAGGAAGTGCGTTCGGATTTTTTGGTTATATGAGATACGGTGGTATCTTCTCGTTGACTTTGTCAGATAATGGTGGTAGAATTATTAAATAAACGCGATGACGAAAACCAGTAAGCGCCCTATCCTTTTTCAGAGAGCTGCCGTCCGGTGCAAGGCAGCAGAGGACAGCGCCGAATTCCTTTCTGAGCGGCTCTGCTGAACCTGTAGTAGGCGGAGACGGGTGCGCCCGATACTGCGTTACGGTCTGTAGGAACCGGATGAGGCTGCCATATGGCGGTAAATTGAGGTGGTACCACGGGGTAAAACTCGTCCTCTGCGTAATGCAGGGTTTTTTTATGCCCATTTTATTATAGAGATTTTGAAGGAGAAAGATTCATGGTTATTACGGATTATTTGGAACGCAATGCCAGATTATACGGTTCTGAGTCCGCATTGGTGGAAATCAATCCCTCTGAAGAACGTGACAATGCCGTTACGTGGCGTGATTTCAACCTGATTGAAAACGCCAATCCTGACGCGCCTTACCGTCGGGAGATGAGCTGGAAGGATTTTGACCGTCGGGCGAACCGTTTTGCAAATCTTCTGCTGAGCCGTGGTCTGAAAAAAGGCACGAAGGTAGCGATTCTGCTGATGAACTGTCTGGAGTGGCTGCCCATTTACTTTGGTATTCTTAAGGCCGGCTGTGTTGCCGTACCGATGAACTTCCGCTATTCCTCCGATGAGATTCAGTATTGTCTGGAGCTGGCGGACGTAGAGGTGCTGGTGTTCGGACCTGAATTTGTCAGCCGAATGGATGCCATTGCCGCGAAGCTGGATTTTCTGAAAATGATGTTCTTTGTGGGCAGAAATTGCCCCGAGTATACAGAAGATTGCATGAGACTGGTAAGCTTTTGTTCTTCCAGCGCCCCTCCCGTGGCACTAACCGAGGATGATTATGCCGCTATCTACTTTTCCTCCGGCACTACCGGCTTTCCCAAAGCAATCCTACATAATCACAGGGCTTTGAACTGCGCCTGTATGGTAGAGCAAAATCACCACGGTCAGACCCGCAAGGATGTATTTCTTTGCATTCCCCCGTTGTATCATACCGGCGCTAAGATGCACTGGTTTGGTTCCTTGCTTTCCGGCAGCAAAGCGGTATTGCTGCGGGGTGTCAAGCCGGAATGGATTTTGCGTGCAGTAACCGAAGAAAAATGCACCATCGTCTGGCTGCTGGTGCCGTGGGCGCAGGACCTTTTGGATGCGATTGATGCCGGTCAAATCGATTTAAACCATTATTATCTGGACCAGTGGCGGCTGATGCATATCGGCGCACAGCCTGTGCCGCCCAGCCTGATCCGCCGTTGGATGGAAAAGTTTCCCCACCATCAGTACGATACCAATTACGGCCTTTCTGAATCCATCGGACCCGGCTGTGTGCATTTGGGTGTGGAAAATACCCACAAGGTCGGCGCTATCGGAAAGCCCGGCCACCTTTGGCAGGCAAAGATTGTCGATGAATCCGGTCGGGAAGTGGCACAGGGCGATGTTGGTGAGCTGATTGTTCAGGGTCCCGGCGTGATGCTGTGTTACTACAAAAATCCCCAGGCTACCGATGAGGTACTGAAGGGTGATTGGCTCTGGACCGGAGATATGGCCCGTATGGATGATGAGGGCTTCATCTATCTGGTTGACCGTAAGAAGGATGTGGTTATTTCCGGCGGTGAGAATCTTTACCCCGTTCAGATTGAAGATTTCCTGCGTGGCTTTGAAAAGATTAAGGATGTGGCTGTCATCGGTTTGCCCCATGCCCGTCTTGGCGAGATTGCAGCTGCGATTATAGAGATCAAGGAAGGCGAAACCTGCACAGAAGAAGAAATCAACGCTTTCTGCGTTGCTCTGCCCCGGTACAAGCGTCCCAGAAAAATCATCTTTGACCGAATTCCCAGAAATCCTACCGGAAAAATCGAGAAACCGGCACTGCGGGAAAAGTACTGTCAGGGCCGTTTGGTGGAATCTCAAATTACCGGTTGATTTGCAGGCAAATAATAGCAGAAAGACTGTGATACGACTATGAACGATCTTCTTATTAAGCTGCCGATGCTCATCCTTTTCTTTGGCAGCATGATTGGCATTGGCATCTATTGCAAAAGAAACGCCACCAATGTGGATAGCTTTGTTTTGGGCGGCCGGAGTGTCGGGCCGTGGTTAACTGCCTTTGCTTACGGTACATCGTATTTTTCCGCCGTGGTATTTGTTGGCTATGCAGGTCAGTTTGGCTGGAAATACGGCATTGCCGCTACCTGGGCAGGTGTGGGCAACGCAATCATTGGCTCTTTAATGGCTTGGGCTATTTTGGGTCGCCGCACCCGTGTTATGACCCAGCATTTGGGCAGCGCAACTATGCCGCAGTTTTTCGGCAAGCGTTTTGACAGCAGCGCATTGAAGCTGGCTTCCTCTGCCATTATCTTTATTTTTCTGATTCCCTATACCGCGTCTCTTTATAATGGGCTCAGCCGCCTGTTCGGTATGGCGTTTCATATCGACTACTCCGTTTGTGTCATTACCATGGCCGTCATCACCGCGATATATGTGATTGTGGGCGGCTATATGGCTACTGCCATCAATGATTTTATTCAGGGCATTGTCATGATCGTGGGTATCATTGCCGTTATCTGTGCGGTTTTGAAGGGGCAGGGAGGCCTTGCAGAGGCGTTTACCAGCCTTGGACAAGTTACCGATCCTTCCGTTTCCAATGCTCCGGGCGCATTCAATTCTCTTTTCGGACCGGACCCCAAAAACCTGTTGGGTGTGGTAGTCCTTACCTCTCTTGGCACCTGGGGGCTTCCTCAGATGGTTCAAAAATTCTATGCTATCAAAGACGAAAAGGCGATTAGCAAAGGTATGATTATCTCGTCCTTGTTTGCTCTGGTTGTCGCCGGCGGCTGTTATTTTCTAGGGGGTTTCGGACGGCTGTTTTCTCACCGTGTGGATATAGCAACAGAAGGGTATGATGCCATTATTCCTGCGATGCTTTCGGATTTATCTCCGTTTTTAATTTCCATTGTAATCATTTTGGTGCTTTCTGCCTCTATGTCTACTCTGTCCTCTTTGGTATTGACCTCCAGCTCTACCTTGACACTGGATTTTATCAAAGGAAATCTTGTGAAAAAAATGGATGAAAAGAAGCAGCTTCTTTTTATTCGCTTGCTGATTGTTGTGTTCGTTTTCATTTCTGTTGTGCTGGCGCTGATTCAGTACAACTCCAATGTTACCTTTATTGCTCAGCTGATGGGTATCTCCTGGGGCGCTTTAGCCGGTGCGTTTCTTGCCCCGTTTTTGTTTGGATTGTATTGGAAAAGAACCACAGCTGCCGCGGTTTGGACCAATTTTCTGTTCTGCGTGGCGGTTATGCTCAGCAATATTCTTTTCCCCCAATATTTCCCCGCACTTTTACGGTCACCTATCAATGCCGGTGTATTCTGTATGCTGTCCGGACTCGTTCTTGTCCCTGTGATTAGTTTGTTCACAAAAAAACCCAATAGAGCGTATGTCGAGGAGGTTTTCTCCTGCTACAACGCAATCGAAACCGTTTGCGTAACCGACTCTATTGGTGATACAAAGGAGGAAAATCAATGAAAACACTGATGCTTGGCAACGAAGCCGTTGCCAGAGGCCTGTTTGAGGCCGGCTGCAGCTTTGTATCCAGCTATCCCGGCACGCCCAGTACGGAGATAACCGAATGCGTAGCCGCCTATAAGGAGGTTTATGCCGAGTGGGCCCCCAATGAAAAAGTAGCTATGGAAGCTGCCTTTGGTGCCAGCCTTGCAGGAAAACGCAGTTTTTGCGCAATGAAGCATGTTGGCTTGAATGTGGCCGCCGATCCGCTTTTCACCATTGCTTACACCGGTGTCAATGCAGGTATGGTCATCGGCGTTGCGGATGATGCAGGTATGCACTCTTCTCAAAATGAGCAGGATTCCCGCCATTATGCCAGAGCCTCCAAGATCCCTATGCTGGAGCCTTCCGATTCTGCAGAAGCTTTGCACTTTACCAAGCTGGCATACGAGCTTTCCGAACAGTTCGATACCCCTGTCTTTATAAAAATGTGTACCCGCGTTTCCCATTCTCAGAGCATTGTAGAGCTGGGAGAGCGAATTGAGGTCAGCAAGACCTACGAAAAGAATCCGCAGAAATATATTATGATGCCCGGCAACGCCAAGCGCCGACATCCGGTTGTGGAGGAGCGCACGCGGCTGTTGCAGCAGTGGGCAGAAACCGCGGATATCAACCGGGTTGAGGAGGGCAGCGATCACAGCATCGGCATCATTACCTCCTCCACCTCCTACCAGTATGTGAAGGAGGTCTGCGGTGATACATATCCTGTAATGAAGCTGGGTATGATTTGGCCGCTTCCTGTACAGAAGATACTGGACTTTGCCAAGACCGTGGAAACCTTGGTTATTGTGGAGGAGCTGGACAGCTTCATCGAAAATCACTGCCGCCAGCTGGGTCTTACCTGCGTAGGCAAGGAAAAGTTCCCCTGCATCGACGAGTTTTCTCAGAATCTGATTGGGGAAAAGCTGGGTAAGTGTGTACAATCCGGTACAAAGCTGAATGCAGCAATTCCCCAGCGGCCTCCGGTTATGTGCGCCGGCTGCCCCCACCGGGGTCTGTTCTATACCTTGGCAAAGAACAAGGTGACCGCCCTGGGCGACATCGGCTGTTATACCTTGGGCGCAGTACCTCCTCTGGCCGCACTGGATACTACCATCTGTATGGGCGCATCTATTTCCGGCCTGCACGGCTTCACCAAGGCCGGCGGTGCTGACGGAAAGAAGACTGTGGCTGTCATCGGTGACTCTACCTTTATGCACTCCGGTATGACCGGCCTTGTGAATATGGCTTACAATGAGTCGGGTGGTACCGTGATCATTGTGGATAACTCTATTACCGGTATGACCGGCCATCAGCAAAATCCCACCACCGGCTACAACCTGAAGGGCGATCCCTGCACCAAGGTCGATCTGGAGACCCTCTGCCGCGCCGTGGGTATCCGCCGCGTCCGGGTAGTGGACCCTTACGATCTTGCCCAGTGCGATGCTGCCATCAAGGAGGAAACCGCTGCGGATGAACCCTCCGTCATCATTTCCCGGCGACCCTGTGCGCTGCTGAAATATGTTAAGCACAACAAGCCCATCATTGCCGATGCCGATAAATGCGTGGGCTGCAAGGCCTGTATGAAAATCGGCTGTCCAGCTATCAGTATCGTTGATAAAAAGGCTCGTATTGACAATACCCTCTGCACCGGTTGCGGCGTATGCGCCCAGCTGTGTAAGTTTGACGCACTGGCAGCAGCAAAGGAGGTCTGAATATGAGAACAAATAATATTATGATTGTTGGTGTCGGTGGACAGGGCAGCCTTTTGGCATCCAAGCTGTTAGGACGTATGCTGCTGCAGAAGGGCTATGATATCAAGGTGTCCGAGGTACACGGTATGAGTCAGCGCGGTGGCAGCGTGGTTACCTATGTTCGCTTCGGCGACAAGGTTTACTCCCCGGTTATTGACAAGGGCGAAGCAGATTTCATTGTTTCTTTTGAGCTGTTGGAGGCTGCCCGCTGGACGGAATATCTGAAGCCTGGCGGTAAGATTGTGGTCAATACCCAAAAGATCAGCCCTATGCCGGTTATTACCGGCGCGGCGGAATATCCCCAGGGTCTGGTGGAGCAGATGAATGCCGCCGGCTTGAATGTGGATGCTATTGATGCGCTGACATTGGCTGAGCAGGCAGGCTCTGCCAAGGCTGTCAACATTGTTTTGATGGGCCGGCTGTCCCGCTGCTTTGATTTTACGGAAGAAGAGTGGATGGATGCCATTGAAAAAAGTGTCCCCGCCAAATTCTTGGAACTGAACAAAGCGGCATTCCGTTTGGGACGCAATGCCTGAACCCAAGAAAAGGAGAAACAAGAAAATGGCAAACTATTATCAGCCGGAAATTGAAACTGCCAGCCCGCAGCAGCTTTTGGCGTGGCAAAATGAACGCCTGGTCAAGCAGGTGCAGCATGTTTGGGACAATGTGCCCTACTACCGCAAAAAGATGGAAGAAAAGGGATTGACGCCTGCGGATATTCAGGGTGTGGAGGATCTTAAAAAATTGCCCTTCTTAAGCAAGGACGATCTGCGGGAAGCGTATCCTTACGGCTTGCTGGCTGTGCCGCAATCCGAATGTGTCCGTATTCACTCCACCTCCGGAACCACCGGCAAGCGTGTGGTGGCCTTCTATACCCAGCATGATGTGGATCTGTGGGAGGATTGCTGCGCCCGTGCCATTGTGGCTGCCGGCGGCACAAAAGAAGATGTCTGTCATATTGCCTATGGCTACGGATTGTTTACCGGTGGCTCCGGTATGCACGGCGGATCTCACAAGGTTGGTTGTCTGACACTGCCGTTGTCTTCCGGAAACACAGACCGTCAGCTCCAGTTTATGACCGATTTAGGCTCCACTATTTTGTGCTGCACTCCCTCTTATGCCGCTTATCTGGCAGAGAACATCCATGAACGGGGCTTGCGCGACCAGATCAAGCTGAAGGCCGGTATTTTCGGCGCCGAAGCATGGAGCGAAGAGATGCGGGAAGAGATTCAGAACGCATTGGGCATTAAGGCATACGACATTTACGGTCTGACGGAGACCTCCGGTCCGGGTGTCGCCTACGAATGCCAGGAGCAGACCGGTATGCATATCAATGAAGACCACTTCATCGCAGAGATCATTGATCCCAACACCGGTGAGGTTTTGCCGGAAGGCTCCAAGGGAGAGCTGGTCTTTACATCCATTACCAAGCAGGCCTTCCCCTTGCTGCGCTACCGCACCCGTGACATATGCGTGCTGAGCAGAAAGCCCTGTTCCTGCGGCAGAACTCACGTGAAAATGTCCAAGCCCATGGGCCGCAGTGACGATATGCTGATCGTCAAGGGTGTCAATGTCTTCCCCTCGCAGATTGAAGCGGTTCTTTTGGAGGAGGGATATCCTGCCAACTATCAGATCATTGTGGATCGTGTGAACCACTCCGATACACTGGAGGTCATGGTAGAAATGACACCGGAAAACTTCTCCGATTCTCTTGCAAAGATTACCTCTATGGAAAAGGCTTTGGTCAGCGCCCTTAAGGCTATGCTGGGTATCTATGCAAAGGTTCGTCTTGTAGCGCCAAAGACCATTGCCCGCAGTGAAGGCAAGGCTGTTCGTATCATTGACAAACGTAAGATTTAAGGGGGAATAAGATGGTATATCAAATTTCTGTATTTCTGGAAAACCGCGCCGGACAGTTTGCTGAAATTACCGGCATTTTGGCTGAAAACGGTATCGACCTGCGTGCTGTTTCCATTGCGGAGACCGCGGATTACGGCGTTCTGCGTATAATCGTGGACAATGCGGAAAAAGCGACCTCCATTCTGATGCAGCATGGTTATCTGATGTCTATGACACCTGTGCAGGTTGTTGCAGTTCCGGATCAGCCGGGCGGTATTGCGCCGGTTCTGGCTGCATTGGCAGAAGGCAACATTGACATTGAATATATGTACTCCCTGTTCACCCATATTGAAGGCAAGGCCTACATTGTTTTCCGTGTTGCTGAGACAGAAAGGTTTGTTGCCCTGCTACAAAGCTATGGGTTGACGCCCAGTACCGGCGAAGAATTGGGTATCCGCTAACTATAAGCACACCTATGAAAAATCCGAACGCATTTCCAATCGGAAGTGGGTTCGGATTTTTATTTATAAGAACATCTTGACAAATTTGGTCATATTATGGATAATGAGTAGGTTTTAAAAAGGAAGTGAGCATCATAAACCATCTACATTTATACCGGGGCTTTGGCAGCTTCGTCAAGAAAAATGTGGTAATGATCATTGCCATGATTGCCGCAGCGATTACCTGCTTTTTTGTACCCCCGGACGAAGCATATCTTGCGTATTTTGATGTCAAAACCTTAACCTGCCTGTTTTGCGTGCTGGCTGTGGTCTGCGCCCTGAAGAATATTCATTTCTTCTACATATTGGCGAAAAAACTGATACAGACCTTCCGCAACACACGAATCTGTATTCTTGCGCTGGTGTACATCACCTTTATCGGCTCTATGCTCATCGCCAACGATATGGCGCTGCTTACCTTTTTGCCCCTGGGCACCTATGTTATGGTCAGCACCGGCAAGGGCAAGTATATGGCGTTTACCTTTATTATGCAAAACATCGCCGCAAACTTAGGCGGTATGCTTACCCCTTTCGGCAATCCCCAAAACCTGTACCTGTACACAAAGTTTCAAATTCCCACAATGGAATTTATGGGCATTATGGCTGCGCCCTTTGTGCTGGCGATTTTGCTGATTACCCTGTGCTGCATCTTTTTTGTAAAATCCGAGCCGCTTGAATTAAAGGATGAAGAAACACATTTGCCGGTTGGGCGCTCTGTAGTATACCTAATTTTGTTTGCCCTTGCCCTTGCCATTGTGTTTCGGGGCATACCGTATATACTCGGTCTTATTGTCATCCCGGCAGTGCTGATATTCATGGACCGGAAGGCATTGAAGATGGTGGATTACCCGCTGATTTTTACCTTTGTGTTTTTCTTCATCTTTTCGGGAAATATGGCGCGGATTGATGCTGTGCGCAATCTGTTTTCCTTCCTTTTGAAGAAGAACACTCTGCTTGTATCTATGCTATCCTGCCAGGTTATCAGCAATGTGCCGTCGGCAATTCTGCTTTCCCAATTTACGGATAACTACAGGCAGCTTTTGTTGGGTGTGAATATCGGCGGCGTAGGCACGCTGATTGCATCTCTTGCCAGCTTGATTACCTTCCGGGAGTACAGCAAATACAACAAAGGAAAAACAGGACACTATATTTTGCTGTTTTCTGCTTTTAATTTTGCGTTCCTCGCCATTTTGGCTGGGTTCAGCTTGCTCTTTTCGTAACATTTTTCTATAAAAATATGCCACCTTTCGAGCTTAGCTCAAAAGGTGGCATTTTCTTAATAAGCTTAGGCCTTGCCGGCGCAGCCCAGGACGTTGATCAGCTTGTGGCGAACAATTTCCTTAATGTTGGCACGGGCGGGCTTCAGGTACTCACGGGGGTCAAACTTGGAAGGCTCATCGTTGAAGAACTTCCGGATGGTGCCGGTCATGGCAAGACGCAGGTCGGAGTCGATGTTGATCTTGCAGACGGACAGGGCAGCAGCCTTACGCAGCTGCTCTTCGGGAACACCGATGGCATTGGGCATCTTGCCGCCGTTGGCGTTAACCATAGCTACGTACTCCTGAGGAACGGAGGAAGAGCCGTGCAGAACAATGGGGAAGCCGGGCAGACGGCGGGTGACCTCTTCCAGAACGTCGAAGCGCAGGGCAGGGGGAACCAGAATGCCTTGCTCGTTGCGGGTGCACTGCTCGGGGGTGAACTTGTAAGCGCCGTGGGAGGTGCCAATGGCGATAGCCAGAGAGTCACAGCCGGTACGGGTTACGAATTCCTCAACCTCTTCGGGACGGGTATAGGAGGCAGCCTCAGCGGAGACGTTGACCTCATCTTCGATGCCGGCCAGAGAGCCCAGCTCAGCCTCAACCACAACACCCCGGTCGTGGGCATACTCAACAACCTTTCTGGTGATTTCGATGTTCTCCTCAAAGGACTTGGAGGAGGCGTCGATCATAACAGAGGTAAAGCCGCCGTCAATGCAGCTCTTGCAGGTCTCGAAGCTGTCACCGTGGTCCAGATGCAAAGCAATGGGAATGTTGGGGCATTCCAGAACGGCAGCCTCAACCAGCTTTACCAGGTAGGTGTGGTTGGCGTAGGCGCGGGCACCCTTGGAAACCTGCAGGATAACAGGAGAGTTTTCTTCCTTACAAGCCTCGGTGATTGCCTGAACAATCTCCATGTTGTTGACGTTGAAAGCGCCGATGGCATAACCGCCGTCGTAGGCCTTCTTAAACATTTCGGTAGTAGTTACGAGAGCCATAATTTTCAATCCTTTCTTAAATAAGCGGGGAAAACCCGTATTTTTACAAATCCCATTATAGCACAGTTTTTTCTGTTTTCAATACAAATATTTCAATTGGGGAAACTATATGGGTAATCAACAATTTCTCCATACTTATCCATGGTTTTTTTGGAGAAAAATATTGGAAATGACTATTTACCTTTTTTATTAAATGCAGTATAATAATTGCGGAATAATTACGCAAACAATCAGCAAGGAGTGTTAGAATATGAAAATTTCCCCTTTGCAGCTGGCAAGATACCAGTATAACCCGAAACTTCCGGGTATGCTCAGAAACGGTATTTCCGAAATCTGCGTCAAAAACGGCAATCCCACCGAAAGTGTAGCGGATCAGGAGAAGATTAAGGCTCTTTTCCCCAACACCTACGGCAAAAACGAGATTACCTTCCAAAAGGGCGCCAACACCTCTAAAGCCAAAAAGCAGGTTGTGGGTGTCATCCTTTCCGGCGGTCAGGCCCCCGGCGGTCACAATGTCATCTGCGGCTTGTACGATGCGCTGAAGGCCACCGACAAGGACAATGTCCTGTATGGCTTTAAGGGCGGCCCCAGCGGTCTTTTGGAAGACAGCTATGTGGAATTTGACGATGAGTACATTAACCGCTACCGCAATACCGGCGGCTTTGACATTATCGGCTCCGGCCGTACCAAGCTGGAAACCGAGGAGCAGTTTGCCGTTGTTGCCGAGGTTTGCAAGAAGCATGGCATTACCGCTATTGTGATTATCGGCGGTGACGACTCCAACACCAACGCCGCAGTTCTGGCTGAGTACTTTGCTGCCCATAATACTGGCGTGCAGGTCATTGGCTGCCCCAAGACCATTGACGGCGACCTGAAGAACGAGGATATCGAGTGTTCCTTCGGCTTCGATACCGCCACCAAGACCTACAGCGAAATTGTAGGTAACATTGAGCGCGATGCCAACTCCGCCAAGAAGTATTGGCACTTTGTCAAGGTTATGGGTCGGTCTGCCTCCCACGTGGCATTGGAGACTGCATTGCAGACCCAGCCGAACATCTGCTTGATCGGCGAAGAGGTTGCCGCTAAGAAGATGTCTTTGGCACAGATTACCGAGTATATTGCCGACTCTGTCGCTGCCCGGGCAGCCAAGGGCTGGAATTTCGGTGTGGCCATCATTCCCGAGGGTATCGTGGAATTTGTTCCCGAGTTCTCCGTGCTGATTGCGGAAATCAATGAGCTGTTGGCAGGCAAAAAGGCTGACGATTTCAATGCGCTGCCCTCCTGGAACGATAAATATGCATTTATCGAAGCCGGCCTGACTAAGGAATCCATGGCTGTGTTTGCTCTGCTGCCCCAGTCCATCCAGCAGCAGCTGTTCTTAGAGCGTGACCCCCATGGCAATGTGCAGGTTTCTCTGATTGAATCCGAGAAGCTGTTCTCCGAAATGGTTAAAAATAATTTGGCTGCCCGCAAGGCTGCCGGTACCTACAACGGCAAGTTCTCCGCTTTGCACCATTTCTTAGGCTACGAGGGCCGCTGCGCATTCCCCTCCAACTTTGATGCTGACTACTGCTACAGCCTGGGCTACAACGCCTTTATGCTGATCCAGTATGGCTTTAACGGGTATCTGTCCAAGGTCTCCAATCTGAGCAAGCCTGCTCAGGAGTGGGTTGCCGGCGGTATGCCCATCACAAAGATGATGAACATCGAGCGCCGCCATGGCCACGATAAGCCGGTTATCCGTAAGGCGCTGGTAGAGCTTGAAGGCAAGCCCTTCAAGTACTTCGAGGCAAACAGAGAAAAGTGGGCGGTAGAAACCTGCTATGTCTACCCCGGTGCTATCCAGTACTTTGGACCCAGCGAGGTTTGCGACCTGACCACCAGAACCTTGGCTCTGGAAAAAGCTTAATTTATGAAAATCCCCTGACTGAAAAGTCAGGGGATTTTTATAGCAATTGGGGCATTACAGCTTTTCTATGTATTCCACACCGGGGATTTTCTGAAGCTCTTCCAGAATTTCCAGATAGTGCTGGCGTTTTTTCAGCTTTAAAAATGCAATATATGAGCGAATGTTTTTCTCATTCTCCATATCCTGTTCCCGGTGGATATCCTGAACCTCTATATTCTGACTGCGCAGCGCCCGAAGAAAATCACCCAAAGAGCAGGCGCTTCCAAGCTCTATGTACAGTTCTAAGGATTTGCTCTTGCGCTGAACACTTCTGTCAATATACTGCATAACCGTCATAACAATTACTGCCGTCAAACCGCCTACAATAGCGGCCTCGTAGAAGCCTATACCGATGGCAAGACCGGTACAGGCTGTCGTCCAAAGACCGGCTGCGGTGGTCAGACCTTTAATTTGGCTGCGGCGGGTGACGATGATGGTGCCGGCGCCCAGAAAGCCGATGCCGCTGACCACCTGCGCGCCCATTCGCACCGGGTCGCCTGTACCCATAACCTGACAGATGTATTGGTTTGTCATCATCACAAGGCAAGACCCCAGACATACAACCATATAGGTGCGCAGACCGGCAGGGCGGTTTTTCAGCTCACGCTCCAGACCGATGAGGCCGCCGATTACAACAGCAGCAAATATACGAACAACAACAGCCAAAAGTGTAACTTCTCTTAATTCCATAAAATCCCTCCTAATCTATTTTATGGGATTTTCCAGGTAATTTGTCTCCCTGCCCTGGCAGGTAAAAACGATAACCTGTTTTTGTCCGGATTCTTCCTTTAAAATATCCATAGCCAAAGCAAGCCGTGTATCATCAAAGCGCACAAGAGCGTCGTCCAGCACCAGAGGTGCGTGGGGAGTCAGCTCCCCGGAAACGGCAAGGCGCAAGGCAAGATACAATTGGTCAACCGTTCCTTCGCTGCGCCACAGGGCAGGGCGAAGGGTATTTTCTCCCTGAGCACCGGCGTGAAGATGCAGCTCCTTGGTTAGCTGCAATCGGTCATAACGGTTGCCGGTAAGTGTTCCAAACAGCTCCTGCGCCCGCTGAGAAATCCGCGGCGCAAACCGGCGCTGCAGCTGGGCGGATGCCTCCGCCAGAGTTTCTATGGCAAGATTCAGCGCGCTGTAAGTATCCTCCAGCCGACGGATACGGCTGTTTACCTGCTCTAAAGACCGGGACAATGTTTCTTCTTGTCCTAAGGCATTCATTTGCCCCTGGCAGCTGCCTAAATTTTGGTGCAGCAGGCGCAGCTCTGCGCCGGCATCTGCCAATGAAGCTATGGTTTCTTCCTTGGAAAGGGTTAAGGTATCCGGAAAAGCAGGCTCTTTTGAGGGCTTTGCCATAGCGGCAAGGTCTATTGCCTGTTTGCTTGCTTGTTCGTAACGGATTTGTGCGTTTCTAAGCTCGTCGTGAGTTGACAAAATTTTCCGGCATTGAGCAATGGACTGGAAAATAGGCGCGCCGCCGGTTAAACGCCGGGTATCCTGATTGAGGGCATCGCTTTTTTGCGTCTGGCTGCGCAAAAGAGCATCCCGGGTGGCGCAGGCTTGGGTGAAGGCTTTGGAGTCCTCCCAATATGCTGTTGCCATATCCACCCACTGCTGGGGTGCAAGACCCGGATATTGGTTAGAAATTGCCTTACGGTCCCGGGCCTGGGCAGTTTTACCTCGTATATGTGCAAAGAAGAAAATACCGGAAAATAACAGCAGTACGGGGGAAGCATACCAAGCGATAAATGCGATACCAATGGCAGCGGCCAAAAACAGTCCTGCTAAAATGGGCAAAACAGGGGACAGGGGCTTGGACAGCATTTCAAAGGCTGCCTTGTCGCTTTTTGCCTGTTGCAGGGCTTGCTCTGCATCCATACCCCCAAAGGGAGCAGGGGGCGTTGGGGGCTGAGGGACTTCCGGAAGCACTTCCTTTTCCAAATCGGATTGCCGCAGCTGCAATATCTCCAACAGGCGCAGCTGCTCCTCGGTTTCCTGACGGGTAGGCAGCTGCCGGCACGCCTGCTCCAGAGCCTCCAGTGCGGCGTGTGCGTCCCGGCGTTCCTGCTGGGCAGCATCAACACGCTGGGCGTCTTTCTGGGCGGCTTCATAGGCTAGGGCGGTCTGGTGATTTTCCAGCAACTGCATATTCTGCTCCAAAACCCTCTGGCGCAGACGGATACCCTGGGATTGTTCCTGCAAGCGGCGCAGCTGCGCTAAGCTGTCTGAAAGCGCATTGCGCTGCGCTTCCGCCTGGGGAATAAGACCGGTCTTATTGTGGCGGCAGCGATTTTTTAAATCCTTTAGCTTTTGCGCTAAGGCATCTCCGGCATTGCTTTCGTCGCCGGTGGTGACCAGAGCATTGAGTCTGCGGCGCAAAGCCTCGTCCTGCGTCACCGGCAGGTCTGCCAGCTTTAAAAATCCGGTTCTTACAAATACACTTTTTTCCACACCCAAGAGGGTTTCTCCGCAGTTGGCCGCGGTAAGCTCCGGTACGGGCAAACCGTTTTCGGTTTCGTATGCCCGAAAGTTCCCAAAGGGGGTGCGCCCCTTGGTGCCACGCTCGATGGTAATTTTCCGGTCATTCCATATAATATCCATTCTTCCGGACATCTCCTGTCCGGACCAGGGGGCATAACGCTCCTTGTCTGCAAGGGCAGATTGGGTTGACCGTTCCCGGGTGTCAATGCCGTAAAGCATGGCAACCAAAAAGGCGCACCAGGTACTTTTGCCCCATTCGTTGGGGGCGTGAATGACATTTAAACCGGGCTTAAGGGTCAGGGTTTCGTTGGACAGTTTGCCAAAGGTGGCAGTCATGGAAAGAATTTTCATGGCAGAACCACCTCCTGTCCGTCCAAAAGCTGTCGGGAAATTTGCGCCGCAAGGCGGATATGGCGTTGGGTGTCCGAATCGGCGGCGGTTAAAGCATCCTGAAGCAGACCAAAATAAATACCTTCAAAGGTATCTGAACCAGCACTGCCCCACACATCCACAGGGGGCGTGGTGCGGTCTCGCAGCTCCAAATTGGGGAAACGGGAATACTCTGCCGCCAAAGCCCCAAGGTCAAGGGGCTCACTGGGACCGGTGAGGGTAATGCGGTAAAAATCATAATTGCCTACAGGAGGCAAAGCATCACTTAAGGGCTGACCGGCAGGCAGCTCCAAGTCAAAAAATTTGGGAGCATCCAGGGGAACAAACCGGGTTGCGACAGCTTCGTCCAATGTGACAATGAGTACACCCTTTTGCCCCTGCTCATCATAACCCCGACCCATAGGACAGCCGGGCCAGGCACACAGGGTTTTTCCCGCCCGGAATTGGTCACCCTTGTGTATATGACCCAGCGCCAGATAGTCAAAACCGGAATTTTGCACCTGTTGGGCAGTGACGGGACAGTAGGGAGAGTTTACCTGAGTGGGGTCGCCGTGAAGCACGCCTACGGCATACCGCTTTGTATGCTTCGGGGCAAAGTCTGCCAAAAGACCGTCACAGTCCATTCCGGTAAAGCCTGCACCGTATACCTGACAGTCGAGGTTTTCCAGTGTTACGGATTCCATAACCGGATGGGTAAAAATATGGACATTTTCCGGCCAGGCTTCCGATATCCAAGGACTCTCCTGCCCGATATAGTCGTGGTTGCCCGGGGCAATAAACACAGGTACGGAAACCTCTGCCAAAGCGGTTTTTACGGCTTGCAGCGTGTCTGCGCTGTAAGCACCGTCAAACAGGTCACCGGACAGAAGCATCATATCACAGCCCTCCTGCTTGCAAAGGGCGGCAATTTTTCCGGGGATTTGACGAAGGGCGTTTCGCAAAAGACGGGACTGCTCCGGATTGCGAAACAGGAGGGGAGAATCCAAATGCCAGTCCGCGCTATGGAGAATTTTAATCACTCAAAACCACCCTTTCTGCATATTTACAAAGACCCGTCTGGGCATCTACGGTGAATAAAACCGCCTCTAATTTGGTTGCACCCTCTGCCCAGCGGTAGCGCTCTGGCAGGTCGCCCCGGAATTTGGCAATAGACAGGTCGGGGCGAATACCCAAAACCGAGTGCTTCGGTCCGGTCATGCCCAAATCCGTTACATAGCCTGTCCCCTTGGGAAGCACCTGGGCATCTGCTGTGGGTACATGGGTATGGGTACCCCAAAGGGCAGAAATTCTGCCATCGAGCATATAGCCCATAGCCAGCTTTTCCGAAGTGGCCTCGGCATGAAAATCTACAAAAACTAGCTTCGCATCCAGCTCAGAAAGAATTTTTTCAATTGCTAAAAAGGGATTGTCCGGTGTGTAGTCCATGTTACACCGACCCTGCAAATTCACTACAGCAACCGGACCTGCCCAGCTGTCATAAATGCCCCAACCCCGGCCGGGGGTCTGGGGAGCAAGGTTAAAAGGGCGTAAAATCCGGGAATTGTCTTCCATATAGGTTACAAGCTCCCGTTTGCTGAAGGCGTGGTTTCCCAAGGTAATGACATCTGCACCGGCATCCAGAATATCCTCTGCCTGTTGGGGTGTCATACCCACAACGGCGGCATTTTCTCCGTTGACGATGACAAAATCCGCGCCGGTCTGCCGCTTTAAATACCGCAAAGAGTGATGAATGCGATCCATTCCGGGATTGCCAACCACATCGCCTACCGCCAAAACCTTAAAATCCATACCCGATCCTCCCCAAAAAATAATGGAGCTACCTTTTGTAGCTCCATTATATAAATTTTTCCGGTAAAATGCAACCGATTATCGCTGATATTCAAACTCCATATCGTAAATATCCACAACATCTCCGTCCTGGATGCCCATTTCCTCCAGCCGTTTAAACAGACCGCACTTATGCAGCAGCGTGTCGAAGTAGTTCCGGGATTCGTAATCGTCAAAATTGATGTTGACAATCAGCCGTTCCAGCCAAGCTCCGGTAACCACCCAGGTACTGCCCAGATGCTCGATAACCAGCTCGTTGGGGTCGCCGCTTTCCTGGATCACCTCGACATACTCCGGTTCATAAATGGTTACGGGAGGCAGGGTGCGAAGCTTTTCGGCAATTACCCGCATGAGATTTCTGGTACCTTGGGTTGTGCCGGCGGAGATTTCATACAACTGGCAGCCGGCCTTCTGTACATGCTCACGCAGACGCTGCAAATTGTCGCTGTCCGGGGCAAGCAGGTCACATTTGTTGGCGGCAACAATCATGGGACGGTCACCTAAGTCAATGCTGTAGTGGTGCAGCTCCTCGCAAATGGCATCAAAATCCGCCACGGGGTCACGCCCCTCACTGCCGGAAACATCCACCACATGCACCAAAAGACGGCAACGGTCAATGTGCCGCAGGAAATCGTGACCCAGACCTGCGCCCTCAGCAGCGCCTTCAATAATGCCGGGGATATCCGCCATAACAAAGGACACGCCCTCTTCCACATAGATTACGCCCAGATTGGGGAACAATGTGGTGAAATGGTAATTGGCAATTTTGGGTCTGGCATTGGAGGTAACGGAAAGCAATGTGGATTTTCCCACATTGGGGAAGCCAACCAGGCCCACGTCTGCCAACAGCTTCAGCTCCAAAATGATGTCCCGCTCCTGTCCCTTTAAACCGGCTTTGGCAAAACGGGGAACCTGCCGGGTGGGGGTGGCATAGTGGTTATTGCCCCAGCCGCCGCGACCGCCCTTGGCGATCACATAGTCCTCACCGGTGGACATATCCACAATAATCTGATTGGTCTCGGCGTCCCGAACAACCGTACCCCGGGGAACCTGAATAATCAGAGGCTCGCCCCGCTTGCCGCTCATGTTTCGACCCTGTCCGTTCATGCCGGCCTGGGCGGAATATTTTCTTTGATAGCGGAAATCCAAAAGGGTGGTAAGATTGTCATTGACCCGGAGAATGACGCTGCCGCCGTGACCGCCGTCACCGCCGTCAGGCCCACCGGAGGCTACATACTTTTCCCGATGGAAAGCAACCGCACCGTCACCGCCGCGACCGCCGCAGACGGTAATTCTTACTTTATCAACAAACATAAAAAGTCCTCCTTCGCATTCGGATGGCTTATACAGTCACAAACTCTCATGCTTTTTCCTGAGAATTTGTCACTGCACAAGAAAAAGGGGCTGCTGCATAGTATGCAGCAGCCCTTAGCAAGCTATACGAAACCGTGATTACTGCTCGATTGCGTAAACGGAGCACTGACGACGATCCTTACCCTTGCGCTCAAATCTGACAGTACCGTCAACCAGAGCAAACAAGGTGTCATCGCTGCCGATACCGACATTGACACCGGGATGGATGTGCGTGCCTCTCTGGCGAACCAGAATGTTGCCAGCCAGAACAAACTGACCGTCAGCACGCTTCACGCCCAGGCGCTTAGCCTCGGAATCACGACCGTTCTTGGTAGAACCGCCACCTTTATGGTGAGCAAAAAACTGAATACCAATTTTCAGCATGGTGTTACACCTCCAAAACTTCGATATAATCTGGATAATCTTCCCTTAAACTGATGAGGGTCAGCATAAGACCGGAAAGAACCGCCTGCACGGTTTCTTCCTCATCGCAGGAAGTGGGGAGGGTCAGGGTGATGCGGGCATCCTCCTGCTTGACCCGAACCTTGGCCTTTGCGCCACAGACATCATTGATGGTGGTCTCGGCCATGGTAACAGCGGTGGTAATGGCGGCACACAAAATGTCAGTGCCCTTTTCCGAATATCCGCTGTGTCCGGCGACGGTGAACCCTGTGATTCTGTCGCCTTCCGTAAAAAATTCGCATCTAGTCATAATTACAGAGCGATTTTGGTGATTTCCACCTTGGTGTAGGGCTGACGATGGCCCTGCTTCTTCTTCTCGTTCTTCTTGGCCTTGTACTTGAAGACGGTAATCTTCTTAGCCTTGCCATTCTTCAGAGCCTTAGCCTCCACGCAAGCGCCTTCCACAACGGGAGCGCCGATTTTGGAGTTTTCACCGTCCAGAACGGCCAGAACCTGGTCGAACTTTACAGTAGCTTCAGCTTCAACCTCCAGCTTTTCGATGTACAAAACATCGCCCTCAGCTACGGTATACTGCTTGCCACCGGTCACAATAACTGCTTTCATTTCCTTTTTCACCTACTTTATAATGTGTAGACTCGCTCTATAGGCGCAGGCGCTTTTGGGCGCACTAACTTAAGCCCATTCAATGCGGCTGGATCATTTTAGCAAAGGTTTCCTGAAAAGTCAATAGGTTTTTCGCAGAAAAGCTGCACTTTTTCCTTGGTTTTTGCGGAGGCGGCGGCATTTCGGGTGTAATTTTGTTTGTGAGCAACAAAAAAGTGAAAAATAAGAAGAAAATGCTTGACAAACGCGGCTGTCTTGGCTATAATCACTCATGCACTTGGACGATTAGCTCAGCTGGCTAGAGCATCCGCTTGACGTGCGGAAGGTCATAGGTTCGAGTCCTATATCGTCCACCATACCGCGTATTCTTATAGGATTTGAGATCCTGTTAAGAATACGCGGTCTTTTTATGCCTATTTGGGCATCAGACCGTTAACACTTTTCGGGTATATTTACGAATAACATTTTTTCTTATTCCCTAAAAATAATCACATCCTAATATAGTTATATTGTCGCCAGCGGAAGCGGGTCATATGTAACCGCTACACCCTGGCGCGTTTTCATTGTTATTTGCGGGAGTGGGATATTTACTTCCTCCGGAATCTCTATTGTACCTATACAATTGTACACGATTACGATCTTTTGTATTTGTCCACCTTCCACTATCTCGGCTTGATGCACTTCTATGTGATCAATCAACTCTGCCAGAATACGAGGAGTTAGCTTTTTGATTTTCGTATATTTTCTGACAGCAGCTAAGAAAGTGTCCGTGTTAGCAACCTTCGAGGTAGCTTCATCGAACTTTTGCTTTAACTCAGCAATTCTGTCAGCAATGGATTGTTGCTCCTCCTCATACTTATCGGCCAGCTTTTTGAATCGCTCATCAGAAATCTTGCCTAACGCATTGTCTTCATAGATTTTTTCAAACAATAAATCCAATTCGTTATTGCGTGCTATAAGCGCTCTTAGCTCGCTTTCACGAACTCGTTGATCGGCCTCCATAGCTTTTTTAGAATAATCGGCTACAGCTGTGGTAAAGGCATCTTCGTGGCGACAGGCGAAACGTGTAAGCCTTCTGATCTCGCTTAAAACAACCTGCTCTAAGAAATCTACCCGGATATAATGTGTTGACTGGCAAATCTTCCTTTTTCCTTGATTGTAGCCAGGGCAATTAAAATACTTAATATCGTGATTGCGCTGGTTAAAGTGGTAATTTAGATTTCTTCCGCAATCAGCACACTTTAGGAATCCTGCAAACATATTTTGTTCACCCTCTTTAGGCTTTCGTTTTCGTGTTCCTTCAGATAGAGTTTGCAATCTCTCGAAAGTGTCACGACTCCAAATAGCTGGGTTAACATCCCGGAATATCACCATATTTTCCGGATCGTTCGGATGCCGCTTCTTATTTTTGTAGGATTTAGAGTATGTTTTAAAGTTGATTACATCACCACAGTATTCCTGCATTGTAAGAAGCTTATAAATGCTCGCGTTTTTCCATAGGTATGGGTTTTCATTTGGCTTATGCCTGGTTGTTTGTCCCTTAAGCTTTTTATAGGCTACCGGTGTTAGAATCTTATGCTCTGTCAACCACTCCGCAATTTGGTTTGTACCAAGACCATCCAGACGAAGAGATGCGATCTTTCTCAAAACAGCAGCAGCTTCTTCGTCAATGTCCCAAAGACCCGAGCCATCCGGTCGTAATATATAACCATAGGGCGGAGGACCGATTGGAATACCGGAATTCCCTTTGATCTTGTAGCTGATTCGCCGTTTTTTGCTGATGTCACGGGCATACCACTCATTGAACAGATTTTTAATGGGGGCAAACTCACTTTCGCCCTCACAAGTATCGATACCATCAGATACCGCAACCAATCGAATATCATGTTCAGGAAAAAATTCTTCTGTTAGTCGTCCAACTTCAATATAGTTTCTGCCGAGCCGAGATAGATCCTTAACAAAAACAGCAGCCGCTTTACCAAGCTCCAACTGTTTGATCATCTCGACAAATTCCGGTCTGTTCATAGTTACACCGGACACGCCATCGTCGCAGAAATATACCAAATTTGTATAACCTAAATCTTTAGCAGCCTTAGCCAAAAGTTTCTTCTGGTTTGATATACTGTAGCTATCACCCACTAGGTCGTCATCGCGTGAGATTCGAGTATAAAGAAAAGCAGTATCTTCCCGCTTATGTTTTTTACTTGACCGCGCCATTTAACCTCCTTCCTGCAGTCAAATAAACAGTACACATATGTACTGCGGCTGCGACCCGAGGTATTAAGTCTCAACCTCGTATTGCATAAGCTTCAATAAAACAGAACCAATCGTTCGATCACCTGTTGTCTGGAACCGTGGTTCAACAACAAAGGTGTTTTTTTCTATTGTATATCGTTGCTCATGCGTCAGATCATTCTGCTTCTTTTTGTCGGGGCTTTGATTAGCACCCACAATTATCACCTCCAGCACATATACACCGGGGGCAGCAGACAGCCGCATAGAATCCTGTGATGGATTCGTCTCCAGTATATTTAGTCTGTATTTTTTGTCAAATTTCGTTTTTCGTGTTTCCTATGAAGAGACGGCGATATTCTGAATGCTTTTGCTGATTTTTCAGGGAATATTGCTGCTTTTTACTTTTTCAGGAATACCAAAAAATAATTTTTTATTTTGTGTGAAGATCAGATTTTTTCGGCCCCATCTGATATGGGATACACTGCACTGGTTGACGACTTAGTGCATCGGGTGCACCAAGTTCCCGCACTACACCTTTTCATCACACGAGATGGTGTTGCTGTAATTTGTACAGCACCGCTAAGCTCCTGCGGTATGGCTCATTATTTCCGATGTCATGGCAGCCAGCCGTTTGTCAGACGGAGGATTTGTCGTTACAATGAACGCCGCTCGTCGGATCGTTGCGCAGTGTATTACCATAATGCCTAAGCATCTTTTTCAAGGTACAACGAGAGTTAACTCTCTAAATCAACAGAATCGAGTTCTGCGATTAATTAGCAAGGTCCGTTAGGACCACAACAACAGGTCGGTTGGTGAAATGTCTTTTGATAAGCACCTCACGAACCACAGGAAGGCTCTGAGAGAGCGCTACCCGCAACTCTTGGGCAAGGTCCTCATCGTAGAGATAGCCTGTCCTAGTGCCGTCTGCGGCGTACACGGGATCTGTAGCCATTTCTCGAATGTAGCCATCGTAAAAGGCAAGTGCGTGTTCCGGTGCACCGGATGCAGCATTTAAGATGCTCAATATCAGTTTTTCGTTAGGGAGAATATGCCGTTTGGCTTTACGCTTCATATGTAAGACTCCTTCTAAGTTTTTCAAGAGCAACATGTTTATGTTTCCGGACCATTCTCGTTGTAATACCGTATGCAGACGCGATTTCTTCCTGCGACTGTCTCAATAGGACTGCCCTGAGCAGTATATCCCGCTGAGTTGGTGTAAGCATAAACAGTGCCTCAGTTAATTCCGATTTTTCCATAGTGAACAATTCTTGACCAACTATAAAAATCTCATTATCTACTTTCGAATATCCATCTTCCTCGCATATTAGGTTGGATGCGTACTTTTCCAGATCAAATATCAGTATTCCGTTTCGTTCAAGTTTTCTCAAAACTCTAAAGTATCGCTTTTTAGCATTGATAAGTACAGCTTTAATGTATCTGTCTGCGGTTTCCGCAACTTCAATATGGATATCCGCTAATGAAAACTGAGTATCAATCATAGTTGCTCACCTTTTTGCCCTTTCAATAAAACAACAAGGCGGGGTGGAGCAAAAAGGGGAACTGTCTAGCGAGAAAATTTGTAGTAATTGGTTTGTGCTGCTTAAATCACTAGCTTTTATTAAGGTATAAATCAAAACAATAATCCTCCGTTCGATCTGAATCAAACTCAGATCGAACGGAGGATCTCTACATTTTCCAGAATTTGCGACAAAACAGCAGAATGTGAACTGGGATACATATATGTAATTATGATATTCCTGTTTTAAGCAATGAAATTCACAATCAATATGTTAAATAGCATTAGCGGCATAATAGTTCCTTTCCACCAATGAGATGAATCGAAATACAGACACGGTATGTATTGTGACGAATTCAAACGAGCAAAAGTGTATTGTAGAATATGTATGAGGTGAACTACGATGGCCGAATACTCAAAACCACTGGGTAACGCAGTCAAAAATGCACGAACTAGATCAGGATTAACACAAGGTTCGGTTGCAGAAGCAATACACATTGATGATCGCACTGTCTTGAATATTGAAAATTATAAAGGAAACCCCAAAATGGAAATACTGTATCCATTAATTCGTGCGTTACGGATAGATCCGCGTGAAATTTTCTATCCCGAAATGCAGCGGGAGTCCCCAATACTTCAGGAACTCAGATTGCTGATAGAAGATTGTGATGAACAAGAAGCGGCTGCCCTTATCCCGGTCTTTAAATCCGTTATAGCTGTTATTCGGAGCAAGACCGCCATCATAATAAAATAACGAGCCTGCTTCTCACTAACAAGAGAAGCAGGCTCTGCGCTTATGCGTCTGGTTCTTTGCTGGATGTCATTTTCAACTGAACAACATCAATGCAGGTTTCTTTTTTGCATTTGGGACAAAACAAGGGGAATCTTACAAGTACGGTATCTGCATAGACCTTTGTTCGCGTTTTCCCTTGACATATGGGGCATCGCACCCATATGGAATCTTCAGTTTTATTCATATATATTCTACACCTTTTATGCAATCGGTATAGCTCTGTATCTGCACATCTGGCTTCTAACCGATTCCCTGTTTTCTTATCATTAACGCATACTTTCGTTTTTTTCTTTTACACAATGCGATACCGGAGAATACTTGCAGCATTCTCCGGCGCGCACAACCGCTATTCTTTGCTGCGGTTTGGAGTTTGAGGCTTGTTGTATAAGCTTACCCGGTGAAATATTGATAAGGTTATGTCAGAACAATGTTATATCGTTAAACCAGGGTTGAGCATCTATGCGTAGCGATGGTTACTTGATAACTGGATATTGATTAAGGATGCGGGATTATTCGGGTTTATTCTTTGCGGCTTCCTTGGGTGTGAACTCCGGGCGAGTGGGCTGGTAGATAAACAGGAAGCACTCGGGAGGCCATTCATCGACGTCACCGTCAATCATCTTTTTTGCCATACTATGAAGTTTCTGCTTTAGTTTGGTTTCCTTTTCTGCCATATTTATTCCTCCAATCAAATATATAAGCAACACTGAGCAAAGAGCCAGCCATTGCACTTCCGAGTGTAATACCCCTCACAATCTGCTTAAATCCCATTATGAGGGCGATTAAAAATATAAAACTTAGAATTGCAGAGCGTGTTTGAGTACTTTTTTTACATACAGCATACTCGTCTTTTGATAAATGCATATTAGGGTGATTATACGGCCCTAGAAACAGTACCAAAGCGATTACTGTCACCATAATTAGGATTGCAAACAATTCGTTGATTACAGTATTTACTACGCCCAAGAAAAAGAACTCTAACAAAAGTGACGAGAACAAACAAACACCAACGGATTTAGCATGATAACCACTCATTCTGCTTCGCAAAAAGTAAAAAGAAAAATAAAACGAAACAGCGGTCCAAATACCTGATAGAAATATAGCGAAGATAAAAAACGGAATGCCTATAAAAACTGTCAGCAAGCGCTTCTCCAAGCTATATCGAAACCACTCTGCATATTCCTCAGAGATGATCTCTTTTTGAACAAAGGCCGCAACAATACTGTTGATTACTTTCTCCATCTTCTTTCGCCTCATATTGATATTATCAAAAAGCAGAAAATAATCCACAAAACTGTAATGAAAACCGAAATTGATGTCATGAAAGAGGAATATTTTGGTAAGGTTCTGCAAATGTTTAGACAAATAAAGAAGCTGCACACAGTCCGTGTACAGCTTGTCTCAATTAAAAGATTTGTTGCTTGCGCGTTAAAGGAATTTCTGCGACGAAGTGAAACCATTCGCCCGAATAATCAAAGGCATACTCAGCTTCCAACGAATCTAAAATGCCGCAGATATTAAGTAATCCATAACCATGCTCTGCCTTTGGTTCTTTTGTTGTTTCGATGCGATTGTTGACTATTTTTACCGGTAACGAGGTGTTGCGAATTGAAATATATAGGTGGGCATCGGCTTCAATACAACAATCAATTTTTCTGGCTTCCGGTCTTCTCATGCACCCTTCCAATGCGTTATCTAAAAGGTTTGAAAATAGTATTACTAATTCATCTGTGCCAATACTAATACCGGACAAATCATTCACCCTAAACTGCATGTCTATTCCTTGCTCGCATGCCAGCTGGTATTTATGATTAAATACTGCGTCCAGAATCGGATGATGTGTATTGACAGCCAGTGTTCTTGTTGAATGCGTTCTTTGAATGTCCAAAATATAGTTCCTTGCAGCCTCTAGTTGTTTGCCTTCAAGCAGATCATATATGGTCTGCATTTGATGCATGAATTCGTGACTTGCTGTCCTTTGCATTCGATAGCTTTTTTCAAGTGATTGAATATTTTGGGTTTGTATTTGCATTTGCTGATTCATTAAGAACATTTGCATTTCTTTTTGGCTTCGTACTTCCATGATGCGAATAAGGTACAGAATTGCAAAGTTGGATACAGCTAAAATGCAGGTAAAAATAACGGCGCCAATTGAAAAGTCGCTACTGTCCCGGAAACTAGCAAAAACAATAATGGCCATCATCAAACTCGTAACGGGGAATAAGACAGTAAGCAGTAACCACCGACCGCTGACCTTTTGGAACGCAATACGCTTCCGTATTCTCCACAGGAGATATGCAATAAATATCTCAAACAATTTTGCAAAAGTAGCCACAGTAACATACAGCATTTTTTGCCAAACAAACTCTTCATAACTTATTTGCAGCACGGCACAAAAGCCATAGAGAACGGCAGTGTCTACAATCCCCAGTGAAATCCACAGGACGACTGTACACAATAGACGGCGTGGCCAGGTATCACAAAAGAGCATAGTCAATAACGCAAAGGTCATGCTTATGTTTAGAACAATCTTAAGTGCTCCGGTCGCTCCAAGATTTAAGCAAGTACTGCCTAGCGCCCAAATGACAAAGAATGATATAACCAGTCGCTTTTTGCTGGGCGTTTTTGCATAAAGGCATCGGCAAAGATTGTAATTGCGAACAATTCCAAAAGTGTCCAAATAGGACTAATAATGTACTCCATATGTTAACAGCCTCTCCAAAACAAATACTTCTTCTTTTTCTTAGCGTAGTTCTTTTCACTTACGCGCAGCAAAGTGCCATCACTTAGTAAGGCCTCTTTGCACTGATATTTCTTTAAATGCTCCATGTTGACCAAATAACTTTTGTGTATTCGGAGAAAACCATGGGGTTCAAGTTTCTCTTCCAAATCTGAAAGTGTAGCATAGCAGGAGTAGCACTTTCGCATGGTCCCTTTTTGGACATGTATAGTAACTGTACGGAGATTAGATTCGATGTAGAGGATAGAATCAAAAGAAAGATCAATCAGCTCTCCGTTTATCATGATCTTAAATGTTTGCCTGGATACTTCCAACTGTTTTATTGCTTCGGTGATGTAATCCTTCAACTTCTGGTTATAGTCTTTTTTAAGCAGATAGCGAAAAGCTTGAACTTCGTATCCCTCAGGTGCATATTCGATGTAGTTGGTGACAAAGATAATTACTGCATCACTCCGTACGGCGCGGAGCTTTCTCGCTACATCAAAACCATTATACTTGGCGTTGTTAAGATCAATATCCAAAAAGGCCATATCACAACTGGCCAATATGGGATTTCCAATTTCTTCAAAGGCACTATAGGCGTGAACCTTTGGTGGTATACCTAAGGCCGTTAACGATGATTCAACAGTTTCTTTAAGTGCATTTAAAAATGTAGAATCATCATCGCAAATAATTACACGAATCAAAGCGCTCTTCCTTTCAACGCAGTGACCAATGGTATCCTGCGATAAGCTATTTCTTTCGTCCATAATACACGGCACGCCCTTCTTTGTAAAAGTTTTCAGAAAAAGTTCAATATAATTATACAACAAGGATTGAGAAATTCAATAACAACGAATTATTGTGTGGTAAAATGAAGAAAAATGTTGGAGCGGATCGAGATGGATAGTATTGGATCTAGAATAAAGGCAGCGAGAAAACGACGAGGAATGAGCCAAAAAGCCTTGGCTAAGCGCATTTGTAAATGCGCATCAGCAGTGAGCGGTTATGAAAACGATTTTCAAATCCCACCGTTGGATGTGTTAGTTACAATAGCAAAGGTTTTGGATGTTTCGCTTGGTTATTTGGCGTGCCTTCAGCCCCATGAGACATATACGGTTGATAAACTTCGGCCAAAGCAAAAAGAAATTGTCGATCTACTATTCACCGAGTTTTCCGATCCAACAAACACTAGTGGTCTCCTTTCTCCACAGCAAATTGAAATAATACAGAAATTAGTGTTGCTTTTCTCGCAGAAAAAACAACCATAACTGTATCAATATTTAGCTGCATCGTCGAAAGCCGATGCAGCTTTTTCCTGTTTCATAACAAACAAATCGTTGTTCATTACCAAAAAGCTGATTTTATATTTCATACGTGCTACATTGTCGATACGATAAATTGGGGATTCTCTACGCTTCCTTCGATGTGGTGGATTTCCTTTGTCGGCAATGTGCGTATCTGGACCGGGGGTATGCGCGTTGTGTGTGTGTATGACCGGTAGAGAAAAACAGAAAAGAGGTATAAACAATGGTAAACAGATTTATCAAGCTGCTGAGTATGTTTTTGGCAGTGGTCCTGCTTGTGAATATGCTGCCTCTGGGAATTATGGCACAAGACCTCCAAAACAGTCTGTCTGCTAAACCCACTGTTACAGAAACGGTAGCAGAAGCAGATACTGCAGACGCGGAGATTGTGGCCGAGATCCCGGAGAAACGGACGCAGTACAGCAAAGAGTTCCAGCTGTCCAACGGACTGCGTATGGCAACGGTGTATGCCGAGCCGGTCCATTACAAAACAGCAGAGGGTTGGAAAGAGATTGACAATACCCTGGTCGCTAAGGCAGACGGAACATATACCAATGCGGATGCTCCCTGGTCTGTTTTCTTCCCCAAGGAGCTGACAAGCGAAAATAAGGTTACTGTCAATGTGGATGGCTACAGCCTGTCCTTTATCATGGATGGACAAATCCGCAAAAGCAGCGCGCTGCAGCGTGCCGTTGTGCCCAGTCTGCAATCCGCAAGTGGGTCAAAAGCAACCGTCAAGCAGCCCGGGGCATTGCTTAAGGAAATGGGGCTGCAGGACGATAAGACCACTCCGCAAAAGCTCTATTCCCGGATAACCTACGCAGATGTATTTGAAAATACCGATGTGGTGTACGATCTGGAATCCAATGCCGTGAAGGAATCCATCGTGCTGGAACAGTACGATGCATCCCTGGAAGGCTACCGTTACACCCTGTACACCGGCAGCTTGATGCCTGTTATGGACGATACCGGCCACATCGATTTATACGCACCGGGCAGCACTGAGCCGGTTATGTCTCTGCCGTCGCCTTATATGCTGGACAATGCAGGACAGTACTGCGACCAGGTACAGGTTACCCTTACCGGCGGTGACGGTGTGTACACCATGACCTATTCACTGCCCCAGCAATGGCTTGCCTCGTCGGAGCGTTCCTGGCCTGTTATTTTGGATCCCATTGTTAAGGCTAACGCCAAGACACAAAATATCCAGGACCGTACCATTTGTGAAAAGAAAACAATCTCCGTCAACAAGAGCATGTTTTATGCAGGATATGCCGATGACAGAGGTAAGATTCGCGGCTTCCTGCAATACAACGAGCTGCCGGCACTGACATCTTCCGATGTTGTGGTAAAAGCAGCCCTCAGTATGTACAAGGTAGTCAGCAGCTCCTCGTCTGCTCCCATAGAAATACATAAGGTTTTGGGAGAATGGAATTCTGTGGATATCACATGGAATACCCAGCCAAGCTTCAGCAGCACAGTGATTGACTATGCAGATGTTGGCAGTCAGGGCTGGTATTCCTGGGACATCACCGACCTCGTAAACGACTGGTATACGGAAGCGAACAACGGACTGATGATTAAAATGGCGGATTCCGTGGAAAACGGAACAACAGACCGTTTCCGTCAGTTCTATTCCTCTGAGGCTGGTTCTTCCTACCGCCCCAAGCTGGAAATTGTGTTTCGCAATAACAACGGTTTGGAAGATTATTGGGATTATACCTCCGCATCCGCGGGTCGTGCAGGCTCCGGTTATGTGAATAACTTTACCGGCAACCTTACATGGGTTCGGGGCGATATGGGTTTTGATGGCTGTGTGCTGCCTGTATCTATCCAACATATTTATAATCTGAACGACAGTACCGCACCCAGCGATGACAACAACGCCAACGATACCGGCGGCAATTATTTTGGTATGGGCAACGGTTGGCGCACGAACTACAGCCAGCGTCTGTATGACTGGGCATTAGCCGATACTACTTCGGATGACGGCTATTATATTTGGGAAGATGCAGACGGAACGGATATTTACTTTGAAAAGGTTTCAACAAATGAATATGTCCACGAAGATATTCCCACCATAACCTTAACCGATAACGGCTCAGGTACAGAAAAATATAAGATTACCGATGCAAACGGTAATATTACCTGCTTCGATACAAATGGTCGTCTGTCGAAGCTTCAGAACAACCAAGCCACCCCAAGCAGCATTACCATCACCTACACCACCGCGGACGGTCAGCTGATTGATACAATCACCGATAGTGCAGGCCGCAGGTATTGCTTTACCTATACAAACGGCCTGCTTACCCGGATCGGCTACTACGGTACCGGAAGCACCGAGCTGACCTATGTAGCATACACCTATGATGCAAATCAAAACTTAACCGAGATTGCAGATAAGGACGGAGAAACCTGTACCTACAGCTATACCGGTAATGTTCTGACAGGCGCAGAGGATATTGACGGCTATTCGCTAAGCTATACCTATAACACCCCGGATGCCTGGCAGCCCTACCGGGTGCTGAGTGTAACAGAGCAGGATGGCAGTAAGCAGGGCGGCAGCCTGTCTATGGCATACAGCAGAAACCAGACTGTCTTTACAGACCACAACGGTACGGTGCAGATTTATCAGTTCGATGACTTTGGCCATACCGTATGTATCCAGGACAATGAAGGACACGCCCAATTTACGAAATATCCCTTCTCAAACGATGAGGAACGGGATAGTAATGGCAACGACAACCTGCACACCCATCAGCTCACGCTTTCTTCCAAAATGCAAAATACAGTGAGCAATCTGTTTCCGGACAGCAGTTTCGAAAATGGAACGACCTGGTCATCTCCGGATACGGGAACGGAGTTTATCCATAACACATCGGGCGGTATGCACGGCGGGGCATGTATGGCGATTGAAAGCCCCGAATGTGCAAAAGCTTCCTATACCACCGCAGAAGTCGGCAAAACCTATACATTCAGCGCCTATGTGAAACCCACAAACGCCTCGATCAAGCTTGGAATCCAGGCCGGGGGCGAAATGTATTACAGCCAGACGGTTGCTCCCGGAACAGATTGGACCCGGATAGAGGTAAGCTGTCAGGTTGTTGCCGGTACTCAGGTGGATGCTTACATAATAACGGCAAACGACGGTGATACCTACGGCCATGCTCTTGTAGATTGCGTCCAGCTGGAGGAAGCGCCCACCGCCAGTCGCTATAATCTGATTCTGAACGGAGACTTCCGTGACGGAATGAACAACTGGACGGGCACGCATTACACAAATACCACATCTACCGTCACCTTTGGCGACTCCTCACAAGCCGAGTATGCCGCAGCACCTCAGCTGGATGCAGCGGTTGCCGCAGTAACCGGTGATTATCAAACAAAAAAAGAACTGACACAGTCTGTTTCCGTCAGGGGAAACGCCGGCGATACCTTGATTCTTGCCGGCTGGGCAAGAGGCGACTCTGTTGCTATGGGTCAGGCTTTCCATGTACAGCAGCGGCAGTTCCGGCTTACCGGTGTCTTTGATTACATAGATGGCACAAAGAGTGACCCCTTCCCGGTGGAATTCAACCCCGACGCAGGCAGCGCGATCCGCTGGCAGTACAGCGCCGCGCCTATGGTAGCAGAAAAGGACTATGAGTATGTAACCGTATCCATTTGCTACGACTATAATATGAACACCGCCTACTTTGACGGCATCCAGCTGTACAAGGAAGAATTCGGTGCCAGCTATACCTACGATGAGGATGGAAACCTTATCAGTGTGGTAGACCTGGAAAAGCAGACAACCAACTACCAATATGCCGGCAGTGACTTGACACAGGTCATCCAGGGTGATAAAGTAAAGATGTCCTATGAGTATGACGATTATCACAATGTGACCAAAGCGACTACCGAAGAAGGACAGGTCTACAACTTCACCTACGATACCTACGGCAATAACACCAAGGTCAGCATCACAGCAAACGGTCTGACCATGGAAAGCTCTGCTGCCTATTCCGACGGTGGAAACCGCCTTGTTTCTACCACAGACGCACTGGGCGAGACCACAAGCTATAATTATGACCCGGATACCAATGTGCTGTTGTCTGTGCAGTACCCGGACGACCCGGATTGGGCAGCAACCAATTACACCTATGACAGCATGTACCGGCTGGCCCGGACAACAATGGCTGTAGGGACGGGAGAGGGTCAGGAACTTTCCGCTGCCTACACTTATGCGGACGACCGGTTAACCGCTATCACCACACCGACCAGCACCTATAATTTCACTTACGGCGATTTCGGTAACCGGACAAGCGTAAAGGTCGGCACACAGGAGCTGGCAGGCTACGATTACACCGATGACCGGAACAATTACCTGTCCGCCATCCGCTACGGCAACGGAGATAAGGTAGAATACAGCTACGATGCCAAGGGCCGGCTTGTTGCGCAGACCTATGAGGACGGAGACACCGTAGCTTATCAGTATGATAACAGCGGCGCGCTGGCAACGGTGACGGATTCTGCTACCGGCATCACCACCAAGTACTATTACGACTTTACCGACCGGCTGCT
>JAFVZT010000029.1 GCA_017508045.1 Oscillospiraceae bacterium | reverse complement strand
TGATCGAAGCGATATATCGTTATTATGATATTTCCGTTTTAAGAGCAGAGGGTAAAATATACTTGTTAGAGCAATAAAAAATGATTACTCGGACAGAGTATGGAAACCTCGCAATTATCCCTCTCAAAAAGGGCAAAAAAACGCCGTTTTTTGATGTTGTTCGGATAGCAGTTTGAAAATATAAACTACCCCGTGAAACACACGAAAAACAGCTTTTTACGGCGTACCAAAATCGTACCAATATTTTTGAGAGCCAAATTTTTGTGAGATTTTAGGCGCAAAAAATGAGAATAAATAGAATAAATAGACCCATAAAAACCATTGATAAAATAATCAATCTTGAGTGGGAGTGAGCAACCTATAATTGAATGAGCTTAGCCCTGCGAGTTTAAATCCAACTCGCAGGGCTTTTTTGTATAGGAACGGCGTCAATCAGGATTTGCTTTCCTTTAACCCGTTTATATACAGAACGCCCCCGATCCAATGCGGATTGGGGGCGTGTATGATATATGGGATTATTCCTTGCGCAATACTTTTTTCTGCCAGGATGTTTTGCCGCACTCGGGGCATTTCATATATCTTGTTCTGCCAATATGCGGTGCCATAAAAACGCTTTTATAAAGAGGAATATGCTTATGTCCGCACTTTTGGCATTCATAGTAGCCGGCGGTTTGTTCAATCCTAATCATAAAAGGGGCTGCGATGAGAATTGGCAGTGTACATGCGATTGTTATAACCAGTGCCAACTGCTCTTCCATTGGAATAAGATATACGACAATAGCGACTGTCAGCAAGGGCAGAAGACATACGATACCGGTAACCCACTCTATTAATAAAAGCCTTTTGTCGGCCTGCTCTTTTTGCTCTATCATTTCCAGTAAGTTGTTTTCTAATTCTTTGTTGTAATTATCCATTGTAACGACCTCCCCACTTAATAAATCATTTACAGTGATACCCAGAATACTGCACAACTCCAGCATTACAGACGAGTCGGGCATGGCTTTGCCTGTTTCCCATTTGGATACTGCCCTGTCGGTGATGCCGAGCTTTTCAGCCAGCTGCATTTGCGTCAGATTAACACATTTTCTGCGCGAGGCAATGAACTTTCCGATCTTTACCTGGTCCATATGCTGCCTCCTTTCGCTTTCAGTATAGACATTTCGGGGAACAAAGTACACGAACCAATGGTTGGGTGAGGGGAAGACAACCGCCGGTAGAGTGAATTTTCGCTGTAATTCTTTGAACTGAAACAATTATATCATATTGCGGTTAAAAGGGAAAGAAATATCAGCGATGATACATACCCCCCGATGCAGCGTGTTTTCTGCATCAGGGGGTAAAATTATGTAATTTACTTATTTAACAGGGGGGCGGTAGAACTCGCCGTTGTCTGCACGATAGACCCAGTCGCCTCTCGCACCGTAGTCGGGCAGATCATCATAGTATCTGGTGACGGGGATCTTTTCGCCGTCTACAAAGGCGGTGTACTGGTCATCGTTGGGGCGGGATGCCCACTGACCGAAACGCCATACCTTGAAGAAAATACCGATAATATAAACACAACCGGCAATGGTGACGCCCCATGCGAAAATAAAAATCAGAGATTTTAAGAAAAAGCTTTTAAAAGTAGAAAAGAACTCGCCCTTCGGTGCAGTTTTGCGAATGGATCGAATACCAGGCAAATAGCACAGGTAGGTAAGGAAGCCGGTAATAAGGCAAGCGATAAGCATACCCAGCTTATCACCAAAGCTACCCGGAGCAATCAAAACACCGTAGATAAAGAAAGTCAAAGTTCCAATCAGTAAGCCAAGTCCCAGCCATCCGGCAAGAAGCAAAGCGCCGGTGGTGTATCTGGGTTTAACCACAGCATTTTCGTGGATAATCAGCTGGGGAAGAGGAGGTGTTACAGTACCGGTTTGCGCGCCGCAGTTCGGGCAAAAGTTACCGGCTACTTCTGTGCCGCAGTTTTGACAGTAAGGCATAAACAAAGCCCCTTTCTGAATTTATGTTTGCAGTGACACGATAATCGTCATCTTCTGTTTGATTTTAACATATAATGTTGAAAATAACAAGATGGGATTGTAGAAAATATGGGAAAAAGTTGTGCTTATTGTTGGGGATAGGGGCGCTTTACAGCAAGGCCTTTAGCTGTGCCAAATCCTCCTCGGTGGTGGACCAGGCGGTGGCAAACCGCACGACAGCGTGATCTTCATCTACCCACTCCCACAGGCTCACAGCCACATGCTCCCGGATTCGCGCCAGGGTGGCCTTGTCCAGCACAACAAACTGTTGGTTGGTAGGGGAGTCTATGTAGAAGGTATAGCCCTTTTCCGCAAACATTGCCTTTAACTTTTCTGCCATATCAATAACGTGTTTGCCGATTTCGAAGTACAGATTGTCGGTAAACAAAGCGTCAAACTGGACACCCAAAAGTCTACCCTTGGCAAGAAGTGCGCCCCGCTTTTTGATGCGGTTAACCCAATGATGGGGTGTATTGTTATGGGTGAACACCACAGCCTCGCCGCATAACGCGCCGACCTTTGTACCGCCTATGTAAAACACATCACACAGCCGGGCAATATCCGGCAGTGTCACATCGGTATGACGGCTCATAATGCCGTAGGCAAGCCGCGCGCCGTCTAAAAACAGCGGGATGTTGTATTCCCGGCAGACATTACTCAGGTCAGTAAGCTCCTGCTTGGTATACAGCGTGCCGTATTCCGTGGGGTGGGAGATGTACACCATGCCGGGATAGACCATGTGTTCACAGGATTCATCAGCAAGAATGGTCTTTATGCAGTTTCTGACATCCTCGGCGTTAAGCTTACCCAGCTTATGGGGCAGGGCCAGAATTTTATGTCCGCTGTATTCCACCGCGCCGGCTTCATGGGCGTGAATGTGTCCGGTGGTGGCGGCAATGACACCCTCGTATTCGTTGAGCATAGTGGTAATTACTGTAGCATTGGTTTGGGTGCCGCCCACCAAAAACCGCACATCCGCATCCGGGCAGCCGCAGGCTGCCTTGATTTTTTCTGCGGCGGAGGCGCAATATGCGTCACTGCCGTAGCCGGACTGTGCCTCCAGATTGGTGTCGATGAGCCGCTGCAGCACCTTGGGGTGCGCGCCGGTGATATAGTCGCTTTCAAAGGAAATCATAACCCATCCGCCTTTCGTATGAAATAAGAGTAGTTTTATTGTAACACAGATATTGTCAAAAGGCAACTTATCCGGCATGTTCTTTTGTTTTCGTACCAAAATGCTTCACACAATTATCATCACAGCAAATAAAAAGTTCCGGAAAAGGTGAGCTGCCGGCACTGTGCTTGGTGGAGATAAGCGGGATCGAACCGATGACCTCCTGAATGCCATGGCCTCAGGAGGTGGACAGAATGAATACATATGGATAAAGTAGACTAAATAGCACCAAAATCACGAATAAAAATACATTATGTGTCAGTTGGTATACAGTGTTTCGTCGTAATTCAAGATTTATTCAAGATAAAAGTGTTGCGGGTAACGCAGGTGTTGCGGGCTACCCGGCACAAGAAAGGA
>JAFVZT010000028.1 GCA_017508045.1 Oscillospiraceae bacterium | reverse complement strand
TGAACACCACTTTACCGCAGGTAGCACCGGGAGAAGCGCCCAGACCTTTGCCCATGGGGGTAGCGGCTTTCAGAGCTTTGGCGTCGAACTGCGGGTGGAGCAGGGTGTCGAGGTTACGAGGATCGATCATGGCCACAGCCTGTTTCTTGTCGATCATGTTCTCGGCCACCAGATCGCAAGCGATCTTCAGAGCGGCTTTCGCGGTGCGTTTACCGTTACGGGTCTGCAGCATGTAGAGTTTGCCTTCTTCGATGGTGAACTCCATATCCTGCATATCGCGGTAGTGGTCCTCCAGGATTGCGCAGACCTTCTCAAACTGGGCAAATGCCTCGGGGAACTTGTCAGCCATCTCGGAGATGGGCATAGGTGTACGAACGCCGGCAACCACGTCTTCGCCCTGGGCGTTGGTCAGGAACTCGCCCATCAGGCCCTTAGCGCCGGTAGCGGGGTCACGGGTGAAAGCAACACCGGTGCCGCAGTCGTCACCCATGTTGCCGAAGGCCATGGACTGAACGTTAACGGCAGTACCCCAGGAGTAGGGGATGTCGTTTTCGCGGCGGTAGATATTAGCACGGGGGTTGTCCCAGCTGCGGAAAACAGCCTTGACAGCGCCCATCAGCTGCTCAACAGGATCGGAGGGGAAGTCGGTGCCGATCTTGCTCTTGTACTCAGCCTTAAACTGGTTAGCCAGCTCCTTCAGGTCTTCAGCGGTCAGCTCAACGTCCTGGGTAACGCCCTTGCGCTCCTTCATCTCGTCGATGAGGACCTCAAAGTACTTCTTGCCCACTTCCATAACAACGTCGGAGTACATCTGGATGAAACGGCGGTAGCAGTCGTAAGCCCAACGGGGATTGCCGGACTTGGCAGCCAGAACCTCAACAACCTCTTCGTTCAGACCCAGGTTCAAAATGGTATCCATCATGCCGGGCATAGAAGCGCGAGCGCCGGAACGAACGGAAACCAGCAGAGGATTCTCCTTATCGCCGAACCTCTTGCCGGTGATTTCCTCCAGCTTTTCAACATACTGCATAATCTCAGCCTGAATGTCGGCATTGATCATACGGCCATCTTCATAGTACTTGGTGCAGGCTTCGGTAGAAATGGTGAAGCCCTGAGGGACAGGCAGACCGATGTTGGTCATTTCCGCCAGGTTAGCGCCCTTGCCGCCCAGCAGCTCCCGCATGGAGCCATTGCCCTCGGTAAACAGGTAAACATATTTGTGAGACATTATGGAATACCCCTTTCATTTTTTAGACAGCTTTCTTCTGCCTTATTTGTATTATTTGATATTTCTTTCTATAATGCCCGGATAGTATAGCACACTTAATTCAAAAATGCAATTGATTTTGCAAATTTTTCCGGTTTTTGCAGGTTTTAAACAAGCAAAAGGCATGGTTGCCCACGCCTTTTGTTTCACAGTGTCAAGAAACACCCGAAAAAGGCGATCCCATCTGTCATCAGTATTCTCTTAAGACCGCCTTTACCACGCCCACAAGCTCTGCGTTTTGACCGTCAATGGGAGGATACTCCGGATTTTCCGGCAGAAGCCAAACCTGCCCCTGCTTTCGGGAAAGGCGTTTCACTGTGGCCTCGTCCCCAATCCGGGCAACCACAATCTGCCCGTCCTCAGCAGTGGCTTGAGGGCGCACCACCACTTTATCTCCACTGAGAATGCCGGCACCCACCATACTGTCGCCCCGTACCCGCAGGGCAAAGCAGGAGGAGTCGCCCTCCCAGGGCATCGTACCTTCGATATTTTCAAAAGCTAAAATGGGCATACCGGCGGTAACAACACCCACAACCGGAATCTGCCCCGGACGCTGGGCGGTTACCACTGCCCGCTTGCGACCCTTTTCCCCGGGGGACAGCAACAGCCCCTTTTGCTGAAGCTGCTGCAAATGATAGCTGACGGAGGCGGTAGAGTTTAATCCCACAGCCGCACCAATCTCCCGGACAGAGGGGGCATAGCCGTTGTCCTGTACAAACCGATTTACAAAATCCAGTATCAGCTGCGCTTTGTTGCTTGTTCTTGCCATAATTCGCCCTCCTTTTCATTTATAATAGCACATATGAACGAAAAAGAAAAGCCTGTTTTTGAATTTACCCGTATTTCTTTGCTCTTACAACGAACATGCCCCCGTGATTAACCGCGGGGGCGTACTCGTCTATATCAGCTCCCGGAAAATCGGCAAGCTTTTTTGAATTTGCTCATAGCTTACGCAGTAGCACAGGCGGAAATAAGACCCACAGCCAAAATCATCTCCCGGTACTACCAGCAAATCCCGGGCCTTCGCCTTTTCGGAAAACGCCTTGGCGTCCCCACCCGGGGCCTTGACAAAGAGGTAAAACGCGCCTTCCGGCTTGGCAACCTCATAGCCGGCATCCACAAGACCCTGCCAAAGAGCTTTGCGGTTGCGGTCATAGGCCTGCAAATCCGGGCGCAGTTGGGCGCACCGGGCAATTACCTTTTGCATCAGCGACGGGGCGCACACGTGTCCCAGCCTCCGGGCCGCACCGCACACGGCGGCATATACCTGCGCGCTGTCCGCCGCGGCCTTAGGCACATACACATAGCCAATACGCTCACCCGGCAGGGACAAAGATTTGGAATAAGAATAGCACACAATGGTATTTTCATAAATCAGGGGGATAAACGCCGCCTTTGCCCCATCGTAAACCAGCTCCCGATAAGGCTCGTCGGAAATGATATACACAGGATGCCCGAATTCCTCGGATTTCTTCCTCAAAAGCGATGCCAGCGCCTGCAGGGTCTTTTCGGTGTACACCGTGCCTGCCGGATTGTTGGGGGAGTTGATAATCACGGCTTGGGTATGGGAATTGATACACCCCTCCAGCGCCGCCATATCAATTTGAAAATCCGGAATGTCCGCCGGCACAATCCGCAGCGTCATCCCCGCACCCTCTACAAAGGGGCGATATTCCGGGAAAAATGGCGCAATTACCACAACCTCGCCCTGGGGAATGGCAAGGGCGTGCAATACCGCCGTCAGCTCCGGCGCAGCGCCGCAGCCGATAAACAAATCCTCCGGGGCAACGGACGCGTCATAGCGTTCATTTAAATCCGCGGCAATGGCCTGCCGGGTCTGCAAATCGCCCACCGCTGAGGTATAGCCGTGGACAAGCAGGGAGTCGGTGTCCTTTAAAATCTCCTCAATCGCCTGATTTACCTCCGGCGGAGAGGGGATGCTGGGATTTCCCAGACTGAAATCCAGCACATTTTCCGCGCCTACAATGCCGGCGCGCATCCGACCGTATTCAAACAGCTCCCGAATACAGGAGCGATTTGCTCCAAGAGCAAAAGCAGTATGATTGTACATAATTACCTCCTACTTTGTTTTATACAGGGGAAACCAGGGGTCAAACCGCTGGGGCTTGTATGTAACCGAGCTGATGCGTTTTCCGGAAACCCCATACTTGGGGTTGTAGCCAAACAGGTTTATATAACTGTCCAAATCGCATTTCTCCCGATACATTGCCGCCATCACCGCGCAGGTTGCCAGCACATCGGCAATCGCCCGGTGGGAGTTTACCACCAAGTCCTCCAAATCATAGGCTTTGATAGCGTGGGCAAGCTTGTGGGGATAGCTGCGGCGGTCTTTGTACACCGTGAGCAAATCCAGCTTGTCCTTGCCCTTCAGCACCTCCACATCCCCGAAGCCGAACAAAAGGTAGTACAAAAAGCTCAAATCAAAATGGGCATTGTAGGCAATCAAAAGGGTGTTTCCCGCAAACAGCCGGGCAATATCCTGACAGAGCTTATCCTTTCTTATGCCCCGCTGCTCCAGATCCTCGGGGGTAATGCCGGTAAGCTCCACAATTTCCCGGGGCAGATGCCCCACAGGACTTAAGGCCACCAGCTCATCGTACTGCTCTGCGATTTGCGCCTCGTCCTCACCCGGCTCAATCACCACCGCGGCAAACTCGATGATTTCGTCCCGTTCAAAATTCAGTCCGGTGGTTTCCGTGTCGAAGACCACCAGCCGGTCATATTTCAGAAACAGATTTCTCAAATCACTCATTGCTTTCACCTCGACAGCCTGCGCGATACAGCGCCAAGGCTCTGCGGAATTTGCTTTTCGGCTGGCTTTGCAGGCCGTGGATGCCGGCAAGGTCCATAGCATAGGCAACAGTTGCCTCCCGGGTGCCCTCCTTCAACTCCACTTCAACCTCACACAGAGGAATTTCCCGGCCGCCGCCGGATAAAATACCGGTATCCAGCGCTACCTCCACCTTGCCTCCGGGAACACAGACCCCATAGGCATACCGGGTAAACCGGGCGCCGCATACCACCATAAGCTTTTGTTGAGTCAGCGCTTCCGGCTCCGCAATGCCGCTTTCCCTGCACAGCTGGGGAACAGCATCTTCAATCCGGTCACACTCCAGCTCAAACTCTCCCCGGCCCAGCGCCCCGGCAGGGGTTTTCAGGGTGCAGACAACCCGACCGTTTTCCGTCCGTTTTCTTAAGGTCAGTCCCTGGGCGGACAGCGTTCCATCCGGGGTGTCGTAGTACAAGGTCTGCATAGAAATCACCTGCTCCGGAACAGACATACCCTTACGGATAGCCGCAAGGCTTTCCTCGGTTGCCTGAAATTTCAGTTCAAACTCAACGCCCATCGCCACGCCCTCCTTTTTCCCTATTATACACCCCCGACACTGTGTTCGCAAGTATCGTTTTGGGGGTTGTGAAATGAAATAAAATGGTGTACAATATTCTAAAAACATTTAAGTTGAAAGTTACGGTGCCATTGCCAAGAAGTATCGCAAACCGGCATCGCAATGATACCGCAGCTTTCCACTAATAAAGGAGAAAGTGTATGACACCGGAAGAACGAAAACAGCAGCGGAAGGTCCGTCAGCAGCAGCGGCGGAAGCAGCAGCGCGGTAAGCTTCTGCGAACTGTGCTTGGCATTGCCCTTCCGGCAGCGTGTCTTGTCCTTGTTCTGATCTTTCTTCTGCCCCGTATAGAGCTTCCCGGCTCTACCAAGCCCACCGGAGAGGTCACCGAGGAAACCACCGTTATCCACCTTGCCGCCGCAGGGGATCTGAATGTCAACGAGGCGGTGGTCAATGCCGGCGGCGCAGGTCGGGACTATACCAAGGCGCTGATGGATGTTGCCCATTTGTTTGCCGACGCGGATGTGTCCATGCTGAACTTTGAGGGTAATTTTTACGGTGCGCCCTACGGCTCGGACCGGTCAGCCCCTCAGGAGCTGGCACAGGCACTGGCGGCAGCCGGCGTGGACTATCTTCAGCTGGCAAATTCTTTCTCTATCTATAAGGGCATGGACGGTCTGCGTACCACCATTGACGCGGTGCGCCTTGCCGGTATGACCCCTCTGGGCGTCTACGGCACTTATCAGCAGGCACAGGAGGGTAAGGGCTATACCCTGTGTAATATCCGGGGCGTTAAAATCGCCTTTGTGGCCTTTACCAAGGGTATGGACGGTATGGCGCTGCCCCCCGGCAACGAGGGCTGTGTCAACCTTTTGTACACCGACTATTCCACCGACTACCGCAAGGTGGATACCAAGGGCATTTCCAGGGTTTTGGAGGCCGCCGCCAAGGAGCAGCCCGATTTGACCGTTGCGCTGGTACACTGGGGCAGCGAATTTAACGACAATATCAGCGATACCCAAACACAAATCGCCAAGCTGATGCAATCCAAGGGCGTGGATGCCATCATCGGAACCCACTCCCATTATGTTCAGAAAATCGAATTTGACCGTTCCACCGGACAGTTTATTGCCTACTCTCTGGGTGACTTTATGTCAGATGCCCAGCGCGCCGGCTCGGAATACTCCATAATTCTGAATTTGGAAATCACCAAAAACAACCTTACCGGCGAAACCAAAATTACCAACTACCGCTATACCCCTATTTTTATCTTAAACGAAGCAGACCAACCTCTGCGGGTAGTGCGCATTAAAGAGGCGATGAAGGCCTACGAGGAAAATTATATCGACCGCATTTCCAAGGAAAGCTACGATGCCATGGACTACGCCTTAAAGCGAATTGAAGCCCGTGTCAACGGCAAATAACCAAAAGCAGTGGAGGGCTGAACGCTGCTGTCCGTACAAATCCCATCGCGGACATCGCCACATCAGCGGCAATGACAAAAAGGTTACGATGCTGCAATAAAAAAGAGCTGTTGCAAACCGCAACAGCTCTTAATTTTAGCAGTAGAAATCCTTAATCTTCTTGGCGCGGCTGGGATGACGCAGCTTCCGGATTGCCTTGTTCTCAATCTGGCGGATACGTTCCCGGGTAACGCCGAAAATCTGACCTACCTCTTCCAGGGTGTGGGTGCGGCCGTCGTACATACCGAAGCGCATACGCAGCACATCTGCTTCCCGTTCGGTGAGGGTGTCCAGAATTTCCTTTAAAGCCTCGGCAAGCAGGGCATTGGAGGTGGCGTCCGCAGGACCGGGGGTGCGGTCATCCTCCACGAAGGAGCCGATGGAGGTGTCCTCCTCGTCGCCCACCGGGGTGTCCAAGGACAGGGTATCTGCCGCGGTGCGGTTTGCCTCAATGATTTTTTCCACAGGCAAATTCAGCTCTGCGGCAATTTCCTCCACAGTAGGCTCACGGCCCAGCTCCTGCACCAGCTTCCGGTTACAGCGGGTGGCCTTGTTGATAACCTCTACCATATGCACCGGCACACGAATGGTTCGTGCCTGATCGGCGATGGCTCTGGTAATGGCCTGCCGAATCCACCAGGTAGCATATGTAGAGAATTTGTTTCCCTTTGTCCAGTCAAACTTGTCCACTGCCCGGATAAGACCGGTGTTGCCCTCTTGAATTAAGTCCAGAATATGCAGGCCGCGGCCGGAATACTTTTTGGCAATGGATACCACAAGCCGGAGGTTTGCCTCTGTCAGCTTGTTTTTTGCCGTCTGGTCGCCCTCGCAGACACGCTTGGCAAGGTCGATTTCCTCCTCGGCGGAAAGCAGCTTAATCTGACCGATTTCCTTTAAATACATCCGCACCGGGTCATCCAGATTATACTCGGCGGCAAGATCAACCGGGTCAACCAGTTCCTCTTCCTCCAGATTGGACAGGTCCATTTCTCCGTCCAAATCGTCGGTTAAATCCAAATCCAGGTCATCCCCCAGATCCAAATCCAAGTCGGCGCTGACTATCTGAATGTTCATAGCCTCCAGACGGTCATAAATATCTTCGATTTTTTCCGGGGACAAATCCAGCTTTTCCAACTGTGCATTTAAGTCGGCAGTGCGGATCATACCGTCTTTTCGTCCCTGAGCAATCAATGCCTGCAGAACACTCTGGACATCTTCGGGATTTTTTTGTGGGTTTTTTACAGTACTCATAGTTCCTATTCCCTTTTTTTATATTGTCAGCTAACTATAGCCCTATTCCGGCATTTTGACAAGGGTTTTTACGAAAAAATTTTTAAAAAATGCACCTTTGGGCGTTTTTTGTCGGTACAAGCCAAAGTATTCCCCGAAAAACCGAAAAACATACAGTTGCCTTTTTCGGGAAACTTCGTTATAATTTAAACAGCTTATTAACTGAGGTGCAGCCAATGACCGACCTTTCAAAAATTCGCAATTTTTCCATTATTGCCCATATTGACCACGGCAAGTCTACCTTGGCAGACCGACTGCTGGAGGAGTGTGACGCGGTGGACCGGCGCCAGATGGAACAGCAGATGCTCGATTCCATGGAGCTGGAACGGGAACGGGGCATTACCATAAAAGCCACTGCCGTTCAGCTGACCTATACCGCTGACGACGGGGATACCTATGCCTTAAATTTAATCGACACCCCAGGCCATGTGGACTTTAACTACGAGGTCAGCCGCAGCCTGGCTGCCTGTGAGGGCGCGGTGCTGGTGGTGGATGCTTCCCAGGGTGTGGAGGCACAGACCCTGGCAAACACCTATCTGGCTATTGACGCAGGTCTGGAGGTTTTGCCGGTTATCAATAAAATTGACCTGCCCTCTGCCCGCCCTAAGGAGGTCAAGGCGGAGGTGGAGGATATTATCGGCATCCCTGCTGAGGATTCTCCGGAAATTTCCGCCAAAAACGGCATTAACATCCACTCCGTTCTGGAGATGATTGTCAAAGATGTGCCTGCTCCCGTGGGCGACCGTTCTGCGCCTTTGCAGGCGCTGATTTTCGACAGCCAGTACGATTCCTACCGGGGTGTTATTGTGTATGTGCGGATTAAGCAGGGTACGGTTTGTGCCGGACAGGAGATTAAAATGATGGCTACCGGCGCTGCTTATCGGGTAGTAGAGGTAGGCACCATGAGTCCTATGGGTCTGATTCCCAAGGATGCCTTGGGCGCCGGCGAGGTTGGCTATATTACCGCCTCCATAAAGACCGTTGCCGATACCCAGGTGGGCGACACCATCACCACGGCGGAAAACCCCGCAACGGAAGCGCTGCCCGGCTATCGTCCGGTACAGCCTATGGTCTACTCCGGTGTGTATCCTGCCGACGGCGCAAAGTATCAGGACTTGCGGGAGGCGCTGGAAAAGCTAAAGCTTAACGATGCCTCCATGTCCTATGAGCTGGAAAGCTCCATTGCTTTGGGCTTTGGCTTCCGGTGCGGATTTTTGGGACTTTTGCATATGGAAATCATTCAGGAGCGCCTGGAACGGGAATACAATCTGGATTTGATTACCACCGCCCCCAACGTTGTTTACCGGATCACCAAAAACGACGGACAGGTGCTTATGGTGGACAACCCTCTGGACTATCCCGACCCCATGGAAATTCAGCTGGCGGAAGAGCCCTTTGTAAAAATCAGCCTGATTGCGCCTCAGGAATATGTGGGCAATATGATGGATTTGGCCACCTCCCGCCGGGGCGAATTTAAGGACATGGTCTATCTGGACGCAAACCGGGTAGAATTGCATTATGAGATGCCCTTAAATGAAATTATTTACGATTTCTTTGATGCGCTGAAGTCCCGCACCCGGGGCTACGGCTCTTTGGACTATGAGCTCATCGGCTACCGCCCCAGCCGGCTGGTGAAGCTGGATATTCTCCTCAACGGAGATGTGGTGGATGCTTTGAGCTTTATTCTCTTTGCGGACAATGCCTATCCCAGAGCCAGAAAAATTTGCGAAAAGCTGAAGGAAAATATCCCCCGCGCCCAGTTCGAAATTCCCGTGCAGGCAGCTATCGGCGGTAAGATTATTGCCCGGGAGACCATTAAGGCCTTGCGCAAGGATGTGCTTGCCAAATGCTACGGCGGCGACATCACCCGAAAGAAGAAGCTTTTGGAAAAGCAAAAAGAGGGTAAAAAGCGGATGCGTACCTTCGGTACGGTTTCTGTGCCCTCAGAGGCCTTTATGGCAGTGCTGAAATTAGACGAGGACTAAATACTTTACGGAGGTTTGTATGCCCTTTTTGTCACGGAACAACAAAACGCCCTTGGGCATATATATCCATGTACCTTTTTGCCGGAGCAAATGCCAGTATTGCGACTTTTACTCCGTCACCTGCAAGGAGGACCGGGTGTTAGACGGCTATCTGGACGCGGTTTGCTCCCACATTCAGGAGGCGGGTATGCTGGCTCCCGGCTATCTGGTGGACACGGTGTACTTTGGCGGCGGCACACCCAGCTTTTTCGGTGCCGAGGGGCTGGCGGCGATTTTATCCGTGGTGCGCAAAAGCTTTGATGTGGCACCCAGCGCGGAGATTACCTTTGAGGCAAATCCCGATTCTGTGTCCGACCGGCTGCTGCGCCGGCTGCGCAGCGAGGGCTTTAATCGGGTCAGTCTGGGCGTCCAATGCGATGACGATGTGATTTTGAAGAAAATCGGCAGACCCCACAATTATGAGCAGGCGGTCAACGCGGTGAAGCGGATTCGAAAGGCAGGCTTTCGGAATTTATCTGTCGATCTGATGTACGGACTGCCGGGACAGAGTCTGCAGGACTGGGAAAAAACCCTGAAAAATGTTCTTGCCCTTTCGCCGGAGCATATCAGCTGCTACGGACTGAAGGTGGAGGAGGGGACACCTTTGTATGCCTATCAGCAGTTTTATAATCTGGCTGACGACGATACCCAGGCGGATATGTATTTGTCTGCTGTTGAAATTTTACAAAGCTTCGGCTACCGCCAATACGAGATTTCCAATTTCTGCAGAAGGGGCAACATCTCCCGGCATAATTTAAAGTATTGGACAGGTGGGGAGTATCTCGGCTTCGGACCGGACGCCAGCTCGGATTTTGCCGGCCGGCGGTTTGCCATTGTTCGGGATTTACAGGACTATATCAATGGCATCCGGGAGGGCGGACAGGTTCTGCGTGAGGTGCAGGAGGTACCGAACCGGGAGCGCGCCGGGGAGTATTTGATGATGCGGCTGCGGCTGTCCTCCGGATTGGACCCCAAGGAGTATGAAAGCAAGTTTTTACTGCCTTTTGGACCGCTGGAAAGTGTGCTTAACCGGTTCCGGGAGCAAAAGCTGGCCCAGAAAACCTATGACGGTCGGTGGCATTTAACCCCGGAGGGCTTTTTGCTGTCCAACACGATAATTTCCGACTTGCTTGTGATTCAGGAAAAATGCAAGCCCCTTTCCGGAAAAAGAAGATAATAAGGAATATATATAAACAGAAGGCACTGCATTTGCAGCGCCTCCTGTTTATATTCTGCGGCGAACGATGTAAAGACCGGGCTCCCACAAATACCATTGCAGGTACGATTAGGGCATTACTATTTCATATTGCCCAGAAGCTCCAGAATCATACGGCAGTGGTCCCGTTTTTGAACGGCAAGACGGGCAAATACCGGCCCGTATTCCGGATCGGAGGAACGCTGCTCGTACTGGGCAAGACACCGCATCTCCCGTCCGTAGCATTTGCGCAAAATCAGCTCCGGCGGCTCTTGGGGGACAGGGGTTGCGGCAATTTTGGGACGGTTGCCGGTAAGTAAGGTATAAATTCCCTTTATGCAGGCGGTTTGCGCTTGCTCCTCCTCAAACAGTCTGCGCAGCAGGGCATTTTGCCGCCCCTGAAACAGGCGGGAAAGCCGCAGGTATGTGGCGGCATCGTTCCACTGCTGAGTTAAAAGCTCCGGCAGACCCTGCTCCCGGTTGGGTTGGGGAATGTTTGCCTGTACCTTTTGCCATACCCGGGCTGCCTTTGCGGAGTCAATGGTTTCCATAGCATCTTCCTTTCCGATGGGATATCCTTAACAGTATATGCGCTATGGAAGAAAAAATTTGTTGCAATGCGCTGATAAGGAATAATTTCCCTTGCAATTTCTTTAAACTTGCTTTATAATATGCTGTGCTTATACAGTATTAAATTTTTACAAACAGATACCGATAAGCGGAAAAGGAGAATGTTCTTATGAAAAAGTTTTTGTGTCTTTTTATGGCGGTTATCACCGTGCTGCTGAGCTTTGCCGGGTGTACGCCCCAAAGCACAAACCAGCCCACCCAGCCCCCTGAAGAGGAAAAGGTTTTCAAGGTGCTGCTCATCGGTCAGAGTCTTGGTCAGGATACGGTATGGTTCTTGCAGCAGGTTATGAAAACCGAAATGCCTGACAGAGAATTTTTGGTTGCGGATATTTACAAATCCCTGGCATTGGGCGACCACCGGAGAAATATTGAGAACAATGCCGCTGTTTACTGGTACTATAAGTTTGACGACAACGGTTTTAAGAAGACAGAAGATGTTACAATTCTCTCTGCGCTGCAGGATGAGTGGTGGGATTTGGTTATTTTCAATGATGCCACCTATCCTACTACCCAGGAGTATGAGTTTAAGGATGGCGACCACGCCTTTATGATCAATTACATAAAGGAAAACACAAAGCCCGGTGTCAAGCTGGCCTATAATGCAACATGGGCAAACCCCACGGATCCTATGCTCTGGGGCAACGATCGGACAGCACCGCAGACGGATGTACTTTTGCGGTTTAAGAGTGTTTTTGGTGGCAGGAGAAATCTTTATTACGATAAGGTCTGCGCCAATATCAAAAAATACATCGAAACCAATGAGGAATTTGACTACGTGTTCCATACCGGAACGGCCATCCAGTACGCCAGTGAGACCCACGGTGTGCCGGAGGCAGACCTGCTTCGTGACTACGAGCTGTACCGTGACTATGTTCACCTGTCGGACTTCGGCAGACTGCTGGTAGCCTATCAGGTGTATGCCCAAATCTTCGGCTTGACTGAGCTGAAGGCGGTAAATGTGGACTTAATCAAACAAAAAATGCGTTATTCCAGCCTGGAGCAGCTGTTTGGTGATTTGGAGATTACCCAGAAGCATAAGGATGCTATCATTGCCAGCGTCAACTATGCCCTAAAGCACCCCAATGAAGTCCCGCCGCAGACCGCCCGTTCTGAAGCAATTCTGGTATACCCATAATGAATGCCCGGAGAAAATACGGGATAGAAGCTTACATTATATAAGAGCTTTTATGTTAATCGTTGAGGCAAAACAAAAATAATTCCGAAATCGTGCCGGAGCCTTCGTTCCGGCACGATTTTTATGCGCAGTCCAGCAGAATTCAATTTTTAAATTGTGGACAACTAATATTGGTTTTGGTCTCTGGTCCATTACCTGCTTCCGGGGTTTTTGTTATGCAACGAATAAATATAAAAAATTATAAATAATGTACAAAAAACTCTTGCATTTTCTTAAAATAAGTGATATAAATAATAACAGATGGTTCTGGGAGGAGGACATATGTCTTCTATGGGCCAACTTGAACATATGGACCAAGCTCCGTATAACAAACGCGCAAATCCCAAAATAATATTTATTAGGAGGAAACCAGAAAATGAGCAAAAAACTACTTAGCGTTTTGGTTGTTTTGGCACTGGCTCTGTCCATGATTCCCATGGTCGGTCTGCCTGCAACTGAAGCCGAGGCAGCAACCTTTAACAACGCAAATCTTAAAGACGCAAACAAAAGCACTGCAGGAATGCAGGCTGTCTGCCCCCACTGCGCAGCAAACGGTGACAGTGCGGTAAAGACTTGGACAGCTCTGTCAAAGAACAGCGTTATCGGTAACGTCGCCGCAGGCGAGCATCATTACTACATGGCAGAGGACGTGAACGTTACGAGTACCTCTCGGTACTTGGAGGGCACTAATGGTACAAAAATTTGCCTCCACTTAAACGGCAAGAACCTGAGCTATGGTAACGTTATGATGGTAGCCACGGGAACAACCCTCAATGTTATGGGTAACGGCAATGTGACTTACCTTGGATTAGGCGCTGGTGGTGCCGGTGTAAAATGCGGTATGTATTTGAACGGCAACGCCACTGCCAACTCAATCGTTAACATTTACGGCGGCACATGGAAGCTCGGCACAGGCGTTACTGACCTAGGCGTTTATATTGGCCGTGGCGACCTGACCATTTCCGGCACTGCAAAGTTCGAATCCGAAATCCAAGTTCCCAATGCTGCTCATGCTAATGACGCACCAGCCGCCCATGTTATATTGAAAGAGAAAGCAACTACTGACAAGCTGGCGGTTACAGGTGGCAAGTTGACCGTTGACGCAAGCTGGACCGGCACGGCAACCGTGATTAAAGATCCCACTCAACTGGCCACATGGGTGGCTACCGGCAAATACACCGGCACACTGGCCCTTGAAACCGTCGTTAATGGAGTATTAACAAAGCGCGGCAGATATGTCACCAGCGATGGCGCAACCATCATGATTGGCCGCGCTACGATCGGCGAAACCTGGTACGGCACTCTGGGCGCTGCTGTTACCGCCTATACCGCACAGAACTTCACCGATGGCGTAGTCATTAAGTCCTACTGCGCAGCTGGTTCTTCTCTGCCTACCGTAGCAGGTCAGTCCTACTACATCGACCTGAACGGCTTCAATGCTACTAAGGTCGGCGGTGCTGGTACTGTTTATCTGCTGGACAGCGCCAACGATACTTATGACGCTACCAAGTGCGGCCAGGCTACCATTGAAGACGGCAGCACCGTTACTATTAAGGATGATGTGACTGTTGGCGGCAAGCGTTACCTCACTTTGAAGGACGCAACCTCCGGGGCTCATACTGCACACCTTCTGACCATCGACATTACCGACGCTGTTCTGAGAACCAGCGAAAACGGCCTGCTCTTCAAGGCTAAAATCGGAGCTGACGAGGTTCTGGGCGCTATGATCAAGAGCTGTGGCGTTGTTGTCAGCAACACCGACGCTCCCACCGCTGTTGTTGAGGCACACAATGCTTTCACCAAGCTTGACTTCACCCCCAACTCCAAGGGTATTGTCTACACCAACTCCGCATTGGTAAAGAACATTTTCAAGGACGCAGCGGATGCTACCAACAAGACCCGCAGCGAAACCAAGATTTATGCTAAGGCCTATGTCACCCTGCAGAAGGATGCTACCTCCGAACCCGTTGAGATGTTCGGTGAAGGTGTAAGCGCCAGCGCAGCTGACGTTCTGAAGGCTATCGATACCAAGTGGTCTTCCTACAATGCTAAGGCGCAGGCAAACGCTAAGTCCTTCTTCGCACAGTGGAAGGGCAAGGGCGCAAGCGGCAACCGCATTGAAGACCTTGGTCTGACCAACATTAAGTAAGAAAAGGGAGGAATTGACAATGAAAATGAACTACACTTCTCCTGAACTGGAACTGATTTGCCTGGCACCCGTTGAGGGTATCGCCGCTGGCGAATATGTTGATTTTGACGCCGGCTTCAACGGCACTGCATACACTCCTGCAGAAGCAGGCAGCCTGCCCGACATCGAAGTAGCCGTCTAAGAAAACAAAGTGAAGGTCCTGCGGAATTTCCGCAGGACCTTTTTTTAATGGACAATAACGGGCGGTTGGTAGCCGCCCCATGGGTTATATTGGACGATTAGATAATTATGTAGGCAGGATTGACAAAAATCAGATTTTTATGTATAATCCTTATAATTTTATAAGACAGTTCGCGACCATCCTGTCTAAAGCAGAGAGGTCTCGAACCCCAATAGGTTTTAGGCCTTCTGCTTTTCCCAATACGGCAGAAAATCCTTTGAAAATACCAACGGGTATTCCCTGCATAATTTTCTTTGTCTTGAAAAAAGCAGAAGGCTTAAAACTGCGAAGCACCTCTCGGCGAGAAAGTTTTGATTGATTTTTGGTGCGGATGACACAGCCTTGCTGACGCAAGGCAAGGAAGACAAGACAAAAAGCGGCAAAAATAACCGCTGAGAGGCTGTTGGGATTCGGGTCCTCTCTGCTTAATCAAAACTAGGGAAACTATGGACGCAGTGCGTCCATTTTTTGTTGTTGCCCAGGGGGGTTGTCGGGGAGTGAAACACTTTTGTTGTCATTCTGCGCGAAGCTGCGCAATACCCTCTCCCGGGGAGAGGGTGACCCGAAGGGGCGGGTGTGGAATGGCGAAATGTGACGGGCAGATGGAAGTATTTACATCGTACCATTTGTTATGTTGTTGCCCGCGTTCCACCCCCCGTCAGCTGCGCTGACACCCCCTCCCTGGGAGGGGATATTAGGGGGGCTGTATTCCTCTTCCTTCCTTACGCGCTTAAGGGAAGCGGATCCTTCAGCTTCCCTTCGCTAAGCTCCGGGTCGCTCAGGATGACATACTAACTTACTGTTCCGAAAAAGGAGTGTTTTCCATGACAAAAAAGAGCCGTTTTATTACCCACGCAGCGCTGATAGCTGCGCTGTATGTGACCTTGACCTACCTGCAAAATATGCTCATTCCCGACTCTGCCACCTGGGCAATCCAGTTTCGGGCATCGGAGGCGCTGTGTGTGCTTGCTTTATTCACCCCTGCAGCCATCCCCGGGCTGAGCATCGGCTGTTTTTTGTTCAATCTAAGCTACTCCGCCGCGTTACCCCTGGATACGGTATTGGGTACTGCCGCTACCGTTTTGGCCACCTTGGGGATGTATCACTGCCGAAACCTAACAGTTAAGGGTTATCCGTTGCTCGCAATGCTGCTGCCGGCACTGTTTAACGGCATTTTGGTTGGCTTAGAGCTAGCGGTGTATATAGGCGGCGGCTTCTGGCTCAATGCCTTATATGTTGCTGTGGGGGAATTGGCGGTGCTTGCAACCCTGGGAAGCGTACTGTTTTATGCGCTGAACACCCGAAAGCTTCAAAACCTGTTTGATTGATAATTCCTGGAAAGTGTGGTAAACTCTGTTTAAGGAGTGGTAGAGATGATAGAATTTAAGGCTCTGGATATTCAGCAAAAGGACATATACGAGACGTTTCTCCGCCGGGAGGGCACCCGGGGCTGTGAGTACAGCTTTGTCAATCTATACCTCTGGGGTCGCCAGAAGGCGGCGCTTATGGAGGATGGCTTGGTTTTTTTTAGTCAGTTTAACCGAAAAAGTGTGTACCTGTTTCCTGTGGGGCAGGCGGACAAAAAACCGGTACTGGACGCAATTATACACGATGCGGCTATGCGGGGAATACCCTGTCGGCTTGTAGGACTACTTCAGGAGGACTGCGCCCTTTTGGAACGGCTGTACCCCGGCAGACTGCGCTACCATTTCGACCGGGATTCTTTTGATTATGTATATGATATTAACGATTTGGCGGATTTAAAAGGTAAAAAGTTTCAGAAAAAGCGAAATCACCTGAATGGCTTCCGTCTGCGACATCCCGACTATTCTTTAGAGCCGATTACCAAAGAAAATGTGCATCAGGTGCAGCAGATGGTAAACCTATGGTACGAGCAGCACCAGAAAGCCCAACCCCATGCGGATTTTCATATGGAACGGGCGGCATTAAAAAAGGCATTGGAACAGCAAAGTGAGCTGGGGCTGGAGGGGCTTGCCCTGCGCACCAAGGAGGGCTTGGTTGCTATGACCATGGGTTCGCTTCTCAGCGAGGATACCTTCGATATTCACTTTGAAAAGGCGCTGGATAATGTAGATGGAGCATATGCCGCCATTAACAACGGCTTTGCTGTGTACCTCCGGGAAAAGTATCCCCACATACGGTATTTAAACCGGGAGGACGATATGGGCATTGAGGGTCTGCGGAAGGCAAAGCTGAGCTACAACCCCCATCATTTGGTGGAAAAAAGCTGGGCCTGCCTGTTGGAGGATGGCTATGACTATTGATATTCCTGCTATGAAACGGCTGTGGCAGCAGGCATTTGGAGATGAAATGGCGGTTATCGACGGCTTCTTCGCCACCGGCTTTGATAAAACCCGATGTCAATGCCTATATGAAGACAGTCTTTTGGCAGCAGCACTATATTGGTTTGACTGCCTTTGGCAGGGGCAAAAGGTTGCCTATATTTACGCCGTTGCCACGGAAAAAGGCTTTCGCGGAAAGGGTCTATGCCGTCGGCTGATGGAAAAAACCCACATTCATTTGCAAAAGCAGGGCTATGTGGGGGCGGTTTTGGTACCCGGCTCACCGGCGCTTTTTGCTATGTATGAAAAATTCGGCTATCGGGGATTTTTTCCCGGGACAGTCACACAGGTGACAGCAGGAAAAAAGGACATAGCCTTGCGCAAGCTTTCTTTGACAGAATACTTGACCCAGCGGCTGCAGTACATTCCGGAAAACAGCGTGGTTGCAGGAAAAGAGGCTTTTTCTTATTTGGCAACCTACGGGGCATTTTATGAAGGTGCTCAGGGAATATTTTGTTTTGCCAGACAAAAGGATACCATCTACTTTCAAGAATACTTGGCAGACCTGAAGCACTTACCCGATGTAGTAAAAACCTTGGAGGCGGAAACCGGCGTTCTTCGTTTGTCCGGAGCAGGGGAAAAACAAGCTATGTATCGAAGCTTTACAGATAACACCGCACTTCCTTCTTATTTTGCCCCGGCATTGGATTAACCGGCATAAAACGTGTAATTGCCACGCCCCACAGGGGCGTGGCAATAAAAACAAAAGTAGTGGCATTGGGTTTTACTCCCGCTGCCTTATAAATTCTCCCACAGCCAGGGAAGCTGGGCTTCAAATTCCACCCCAAAGGGTGTTGCCTTGGGGGTATGCGCCACCACGCGCTCTACAAAGCCCGCCGCCAATTCAGCCGCCTCCGGGGCGGTTTTTTCTTTTAACAGACCGCCGGTAAATACTGCGGAAAATAAATCCCCTGTGCCGTGAAAAGACCCCGGTATTTTATCTGCCCGGTATTCAAACACCTCGTTGTCTTTTTCCATAAGCATAAAGCCGGTCTGTTCCTGAGGATAAGAAATGCCGGTCAAAACAGCTGTCTTTGCCCCAAAATCGCAGAGCGCCTGCAAAAGCTCCCGATAATAGCCAATATCCTGAGTCTTTTCATAGGGCATGCCGGTAAGAAGCGCCGCCTCTGTCACATTGGGAAGCAGATAATCTGCCTTTTTACAAAGCACTGCCATCGCCTGCACATGGCCTTCGGTTATGCCGCTATAGCGCTTACCGTTATCTCCCATAGCCGGGTCAACGATTGTGGTTGCGGAAAACCGGTCAGCCAAAGCAATCACCTGCGCAACCTGCTCCGGATCGGAAAGATAACCTACGGAAACGGCATCAAACCGGATGCCGGTAGCTTGTATATGGGCGCAGATGGGGTTAATGTCCTTCGTCAAGCTCCGGACATAGGGCTTTTCAAAGCCGGTGTGGGTGGAAAGCAGGGCAGTAGGCAGCACCGAGCAGGCGCAGCCCATGGCGGAAAGCACCGGCAGCGCCACCGTCAAACTGCATTTTCCCACACAGGACAAATCCTGCACAGTCAGAACCTGTTTCATAGGCTTACTCCTGATTGCGTTTTTTCATCAAATTCCGCATACGCAGGGCATGATCCAGCTCCCGCTTGCGGATACGCAGACTTTGGGGCGTACATTCCAAAAGCTCATCGTCTGCCAAAAATTCCAGACACTGCTCCAAAGAGAATTTTCTGGGAGACACCAGACGCAGCGCCTCATCCGAGCCGGAGGCGCGCATGTTGGTCAGCTGCTTTTTCTTGCAGACATTAACGGTCATATCCTCGTTTCGGCTGCAAATGCCCACGACCATGCCTGCATATACCGGCGTACCGGCGCCGATGAACAGCGCGCCGCGCTCCTGGGCGTTAAACAGACCGTAGGAACAGGCCTCGCCGGTTTCAAAGGAGATTAAAGAGCCTGTCAGACGGCGCTCAATTTCACCCTTCATAGGCGCATAGCTGTCCAGAACGCTGGACATAATGCCCTCGCCCCGGGTGTCGGTCAAAAATTCATTGCGGTAGCCGAATAAGCCCCGGGAGGGAACCAAAAACTCCAAACGGTAACGGTTACCCATAGGGGTCATACCCAGTAAATCGCCTTTGCGGCGGCCCATTTTCTCAATCACCGCGCCCATACATTCCTCTGGTACATCGGCGACCATCCGTTCAATCGGCTCGCAAAGCTTGCCGTCAATCTCCTTGGTCAGCACACGGGGGGTAGACACGGAGAACTCATAGCCCTCCCGACGCATGGTTTCCATAAGGATAGAAAGATGCATTTCGCCGCGACCGGCAACATTAAAGGAATCTGTTGTCGCCTCGGTAACATGCAAAGAAACGTCCTTCAAAAGCTCCTTTTCCAGCCGGTCCCGGAGATTGCGGGAGGTGACAAACTTGCCCTCTTTGCCGGCAAAGGGGGAATCGTTGACAGCAAAGGTCATTTCAATGGTGGGGTCGGAGATTTTCACAAAGGGCAGCGGCTCTACTGCCTCGGGAGCGCAGAGGGTTCTGCCGATGGTAATATCCGCCATTCCGGAAAGCGCCACGATTTCTCCGGCAGAGGCCTCCTGTACGGCAGCCTTACCCAATCCGTCGTAGGTATACAGGGCAACCACCTTGCCCTTTTGACGAATTTCCGGGTTGTGATAGTCGCAAATGGTAACCTCTTGATTTACCTTAATCGTTCCGCGCTCCACGCGACCCACGGCAATCCGGCCTACATATTCGTTGTAGTCGATAGAGGAAACCAGAAGCTGCAAGGGAGCGTTTTCATCTCCCTCGGGGGCGGGGATATACTTAACAATGGTTTCAAAAAGCGGCACCAAATCCGTACCTACCTCGTCCGGTCCGTAAGCAGCAGTGCCTTGTCTTCCGGAGCAGAACACGGTGGGGGAATTAAACTGCTCGTCGGTGGCGTTCAAATCCAGCAAAAGCTCCAAAACCTCGTCCATAACCTCATGGATACGGGCATCGGGCTTGTCGATCTTGTTCACCACCACAATGACCTTGTGACCTAATTCCAAGGCCTTTTGCAGCACAAACCGGGTTTGGGGCATAGGACCCTCTGCGGCATCCACCAAAAGCAAAACGCCGTTGACCATTTTTAAAATACGCTCTACCTCGCCGCCGAAATCCGCGTGACCCGGGGTGTCCACAATGTTAATCTTGGTGTCTTTATATTGGACGGCGGTGTTTTTTGCAAGAATAGTAATACCCCGTTCCCGTTCCAAATCTCCGGAGTCCATAACCCGATCCTGGGTAGCCTGATTTTCCCGATAAATACCGCCCTGCTTCAGCAGCTCGTCAACCAAGGTGGTTTTGCCGTGGTCAACGTGGGCGATAATGGCAATGTTGCGAATGTTTTCTTGCTTAGACATCGTATATCTCCTTGTCGTGCATATCTTCTCAGTTTAGAAATATATCACACAAAAAAGCCCTTTGCAATAAAGTTCACAAAGATTCTTAAAAAATATCCCGCATTCTGTCCATTCCAACCCTTGACCGACGAAAACGGGTGTGGTATGATGTTAGATAATATATATGGATGCCTTTATGGCGGTTCGCAGCGTAACCGTACCAAATAAATTATCCTATTTTACATTTTGCAGGAGGAATGACCCATGGCCCATTACTGTACCGAACCCAGCCGCACCTTTAGTGAATACCTGCTGATTCCCGGCTACTCTTCCGAGGAGTGTATCCCGGATCGGGTATCTCTGCGCACCCCCTTGACCAAATACCGCAAGGGTGCAGAAGAGCCGGCAATCTCTTTGAATATTCCCATGACCTCTGCTATTATGCAGTCTGTTTCCAACGATACTTTGGCAATCGCCTTGGCAAAAGAGGGCGGCTTGAGCTTTATTTACGGCTCTCAGTCCATCGAGTCTCAGGCAGCTATGGTGGCACGGGTCAAGAGCCATAAGGCAGGCTTTGTGGTATCTGCCTCCAATCTTACCCCCGACGCAACCTTGGCCGATGTTCTGGCACTGAAGGAGCAAAACGGCTTCTCTACTGTGGCCATCACTGACGACGGCACTGCCACCGGCAAGCTTTTGGGCCTGGTTACCGGTCGTGACTACCGGGTCAGCCGTATGGACGGCAGCGAAAAGGTATCCACCTTCATGACCCCCCGGGAAAAGCTGATTACCGCCCCGGCTGACACCACCTTGAAGGGCGCAAACGATATTATTTGGGAGCATAAGCTGAACTCCCTGCCGGTTGTGGATGAAAACGACCATTTGCTGTACTTTGTGTTCCGTAAGGATTACGCTGCCCATAAGGCGCACCCGCTGGAGCTTTTGGATGACAAGAAACGCTATCTGGTGGGCGCAGGCATCAACACCCGGGACTATGCTCAGCGTGTTCCTGCCCTTTTGGAGGCAGGCGCGGATGTTTTGTGCATTGACTCCTCCGAGGGCTACTCCTGCTGGCAGAAAAACACCATTGCATGGGTTCGGGAGCATTACGGCGACTCCGTAAAAATCGGCGCCGGCAATGTCGTGGACCGGGACGGCTTTATGTTCCTGGCAAAGGCTGGCGCAGACTTTATTAAAGTCGGCATCGGCGGCGGCTCTATCTGCATTACCCGTGAGACCAAGGGTATCGGCCGCGGACAGGCTACCGCACTGATTGAGGTTGCAGCAGCCCGGGACGAGTATTTTAAAGAAACCGGTATCTATGTGCCTATCTGCTCCGACGGCGGCATCGTTCACGATTACCACATGACCCTGGCTCTGGCTATGGGCGCGGACTTTATGATGCTGGGTCGTTATTTTGCACGGTTTGACGAAAGCCCCACACAAAAGGTTATGGTCAACGGCGCGTATATGAAGGAATACTGGGGCGAAGGCTCTAACCGCGCCCGGAACTGGCAGCGTTACGACTTAGGCGGCAAGACAAAGCTGAGCTTTGAAGAGGGCGTTGACTCCTATGTCACCTATGCCGGCTCCTTGCACGATAATGTGGAGGCCAGCCTGTACAAGGTCAAATCCACTATGTGTAATGTGGGCGAGACCAACATCCCCGACCTGCAGAAAAATGCCAAGCTGACTTTGGTGTCCTCCGTTTCCATTGTAGAAGGCGGCGCTCACGATGTCACTTTGCGCTCCACCAATGCGGTGAAATAAACAACACAAAAGCAGCCCCGGGTTGTGCCAAAAGCACAACCCGGGGCATTGTATATGTATGGAAGGATTTTTCTTATAAAAACATACAAACAATGGGAAGCAGCACAACGGTAATGAGTCCGGCAAGCACCAGAGACAGGCTGCTTACCGCCCCCTGCAGCTGACCCAGCTCATTTGCCCGGGTAGTACCCACTACATGGGAGGCTGTGCCAAAGGCAACACCCTGAGCAACCGGATCATGGATTTTAAAAAGCTTGCATAGGGCAGAGCCTACCAGACAGCCCAAATTGCCGGTTATCACAATCGCTGCGGTTGCCAATGCTCCGATGCCCCCGCTTTGCTCCGCCAGCACGATACCAATGGCGGTGGTAACGGATTTGGGCAGCAGGGAAACGGTCACTTCTGTATCCAATCGGAACAAAATACACAACGCCAAAACAGAAAGCATACTGGTAAGCGTACCTGCAAAAACGCCTGCCAAAATTGCGCCCATGTTCTTTTTCAGGGTCTTTAACTGATTGTAAAGGGGCAGGGCAAGACACACGGTGGCCGGGGTCAGCAGCCAGGAAATTCCCTTCATTCCTGCCTGATAGCTGCCCAAATCAATTCCGAAAATCAAAATCACACCGATTATTAAAAAAACAGAAACCAAAATGGGATTAAGAAGGGGCGTTTTCCACTTTTTATGACACCACAACCCGAATTGGTATGTTCCAAAGGTCAGCGCCAGAGGGAACAAGGAAAGACCTTCCAGAAAATCAGCCATTTTCTTTGCCCTCCTTTTTCCGCAGCACCTGGGTTACCAGTCCCGCAACCACAAACACCACAAAGGTGGTAAAAATGACAATGCTGCAAATGCTTGCCAGTGCCGGAGCGATGAGCTTATAATATGCCAGAATGTTCACCGCCGGCGCGACAAACAAAATGCCCATTCCGGAGATGAGAAAGTTCGCAGTTTCGGCAATGGCGCTCTGTTTTACAAGTCCTGTACAAAGGGCGATAAAAAGTCCTAATAAACCGTAAATCGCCGCCGGGATTGGAAGCGGAATGATTTTTGCCAAAAGCTCCCCCAGCAGGCAAAAGGCAAGAATGATAAACACTTGTTTTATGTATTTCAAAAAATTGCCCCCCAAACAAAAGCTGTCGCCATTATAGCACAGTTTTGGTTGGGGAGCAACCATTAATCGTTTGTTACATCTCCGTCACCGGAAATGGGGACGGTTGGGCCTAAATAGGTGGGTTGCGGCTTTAAAATACCGGTGAGAAAGTCCTTGTTTCTTGCTAAAATCTCCCGAATATCCCGGGCGGTCTGCCCCGAATAGCTGCGGTAATCACAGGCAACGCCGTAGGCCTCCATGCCCAGGGCATGGGCAATGTACACAGCCCGGTACAGGTGATACTGCTGGGTGACAATTACAAGCTTTTTCACCCCGAAGATTTCCTTTGCCCGGTACATGCTTTCGTAAGTGGAAAAGCCTGCATGGTCCATAAATACATCGGACGAGCCGATTCCGGCATCCAGAGCATACTGCTTCATCGCGCCCACCTCGTTATAGTCGGCAGTTCCGTGGTCGCCGGACATCAGAAGCTTTGGCGCAGCGCCTGCTTGAAACAGCTCCACGCTCCGGCGCAGCCGATCCTCCAGCATATGACTGGGAACTCCGCCTGCTTTGACCTGACAGCCTAACACCAAAATGCAGTCTGCGCCTGTGAGTTTTGCGGCATCCTCCGGAGATAAAATCCAATTTTTGCTCCAATTGACCACATAGGCGTTGATGCCCAAAAGCGCCGCCCCCGCCAAAAGACACAGGGCAAGGCACACAACAAGGATAATAGATGTAATTTTTGTTGCTTTCTTTTTCATTTTTGTTCCAATAAATCCTTTAAGGTGATTCCCTCAAAGAAATCCTCCACCATAGCGTCCAGCTTTTCCCACATAGGCAGGGTATGACAGCAGGTTGCCCGGTTACAGGCGCCCGCTCCCTGGGTGGTGCAGGAAACTGTATTGAGGCTTCCCTCTGTGAGCTTTAAAATGCTTCCAACCGTATACTCCTCCGGCTTGCGATTGAGCCGGTAGCCGCCGCCCTTGCCGTGGATTGCATCCACAAAGCCGGCCTTACTTAAGGTGGTCATAATGGATTCCAGATATTTCTGGGAAATGTCCTCCGCCTCCGCAATTTGCTTCAGAGGAATATACTCCTGTGAGCCATGCAGGACAAAATAGACCATCACCCGCAGGGCATACCGCCCTTTTGTCGACACTATCATGGCTTATTCGTGACAGTGAGCGCAGTTTTCACAGTCGGGAAACTGGCTCTTGTCATAGGGAATGTTGTTCTTTTCGTAGTAATTTTTCAGCGCCGACTTAATGGCCTCCTCCGCCAAAACGGAGCAGTGCATCTTGTGGGCAGGCAGACCCTCCAGCGCCTCGGCAACAGCCTTGTTGGTCAGGCTCAGGGCGTTTTCAATGGACTTGCCCTTAATCATCTCGGTAGCCATAGAGGAGGAGGCAATGGCGCTGCCGCAGCCAAAGGTCTCAAACTTCACATCCTCGATGATGTCGTTTTCAATCTTTAAATAGATTTTCATAATATCGCCGCACTTGGCGTTGCCTACCTCGCCAACGCCGTCAGCGTTTTCAATAATGCCCACATTCCGGGGGTTCATAAAATGGTCCATAACCACTTCGCTGTATAATGCCATAGTTTTTCTCCTTTTTCACTTTTACAAAATATATTCTCTTTTGCCGGTTTGCAGGTCACGCCAGACAGGACTCATATTCCGCAGATTCTGTACCACCTTGGGGACACAGGCAAGAATATGCTCTATTTCCTCTTCCGTATTGTAGTGGCACACAGACAGCCGCAAAGAGCCGTGAGCCACATCATGCACCCGCCCGATTGCCAGAAGCACATGGCTGGGGTCTAAAGAGCCGGAGGTGCAGGCAGAGCCGGAGGAGGCGCAAATGCCCAAAGCATCCAGCATTAAAAGCAGGCTCTCACCCTCGATGCCCTCAAAGCAGAAGCTGACATTGCCGGGCAGGCGGTTTACCGGGTCGCCGTTTAAGGCGCTGTGGGGAATTTGGGAAAGACCGGCAATCAGCTTATCCCGCAGGGCAACCACCTTTTTGTTATTTTCTTCCATATTGGCGCAGGCCTCTTCCAAAGCCGCCGCCAGACCCCGGATACCGGGGATGTTTTCTGTGCCGGCGCGCTTACCCCGTTCCTGTGCGCCGCCCTCAATCAGGTTGGAGAGCATCACACCCCGGCGGACATACAGCGCGCCCACGCCTTTAGGTCCGTGGAACTTGTGGCCGGACAGGCTCAGCATATCAATGTTTTGCTTTTTTACATCAATTTCCAAATGGCCGACAGCCTGCACCGCGTCGGTATGAAACAGTACGCCCTTTTCCTTGCACACCTTGCCGATTTCGGCAACGGGCAAAACAGAGCCGATCTCATTGTTGGCGTACATGCAGGTTACCAGACAGGTATCGGGACGAATGGCTTCGGCGACTTGACCGGCTGTTACATTGTGACCCTGAGAAACATCCAAAAGGGTAATTTCATAGCCCTCTTTTTCCAGCTTATTTAAGGTATGCAGCACCGCGTGATGCTCAAAGGCGGTGGAAATGATGTGCTTTTTGCCCTTCATTGCCCCCAGCTTTGCGGCAGAGAGAATGGCCTGATTGTCTGCCTCGCTGCCGCCGGAGGTGAAATAAATCTCCCGCGCCTCGCAGCCCAGGCAGGCGGCAACTCTGGCTCTGGCGTCCTCCAATGCCTCCTTTGCCTGCTGTCCTGCAGTGTGCAAACTGGAGGGATTGGCATAAATATTTTCATAGTAATCCGTCATGGCGGAAATGGCGGTTTTGCTCATTTTCGTCGTGGCGGCATTGTCTGCGTATACAAACATAAATTTCCTCCCAAGCTTATTTAAAAAGCAACAAATTTTAATTACCTACTAACTTTATGGGTAATATAACACCGTTTACCTATAAAGTCAATAGGCAGGAAAGATTTTACAAAATTTTCGGCTTTTTCATCGGTTACAAATCATGAGTTTTGGAATATTAACAAGGCAAGGAGGATGATTTTTATGAAACGCTTTTGTGTACGATCGCTGATTTTGCTTTGTATAATCGGTATCTGCGCCACCAGCGTCTGTGGCGTTACTACCTTAATTCCCGGTGGACAGGTAATCGGCTTGGAGCTTCTGGATAACACCGTCACCATCGCCGCTTTTGACGAAAACCTAGGTGATGCCGCCAAGGCCGCAGGGCTTGCCCAGGGGGACAAGATTTTAAAAATTGACAACACACCGGTTCATACCGCCGAGGATGTGCGAAAGGCACTAGCCTGTTCCGATGGGCAGGTCAAGCTGTCCATTGTTCGCGGCGCAAAAACCAAAACCCTCACTCTCACCCCGCCGCTGACCCAGGAAGGTCCTCGTTTGGGCGTGTATTTGCGGCAAGGCACAACCGGTCTGGGTACGGTCACCTATTATGATCCGGAAACCCACACCTTCGCTGCCCTGGGGCATGGGGTGAATACCTCTGCCGGGGAGCTGGTTCGTCTGGAAGCCGGTAGAATTTTCTCTGCCAATGTTTTTTCAGTAAAAAAAGGAAAACCCGGCACGCCGGGACAGCTGTTGGGGTCGGTAACCTCCCAAACGCCTGTGGGAACCTTGAAGAAAAATACTGACCGGGGTGTTTTTGGCGCATCTGCCGCAGCAGTGGCAGGGGATGCCATGCCCGTAGCGAAGGCAAATGAAATTAAAACCGGCAGCGCCACCATTCGCAGCACCGTAGGCGGCACAACCTTACGCGAATATTCTGTGGAGATTCTCAAAATCTATGCCAACACCGGCAGCCGCAACCGGAACATGCTGATAAAAATTACCGACCCCGCACTTTTAGCCGCCACCGGCGGCATCGTGCAGGGCATGTCGGGTAGCCCCATCATTCAAAACGGCAAGCTCATCGGCGCGGTGACCCACGTTTTGGTCAATGACCCCACCATGGGCTACGGCATCTTCATCGAGAACATGCTGGATGCAGCCGCATAACAAGAATACCCGCACCAATGGTGTGGGTATTCTTTACGACCTATATGCCATGAACTCGTTCCTTTTTTATCCCGTCACTATTGGGATCTACACCAATATGTGATTCTCCAATAAGAACCATTTCAGCTGAACATTTAGGGCATGTTGCGTACACTAGCAACTCATCTTTATTTTCTAAATAGTATTCATAAAATTCAGAACCGACGGGCCCGCAGTCTTTCATGTGAAGAAATTTATGTTTGCATTTATAGCAGATAACATCACGAAAGTGATACATATTCCCACTCCTTTTGTAGCACATTCAAAAAACTTCGCCAACTATTATATAAATATAACGTATCATAGATTCCGTCCAAATAAAAGTACCGGGAGCAAATAAACCGACGGTTCGGTATTGTTCGGAATTTGTCGAAAGTGAGAGGAAATTTAAAAGCGACTGGTTTTGACATTTCATCTATGTCAACTTAGGGATTCCGGGTGATGTATGCAAAAACCTTCCGTTTGCCTGCAAAAACGCATAAAAAGCGCAGAAAAACACAAAATTCTTTTGTCCCACACTTGACATCAGCATGAGCGGCAGTCCCATCATCCAGGACGGGGAGCGATGCGACCGCCGCCGGTGGCGGAGGAAGGGAGCTGAGCGAGTGGCAGCGGTCGATAAAATCGAGGAGAAGCAAAAGCCTGAAGATTTTATCGGGCACCGCAACAGGTAAACTGGTGGGCGCAGTAACCCATGTCCTTGTTAACGATCCTACGACGGGGTATGGGATATTTATAGAGAATATGCTGAATGCAGCAGCATAACGGACGGTCATAGACCGTTCGTTACATAAAAACTCTCTTGTCGCTTGATTAACAGATAAATCCATGATAAAATAACAAAAATCAAACATAAGGAGAGAGCTTTTTATGAAATGTCCAAAATGCGGAGCCCCTATGGAAAGCAGCACATGCGATTACTGCGGATACACCCCTCAAACAAATCCCACCGTCTCTAATTCCACTGGCGGAAAAACTGCTGCAGCTGTGGTTACACAGATCTTTGTTAATACACAGTCTGCACCCACGCAGGCAAGTATTAGTCCCAAGAGCAGATGGGCAGCTTTGGCAATTTGTTATTTCCTTGGCGTGTTTGGCGGACACTATTTCTATGTCGGTAGAACAGGTAAGGGCATTCTCTACTTGTTTACCGGCGGCTTGTTCTGCATTGGTTGGTTGATTGATTTGGTTTGTATCGCTATTGGTAAGTTTACCGACAGCAACAATCTACCGCTGAAGAAATAAGGAGCAAATATGGGACTGTTAGACTTTGTAAAAGATCAATTTTTAGATGTAATTGAATTCGAAGATATAAGCAATAAACTTATCGTTTTTAAGTTTCAGAGAGAAAGCGGAAACAACGAGTTAAAGCAGGGGTCTAAAGTCATTGTAAGGGAGGGTCAGTGCGCTGTATTCTTAAAAGGCGGCCAGCTAGCTGATATTCTTTCCCCTGGTACACACACATTAACAACCGACAACCTGCCTGTTTTGTCCTCATTAAAGGCATTTCCTTTCTTGTTCGCATCTCCGGTAATTGCTGACCTGTATTTTGTCAGCACAAGACAGTTTATCGACAATAAATGGGGAACAAAGAATCCTATAATGAAACGCGATGGCGAATTTAATATGGTTCGTCTGCGTGCCTTCGGAAAGTTTTCTTTCCGAATTACGGATGTTGCGACCTTTATGCGGGAGGTCTTTGGATCAAAGGGAATCGTAATGACATATGATATTGTGGAATATCTGTCATCTCTGGTTACAGAAGCATTTGCTGTCACTGTAGGCGAATCCCAAATGGCCGTACTTGATCTAGTTACAGAATACCGGAATCTTTCCACTGCAATTCAAGAAAAGCTCAACGAGCAAGTTGCGGCCATTGGCGTGCAATTCAGCGATATTCTCATCGAGAACATCACGCTTCCGGAAGAAGTGGAAAAGCTAATCGACGAGCAGTCTGGAATTGGAATGGCAAGTCGTGATATGGGTACTTTTATGCAATATCAGACAGCGCGAGCCATGCGTGATGCCGCTAAACAAAAGGGTGGCTTGGCAGGATTGGGTGCAGGTATGGCATTAGGCAACACAATGGCAAAAAACATTCAAGAAACCACAAATACTCCAAAACAAGAAACGAGTAAAGCGGAGCAATTAAGAGAGCTGAAAGCTCTGCTTGATGAAGGCATTCTAACACAAGAAGAGTTTGATGCCGAAAAGAAGGCTATTTTAGGCAGATAAGTCCATACTTGTAAAAGAAAAATCCGTGTGTTTTTTAAGATCACACGGATTTTTCTCATCAATAATCACCGACGGTCCGGCAAATATTAGAATTTGTCGAAAAATCGAGAATGTTTGAAAAGCGGTATTTTCGACAATTCATCTATGTCAACTTAAGGACTGCATTTGCGGTGAGTGAAAACCTGCCTTTTACCTGCAAAAACGCATAAATTCCGCAGAAAAACACAAAATTCTTTTGTCCCACACTTGACACAGAAATGTCGGGTAGCCCCATCATTCAAAACGGCAAACTGGTGGGCGCAGTAACCCATGTCCTTGTTAACGATCCTACCACCGGATATGGCATCTTCATTAAAAACATGCTGGACGCCGCCGCATAAAAAGAGAACGGATCCTTCGACTTCGTGCTTCGCACTGCGCTCAGGATGACAGAGATGAATGGTGGTTGCAGCGACTATCCTACTTCCTCTGTCATTCCGAGCTAGCGTAGCGCGCCGAGGAATCTGTCCCCAAACGAAAGGAGAAAAATCATGGATTTCTACAAAGTTCCCATTGGCTTTGGCTTGGCACTTTCACAAAACACTGCGGCAATGACCCGCTATGCCCACCTGACCAAAGAGCAAAAACAGGACATTCTGAACAAGTCCCACAATGTCCGCAGTGAAAAGGAAATGTATTCTCTTGTTGCATCTCTGGCAAATGGAACTATATAGAATAAAAACCGGGCGGTTTTCGCCCGGTTTTTTTGTGAGCTTGGTTACCAAAGGGTAATGGCGCCGTTTGCGTCGTAATGCCAGAAGTTGCCTTCCGTTGGTGGCTGCGTTTCAGAATAGAAATACTTATCAGCAGAGGAAAGCTTTTGGTTATCGTAAGTGCCTTTTGTGATTGCATTCCACTCCTGCTGCGTGCCTTCGTAGTACACCCGGGTCAGGCTGCTGCTGGAGTTAAAATTCTCGTTGCCGATGGCAGTAATATCCTTACCCACCACAAGGGCAGTTATTTTTACACCCATAAAGGCTCTGACATCCGGATTTTCTCCGTGGAGAATTACGGTTTTCAGCGTAGTCGGCACCACCGAGGTTTGATCCCAGCAGTTCACATCCCTGCCGAAAAGCCATGCGAAACAATGGGTGGACGCGTTGCCGGCCTCCGCATCCTCACCAATGAAGGGAATGGACAAAATCTGCAGCTTATTGCAGCCCATCAGCGCGCCTGCACCAATGAAAACTGTGGATTCAGGGAAGGCAAATGATGTAAAATCATTGTTGGCAAAGGCCTCATAATCAATGGTGAGAGGGCGGGTCACCCGGGAAAAATCATAGGTAGCCTGTGTGCCGTTGAAGGCGTTTGCGCCAATACGGGTCAACCCGGAGCCAAAGGTGAGCTTGCCAATCCTTGCTTCCGCAAAAGCGCCGTTTCCGATTTCTGTAACCGAACTGGGCAGCACAAGGGAATCTATGGTAGCGTTGCGGAAACAGTTGTCGGGAATTCTTGACAAAGAACTGGGGAAAATGAGCTTCTCGATCTTAGACCCGAAAAAGGATGCAAATTTTGAGCTGACCTGGGAAAAATCCACCGTTCCCAGATTTTTACAGCCCTCGAAGGCATTATTTGTGCCTTTGAGATTTTTGTTGAAAACAATGTCCCGAATACCGGAGCCGTAGAAGGAGTGGTAAGAAAACTGCAGAACGGTGTCCAGATTGTGCTGGGAGTTCTTTCCCCGAAGCTCGGTCAGCTTCTTGCAGCCGTCAAAGGAGCGCTCGCCGATGGTGACCAGATTGCCCGCGTGGATCAAAGAAACCAGCTCGGAGCATTCGGCAAAGGCAAAGTTATCAATGGTTGTAACCGCCCCCAGCTTTACAGTTTTCAGACTCTTACAGCCGTAAAAAGCATGCTGTCCAACGGTTTCCATCGTTACATTTGTCAGATCAAGCTCCTCAAAGCCGCAAAAAGCAAAGCATTGATAATTTAGTTCAAGGTTTTGCGCGCCGTTTTTGGGGAAAACAACGGTTTTTAGCTTGTCGCAGCTGTAAAACGCATCGTAGAAAATTTTTACAACGGTGTCCGGAAGCACCACAGCTTCAAGGGCGTCGCAGTTTTTAAAGGCTTCGCCGCCGATGGCAACCACTGTATCGCCGGCTGGACTCTTTTCCGGAATGATAAGGGTTGTGACGGTTTTGTCTGTAGTTCCTGTCACCCTGCAGGTGCCGTCGTTGTTGCTAAGGAATTTAAGCACCGCCGTGGAATCGATAACTTCTTCATAAGAGTAGGTACAGTTTGCGCAGGAATAAAGCTTATGTGCCTCTTTGCCGCCGTTGGCGGCAACCGTTTTGAAGGATAAGCTGTGGCCTTGGGCAGTGACAACTTCTTGGGCGGTAAGCACTGTGCTGCAGACAGAGCAGTGGCTGCCGTCCGTCAGGCCGCTTGCGGTACAGGTGGCGGCAACGCTCTTGTCTGTCACAGGAGAATGGCCCAGCTTGGAAATGACCTTGGTTTCCAGTACCTGACCGCAGGCGCAAATGCCGTTTTGAGAGCCGTTATTTGTACAGTCGGGGGACTTGGTGACAACCCATTGGGCAACTGCATGGCGGTGGTCTTCCTTGAGAGCAGGGAGCGTTTCCTCCTGCATCCGTTTGCCGCAGTGGGTGCACTTTTTATATTTCAGGCCGTCTTGCCCAACCTTGGCTTCCTTTTCTACAATCCAGTCACTTTCTGTGTGGTCGGTTGCTTTGACGGTTTCGCTTTCGGTGGCGTTACAGTTTTGGCAGACCCGTTCCTTAATGCCGGCAATCTGACAGGTGGCCTTCGTTTTTTCTTCCCATTGTGACCACAAATGGGAACAGTCCTTGGCATCTTCAGAGGTTGTTTTATCTTCCAAGGTCTGATTCTTGTTGGAGGAGATATTACCGGACTGGTTAGAATCAGCGTCCTTATTTTCGGAAGCACTCGTTGTGATGCCGCAACTGCATAAGGCAAACACAATAAGGACTGACATAGCAAATGCAAAAACCTTTTTCATAAAAACCCTCTCCTGTCGCTTTTTTATTAGCATAGCACAAAAAGTTCTGTGTGGCAAGATAAAATGCCCTAACATAATACTATATACATAGTATCGGTTTTTATCGTAATTGTCAATATGTAATTCCTTGGGTAAAATATTTACGGTGATAATTATGAAAGACCTTCGCAGTGTTGTAAACTTAAGCTCCTACGGAAATGTTTCCATTCACTTGAAGCAGCTAATTGAAGAAAGAGGGATTACCCGCTACCGCCTTGCCAAGCTGGCTGACACCCGGTTTGAGGTGGTGGAAAAATGGTGTTCCGGCACAGTGGAGAGAATTGATTCTGATGTACTGGCTCGATTCTGCTATATTTTAAACTGCGAAATCTCCGATATAATCAAGTATGATGCATAACGGAAGCTGCTTTCCGCCGGTTTCCTGCTATCGCAACGGCCTTGGATTCGATAAATTCTGCAGTCAGCTTATTCGTAAAGAAAAAAGGCACATCGGCCACCCCTATTAGGGGCAGCCGATGTTTTTTCTGTCTAATTCTTTTTTTCTTTGTTTGTCTGCCATAGCGAACATAATTAAATATACAGGAATAAGACAGACCTCTAATATTGCGGCAACCCTAAAAGACGGGCTATAGCTTCCAATATAGTCAAATATAAAATTACAAATCGGTGCAGTGATCAAGTGTGCCAGTGAAGCCATTCCCACAACAATACCGTTCACCTCTGCGCTTCCCCAATATCCAAATAATGGAAATGCGATAAGAGGAATCGCAATTGATGTCAAGCAGAGGCCAACAGCAAACAAGCCAACACCTATGTAAGACAATACGGGGTTTGACACATCAGACAGCATCCATTGGCCAACAGCCGCACATCCCAAGCACATTAGCGCTACCAGCTTTGCACCGTAGCGATCGCTTATCCAGCCTAACAACAATTTTACAAAAGCAACAATCAGCATAAGCATACTGCTGTAGCTTGCTGCTGCCGTTTGAGAATAGCCGTTATCTTGAAAATGGGGGTTCAGTACAGTATGCGTTGCATAAACGCACATCGCACTCAGCAGTGTTGCTGCGCACATAATATACAGCAACGGGTTTCGGTATTGCTCTTTCATTGAAAAGCCTTCCCAGTTGCTCTCTTGCCGCATTTTCTTCGTTACCTTTTCCATTTTTCCGTAAGGCAACAGTCCTATTTTTTCCGGAGCATTATAGATTAACAGGTACAGAAAAGCAATCGCAATGGGTAAAGTGCCCTCAATTAATAGTGCTGTGCGCCAGCCAAATTTCACAATCACCCGGGAAAATACGAATGACATCGCGCTGCCGCCAAAACCGGACGCCATAGAAACCGCACCCACAACCAGGCCCTGCCGACCATGAAACCATTGTTTGATAATCCATACGCAGCCTGCAGTAAAACACGCACCGTAACCAAGACCGATTAAACCACGGCCGATACCTTGTCCCACCAAATCCGGCGAAACACCCATTATCATCAAGCCTGCGGAGGTAAGCATAAGGGAACCGATTGTAAGCGTTTTATAGCCGAATTTGCGCAACAGCCATCCCGTACCCATTGCGCTTATGAAAGAAAGCACACCGTAGGGTATTTCCGTGAGTGTAAACGGACCGCGGTCAACAGAAAGTCCTTCCGTAATCGGAATGGTATAAATACTGATGCTGGTGACGATGCCTCCGTATACAAACATCTCGCAGAATATGATTGCGGCAACAAGCCAGTGATAATGCTTCCGTACAAGTGTTTTCATGAACCCTTATCCTTCCTTTTTTCTGTGGCGTCAACATAACAGTCGTTACCCAGGCTGGCTATGAACAGTACATTCGGCCGCAAAAAACACATTGGCCTTTTCCTTTTGGAGCCAGCCAATGTGTTTTATACGCAACCTGTTTTGCAACGGTGTCAAGCTTCTTTAATTAGCGGAGCATACATCCATTCTAACTTATAACGGGGTAATGTCCGCCAGAAGCATGTCGGCAAATTCGCACTTGGTTAACTTTAAAATAAGGCATACCTTCATTTTTTAAGTTATCCCATTATACCATACATTTTCGCAATGTCAAGGTTTTTAGAAGCCGTAGCCTGCCGGACTGTAATATGCCATATTATCCTGACGCACATCCAATCTGCCGAAGCAAGCGACCACCGGCACATCGGAGATCACGTGGATCGCGTACTGACCAAAAGGAATCTGATATCCTTCATTGCCAATGGGGCCATCCAAACGCAGACAGCAGGTGCGCTCTGCCTTCAGCTCCATTGTGATTTTATCATAAGGGGGCTGATCCACAAAGAGGATCTTAATACGGATGTTGGCATCCACATCAGAAACGTTGGTGATCATTAAAGCCTCATGGCCGGGGAAATTCGGATTGTTGCCGGAAGGAGGCAGATCGCCGTCACAAAATACCCAATTCTTTTTACCGTACATATTTATTTCCTCCTTAGTGATTTTGCACGTAGTCAAACAATTCTTTTTCAAACGCAGGGCACAGGGGCTCAGCGCCGTTTTCTGTGATCACATAGCAGGTTTCCACACGCAGACCATTCAGTGTGGGATGACCAAAGAAGGACACGTCCACATTAACGATCATATTTTTCTCCAGGACGTCATCACTGTTGGGGCCGAAGAAAGGAGCTTCCGCTTCCATAAGACCCATAGTGTGTGCAAAAGGACAAACAATGTACTTTAAGTAACCGCCTTTATCATACAGCTTCCGGCCTTCTGCATCGATCTGTCTGCCGGTATTGCCGATCTTCAGCATACCTTTGACCACCTGCATTACTTCGATCATATCGGTCAGGCACTTCTTCTGATCCGGAGTGTACTCTCCGCTAACAGGAACAGTATGACCGAAAGTACCGGCATAACCGTTGATGCGGGGCGCAATGCCAAGCATAACCATTTCGCCATTTTCCATTACCTTATCGGTAGCTGTGGGAACGACCGCGTTGGAACGCACACCGCTGCCAACGATGGTCTGGTAAGCAAAGCTGTTGGCACCGTTGGCGCGGCAAACAGCCTCACCGGCTGCGGCCACTTCATATTCCTTTGCACCGGCTTTAACCTTGGCGGCCATTGCCTTATAGGCATCGTGACAAAGCATGGTTGCCTTTCTGGCCTGTTCCACTTCCCAATCGCTCTTTACATAGCGGAACTTCAGATACTCCTCGGTCAGGTCAATGATTTCACAGCCGCTGAAGCCGGCAACCAGGTCCTGATGTACTGCATAGGGCATATCGGTGGTACCAACAAGGGCAACCTTTTTGACGGGGAATTTCTGATTAAGCTCAGCAAACAGCTCCGGGAAGCCAATGATGGTAGCAAGGGGATATTCCTCATCCGGAACCATAAATACTTTGAAGCAGCGCGTGTCGCTGATGGCAGAAGACTGTTTTGCAAAAGGTTCACTCTCGGGACCGCCCAGCAACATTGTTGTGCCGTCTCTGCCGACCAAAACCGCACCTTTCTCAAACTGACCGCACCAACCGGTCAAATACCAGCCGTTGGCAATATTGAGCTCATCAAAATAGATGACCGCAATATCCGCATCCTTTTCATTTAAAAGAGTTACAACCTTCTGAATTCTGTTTTTGGTTTCCTGCTCGTTGTAATAAGCCATAATGATATACTCCTTATTGTTTTATTTTGCAGCCCAATCAAAATCCTCAAGAGGATACATCGGACGTACAATATTTTTTAGATTTAACCGGGAAAGCTCCACGCAACTGGCGCCATCGGTCAGTGCAAACAGTTCTCTGTCAGCATAGGGCTTGAGTTCTTCAAACAAATATCCCAGCTTCACCACCACAATTTCATAACCAAGCAAATCCACATTTGCCTTATCGAAATTTCCTTTTTCAATAAAGCCGCTTCTTTTTTCGGTGAAAATTGCATCTACATTTCCAAAAGTAATGGTAAGGCATCTGCCGATGATTTCCTTTGCCCAGCCTAAAATTTCACCGTGGGTCTTAATGATACCTTTCTGCCCCAGGCCGGGGACAGTAACGAATGCTCCGTCCGGTTGGTCCCAAAGAGAATCCACCGTATCAAAATCTGTGATACCTGCTACGCAGGTTTTCTTATTTGGCTCTGCCTGCAAGAAAAGCTTGAGGAGCTCCTGGGTATTTCCCTCTGCACCGGCAGTTGTGTTGTCGCCGCTGTCCGTAATGAAAATGCGCTTTTCATTTCCCTGCAAAGCCCGTCGTACACATTCCTCAGGAAGCTCCGCTTCGATCCGGAATCGGTATTCCTTTCTTGTGGCCCAAAGCTTATTGGCAAGCGTTTGCGCCCACTGCTTTGCTGTTTGGGCATCTGCTGCACTGACAACTGCAGATGCACTGGTATTGGGCGCATCGATCCAGCAATGCCCGAAAAACAGGTTGGCACCGAAAATATCCTCTTGCTGCTCCAGCTGTGCTGTTTCTGCTTCCAAGGAACGCAGCGGTTCTAACTGGGTCAGCATTGTATCACCTTTGACCAGCATCGGGATTTTCTGGACATAGGTGTGCGGCTTTATGCCGTTTTTCAAGCAATACGCCAATGCTGTAGCTGCCCGGCGCTGACTTTCATCCTGGTCGATATGGGGCGCTGTCTTATATCCGCAAATAATATCTACATACTGCCCCAGCTCATCTGTGATATTGGCATGCAGGTCCATTGTAAAGGCAATCAGACAATCCCGGCTGACAAGCTGCCGAATTTCTTTGACAAGCTGCAGTTCGCCACTGCCGATGCCATCAACCTCCATACTGCCGTGGACATACAGATAAATACCCGCCGCATCCCGATGCGCCCGGACTGTGTCGAGAATTTGCTCCTTATAAAATTCATAAACATCCCGTTCCACTGTAGCGGAGGGGAGCGCATTTGCATAAATCGAAGGAATGACTTCAAATCCGTTCCGGGCAAAGATATCCTTAACCACCAATTTTTTATAGATATCCTCCCCGGAAAAATATTCGAAATCACTTTTTCCCGGATGCAGGCTTGCTCTTGTATTGGATTCACATTGAAAAGATGCAACAATAATTTTCATAAATACACCTCCCTAATCTGAACCTGCCCAAGCTTGGTCAGGCTATACAAATTTATGATAGCACAATCGCTTCTGGCAACAAGGTAGAAAACAACGGGAAAATGGTAAAAAATAAAATAATAAAACCACAAAAACATTTTTTTCCATATCTTTGTTTTTTGGTTTTTTTGTGCTATGATATTTAAAAGGTGGTGTCTTATGAAAAAGTATTTCAGCTACCAAATCAAAAAAGAGGTGACGGTGCAAAACCTGATCACCGTAGAAACCTTAGACATCTCCCCGGATTTTTCCTATCCGGAGGAAATTCACGAATTTTACGAGCTCGCATACATCGACTCCGGCATCATTGTGTGCAAAGCAGACTGCGGCACAACCACCCTGCAGCAGGGCGACTTTCTTCTGATCCCCCCACTGCGTCAGCATGCCTACAGTGCCGCCTGTGACCAAAGCGCCACTATTTTTATCATTTGCTTTCGCAGCCGTTCGGAATATCTGTCCATTCTGGATCAGAAGATCCCTCTGGACAAGGACACAAAGCGCATCATTTCCGAAATCATTAGGGAGGCGAAAAACGCCTTCGTCTTCCCCTTTGAAAAAAAGCTTAAGCTGCTGCCAAAGCCTATGATCGGAGCCCAGCAAATGGTGGAAAACGGTCTTGAGAAGCTGTTGATTCATCTGATTCGCGCCCGTATCAGTGAAGACCGCGATATTGTGTTTGTTATGAACAGTATCGAGTTGGAGCACAGCCTCAGCAACGATATTATTAAACTGCTCAAGTCGCATATTTATGACGAGATCACGCTGGAACAGGTCAGTCAGCAAACCTTCTACAGCAAAACCTTCCTTAACGGCATCTTCAAGAAAAACACAGGCATGCCCATCATGAAGTATTACACGATGCTGAAAATCCAGGAAGCCAAAAAGCTGCTTCGCAAAAATATGCCTGTGGCAATTGTTGCCGTGCAGTTGAACTTTGAAAGCCCAACCTACTTTACAAAGGTTTTCAAAAAATATGCACATATGACCCCTACCGCATACAAGAAATCTATTTTGCAATAACGCAAGGAGGAAATGATTATGCAGTGGTATAAACGCAGTATGTTCCGCAATCTTGTGGATATGCACATTCCCAACGGAGAAGGCTATCTGGAAGAATTTGATCCGGAGCAGTATGCAAAATGTATGGAGATTGCCGGAGTAGAAACGGCCTATGTTTATGCGTCCAACTGTTTGGGTCTTTGCCTATATCCCAGCAAGGTAGGTTATCGACATACCATCACAGAGAAACGAGATATTTTCGGTGAAACTGTGAAAGCGTTGCGCAAGCGTGGTATCGGCGTCGTCGGTTATCTCAACAGTTGGAACACGGAAGCCGCCAAGCGGCATCCGGATTGGCAGATTGTTTCCAGCAACGGTTTTATTCGTGGTGAGCATACCCGTTTTGGTACTTGCTGCCCCAACAGTCCTTTCCGGGATCATTTCCTGGCTATGGTCCACGAAATGGTATCTACCTATGACATTGACGGTTTCTGGGTGGATATGATTGGCTTTTTCGCACCGGATTGCACCTGTAAATGGTGCCGGGAAAAGTATAAGGCACAGACCGGTCAGGAACTTCCGGACACCATCAACTGGACAGATCCCAATTTTATAAATTACGTCCGCTTCAAATTCGACAGCGTTAGCCAATACGCACAGGAGGTTTCCGATACCGCAAAAAAGGCACGCCCCGGCATTAGTGTGTCCTTCCAATGTGCCGGCTGGAACCGTGCAATGGATTACGGTCTGCATGATGACTACTACCGTACTATGGATTACGTTTCCGGTGATTTTTATGCATCCCGGCATAAAACAGAGGTAATCTGTCGGATACTGCCCAACCTGAGCGAGAATATGCCCTTTGAGTATATGGTCTCCCGGGCACCCCACCTGTCCTATCACACGGGTCTAAAAAGCAAGAATGAGCTGTTGCACCAGGCTTGTACTGCGCTGCTTTGCGGCGGCAGCTTCCTGTTCATTGATGCCATCGATCCCAACGGCAAGCTGCAAGAGGCGTTATATCACACCATGGGCGACATCAAGCGCGAATTGATGCCATTTTATAAAGCAGTGGACCATGATGCGAAAATTCTGCGGGATGTTGCTGTGTATATCAATTTTGACTCCTACACCCAGCGGACCGCGGAGGGGCAACCCAGTCACCGCATAGGGGATTACCGGGACATTGCTTTAAATCTGGAGCAAATCAATCTGAACTTCTCCCGGGCTCACATTGATTATGACATCCTGACGGAGAAAAACATCCACAGGCTTTCGGATTACAAGGTTGTGGTGGTACCGGATCTGTACCGTATGTCCCAATCCGAATGTGAAAAGCTGGCAGAGTATGTTGCCCAGGGCGGACGGCTTTATATCAGCGGCGCATCCAGTGCCTTGTCCACAGACGGCACAAACAAAGACCGTTTTATGCTATCAAAGGTAATGGGCGTAGAATACGATGCCTTTGTGGATACACAACCGATCTATTTAGCACCGACACAGTCCGGCGAACCTTGGTTCCCCGGCTTTACCGCCGAATATCCGCAAATGCTCCCCTTTGCCGTTCCCACTGCCACACAAATTTCCGATACCGCACAGGTGTTGGCAACACTTACTTATCCCCTAACCGATGCCCGGGATTTCCGGCGGTATTCCTCTGCCATCAGCAATCCCCCCGGCAGAGTAACCGACATACCTGCAGTGGTATATCACCGCTACGGTAAAGGTGCCTGCTTGTATAGCTGCGCGCCTATTGAGCAAAACAAGATGGACTGCAACATTGAGGTCTTCAATAAATGGATTTGCAATCTGCTGGAAGAAAATGGCGGACTGACACTGCAATGTGAGGAAACAGAATATCTGTCCCACGTATTGCGCCACAATCCCCAGAAGCGCTGCTACACCGTATCCCTTTTGAACAGCCAAAATGTAAAGAAAATCGTTCCTCTGTACAATTTGGAGTTCTCCCTGAAGCTGGATGTGCAGCCGAAGGAAATATACACCACACTGGGCAGAAATGTATCCTGGAAAATTAAGGAGCAATTCCTGCACCTGACAATTGACAAACTTGATCTCTTTGATGTGGTATATATTACCTATTGATCACGTTACCTCGTTTATCAACCTATACTGAAAAGGCTTGCCGGATGGTAAGCCTTTTTTGGTTGACTTTATTTTTTCCTGTGATATAATTCAGGCAAGGAGTTTAATGTGATATGAACATTTTGCAATGCAATCGTAATTTCGTAGTCCAGTCTTCCCGAGCATATCGCAAAAACCGCCAATGAGGGCATGTATCGACTGCATAACCCGTATTGCCGGGGGCAGAATCAGATTCATTACCCACAGCGCGATTGTGTTGGTAGCAGGAAACGGATCAGTTGCGCTTCGCGATCAGCAAGCTGGGGCGCTTTGATATATTGAATAATCAATTTAAATAATCAATACTAACGCAAAAGGAGTTATGACTATGTACGAGTATTCTAAATTACGCCCTCTGGACGAAAAGGATCTGGACCCCAGCTTATGGGAAAAGCCCAGAACTACCCACAGAAATTTGCAGCCGCCCAAATCTGAACGGTTGATTTCCCTGTGGATTGACGGAAAACTTCTTTACGGCAGAGTCTATGACGGCAGTGATGTGGAAGATAAGAAGAACGGTCACGAGTACTGGAACGATGAGGTTACCTTTGGAATGTGGCTGCTTCATGGCGATGATCGGGAGCAGTTCGATTTCCACGATGCGGAAAATGTTACTACGGAGGACGGTGTTCCGGTTCACGGGCTGAAGCATCGTTTGGATACCTTTGCCATTGAAATGGAAGCCTTTTGCGATACCCAGCGCAAATCCACTTGCTTCTTGAAAGTGAATGTGACAAATACCGGTGCTGAAACTGCAACACAAAAGCTTGGCTTTATGCTGCGTACCGCAAAAGAGCCTTTGCTGATCATTTCTCCGGACCAGTACCATTCCTATGCGCCGCACCGGCATTTGCAGCGCTGGAAGGAACAGGCACCGAACACCTGGCGCATAGAGGGCGATCACTTTACAGACGGAACCCATATTATGACAGTTTCCGGCGAAAAGCGGCCTGTTTTGAACACGCAGGACGGCGTTCTTGACTGGGAGCTGACTCTGGCTGCCGGAGAAACCACGCAGCTTATTTTTGTTATCAACAAGGGCGAAGCCACTTCCGGAAATTACAATGCAGAGAAAGAGATTACCGAGAAGTTCTGGCGTAAGGAGCTCACCCGTCTGAACAAGCTGCCCAAAAGCTGGCAAGATGACCCGGAGACACTGAAAATGGTTCGGCATATGGTTGCACAGATTTTGCAGCATATTACCTATAATGAGGGCAAGGACTATCTGTTTATCCGGCAGGGCGGTCTGCGCTGCATCGGCTTCCCGGGAGATACTATGTGGGCGTTTGATGTTCTGCCCAGAATAGGTGATTTTGCAGACTATCTGGAACCTCTGTTTGATACATATTTCAATGTTATGCAGAAAGACAGCGGCGAGATTGTCAATATCGGCATCTACTGGGCGATGATCACTTCCACCATTTTGTCTTCCTTCGGTAACTATTGTAAATACAGCGCAGAAGCCGGAGAGCGCTTCTACCACAAATATAAGGATAAGGCCTATGCAGGCTTCCGGTGGATTAAAAATACCCGAGCTGAGACAGCCGACAGTGATGACCTTGCAAGAGGCCTGTTCCCGCCGCTGCGTGCCTGTGACTATGAGCAGGTCTACCAAAACTGGCAGATTACAGACTGCTACAACATTATGAATATGAAGCCGTATTTGGAAGCGGCAAGAATGTTTGGAGATTCCCGGGCTGACGAAATACAGCAGGAGATGGAGCAGTATGTGGAAGCGATCAAGTTCCACCTGCAGCCTTATCTGGATGAACAAAAGGATTCGGATGAATTGTACATTCCTCTGCGCCCCGACGGAAATGATAAAGAACTGGTCCGGGACGATTATCCTATGTACCACTATCCTAAGTTTATTTTGATCGGTGCACTGGATGTGGCGTACAGCGATAAGATCTTCCGCTGGCTGATTAACTCCAACCGTTCCAACGGTGTTTTCTACGGACGTACCCCTGTGCTTAAGGAGGGCGGTGTCTGGTATATTTCCGCTGCGGAAATTTCCTGGTTCCAGCTGTGGATGCAGATTGGCGATTACGAAAAGGCCCGTGAGATCTTGCGTACCCAGCGTAAGTATACTGTGACAGAAGAGTACTGTATGATGGAGCGCATCGTGATTGGTCAGCCCTACTACGTACCCTGGAGTCCCAATGTAAGCGCAATGTGCCGTCTGATGTGGATGATGCTGGCTATTGATGAATTGGAAAAACGATAAAAAATATTGATATTATAATTATTGGCGTGATTCGTGTGGGTCGATTTGCCGGTGACGATAGGGATCAGCAGATTATAGATGCACAAGAGGCCGTTTGCGAAAGCAAAAACGCCATAGCTAGAAGCGATGTCAATCGTTTGGGCAGGCTTAAAAAAGAATAATTGTGAACTCGTGCCGGAGCGAAAGCTCCGGCACGATGTGTTTAGAGAGGATTACTCTTTGGAGGCTTCCCGTACCTGATGGTACAGGTGGCAGGCGCAGGTGTGGTCTGCGTCCACCTTTGCCAGCACCGGCACAACCCGACTGCAGATGTCCATAGCGTGGGGGCATCGGGGGTGAAACCGGCATCCGGAGGGCGGATCGATGGGAGAGGGGATGTTCCCCTGAAGCAAAATCCGCTGCAGCTTATGATTGGGGTCGGGTACGGGAATGGCAGAAAACAGGGCTTGGGTATAGGGGTGCAGGGGCTTGTCAAACAGAGCCTTGGTAGGGGCGTATTCCACAATTTTTCCCAAATACATCACTGCCACGGTGTCACAAATGTGTTCTACTACCGATAAATCGTGGGAGATAAACAGGTAGGTAAGTCCGTACTCCTGCTGCAGCTTTTGCAAAAGGTTGACAATCTGCGCCTGAATGGACACATCCAACGCCGAAACCGGCTCATCACACAACACAAAATCCGGGTTTAATGCCAATGCCCGGGCAATACAGATTCGCTGCCGCTGTCCGCCGGAAAATTCGTGGGGATAGCGGCTTTTATAGGAGGTTTTCAGTCCGCAGTTTTCCATAATTTTATCGATGTGATGTTCCAGCTCCCCGGCTGGCACAATGCGATGCTCCCGTACAGCCTCTTTCATAAGCTCCCCCACTGTCAGTCGGGGGGATAAGCTGGAAAAGGGGTCTTGAAAAATGATTTGCAGCTTCGGGCGCAGCGCCCGAAGGGCTTTTTTGCTGAGCTTGTATAAATCTTGGTTTTGGAATAACACCTGCCCGCCGGTGAGACCGCCGGAAAGCCGCAGAACACACCGCCCGGTGGTGGATTTTCCGCAGCCGGATTCCCCCACCAGTCCCATGGTCGTTCCCCGTTTCACGGAAAAGCTTACATCATCCACCGCCTTAACAAGACCGTTGGGGGAGGGGAAATATTTTTTTAGATTTTTTACCGACAGAATATCATCCATGGGTGTTCTCCTTGTAGCAGCTGACCTTGTGAGTGGGACTTAGCTGAATTTCTGCCGGATATTCTCCGGTGCAGGCTTGGGTGGCGTGGGAGCAGCGGCTGTGAAAATAACAATGCTTTGGAAGATTTACAGGGTCGGGAACGCTTCCGGGAATGGAAAAAAGGGAATCCGTTTTCTTTCCTACCACCGGCTTGGAGGCAAGCAGGCCGATGGTGTAAGGATGGGCAGGGCAGGAAAGGATTTCCTGAACAGTACCCTGTTCCACCACCCGTCCGGCATACATTACTACCACCAAATCCGCAATGCCGGCCACCACACCCAAATCGTGGGTGATGAGCAAAATGGCCGTACCCAGCTTATCCCGCAGAGAAGCAAGCAGCTCTAAGATTTGCGCCTGTATGGTTACATCCAGGGCAGTGGTGGGTTCGTCGGCAACTACCAGTCGGGGATTGCAGGCAATGGCAATGGCGATCATCACCCGTTGCCGCATACCGCCGGAGAGTTGATGGGGATACATTCCATATACTCCCTGTGGGTTGGGGATGCCCACCAGCTCCAAAAGCTCCAGTGTGCGATTTTTTATCTCCTGCGCTGTAGCATAGCGCCGGTCGTGGAAGGAAATAACCTCCTCAATCTGCCTGCCCACGGTAAATACCGGGTTAAGGGCGGTCATTGGCTCCTGAAAAATCATAGATACCGCGCTGCCACGAAGCTGACGCATAACTGCTTCCGGCGTTTTGGCAATGTCGTAGGCCTTGTCCTGTAAATTCAGCCGGATTTCGCCGCCCACGATTTGTCCTTGTGGCCGCTGCAGCAGCTGCATAAGGGCAAGGCTGGTAACGGATTTTCCACAGCCGGATTCTCCCACGACCCCCACCACCTTGCCGGTGGGCACGCAAAAGCTGACCCCGTCTACGGACTTAACAATCCCGTTATCGGTAAAAAACTGCACCTGCAGGTTGTCAAATTCCACGGCGTTTCCGGTGTCCTTCATTTGGGTGCGGTAGCAGCGCTCCGGAACATTGGTTTTTCTGCGCTGACGCTCCAAAAGCTTGGTGTAGCTGCGTATTTGCTGCTTATTCATAGGCTACCTCCTCATTTTCGGGTCAAAGGCATCCCGCAGTCCGTCTCCCAAAAAGTTAAATCCCAGCACCGACATTACCAGACACACGCCGGCAGGAATCCAAACAAACCAATAGGAGGTCAGCACGTGGGCGTTGGCGGCGTCGTTGATAATATTGCCCCAGGAGGCGAAGGGAAATTTGACACCCAAGCCTAAAAAGGATAAGGTCGCCTCTGTCAAAATGGTACTGCCCAGACTCATAGTGCAATTGACGATGAGCTGGGGGATTACATTGGGAAGCAGGTGTCTGAAAATCCGTCGGGAGGTTTTTAGCCCCAATGCCTCCGCCGCTGTCATAAACTCCTGTTCCCGCAGGCTTAAAATCTGACCTCGGACAAGCCGGGCAATTCCAGGCCATCCCAAAAAGCCCAGTATAAGCATGAGCCCTACCATTCTAAGCTTTGGGTCAATGCGCATACCGTCCATGACCGCACCGAGAATAATCAGCAGTGGAGTGGATGGGACACAGTAGAAAATGTCTACCAGACGCATAATTAAATTGTCTATATAAGAGCCGAAATAGCCGGCAATTCCTCCAAATATAACCCCCAAAAATGAGGAAATCAGCACAACAAGAAACCCGATAACCAGAGAAACGCGACCGCCGTACATCAGCCGGGTGAGCATATCCATACCGTTTTTGTCCGTACCCAGCAGGTGCTTTTGGGAGGGAGAGGCGTAGGAATCCCAGACTCGGGTCAAGCTTACCTGTCGAACAGACCAGAGCCTGCCGGCAGCATTGTAAAACAAAGACAGCTGCTGCCCGTCGGGTCCTTGAAAGGTTGTATTCCCTTGGGTAATTGCCTCGGTAACAGCCGGGCGAAACCACTGGGGAAGCTCCGTCTGCCCCTGTGCGCCCCGAATAATCAGCCGGCTGATAAAACCAACCTCTTCATCCTCGGAATAAATGCTTCCTTGAGGGTCTAATGCATAGGTTTTTCCGTCATACAAAAAGTCGGGCCGGCTGTTGCAGTAGGCTTTCAGCGCGGCGTAGGTAAAGCCGAAGCTTCCGGAGGGGGAGAGGATGTCCAGAAAGGCAATACCCACCAGCTTGCCTTGGGTGTACAGGCCGTAAAGATTTTGGCCTTCCAAGCGAATTTCGTAGGTCTTATTTTCGTGGGTAAAGCTGTCCTGTTTACCCAGATATCGGGCAAACAGCGCTTGCACCACCGTGGTGAAGGCAGAAGAATTTTCTGCAGCAAAGCGATAGCTTTCGTTTCGGGTGACGCCTGCAAGCTCCTTTACCTGCTGTTCGTCCCGATAAAACACCTGATCCTGGGAATAGGGACTGACAGCGCCGCCTAAAAAGGAGAATAAAAACATAAAAAGCAGGATGCCCAAGCCAAAAACAGCCAGCCGATTACGGAAAAACCGACGGGCTGTCAAATTGGCGAGGGACTGAGTGGGTTGTTTTTTCATGTGCCAACCCTCACCCGGGGGTCAACCAGGCTGTAGGCAATATCGGAAAGCAGATTGCCCAGCAGGGTAAGCGCCGCCAAAAAGGTTAAATAGAACATGGAAAAGGGGATATCTCCGGCGATCATAGCCTGATAGGAGGTGTAGCCGATGCCGGGAATGGCAAATAAGGTTTCCGTAATCAACGCGCCGGCAAACAGGCTGGGAAGACTTCCCCCGATCAGAGTCACCAGAGGGATTAAGGTGTTGCGAAAGGCGTGGGAATACACCACGCGCCTCTCGGGAAGACCCTTTGCCCGGGCGGTGCGGATATAGTCGGCGTTTAATACCTCCAGCATATTGGTGCGGGTATAGCGCATCAGAGAACCCACAGACACCACCACCAAGGTGATAATGGGCAGCACCAGATGGGCGGCGATATCCCAGAATTTCCCCCAAGGGTCTAGGCTCAGGTGATTGCGTCCCACCAATCCGTAAAGGTCAAACCACCCCAGCTTTACGGAAAATACCAGCTTTAGTAAGGTGGCAAAAAAGAAGGTGGGCAGAGAAATCCCCACCAGAGCGCCGGTGGTCACGGCATAATCCGTAAGAGAGTATTGCCGGGTGGCGGCCAAAATTCCAAGGGGAATGGCGATAATTAACTCCAATGCAAGGGCGATTGCCCCCATAGCTACAGACACCCAAATCACCTCTGAGAATTTTTCCAAAACCGGAACAGTAAATTTCCAACTGTCGCCGAAATTTAAGGTTACAAGGTTTTTCAGCTGAATGAAATATCCCTGCACAATGCCCACATCCAAGCCGTATTGGGCGTTTAACTGGCGCACCCACTCCTCATAGGGCTTTGCTCCCGGCGCTTGGGATAGCTGCAGCGCCATATTTTCCACATAGGAGGCAGGCAGACACCGCATCAAAACATAGATGATAAACACAACAAAAAGCAAAATGATAACGGAAATTCCCAACCGTTTTAAAATATACCTAGTCATTATTCAGCTCCAGACGTTCAATATCGTTCTGCCAGCCCCAGAAGGTGGTAATATCCGGCGTCAGGGTATTGAGATTGACCCGCCGGGGAGAAATCGCAATGACGTTTTGCCGCTGATAAATGGGAATTTCCACCGCCCAATCGGCGATAATCTCCAGACATTCCCGATACAAAGTTTTTCGGTAGGTCTGGTCGGTGGACTGTCGGGCAAGGAGAATCAGCTCGTCCAGTCGGTCGTCTTTAATAAAATAGGCTTTTTCGTTGGAGCTGCCCTGAGAGTGATAGACCTGATACATATCCGGGTCGGCGGAGGCCCCCCAAGCCATAGCAAACAGCTCAGCCGTACCGCCGTTTACCGCATTGCTTAGCTGAGAGAAGTTGGAAAGGTCTGTGACAATCAGCCGAAGCCCCAGCTCCTGCAGCGCCTTGGAGGCCATGCTCAAGGCCATAAAGGTGGGGTGGTCGCCGGTGCCTCCGGCGCCTACCAGCACCTCATATTCCAGTTTTCCACCCTTGGGGGCGGCGGTAGCTTTACCGCCCGTAATGGTATAGCCGGCGGCTTTTAAATACTCCAGTGCAGCATTTTTGGCGGCATCGTAACGTTCCTGAGGGGTCATATCGGCGGTGTAAATAGGTGCGTCGGTGACAGATACGGAAAAGGCAGTGCGATACCCCTCATCGGTAACCCGGGGGGCAGCCCAGGAGGTGTCGGAAATGGGGTAGTGGATGATGTTGGCATATTCTCCGTAATAGGAGTTTACCGCCACATCCCGATACACCGCGATCACTGTTGCCAGTGCCTTTCGGAGATTTTTTGAAGCATCCGAGCCGGGCTTGCCGCCGATACAGACATTTTTGGCGTTGATGCCCACATAGCCGTAGCCTAAATTGGCGACCATACGGGTGGTGATAACGTCACCGGAAAGCGCGCCGCCGTTTGCCTGCTGGATTGCTTTTGCCGTTTCCGTGGAGTAGGAGGGATCGGTAATATCAATGGTGCCGGCAATCAAACCGGAGACCTTGTCCGCATCCTGTCCCTCCCGGAACAAAATGGTTTGAATTTTCGGCTCACCCTTCCAGTATCGGGGATTTGCCTGAAGGGTAACCGTACCGGCAGTGTAACTGACAAATTGGTAAGGTCCACCGCCTACCGGCTTGGTAGTGACGGAACGAACCCGGGACAAATCCCCCTTGGGAAAGCCAAAGCGGTTTTGCTCGTAGTCGTAGGCGCCTTCGTCACCGTAATAGTGCATAGGTACTACCGCTGTGGCAAGGGAGTAAATGGCGGTGGCGGATACCTCCGTCAAAACAATCCGCAGGCTGTTATCCCCGGTTTTTTGTATGCCGGAGATGTTGGGGGCGTTGCCGTTGCGGTATGCGTCAAGACCCTCAATGGGCAGGGAGTACAAGGTCATAATACCGTCATAGCTGGGGTCTAAGGGAACGTAAAGCGAGAAAATTACATCATCAATGGTAACCGGCAGACCGTCGGAAAAGACAATGCCCTCCCGCAGGGTAATATCGTAAAATACCCGTCCGTCGGGGTTTTCCGTAATGACACAGTCGGCAATGCCGGTGTAGGTGTAGTCTGTGCCGTTATAGGGGCGTACCTCGCCCTCAATGCCCCGAAGCACCACCGCACCCTCCCGGTCCGTACCCAAAAGAGACAGATGGACAAGGCTTAACACTTCATTTTCGTAAGCGTTGGTGTAAAAGAACGGAGAAAACTTTCCGTCAAAGTTTTTTGTACCGATTACAAGGGTATCCCGACTTCCGTTTCCGGAGGAGGAACTGTTTTTGCAGCCGGAGAGCAGGCCGATTGCCAAAACAAAAACTCCCAGCCAGCATATAAATTTTTTCATAGGCGCACCTCCCAAAATACATATCTATACTATTGGGCAAAAGTGCGGTTTTTATCCAAAAAAAGCACTCCAACCAATCGGTTGGAGTGCTTTCGGCTTATTCTTAAAATTACTTTGCAGCGCCGGCAATCTGTGCGGCAACCTCATCGGCAAAGTTTTCTTCCTTCTTCTCGATGCCCTCACCCTTAATGTAGTGGTAAGCGCTGACGAACTTTACATTGCCGCCCAGCTTCTTGGCAGCATCGGCAATATAACCGGCCACATCGCCCTTGAACAGGTCGCTGCGGACGAAATCCTGCTGCAGCAGGCAGCTTTCCTTATAGAAAGCGGCAAGCTTGCCGGCAGCAATCTTTTCCTTAACAGCGGCGGGCTTGGAAGCCATCTTGGGATCGTTGTCCATAAGAGCAACCTGAACGGCCAGCTCTCTGTCCACATCCTCCTGGGGAACCTGAGCCTTATCCCAGTACTTGGGATTCATAGCAGCAATCTGCATAGCTACGTTCTTACCGATCTCGGTAGCGTCCACGTCAGCCTCCAGATTAACCAGAACACCGTGGCTGCCGCCCATGTGGACGTAAGCAACGTTGGTGCCGGTGGCGTAACGGTCAAAGCGGCGGATCTGCATATTCTCACCGATGGACATGACCTTCTCCTGCATAATCTCGGTGACGGTCAGATTGGAGTTGGGGTACTTGCAGGCCTTCAGAGCCTCTACGTCTGCCGGAGCATCGGTAGCGACAACGCTAGCCAAATTCTTAACCAAATCCATGAAGGAATCGGTTTTTGCAGCAAAGTCGGTTTCGGAGTTGACTTCGATTACAACGCCCACACCGTTAATAACAGCAGCATAAGCAACGCCTTCTGCAGCAATGCGGTCAGCCTTCTTGGCAGCCTTAGCCAGGCCCTTTTCGCGGAGCCAGTCAACAGCCTTCTCCATATCGCCATCGGTAGCAGTCAGGGCAGCCTTGCAGTCCATCATGCCAACGTTGGTCATTTCACGGAGCTTCTTAACATCCAAAGCAGTAAATGCCATATTCGTATCCTCCTATAATCTTTTGTAGATGGCACCCGTAGCCGGGTGCCATAATATTTTCAATTATTCAGCCTCAACAGCCTCTGCAGCTTCAGCTTCCACAGCTTCTACAGCCTCAACAGCGGCGTCCTCGCCCTGACGGCCTTCGATGGCAGCGCTTGCCATAGCGGCGGCGATGAGACGGATGGCGCGGATAGCGTCGTCGTTGCCGGGGATGACGTAGTCGATTTCATCGGGGTCACAGTTGGTGTCAACAATGGCAACGATGGGAATGTTCAGCTTCTGAGCCTCGGCAATGGCGTTGCGCTCCTTGCGGGGGTCAACGATAAACAGGCAGGCGGGAATCTTCTTCATTTCCTTAACGCCGCCCAGATACTTCTCCAGCTTTTCGATTTCGGCCTGATGCTTGATAACTTCCTTCTTAGGCAGCATAGCGAAGGTGCCGTCAGCTTCCATCTTGCGCAGCTGAGCCAGACGGTCGATACGGGTACGCATGGTGCGGAAATTGGTCAGCATACCGCCCAGCCAGCGGGCGTTAACATAGTAGCCGCCGCAGCGAGCAGCTTCTTCCTTAATGGCATCCTGAGCCTGCTTCTTGGTGCCGACAAACAGGACGTTACCGCCGTTGGCGGAAATCTCACGGACGAAGCTGTAAGCCTCTTCCAGCTTCTTAACGGTCTTTTGCAGGTCGATGATGTAGATACCGTTGCGCTCCGTGTAGATGTAGGGAGCCATTTTTGGGTTCCAGCGGCGGGTCTGGTGACCGAAGTGAACGCCGGCCTCCAGCAGTTGTTTCATAGATACAACACTCATTTTTTGTTTCTCCTTTTGTTTTTTCCTCCACCCCGTTCATCTTGCGCTGCCCGTCCCAAAGGACACGTGAGGGCGCAATCACCGGGTGTGTGGTTTTGAAATACTACGGAAAAAATCCCGTGCCGAATAATTATATAGGAATAGTTTTTATTTTGCAAGTGTTTTTTTGGAAAAATTTAAAAGTTTTTTGACTTTTAAAAGGGAAGAAGATTTTTAATCCGTGGAACGCGGCATTCATCGGGCTTGACATCCACCAAAACGATGTCCGGTCCGATTTGCCGGATGCAATTCCAGGGAATCACAAAATCGTCCCGATGTCCCAAAACACCGAAATGCCGACAGGGTCCCGGTACAACAATAGCAATGACCCTGCCGTCACACAAATCGATTTTCGCATCGGAAATAAAGCCCAGCCGCCGCCCGTCACAGATACAGATGACCTCTTTACAATGCAGGTCTGTAAATTTACAGCACATACCCAGCCCTCCCTTAGTGCAAGGTATGCAAAACCTTCAGCTGATATTCTTCCGCAGACTGCCCAGAGCGCTTTTTTCCAGCCGGGAGACCTGAGCCTGGGAGATGCCCACCAGGGAGGCGACCTCCATTTGGGTCTTACCCCCTACAAACCGCAATGAGAGAATTTGCTTTTCCCGGGGAGAAAGGGCCCGGAAGGCGGTGTTCAGGGCAATATGCTCCAGCCAGTGGGCCTCTGTGTTTTTTGTGTCTTTCACCTGATCCATCACCGTCAGGGGGTCGCCGCCGTCGGCGTAAACGGGATCGTACAGGCTCAAGGGGGCGCAAACCGCGTCCAGCGCTTCACTGACCTCCCCCACATCCAAATCCAAGGTGTTGGCAATTTCCTCTAGAGTCGGCTCCCGACCCATAGCTGCCATAAGGCTTTCCTTGCATTGCAGCACACGATATGCCACGTCCCGGATAGACCGGGATACCCGGATGGCGGAATTATCCCGCAGGTAGCGGCGCACCTCGCCGGCAATCATCGGAACGCCGTAGGTGGAAAATTTTACCTGCTTGGTGGGATCAAAATTGGCAATTGCCTTAATTAGGCCAATACAGCCCACCTGAAATAAATCGTCGGGGGATTCTCCCCGCTTGTCAAAGCGCTGAATAACGGAAAGCACAAGACGCAAATTTCCTTCGATGAGCTGCTGCCGGGCATTTTCGTCCCCTTCCTTTGCTCTGCGGAGCAGCATATCCATTTCAACCTGGGACAGGACCTTCAGCCGGGCGGTGTTCACACCGCTTAATTCTACTTTACCCTGCATGGTGTTCCCCTTTGCTTATTAGAAATGTTGATGAGTTCATTATTTCCGGAACAGGGAAAAACATACAGATTTAAAATTTGTGAAAGTTCAACAAATATTTTAAAGGTCCATGGCAAAAGGCTGGGGGAAAATAAACCCAATTAGGAAGAATTTCCAACTTTCCGGGCAAAAAGTTTTAAAAAACGACCGGGTGGTTACCGGCGACATAACGCGAAATAATCGGAAATTACGGTATGGGTTATGCAGGTTTTTATACAGGCTTTTTTGGGGTTTTGTCAGGACGAATTGGAAAATTTCGGTTGAATACCTTGACTTTTCCACATTATCCACAGACTTTTCCACAAGGGGCAGGCAATGGCTGTTATATGCATTTTGGTTAACATAAGTTAATTCGACAATGGAAGACACAATTCCCACTTTTTCGCCTATAATCAAAATGACAATAAAGAAAAATTGTGACGGAAAAAAAGGTCTTGACAAGATAATGTGCCGCAAAATCCTGTGTAAAACTCTGTTTTTGGAAAAAAATAAAAATAGGTATTGATTTTATGGAAAAGTCGCGTTATAATTGGTAACTGCGTAAAAAAGAATGCAGAACAGGAGGTGTAACTATGCCCAATATCAAGTCCTCTAAGAAGGATGTCATCCGTTCCAAGATTGCTTACGAGAAGAACAAGGCTGACAAATCTGAGATGAAGACCGTCATCAAGAAGTATGAAGCTTCTCTGGCGGAAGGCAACCGCGCTGCTGCGGAGGTTGCTTACAAGGACGCAATCCAGATTGTGGATAAGGCTGTCACAAAGGGTATTCTGCACAAGAATACTGCTGCCCGGAAAAAGAGCAGCATGACCCTGCGGTTGAACAAGCTGGCCTGATTTCTCTGAAAATATCGCCCGGTGTTGCTTAGACACCCGGGCGTTTTTTCATTTTGGCGCACAATAGAGAATTAAGAAGGAATGTGTCAGCATTGGCGGTGGATCAAAACCATTTGTAAGGCAACTACAACAATTCTCAATTTTCAATTTTCAATTCTCCATTTATATGTTATAATGTGGATAATCAGCGAAAGGGGGTGCATTTATGGCAAGACTTTCCGACCCGGTGACAATCTTAAAGGGCGTGGGGCCTACCAAGGCAAAGCAGTTTGCCGCATTGAATATTTTTACTCTGGAGGATTTGATCTGCCATTTTCCCAGAGGCTATGAGGACCGCACCCGGCTGGTGACCATTGAAAAGCTGGAGGTGGACCGACCTGCCTGCTTTAAGGCTATGGTGATGAATACCCCCAGAACTGCCCATATCCGCAAGGGCTTGGATGTGACCAAGGTGCAGGTGGCCGACCATACGGGAAGATTAAATCTGACCTTTTTTAATCAGAAATTCACCACAGACCGGCTGCAATACGGCAAGGAATATATTTTCTACGGGGCGGTGTCGGGAGATTTTATCGGCTACAATATGGCCACCCCTGTGTTTGAAGAGCTGAATGCACCTCCGGTGACCACCCGGCGGGTGCTGCCCATTTATCCTTTAACTGCCGGGCTTTCCAACGTAGCGGTGGTCAAGGCGGTGGAGCAGGCTCTGGCAATCTGCGACGTTCCGGCGGAGATTTTGCCCCAGTCGGTGCGGCAGAAATACGGTATCCTGCCGGCACAGCGGGCATACTATGCCATTCATGCCCCCAGTTCTATGGAGGAGGCGGAGCTTGCCAAGCGGCGGTTGATTTTTGAGGAGTTTTTCGTATTTTCCGCAGGGCTTTCCCTGATGCGCGCTGCCCGGGCGGGAAAGACCACCCCTGCTTATAAGCATACGGACTTGAAAGAATTTTATCAGGCGCTGCCCTTTTCTCTTACCGGAGCGCAAAGTCGGGCTATCGGAGAGATTGTGGCAGATTTGCGCCGGGGCACCCCTATGAACCGTCTGGTACAGGGAGATGTGGGCAGCGGTAAAACTATGGTAGCGGTTGCGGCTGCCTATCTGACGGTGAAAAACAGCAAGCAGGCGGCGTTAATGGCGCCTACGGAAATATTGGCGGAGCAGCATTATAAATCTCTTTCCAAGCTCCTGACACCTTTGGGTATCCGGGTTTGCCTTCTTACCGGAGGACTTACTCCGAAGCAGAAAAAGGATGCCCGACAGCTTATTGCCGACGGACAGACGGATTTCGTTATCGGCACGCACGCGCTGGTGACAGACAGCACGCAATTTCGGGATTTGGGACTGGTGGTGGCAGATGAACAGCACCGCTTTGGCGTTGCCCAGCGGTCGGCGCTGTCTGCAAAGGGCGAAGCCCCCCATCTTCTGGTGATGTCCGCAACCCCCATTCCCAGAACGCTGGCGCTTTTAATGTACGGAGATTTAGAGGTCTGCGTATTGGATGAATTGCCCCCCGGCCGTCAGCAGATTGACACCTTCTTGGTAGGGGAGAGCTACCGCGCCCGGATTAATGCCTTTATCCGCAAGCAGGTGGATATGGGGCATCAGTGCTATGTGGTTTGTCCTGCGGTGGGGGAAAACGGAGATTTGGATTTAAAGGCTGCCACAGTCTGGGCAGAGACCTTGCAGCAAACAGTCTTTCCGGATTTACAGGTAGCACTGCTTCACGGACAGATGAAGTCCACAGAAAAAGAACAGGTTATGGCAGCCTTTGCCAGAGGCGAGGCGGATGTTCTGGTGGCCACTACGGTTATCGAGGTAGGCGTGGATGTACCCAATGCCACCTTGATGGTGATTGAGGATGCGGACCGGTTCGGACTTTCCCAGCTTCACCAGCTTCGGGGCCGGGTGGGCAGAGGCGACAGCAAAAGCTACTGTATTTTAACCACCCATAATAAAAATCCCGAAACCGTTGCCCGGTTAAAGGCGCTGTGTAAGACAACCGACGGCTTCCGAATTGCCCAGGAGGACTTAAAGCTGAGAGGTCCCGGGGACTTTTTCGGCTCACGGCAGTCGGGACTGCCGGTGTTCCGGGTGGCAAACCTGAGCTGTGACTTACAGACGCTCCAGCAGGCCCAGCAGGCCTCGAAGGAGTGGATTGAAGCAGAGGGTACGGCGGATACTCCGGAGGGAGCAGCCCTGCGCGCCCGAATCGGACAGCTGTTTTTGCGGGCGCAGGGTACGATGAATTGACGGCAATTTTACCGCACTTGTACTCAAAGCCTCCTCTGTAGGGGAGGTGGGTCACCTGCGGTGACCCGGAGGGGTGTACGGAGGAACGATATCCGGAAAAACAGGCATCGCCGTTAACACCCCTCAGTCATTTGCTCGCGCTTCGCAAATGCCAGCGCCCCTGCAAGGGGAGCCTTTGCAGCACTGCCAAAGCTTGCCGTACACCTTGAAGGACAGGGCTGTTTTAGCTTCGGTTACAAAAAATTTCAAAAATAGGTTGTAAGTTTGCAAAAAATGATGTAAAATAGTATGACTCATAAGATGTCAATTTTACATATACTACACATTGCGGAGGAATTTCCACATGGAAAAACCAATTGTATTAGTTGTTATGGACGGTGTGGGCAAGGGCGACGGCGGCAGCGGTGACGCAGTTGCAGTTGCAAAAACCCCCACCTTGGATCATTTGCTGGCAACCTGCCCCCATACCTATTTGAAGGCTCACGGAACTGCCGTCGGTTTGCCCTCGGATGAGGATATGGGCAACTCAGAGGTAGGTCACAACGCTTTAGGCTGCGGTCAGGTCTATTCTCAGGGCGCGAAATTGGTGGGCGAATCCATCGAAAACGGCGCGCTGTTTGCGTCAAGTGTCTGGCAGGATTTGGTGGAAAACGCCAAGTCCGGTAAGGCCATGCATTTTCTGGGCCTTTTGTCCGACGGCAATGTTCACTCCAATATTGCCCACCTGATTGCCCTTTTGAAGGCAGCCAAGGCTGCCGGCGTAAAAAAGGCATACTGCCATATTCTTCTGGATGGCCGGGATGTGCCTGCCACCTCCGCATTGGAATATGTGGGTCAATTAGAGGCTGTTCTTAAGGAGCTGAACACCGAGGGCTGTGACTATGCCATTGCCTCCGGCGGCGGCCGTATGCAGGTGACAATGGATCGGTATGAGGCCAACTGGGGTATGGTTGAGGCCGGCTGGCGCACCCATGTTCAGGGCTTGGGCAGACAGTTTGCATCTGCTGCCGAGGCAATTGAAACCTACCGCGCCGAAACCGGTGTGATTGACCAGGATCTGCCTGCTTTCGTGGTGGCAAGACAGGGTCAGCCTGTTGCCAAAATTGAAAACGGCGACAGCGTAATTTTGTTCAATTTCCGTGGCGACCGGGCACAGGAAATTTCCCTTGCTTTTGACCGTAAGGAATTTGATAAATTCGACCGGGGGGATTACACCGGTGTGAAGTTTGCCGGTATGCTCCAGTACGACGGAGATTTAAACATCCCCGAGCGCTATCTGGTGCAGCCCCCTGTCATTACCAACACCCTGACAGAGGTGCTGTGTCAGGCAGGCGTCCGGGAGTTTGCCGTGTCCGAAACGCAGAAGTACGGCCACGTTACCTATTTCTGGAACGGCAACCGTTCCGGTAAGGTGGACGAAAAGCTGGAGGAGTATTTGGAGATTCCCTCGGATGTTATCCCCTTCGAGCAGGCACCTGCCATGAAGTCCAAGGAGATTACCGAGGCGTTGGTAGCGGCTATGGCCTCCAAGAAATATGAATTTTTGCGCTGTAATTATCCCAACGGCGATATGGTGGGTCACACCGGCGCTATGGATGCGGTAGTCTATGCTATGGAGTGCGTGGATAACAGCCTGAAAGCCATTTTGGAAGCAGCCGAAAAGTATGGCTATACCGTTTTGATTACAGCTGACCACGGCAATGCCGACCAGATGACCGAAACCAAAAAGGGCAAGGTGGCTGTCCGGACTGCCCACTCTTTAAATCCTGTTCCCTTCATTATTTACGATACTGATACCCGTTATGAAATCCGGGAGGGTGCTTACGGCCTTGCCAATGTGGCGCCTACTGTGGTAAAAATGATGGGCCTGACTGCCCCCCAGTGTTGGGAAGAAAGCATGGTTTAAGCAACGTTCATCAAGACAGGAGGTACGCGAATGATTCGTCACAATTATGAAAACGGCAGTGTTCTGGTGTCCACCGGTGTCTATACCGAAATTGCCGGCGTTGCGGCAAGCAACTGCTTTGGCGTTAAGGGTATGGCTGCCCGGTCTGTTTCTGACGGTGTCTATCACCTGCTGCGCAAGGAATCCATGTCCAAGGGCGTGAAGGTGGAGTTTCATGAGGATGATACCATTTCCATTGATTTGCATATTATTGTGGATGCAGGTGTAAACCTGACCGCTGTTGGCACATCCATTATTTCCGAGGTGCGCTATGTGGTTAACAATTGTACGGGAACACAGGTAAAGGCGGTTAACGTCTATATCGATTCCATGATGTAATTTAGGAGGATAGGCCTTTGAGACAGATAATTAACGGCGCGGATTTTCGCCGGATGGCGATTAGCGCGGCTGCCTCTGTTGAAATTCATAAGCAGCAGTTAAATGATTTAAATGTGTTCCCGGTGCCTGACGGCGATACCGGAACCAATATGTCTATGACCATCAATGCTGCGGCAGGAGATCTGCGCAAGGCAGAGGACCCCACTTTGGAAAAGGCGGCGGCGATTACCGCCTCTGCTATGCTGCGGGGCGCCAGAGGCAACTCCGGTGTTATTCTGTCCCTGCTGTTTCGCGGTATCTCCCGAAAATTAAAGGGCAGCGAGGTTTGTGACGGCGTGCTGTGGGCAGCAGCCCTGCAAGAGGGCGTGGATGCGGCCTATAAGGCAGTTATGAAGCCTGCCGAGGGTACGATTTTAACGGTCTCCCGTATGGCAGCTTTGGCGGCAATCAAGGCGGCCAAGGAAAATAATCACATCGAATTTGTGCAGGAAGCCGCTATCGGGGAGGCAAAGGCTGCCCTTGCCAATACCGTTAACCAAAATCCTGTTTTGAAAAAAGCCGGAGTGGTGGATGCCGGCGGTAAGGGCTGGGTCTTCGTGCTGGAGGCTATGCTCAGCGCCCTTCGCGGCGAGGATGTGGTTGTTCCCGAAGGCTATGGCGACACCGAGCTGCGTCAGCAGGCGGATTTTTCTGATTACAATCCCGAGGACATCACCTTTACCTACTGCACCGAGTTTATCATCTCCCGGGAAAACGATAAGGACCCGGAACAGCTGCGGGCATTTTTGGACAGCTTGGGCGACAGCCTTGTGCTGGTGGACGATGAGGAAATTATCAAGGTCCACGTTCACACCAATGACCCGGGCAAGGCCCTCCACGAGGCTATTGATTACGGCTCCTTTGTAACCGTTAAGATTGAAAATATGCGTCTGCAGCATACGGAAAAGGTGCTTAGCGAGCAGGAGCTTGCTCCCAAAATCGCAGAGCCGGAAAAGACCTTCGGCGTGGTTTCTGTGTGTGCCGGTGACGGTCTTGCAGAGGTGTTTATGAATTTGGGCGTAGACGGTATTATTTCCGGCGGGCAGACCATGAACCCCAGTACCCAGGACATTCTGGAGGCGGTTAACAAGGTGCCGGCGGAAACCGTGTATGTTCTGCCCAACAATAAAAACATTATTATGGCGGCGGAGCAGGTGGATGCGCTGACCCCCAAGCACGTGGTGGTTATTCCCAGCAAGACCGTACCCCAGGGCATCACCGCAATGCTGAGCTTTAACCCCGAGGACACCGAAGAGGCAAACACCCAGGCCCTGACCGAGGCACTCTCCACGGTGGATACCATGCAGATTACCTACGCTGCCCGGAATTCCGATTTTGACGGCTACGATATCCACGAAGGCGATTATCTTGCTATATTCGGAAGTACTCTGTTTGGCACAAGCAAGGACATCAAGGTGCTTTTAAAATCGTTGGCCCAGAAGGTTCGGGACGAGGAGAAAGAGTACATCACCATTTACTATGGTGAGGATATTACGGAAAAGCACGCCCAAAAGGCGGCAGATCTGTTCCAAAAGATTTGCCCCGATGCAGAGGTCAATCTTTTGCGAGGCGGTCAGCCGGTGTATTATTACCTCATTTCCGCAGAATAAAACCAGATACCCAAAAAGCACCGCAGAAGGCTTCTGCGGTGCTTTTTTTTGGGGTTATATTTCCGCAACAGGGCATACTATGAAATCAGAAGTTTTGTAAGAAAGCGAGGGGTGGATAATGCACAAAAACGCCGGCTGGAGAAAGCTTCTCCCACTTGCCAGATATATTTCCGGGCTGCATATTCCGATATACGCCTCTCACGCCGGTTTTTTTATCGTGCTGGCGGTCTTTCCGCTATTGGTGCTGCTGCTGAGCCTTTTGCGGTACACCGGCTTGGAGGTGGAATATTTAACGGAGCTTTTACACGGTTTTTTGCCCGTGGCGCTGATGCCTGCGGCCCAAAGGCTGATTTTAAACACCTACAACTCCACCTCCGGTACGCTGATTTCCATTTCCGCAGTTGCGGTGCTGTGGTCGGCAAGTCGGGGAATTCACGGCTTGGTGACGGGACTAAACGCTATTTACGGCGCAACAGAAAAACGGGGCTATTTCCAAAACAGGCTCATCAGCGTGGTGTATACGGTTTTGTTTTTACTGGTTTTGCTGCTGACGCTGGTGCTTGCCGTTTTCGGGGAGAGTATGTCTGCGTGGCTGTTCCTGGAGGACAGTGCTTTTTTTGTTTTTTTGGAAAATGTTGTGGATTTTCGGTTTTTTCTGCTGTTATTTCTGCAAACTGCCCTGTTTTGTGCCATGTATATGGTGCTGCCCAGCAAGGCAAATACCCTTTCCGATTCCTTTCCCGGGGCGGTGCTGGCATCGGTGGGGTGGCTTGTGTTTTCGGATTTATATTCTGTGTATGTGGAGCGTTTTGCCGGTCTTTCCAATGTGTACGGCTCTGTCTATGGCGTGGCGCTGAGCATGCTGTGGCTTTACTGCTGTGTTTCCATTGTGTTTTACGGTGGTGCGCTGAACCAATGGCTGCTGCAAAAGGAAAACAAAGTGTAAATTTCTGGAATATTTCTTGTTTGCGGGGCGCAAGTGTGGTATAGTGAGAGAAAAAAGGGAGGAACGCTTGTGTTTGGCTATGTTATGGCAAATTTGCCGGAGCTTAATAAGGAGCAGCGGACGCGCTACAGCGCCGTTTATTGCGGCATCTGCCGGCAAATCCGCCGGAGCACCTGCAATACCGCCCGTCTGGGGCTAAGCTACGATATGGCGTTTTTATCCTTACTGCTTATGAGCCTGTATGAGCCGGAGGAGGTATCCGGAAAGCATGCCTGTATGCTCCATCCCTTAAGGTGCTTTGCAGACAACGAATATGTCGCCTACGGGGCGGATATGAATGTGGCCCTTGCGTATTATAACTGTATGGACGACTATTTGGACGAGGGAAAAAGGTCGGCAAAAGCAATGGCAAATGTATTTTCCAAGGCGCTGCCGGAGATCGCCGCCCGATGGCCCCGGCAATGTCAGGCAATTGAAGACTGTATTGCCCGTCTCTCCCGACTGGAAAAGGAGTGCTGTAAAAATCCCGACGAGCCTGCTGCCTGCTTCGGGCAGCTTATGGGCGAGCTGCTTGTCTGTAAAGAGGATATGTGGTCGGATACTCTGCGGCAAATGGGTATGGCGCTGGGACGGTATATTTATCTTGCCGACGCAGCGGTGGATTTTCGCCAGGACAAAAAGCATAACCGGTACAATCCTTTTTTTGCAATGGGCATGGAGGAAAACTGGGAGCAGTGGGAGCAGTATTTGCTTCTTGCTATGGGGCGGTGTACCGATTTTTATGAGCGCCTGCCTCTGGTACAGGACAAGGCAATACTGGATAATATTTTGTACAGCGGAATTTGGCTGGAATATCGAAGAAGACAGGGAAAACGGGGCGTTTCCCGGGAGGTTTCCAATGATTGAAGATCCTTATAAGGTGCTGGGCGTCAGTCCCGGCGCTTCGGATGAAGACATAAAAAAGGCCTATCGCCGCCTTGCCAAGCAGTATCATCCTGACCGCAATCCCGGAGATGCGGCAGCGGCACAAAAAATGCAGGAAATTAACGCCGCCTATGAGCAGATTAAAAATCCCGATGCCTACCGCCAAAGCACCCAGGGCGGTTATGGCGGACAGAGCTACAGCGGTTACGGTTATGATCCATTTGGCGGCTATCACCAGCAAAGCTATTCCGGTGACCAATATTTTCAGGCGGCGCAGCAATACATTTTCTACGGACGCTATCGGGAGGCACTGAATATTCTGCAGAGTGCTCCCAACAAAACCGCCCGTTGGTATTATCTGTCTGCCCTTGCTAATGACGGCTTGGGCAATCAGGTGACGGCTTTGGAGCATATCCGTCGGGCGGTAAGTATGGAGCCGGACAATATGGAGTATCTGCAGGTACTGGAGGACATCCAGAACGGCGGCGCGGCATATCGCCGGCAGGCAGGCTCCTTCCGGGGTTTCCAGATGCGGGGCGGCTTATGGCAGCTGTGCCTGTGCTGGGTGGCGCAGTGGTTTTGCTGCGGAGGCAGATTCTTCTGCTGCTGAGCCTGTTGACAAAAGGAAAGGACAGTGCTACAATTATTCCGACAATCGAATATCCGTTCCGTGGCAGGCAGGGCGTAGGGCGTTGCTTGCTGAACAAGATAACCGGGTGAAAATCCCGGACGGTACCGCCGCTGTATGTGCCAAAAAACAAGCCTTTGGTGAAAACCGGTCACTGGGGTATTCCCGGGAAGGCTGGCTTGTAAAAAGGATGCAACCTCCTTTTGTGGCATGAGTCAGAAGACCTACGGAATGGAGTTTCTTCTTCCTTCGCGTGTTTACGGAGGATGCGTTGTCGCAGAAAATCGGCTGCGGCACCCGTTTGGGTGCCGCAGCATCTTTATTTTCAGGAGGTAAATATATGAAAAAATTACTGGCTTTGATTTTAGCACTTACTATGCTTTTGTGCCTTTGCGGCTGTCAGCCCAAGGTAGAAAACGACGGAAGCCAAAAAACCTTTACCGTCACTGTGGTACACAGGGACGGCACATCCAAGGACTTTACCTACACCTCGGACAAGACCTATGTGGGCGAAGTGCTTCAGGCAGAGGGCTTAATTGCCGGAAATATGGGGCAATACGGTCTGGAAATCCACACGGTGGACGGGGAAAAGGCTGTCTATACAGAGGACAAGGCATACTGGGCAATCTATGAGGGAGAGGAATATGCCCTGCAGGGCATTGACGCCACCCCTATAAGAGACGGCGGTGTGTATAAGCTGGTGTATACCCTTGCGTAAAGGACTTGCCTTGCGGCAGATTGCTCTGTTTGGCATTCTGGGGTCGCTGACCTTCGGTGTCAAGGTTGCAATGAGTGGTCTGCCCAATATTGAACCGGTTTCTCTGATGGTGATGCTGTTTGCCGTGGTGTTCGGCTGGAAGGCGCTGTATCCTATTTATCTGTACGTGTTTTTGGAGATATGGCTTTACGGCATCCAGCTTTGGAACATCAACTATCTGTACGTCTGGCTCATTTTGATGCTGGCAGCCATTGCTGTGCGCAGACTGCAAAATCCCCTGTGGTGGGCGGCATTGTCGGGCTTGTTCGGACTTTCCTTTGGCTTTTTATGCTCCTTTGTGTATATGGCTGTGGACGGTTTTGGTTACGGCATTCGCTGGTGGCTGGCAGGTATCGGCTTTGATGTGACCCATTGTGTCGGTAATTTTGTAATTGCTCTGGTGCTGTTTGTGCCGCTGAGAAGGCTGCTGCAGACACTGTATCAAAAAATGGGCTACAGTCTGCCCTGAATTAAAAAAGAAGAAACGGCGGGACTTCCCGCCGTTTTTTATGTTCTTTGTTGGTATGTTTTGGGTCAAATTGGGAAAACTGTTTGTTAGCCTGAGCAATATAATCCAAACGAATTCAGGCTATATCGCTCAGACTAGCCTGCCAGAATTTCTGCTTTGATAACACCGGGAATGTGGCTCAAACGGGACAAAAGCTCCTCTAATGAAATGGTAAGATCCATGGTTTCAGCGGAGATGGTCAAAACGGCACAGCCGTTGGTGGGGATAATAGAATTGATGGTTTGGATATTAGCCTTGTGTTCTGCCAATATACTTAACATAGAGGATAAAAGACCGGCCTGATCCTGCAGCAAAAACTGGAAGGTAATAATTCTGCCGGTCATCATATTTTGAAAGGGCAAAACGGCATCCCGGTATTTATAAAAGGCGCTGCGGCTGATGCCGGTCATCCGGGCAGCATCGTTAACGGTGGTGGCCTCTCCGGTTTGGAGCAGGCGTTTGGCTTCCGCTACCTTCAAAAACACCTCCGGCAGGGCAGAGGCCTCAACGATATAATACTTCGGTAACTTTGCCATAGGTATACCTCCTGTAGAAAACTGCAGAGTGTCTGTCTGCTGTGGACAATTGTAGCACATACGCCATCAAAAAGCAAGTACAAAGTAAGGGGAGTTTTAAATGCCGGTTTGGGGGAAGAAAGTTTTATATGTGGCGGCGGCTATGGTGGGCGCATGGCTGGCAGGACGGTATTTGCTTCCTGTGGCACTGCCGTTTTTGCTGGGTACGGCGCTGGCGCTTGCGGCCGAGCCGCTGGTAAAGGCAGTCTCTAATCGACTGCCCCGGGGGGCGGCTGCCGGTGTGGGGGTAGCGGCAACCCTTGCAGGCATAGCGGCGATTGTATCGGTTATCGGCGCGGTGGCAGTACGGCAGCTGGGGCGGCTTGCCGGTGCAGCGCCCACACTGGTAAATACTGCAAGGCAGGGAATGGTGCTGGTACAGGACTTTTTTGTAAATCTTTCAGAACAGGCACCGGAGAGCTTACGCCCTGCTCTGCAGCGTACGGTGCTTAACTTTTTTGATGACGGCACAGTGCTACTCCAGCAGCTGTCCCAGTATATTCCCGGCATTATCGGCACAACGCTGACCCGGGTGGGGGACGGGGCGCTGGGACTGGGCACGGGGATTCTCTCCGCCTTTTTAATTTCCGCCCGTCTGCCAAGGCTGAAGCAGGCGGTAGTCCAAAAAATCCCGGCAAGCTGGGAAAAGACCTACCTGCCCAATCTGCGCCGCCTTCGTAAGGCACTGGGAGGCTGGTTTAAGGCTCAGCTTAAGCTGGCGGCGGTGACCTGGGTCATTGTAACCGTTGGGTTTGTATTGCTGAAAATCCCCTATGCTCCCATGTGGGCGCTGGTGGTGGCGCTGGTGGATGCGGTGCCGATTTTGGGTACAGGTACGATTTTGCTGCCATGGGCGCTGGTTTGCCTTTTACAGGGGCAGGGGTTAAACTGCATCGGCCTTTTGTGTACCTATGGGGCAGCCTTTGTTACACGGACGGTATTAGAGCCCCGTCTGGTGGGTCAGCAGCTGGGGCTTGACCCTCTGGCAACTCTGGTCGCCCTTTATATAGGATACCGGTTTTGGGGTATTTTGGGGATGCTTCTGATGCCCATTGTGGCATCAGCGGCGGTTTCCTTGGTAGTTAAAAAAACAGATAATCTGTAAATTTACCGGGAAACAAAAACTTCCTATTGTGCATTTCCTGCATTTTTGTTATAATATAAGGAAAATGATATAATTGGATGTGTTATACCTTGAAATACGGAATTTGGAATGTATCGGAACCGGGAATGGAACAAGTAAACAGACTGGTCAGCGGCGGCTATGGACCCTTGACTGCCATGATTTTGGCGGCCCGGGGTATGCAGGACAGCCAGCAGGCAAAGACTTTTCTTGACTGCAACGCAGCCCTCGTCGACCCTTTTGCCATGAAGGATATGGATTTGGCGGCGGGGCGGCTGGCCCTCGCCCTGTCCCGGGAAGAAAAAATTGCGGTGTTTGGCGACTATGATGTAGACGGCATTACCGCCACCTGCCTGCTGACGGATTTTATCCGCAGTCTGGGAGGAGACTGCGTTCCCTACATCCCCGGCAGATTGGAGGAGGGCTACGGTCTGAACGCCATTGCCATCGACTATTTACATAGCTTAGGCGTAAAACTGATTGTTACGGTGGACTGCGGCATTACTGCAGTGGATGAGGCGCAGCTTTGCGCTCGGCGGGGTATCGATTTGGTGATTACCGACCACCACGAGTGCAAGGATACCTTACCGCAGGCGGTTGCGGTGGTAGACCCTCACCGCCCTGACTGTACTTACCCCCACGGTGAGCTGTCTGGCGTTGGCGTGGCCTTCAAGCTGGCAAGCGCCCTGTGTGGAAGCCAAGAGGAAATTCTGGAGAAATACGCCGATATGGTTTGCTTGGGAACTGTGGCGGATGTGATGCTGCTGCAGGGAGAAAATCGGGTCTTTGTGTCCCGGGGTCTGACAGCCTTGCAGAATACCCGGCGTCCCGGCCTGATTGCCCTTATGGAGCAGTCCGGCTGTGACCGTACCGGCTTAACCGCCTCCTCGGTGGGCTATACCCTTGCTCCCCGTATTAACGCTGCCGGCCGAATGGGGCAGATTGATTTGGCGGTGGAGCTGTTCCTTACAGAGGATGAAGCAAGGGGGCAAGAGCTGGCAAAGGCCCTGTGTGAGCTGAACAAGCAGCGGCAGAGTGTGGAATCGGAAATTTATCAGCAGGCGGTGGATATGCTGCCCCACGGGAAAAATCCCGATGCCATTGTCCTTGCGGAGGAAAGCTGGCATCAGGGCGTGGTAGGCATTGTTGCCAGCCGGATTGCTGAGGAATTTTGCTGCCCTACCTTCTTGATTTGTCTGGACGGTGAACACGGAAAGGCCAGCTCCCGAAGCTATGGCGGCTTTAATCTGTTTGCCTCACTGTCTGCATTATCTGATCTGCTGGAAAGCTACGGCGGTCACGAGCTGGCGGCAGGCTTTACCATTAACCGGGGGAATATCCCGGCTTTCCGGGAGCAGATTTGCGCCCTTGCCCGCCGGTATTATACAGACGGCGCGATCCGCACTGTTTTAGAGGCGGACTGCACGATCTCACCGGAAATGCTGACGGTTTTCAACATTACGGATTTATCTCAGCTGGAGCCCTGCGGCAGCGGCTGTCCCAAGCCGGTGCTGGTGATGCAGGGACTGAAGGTGGAACGGGTTTGTCCTGTGGGCAACGGCCGTCATCTGCGGCTGCGGCTGCAGAGCAGCCGCCAGAGCTTCCAGGCCATCTGGTTCTGTACGGACTTGGAAACGGCCTCTGTCGAAGTGGGGGATTTGGTGGATGTAGCTTTTCATCCTCAGATTAACGAGTTTAAAAATGAGCGCAGTGTTCAGATGAATGTGCTGGACATCCGCCCCAGCTGTAAGGCAGAGTGTTCTATGCGGACAGCTGCTTATCAGGCGCTGTGCGCAGGCAATATTACCCCTTCGGCAGCCCGGGAGCTGATGCCGGACCGAATGACCTTAGGCGCGGTATGGCGTTATCTTGCGCAAACGGCAGCCGGCGTCCTCCGGGAAAGCCCTGCCTGTCTGTGCCGGAAAATTGTCCGGAAAACCGATACACCACTGAGCCTTGAAAAGCTTATGACCTGTTTGGATATTTTTGCAGATGTGGGGCTTGTAAAAATACAGCGCTACCACAAATACATAACCATTACCTTGCTTCCCGTGGAACAAAAGGCTGACCTGACCCAGAGCCTGACCATGCAGAAGCTTGCAGCGGTGAAAGAGAGCTAAGAAACTATGGAAAGTTGTTCGCAGCATTATGAGGCGTTGAGGCAGACCCTGCAAGAGCATATGCCGGATAAGGATTTGTCCGTAATTGAGCAGGCCATTGCCTACGCCCAGGAAAAGCATAAGGCGCAAAAGCGCAAGGATGGCTCGCCTTATATCATCCACCCTCTGGCGGTAGCCCAGATTGTGGCAGATATGGGACTGGATACCGATGCGATTTTGGGCGCGATTTTACACGACTGTATTGAAGATACCGATGCCTCCTTTGACGACATTGCCAAGCGCTTTGGCACAGTGGCGGCAGAGCTGGTGGAGGGCGTAACCAAGCTGACCCGGGCCAATTTCTCCTCCTCCGAGGAGCAGCAGATGGAAAACCTGCGGAAGATGTTTATGGCTATGTCCAAGGACATCCGGGTTGTGCTGATTAAAATTGCCGACCGGCTTCATAATATGCGTACCATGCAGTACCAGACCCCGGAGAAGCAAATCATCAAGTGCCGGGAGACCATGGATGTGTATGCACCCTTGGCCCACCGTCTCGGTATGCAGAAGATGAAGTGGGAGCTGGAGGACATAGCGTTACGGTACTTGGATCCTGCCGGTTATGAGGACATTATGGCCTATTTGAAGGCGCATAAGGAGCAGGACGAGGCCTTTATGCGGGCAATTCAGGAGAGGATTACCACCCGTCTGACGGAAATGGGGATTCAGGGTACAATTTACGGACGGATTAAGCACGTATATTCCATTTATCGGAAAATGAAGCAGCAGGGTAAAAGCTTAGAGGAGCTGTACGATATCTATGCCTTCCGTGTGGTAGTGGACACCATTCCCGACTGCTATAACGTCTTGGGACACGTCCACGATTTGTTCAATCTGGTACCCGGACGGTTTAAGGACTATATCTCTACCCCTAAGCCTAATATGTACCAGAGCCTGCACACCACCGTTATCGGAAAGCAGGGCATCCCCTTTGAGGTGCAAATCCGCACCTGGCAAATGCACGAAACCGCAGAATACGGTATCGCTGCCCACTGGAAGTATAAGCAGGGCGCAGGCGCTGGGGATGAAAAGGACTTTGAATGGGTGCGCCGTTTGCTGGAAAGCCAGCAGGATACCGACGCAGAGGATTATGTAAACTCCCTAAAAATCGATATGTTCGACGATGAGGTGTTTGTTTTTACCCCCAAGGGCAAAATTGTCTCTCTGCCTGCCGGGTCGACCCCCATTGACTTTGCCTATGCCATTCACTCCGGTGTGGGTAATGCCTTGGTGGGGGCCAAAGTCAACGCCCGGATTGTCAACATTGATGCGAAGCTGCAAAACGGCGATATCGTGGAGATTATTACCTCCAAAACAGCCAAGGGTCCCAGCCGCGATTGGCTGAATATTTGTCAGTCCAACCAAGCCCGGACCAAAATCAAGCAGTGGTTTAAAAAAGAAAAGCGGGAGGAAAACGTCCTCCACGGAAAATCCAGCTTTGAGTTGGAAATGAAACGGCTGCTTCTGCCGCTGCCGGCAGCTATGGATGAGGAGCTGGAAAAGGCTCTTTTAAAGAAACTGTCCTTTGACAACTGGGACGATATGTATGCCGCAATTGGCTATGGCGGTTTGACCGCCGTGAAGGCAGTAGGCAGAATCCGTGACGATATCAACAAGGCGATTAAGGCGGAAAAGGCCAGCCAGACGCCGGTGCGTGTCGCCCCTGAAGGTGAGCCGGAGAAGCAAAACCGCCACGCGGCCAACGGTGTCATTGTCGAGGATATCGATTCTTGTATGATTAAGTTCAGCAAGTGCTGTACACCTGTGCCGGGAGATGCCATTGTAGGCTATATCACCAAGGGCTTCGGTGTGTCCATTCACCGTGCGGATTGCCCCAATACCGCCGGTATCCGCGACCCCAGGCAGGCGGCCCGTTGGGTGCGGGTGCGCTGGGACAATGTGGAAGAACAGCCCTTTGAAACCACCTTGGAGTTGGATTGCCTTACCCGTGACGGCCTTTTATTGGATGTTGCTATGGTGATGACTGCTGCCCGTATTCGGGTGAAGGAGCTTTACGGTAAGGATATGCCCGGCGGACACAGCGTCTTCACGGTACGCTTTGAGGTGAAAAACATTGCGGAGCTGGAGAGTGTCCGGAATCGGCTTTTGAACATCCGGGATGTTTTAGGCTCCCGCCGGGGTCAGAACTGACGAATATGAGGTAGTAACACCCCTCAGTCAGCCTGCCCGGCTGCCAGCTCCCCTAAAAGGGGAGCCGTACAGGGATATGCAAAAAGGCTCCCCTATAGGGGAGCCGCACAGGGATATGCAAAAAGGCTCCCCTATAGGGGAGCTGGCAAAAATCTATGATTTTTGACTGAGGGGTGCTTTCGCCACCCTTTCGTCTTGACTTGTGCAGAGGGTTTAAAAAGAAGGAGACACAATATGCGTGCAGTTTTAACAAGAGTAAAATCCGCCTCCGTTACCATTGACGAAGAAACGGCAGGAAAAATCGGACAGGGCTTTCTGATATTACTGGGCGTAGGCCCGGAGGATACGGAAGAAACCTGTCGGTATCTGGCAGAAAAGGCTTTGGGCCTTCGGGTTTTCGAGGACGAAAACGGAAAAATGAATTTAGGTCTTGGGGATGTAGGCGGTGAGGTGCTGGTGGTCAGCCAGTTTACCCTCTACGGCAATTGCCGTAAGGGTCGCCGTCCCAGCTTTACTGAAGCAGCAGACCCGGAGCTGGGCAACCGGCTGTATGAGCAGTTTTTAAAAGAGTGCGACCGTTTGGGGTATCCCCCTCAGCACGGACGGTTTGGCGCGGATATGCAGGTTTTTTCCGTCAACGACGGACCTGTGACCTTGATTTTGGATACCCAGCAGCTGATGGAAACTCCCAGAAGATAAGAAGGTAGATATATGCAGATTGAAACAGTGGAGCTTGGTGCGTATTGCACAAACTGCTACATCGTCTGGGGCGAGGGTACAGACGGATGTATTTTGATAGACCCCGGTGATGGTCCGGAGCGTGTCTTGCAAAAGCTTGACCGACTGGGAAAACATCCGGAAGCCATTTTTATTACCCACGGACATTTTGACCATGTAGGCGGCGTACAGCATCTGGCGGAAAAAACCGGTTGCCGGGTATATATTTGCAAGGAAGATTTGACTTTGCCGGCTATGCTACGGGGCGGCGTGCTGTATTATACGGATACCTACGCCCAAGGAGATGAAGTAACCCACGCCGGACTGACCTTTCAGGTTATGCAGACGCCGGGGCATTCTACCGGCAGTGTGTGTTTGATTTGTGAGGATGTTATTTTCTCGGGAGACACCTTATTTGCCGGCACTTGCGGCAGAACAGATTTTCCCGGCAGTGATCCGGGGAAAATGAAAAACTCCCTCGCCCGGCTTGCCGGCATGACAGGGGACTATCGTGTTTTCCCCGGTCACGGAGAGAATACAACCTTAAATACAGAACGACGGAGCAATCCGTATATGTACGGCCTATGATGACACTGACATTAATCGGTCACGATGAGCGCTATGCCGTAGAACAGCTGGCTATGTCCTTGTTCGGGGCGGACAGCCGGGTGCAGGTAATGTCCAGGCTCAGCCGGGGCAGCCGCTATATAACGGCAAGCACAATTCTGACATCGGAAACGAAAAAAAGCCGGGGCGTTCGCCGTCTGGCTGTGGAAAAAGAAACGGTGCAGATGCGCAGACGCATTTTGCAGCAGAGCCTGTATTTGGCGGCGCTGGAGCAGCTGGAAGCTGTACCTGCCTGGGGTGCGCTGGCAGGGGTACGGCCTACCAAGCTCACCACAAAGCACCTTTTGCAGGGCGGCTCCGAGGCTTCTGCAGATAGGCTCTTACGGGATGTATACTTTGTCACACCTCAGCGCAGAGCCTTGGCGCTGGATTGCTCCAAGGCAACGGTGCGAGCCTTTGAAAAAACCGAGGAAACGGATGTTTCCTTATATGTGGGCATCCCGTTTTGCCCAACCCGATGCGCCTATTGCAGCTTTGTCAGCCGCAGCATCGGCAAGCGTACCGAGCTGATGCTGCCATATTTACAGGCGCTGCAGCGGGAAATAGAAATTACCGGACAGCTGCTGGCACGTTCCGGCAAACGCGTAAGAAGCATTTACATAGGCGGCGGAACACCCACCACCTTGTCTGCGGAGCAAATGGTGTGGCTGCTGGATTGTATGCGGGATACCTTTGATTTAAGCAGGTGTTTGGAATTTACGGTGGAGGGCGGTCGCCCGGATACCTTAGATGAAAAAAAGCTGAAAACGATTTTTGACCACGGCGCGGACCGGATGAGCATTAACCCGCAAAGTATGGTGGATTCCGTGCTTCGTGCCAGCGGCAGACCCCATACCGCCCGGGATGTGCTTATTAGCTACCGTCAGGCGGAGGCTGCCGGCTTTGAGAATATCAATATGGATTTAATTGCCGGCCTGCCCGGGGACACTCCGGAGGGCTTTCACTACTCTTTGGATACGGTGGCGGCGCTTAACCCTGCCAATATTACGGTGCATACCCTGGCACTGAAAAAGGGAGCAGACCTGTTTGAAAAGCAGGTGGATTTACCTGATGCCGGGGCGGTAACCGAGATGGTGGACTACGCCAATGAAGCCCTGCGAAATTTGGGGTATAAGCCCTATTATCTGTACCGGCAGAAATATATGTCCGGCAGCTTTGAAAATGTTGGCTGGAGTCGGGATAATCGGGACTGCTTGTATAATATCTATATGATGGAGGAGCTGCATACCATTGTCTCCTTAGGCGGTGGCGGTATGAATAAGGTCAACCTCCCCGACGGAACCCTTAAGCGGTTCCACAACCCCAAATTTCCCGAGCAGTATATCGAACAAATTGACAGTGTACTGCGGCAAAAGGAAGAGCTGTTTGCCCTTTTGTAGTATCTTATAACAACGAAAACTTAATGTCATTGCGAGCCCCGTAAGGGGCGTGGCAATCTATACACAAAGCCTGCGTTAAGCACCCGAAAAAACCCGAAACCTTGTGAGCATTTCCTTACGATGCGGCCGGGTGGGGTACATAGGGGAGGGCGGCTTGGATTGCGGGAGCAAGACACACAGCGCCTCCCCTATGTCGGTTCTTTCGTGTCTTTCTTGCCGAAACAAGAAAGACACCCTCCGGAGGAACTGCACTAACAATTTGGCAGAAAGCCAATTATAAACCGATAATCTTTCTGCATGCAGCCTGACAGCACAACGATACTTCCGGTGCCTGCCGGCGGCGGTACTTTCTTGTCCCGCCAAGAAAGTACCCAAAGAGGCGGCCCGGGGAGGCGTTGAGTTGTTAGCTCCCGCTCCCAAAGCCACCCTCCCCGGGTCCCCTCCCGGCGCGCTTTCAGGGTAGCACAAAGCAAAGTTTCGGTGCAGTTAGGGGTGCGTTTGCTAATTTAAAGCAGCGCAATAAACCGGATTTTGACGGATGGAAAGCATTAAGCTTTAGCTGTTATAAAGCAGTAGGGAAGATAATGATTTTACCCAAAAGGATGTGTAAGTGTGGATACATTGATCTCCAATGTCACTGCGGTGACTCTGAATGAAAAAATGGATGTGCTGTTCGGTGCATATTTAGGGATACAGGACGGTAAACTTTCTTATATTGGGAAGCAACCCCCAAAGGAACAGCCAAGCACCATTATTGACGGCACCGGTATGGTGGCTATGCCAGGCTTTGTCAATGCCCATACCCATTTGGCGACTTCGGTATTTCGCGCTATGAATGACGATACTGCCCGTTTGGAGGCCTTGGAGCAGCAGCTGTACGTGCAGGATAAATTAGATGACAGAAGCGCAAAGGCAGCCGCCCTTTTGTCCATTGCGGAATGTCTGCGCTTTGGTATTACCTCAGTGTCGGATTTATATTATTTTCCCGAGGCCACTGCTCAGGCGGTGGCAGAAAGCGGAATAAAAGCCAATCTGGCACTGTCCTCCTACCGCTTTATTGACCAGAACGAGGATTTTGACTTCGAAGCAGACGAGCAATGCCGGGAGCAATGCCGTCTAAAAGATAAGTGGCACGGCTTTGACAGCGGTCGCATCAAAATTGACGCGGGACTTTATGCCGAGTATACCAGCAACTACCCACTGTGGGAGGGCTTGGCGGCATGGGCATCGGAGCAGGGGCTGGGTCTGCAGCTGCATCTGGCGGAAACCCGGCAGGAGGCGGATGCCTGTCAGGACCGAACCGGTCTGACTCCGGCAGAGCTTTTGGATTCTCACCGGCTGTTTTCTGTAAGGACAACCGCCGCCGGCTGTGCCGGTCTGAGCGATTATGAGCGCCAGCTGTTGGGCAAGCGCAAGGCAACGGCGGTAGCCACCCCCATCGCCAATTTGAAACAGGGCTTACCCTCTCTGGCAATTGCGAAAAGCGTCAAGGCGGGAATGAACGTGGCACTTGGTACAGGGGGCGCAAATGAGTGCGGCAACCTGGATATGTTTGAGGTTATGCGTGCCGCGGCAATGGATGCCCGGGTATCCGGAGGGGACGCCAATACTATGCCCGCGGCGGCGGTGCTGATGATGGCCACCGGCTGCGGCGCCCGCGCCCAAGGGCGGGAGGCGGAAACCGGTATGCTGAAAGTGGGCATGGATGCGGATGTGGTGCTGGTGGATTTTTCTGCCCCCCATTTAATACCCTGTCACGATGTTATGAATTCTTTAGTCTTTTCTGCCAAGGGCGGCGATGTGGCTATGACCATGGTGCGGGGCAAGGTGCTCTACCAAAGCGGCCGCTTTCCCACTGTGGACTTAAGCGCTGCGGTACAGGAACTTATGACCTATGCCATCCCCCGGCTGAACAGTAAGGAGTAAGCTATGTCCGAGACCACAAAAAAACAAACCTTCCTCCACGGTGCTGCCCTGCTTGCCTTGGCAACCGCGGCGGTAAAGCTCATTGGCGCATTTTATAAGCTCCCCTTAAAAATGGTCATCGGCGACCAGGGCTACGGCTATTTTATGACTGCCTATGATGTTTACTCGGTGCTTTTGCTGATTTCCACCGCAGGTCTTCCTGTGGCGATGAGTCGGATGATTAGCCAGGCCAATGCCTTGGGCAGCCACAATCAGGTGCGCAGAGTTTACAATACCGCCCGACTGATTTTTCTGGGACTGGGTGTCGTCAGCAGCTTGATTATGGTGCTGGGAAGCACTTGGCTGGCGCAGCAGCTGGAACAGCCCAATGCTGCCTATGCCATTGCCTGCTTAGGACCTTGCACCTTGTTTATGGGACTGATTTCCGCCTACCGGGGCTTTTTCCAGGGTCACGGAAATATGCGTCCTACCTCCGCCAGTCAGGTTTTGGAGGCGGCAGTAAAGCTGATTGTAGGTCTGGGACTGGCTTTTGTGCTGATGCAGCGCTATCACAGCGTGCCTGTGGCGGCTGCCGGTGCGATTTTGGGTGTTACCGGAAGCTGTTTGGTCAGCGCAATCTTCCTGTATGGAAAATTCCGTCCGGCTTATGCAGAGTTGCCCACCTCTGAGGATAAGCCCCTTTCCTTTGGCGCGACGGCAAAGAGCCTTCTGACGATTGCCATTCCCATTACCGTGGGCTCGGCAGGGCTGCAGCTTTTAACGGTGATTGAGCAGAAGCTTTATATGGGTCAGCTGCTGACATCCTGCGGTTTTTCTCAGGATGTGGCAGATACGATGAAGGGCATCTACTCTATGACTATGACCATTTACAATATGCCCTGTGCCTTTATCGTACCCATTGCCATTAGCGTCATTCCTGCAATTACCTCCCATCTGACCCTGAAAAACAATCGGGGCGTGCGGGAAACTGAGGAATCTGCTGCCCGTATTGCCGGCTTAATCAGCCTGCCCTGCGGGGTGGGGCTGTGTATCCTGTCCCGTCCCATTATGGCGCTTTTAGGCGGCTATACCGGTGAAAAACTGGACTTAGCCGCAAGCTTGATGTCGGTGTTGGGCATATGCGTATGCCTGTATGCCATTATCCAGTACACCAATGCTTTGATGCAGGCCCACGGCTATGCCCATATTCCCGTGGTGAATATGCTCCTGGCGGGGGCGGTGAAGCTGGCGGTGGTATATGTGCTGACGGGCAACCCTCAGCTGGGAATTTTGGGCGCGCCTATGGGCGCGGTTTTGGGCTACAGCGCCATCGCGGCAATGAATTTAATAGCCATTGCCCGGGTCGTACCCCAGAAGCCGGCGCTGCTTACTAACTTTTTGCGCCCGGCGCTGCCGGCGGCCATTATGGGCGTGACGGTTTACGGTGTCTACCGGCTTATGGTGCAGCTTTTAACCCAGCAGGGAAGCCGGGTTTTACTGTGCGGAGTACCCGTTGCCGCAGGTGTTCTGGTATATGCTCTGGCGGTGGTGTGGTGCAAGTCCATTACCCGCGAGGATTGCCAGTTATTACCCAAAGGTGACAAGCTTGCAAAAATGCTTAAATTGTAAGGTTGTTGTGGCGTTTTTTTGGATAATCCTTTGATTTAGTTGTAAAAATAAACAAAAATTGTCAAAAACCCTTGCTTTTTTTTGACAAGTATGGTACTATAAAATCCCATATGAAATTTTAATGAATCGAGGTCGCATATTATGAACAAGACAGAACTCATCGCTGCCGTCGCAGAGAAGACCGGTATGACCAAGAAGGACGCAGAGCGCGTCATCAACGCCACCGTAGACACCATCACCGCCAGCCTGGTTAAGGGCGACAAGGTGCAGGTTTCCGGCTTTGGCATCTTCGAGGTCAAGGCTCGTGAAGCTCGCGTAGGCCGCAACCCCCGCACCAAGGAGACCATTGAAATTCCCGCAACCCGTCTGCCCGCTTTCAAGGCCAGCAAGGCTCTGAAGGACGTTGTGGCAAAGTAAGGAGCCTTCCCTATGCGTCTTGACAAGTATCTGAAGGTGTCCCGCTTGATTAAACGTCGGACGGTGGCAAACGAAGCCTGCGACAATGGTCGTATCAGTGTAAATGGCCGTGTTGTAAAGGCCAGCTACGAGGTCAAGATCGGCGATCGGATTGAAATCGCACTGGGAACAAGAACCCTGGCGGTGGAAGTGGTACAGGTGGCGGAAAATGTCCGTAAGGACGATGCCGGCGCTATGTATAAGGAAATCTGAACAAAAAGCACACAGTAACCGCTGTGTGCTTTTTGCCGTTATAAGAAAGCCACCGGCAGCTTGCCGGTGGCTTGAATTGGTTTATTCCGCTTCCAGAGCCATAACCTTGTCGATTCGGCGCTGATGTCTTTCGTTCTGGGAAAATTCCGTAGATAGCCAGGTATCTGCGATTTGAAGCGCCAGCATTTCTCCTACCACGCCGGCGCCCATGGCCATCATATTGGTGTCGTTATGCTCCCGGGTCATGCGGGCGGACATCACATCGGATAAAAGGGCGCAACGGATTCCCTTGACCTTATTGCAGACAATACTAACGCCAATTCCGGTGGTGCAAAGCACAATGCCTCTTTCACATTCTCCGGAAGCTACAGCCTTGGCGGCCTGTGCGGCATAGTCGGGATAGTCACAGCTGTCTAAGGTGTAGGTGCCAAAGTCCTTGACGGTATGACCCTTTTGCTCCAGATGAGTCAAAAGCGTGTTTTTTAGCGCCAAAGCGCCGTGGTCGCAAGCGATTGCAAGCTTCATAGCAGTTCTCCTTTTTATAACTATATAACCAAGCCACCGTTGACAGGCAGCACCTGTCCGGTGACAAATTCCGCTTCCGTTAAGTAAACCATAGCATGGGCAACCTGCTCCGGTGTGCCGTTTTTGCCCAAGGGCGCTTCCTGCGCCAGCGCCTGCATAGTGTCGGGGGAAACATCCTTGCACATATCGGTTAAAATTACGCCGGGGGCGATGCAGTTACAGCGAATGCCGCTGGGTCCCAGCTCCTGAGCCAAGGCCTTGGTCATGGCAATCACCGCGCCCTTGGTGGCAGAATAGGCAACCTCACAGGAGGCACCCGTCTGTCCCCACATAGAACTGACGGTGATGATGCAGCCTGCGTGCTTTTGCAGAAATTTCGGCATAGCGGCATTGATGCAGGTGTACATACCCTTGACATTTACCGCAAATTCTCTGTCCCAATCCGCTTCCGTGGTTTGGCTCATCAGTCCATAGTGGCAGATGCCGGCATTACAGATCAGTACATCCACGTCGGGAATTTGCGCAAAGGCAGCATTTACGGCAGTAAGGTCAGCTACATCGCAGCAAATGGCGGTTGCACCGGTTTTTTGGGCAACCCGCCGGGCGGCATCGTGGTTTTTTTCATATAGGAAATAAACCCGGTCACCTCGGGCGGCAAACAGCTCCACCGCAGCAGCGCCAATTCCCCGGGAGCCGCCGGTAATGACAACTGTGGACATAAGATACCTCCGTAAAAATGGCCGCTGCTCTGGGCAGCAGCCTGATGATTATCTTCTGCGGCTTTTGGTGCGATGGTCTGTATACTGGCGCAAGGAAGAAATTTTACTGTCCGATTCGGTCATAAAGGCCTTCAGCTTTTCCTCAAACAGTTGGTCGGCTGTTTTGGGGGCAGGGGGCGGTGTGGGTGCGGTACGGCTCGGGCGGCTTGCCGGTGCTTCCCGGCGAATTTGTCTGGAAGGAATGCCGTCTTTTTGAGGCTTGACCTCCAGCCGTTTAATGGACAGGTTCAGCTTGCCGGCCTCGGTGCCGATAACCATAACCTTCACATCCTGGCCCTCTGTCAGGTGCTGGTGAACATCACTGACAAAGGTATTTGCTACCTCCGAGATATGTACCAGACCGGTTTTGTTTTCAGGCAGGGTAATGAATGCACCAAAGCTTGTAATTGATTTTACCTTGCCCTCTAAAATTTCTCCAACGGTTAACTCCATGTTTGCTTTGCTTCCTCTCTCAGCCCTCAGGCAAAAAAATCACGGTATTGGGATCTACAAGCCCAAGAAGCTTGCCTGCCAAATCAGTTACGCTCTGCACGGTGCCCAGCTCAGCAATGGACTGGGAAAGCCGTTTATTTTCTTCTTCTAAAACGGCGGCTTCGGCCCTCTTTTCTTCGGCTTGCTCTTTGGTTTCCAGAATTGCGTGGCGCAGCGTCAGCATTGTCAGCGTAGACAAAGCCAGCGCGCCCAGCACCAGACATTTCACCGGTGTGGAGCTGCGCCGATATACCAGCCGTATGCGACTGAACCAATTGCGTCCTGCCATATCGGGTACCTCCGTGGTTATTACACTTTATTGTACCCGTTTTTTTCTTTGTTGCCAAGAGAAATTTTGCGGTTTTTGTAATTATTTTTAAAAATTTTTTGAAAGGGCTGAGAAATAAGGACCAAAGTCTTCCCATAAAACCCCAAAATTTCCCAAAAACCGGCCGCAGAAGCTTTCCCACAGTCAGTTCCCAAAGAACGCCGCCTACCGCAAACGCCATGCTGTAGCCCAGACGCAGGTCACTGCGGCATACGGCAAAGCCGTGATACAACCAGACCCAGAAGGTGACAAGGATAAAAAGGAGGTCACATAAAGTGGTGTGCCGAGGGCGCAGGGGGCGCAAAAAACCGTAGAAAAGCCCCAGCCCTGCTCCCAAGCTCACTCCGATGAGAAACCGCCAAAAGGCTACCTCCGGAGTGGTCATCGGAAAAGCCGCCCCCAAAAGCCTTGCCGGTCCCGGGGTTCTTCATAAATCAGGGCGCTGATGCTGCCGTCAACGGCAACCTGTCCGCCGTCTATGGAAAGGGTTTTCAGCTGTAGGTCCTGCCCCTGTACTTCCAGCGTTCCCAAGGCAGTGCGCAGAACAACGGCAGTTTCATCAAAGCTGACGACCTCTGTTACTCCTGTCATGGTCAGCTGCTTGCGTTCGTTCAGTGTCAGCTTATGGGGCAGCTGTATGGGTTCTGTGGCCATAGTATCACCTCAACAAAGCTTATGCGCCCGGCTGTAAATTAGAACATTTGACACCGCAGCCATTTGGGGATATACTTTAAATAGCAATGGAGGTGATGGGATGGTTTTTAAGAGCATGGAGCTGGGCAGGCTGTCCGGACATACAGCAGGCAGGCAGCTGCTGGCAGAGCTATATCACCTTCAAACCGGCGGCCATCTTCCGGAAATTGCGATTACCTCCCGGGGAAAGCCCTATTTTTTAAACAGCACCTGCTATTTTTCCATTTCCCATACAAAGAGCCGGGCGTTTTGCGTCTTGTCGGACAAGCCGGTGGGGATTGACGCGGAGGAGCTGGACAGACCGGTTAATCTGGGTCTGGCGGAAAAAATCCTTTCGGCGAAGGAAAAAGCGCAGTACGATGCCGCGCCGGATAAGCGCATGGCGCTTTTAACCTTTTGGGTGCTGAAGGAGGCAGAAGGGAAGCGCACAGGAGAAGGAATCTGCGGCTATCCCAACCATACGGAGTTTGACCTTGCTGACCCACGGGTCAAAATTATAGAAAATCATTTGGTAGCAATTATAGAATAGGAGAAAGTCAATGCTATTTGATACCCATGCCCATATGAATGACCCGGCCTTTGACGAAGACCGGGAAGCGGTGATTCTGGGACTGAAGGATAAAGGTGTGGCCAATTTTTTAAACGTGGGCTGCTGTCTGGAATCTTCAAAGGATTGCGTGGCAATGGCGGAAAAGTACCCCTTTGTCTATGCCTCCGTAGGCACTCATCCGGATTCTGCCAATGAGGTAAACGGGGATGTCCTGGCGCAATATAAAGAAATGGCCCGTCACCCAAAGGTGCGAGCCATTGGAGAAATCGGACTGGATTATTATTACGAAACCGTCCCCCGGGAAATTCAAATCAAGGCCTTTCGCATGCAGATGGAACTGGCACGGGAGCTGGGCATGCCGGTAATTGTCCATGAGCGAAACGCCCACGACGACGGTATGCGTGTGGTTAAGGAATTTAAAGATGTTACCGGCGTGTTCCACTGCTACTCCGGCTCTGCGGAAATGGCGCGGCAGCTGGTGGATATGGGGTGGTATATCGGCTTTACCGGAGTCTTGACCTTTAAAAATGCCAGAAAGGCTGTGGAGACCGCCCAGCGCATCCCCTTAGACCGGATTGTTTTGGAAACCGATTGCCCCTTTATGGCGCCCGAACCCTTCCGGGGCAGGCGCAACGACCCGGGCTATTTGATAGAAATGGCAAAGAAGCTGGCAGAAATCCGGAGCATCCCGGTGGAAGAGGCGATACAGATTACAACTGCCAACGCCAAACGCCTGTACCGGATTGAAAACTGATCTATACAGGGCTGCTGCAAAATACTGCAGCAGCCCTGTTCATCTTTAAATAGACCGGGTCGACTGGGTAATCAGCAGGCCGGGAACCATCCACACAGGTTAGATAGGGGGCAGCGGCGCCGTCCGTCCCTCTCGTCTTACGAACAATTATCTTTGATTATTACCCACCTGCACCACTTATTACATACTCGCATTCGTAGGCGAAACCTTTCTCATCAAAACGGATCACGAAGTACTCCTCATTATATGTGCCAAGAAAGCCAACACGTTTTGGTTTGACTGTGTATACACCCGCGCGATAATTTCCGTTCAAGTCCCAAAAGCTATATCTATCAAACTCACCGTAACGGTCAGTGATCTGCTCCGCAGTAAGTCCAATAAAATTGTTAGGATCATAACGATTAATGTATTTATAAATTACAAACGTTAACGCTTCGATAAGAACCAAAATTAATAAAATGCACAGCAATATTTTTAAACGCTTGTTCATATTTAATACACTCCATGAGCATCAGCTTGTGCTTGAACCAATGTGCTATTGGGGTCTTGGCTTCTAACCGTTAGTCTGTCTAGTCAACATACTTTTCAAGGCCAAAGCGAGAGAGCCAGGCATCGGTTGGATCTTCAGACAAACCATCTAGGTTAATGTGGCAGAATTTATCTCCTGATGTTATATACAGATCAACATCTTCAGGTACAGTAGAAGAGATTGTCTCAAAAGGTAATGGCGTGCGGTGCAACTGAAGAATAAATTCCTTATCTACCGTGATAACCTTAGTCCCCACAGTCATAGTATAGCGTACGTTCATAAATTCGCCTGCGCTAGTTGTGTAATAGGTGGCAATCTTACCGCCGGCCAGTGTCTGCGTTTTCGTGACGGTAATTTTATCATTATTGAAATACTCTAAATAATCCTCTTGGTATCTGCTATCAAACCAATCTTTAGTCAAATAATTGAACCACCCATGGCTGAACAACCCATGATTTTTATCGTTTGGCAAAAACAGGGATGAATAGTACTGACCTTCCCATGACACAACACTTGCAACACAGTCTTTGGGAAGCGTTGGAATATACAGATTGTCAAAATCGCATGTCATAATTGCACCGGCGCTGTTTTTCTCAAAGCCTGCCGCAATTTCTTTCTGATAATCGGTGAGAAGCCCTTTGGTTACGCTGTCTTTAAAGTCCTTCATCGTTGGAAAGTCAATAGTTCCCTTTACCTGACTTTCCGGTCCTTGAGACTGATATATATTAATATCATCAAACACCACAAAGAACTCGTTGTTCTTGCCGATGAGCGTGTAATCTGAACATTTAATTTCGTATTCTCCCAGCGTGTCCGGCTGCTCATTAATTCCGGGGTTAGTGGAGGCGGAAGAATCTGTCTCATCAATATACTTCTCAAGGCCAAAGCAGGAGAGCCAAGCATCGGTTGGATCCTCAGAAAAACCATACAGTGAAATATAACAAAATTTATCTCCCGATGTTATATACAAATCAACACTTAAAGGTACAGTAGAGGAGGCAGGCTGATAATCAGAATTTGCCCGAAGTCTAAATTCCTTATCTACCGTGATAATCTTAGTCCCCACAGTCATGGTATAGCGCATCCTCATAAAATCGCCCGCTTTAGTTGTGAAATAGGTTGCAATCTTACCATCGTCCAGCGTCTTAGTGACGGTAATTGAATCACTATTGAAAAACTCTAAATAATTGTTTTGATATGTACTATCAAAATCATCCTTGGTCATATAACTGATAGTCGCCCATACTTCATCATTTAGATTTGCCCGGAATCTATAAGTCTGGCCATCCCATGATATGACCTTTATAACACCGTTTTTGGGAAGCGTTGGAATGTACAGATTGTCAAAATCGCACGTCATAATTTCACCGGCTCTGTTTTTCTGAAAGCCTGCCGCAATTTCTTTCTGATAATCGGTGAGAAGCCCTTTGGTTACGCTGTCTTTAAAGTCTTTCATCGTTGGAAATTCAATAGTTCCTTTTACTTGACTTTCTGGTCCTTGAGACTGATATATATTAATGTCATCAAACATCATAAAGAACTCGTTGTTTTTTCCAATGAGCGTGTAATCTGAACATTTAATTTCGTATTCTCCCGGCGTGTCCGGTTGCTCATTCATTCCGGGGTTAGCGCAGGCGGATAACATAATGCACATGGCTAATGATAAAACAAGGCTGATTAAAGTATAGGTTTTTGCTTTCATAATGAACCCTCCTTACCAAAACAAGCAAAACAAAGAAACGATCCTATTATCCTCCTTTTTTATTATACACCGAAATCCTTCGCTCGGAAAGGGGAAAGCTCCTAATACGCCACGAACTTTCCAAATTTTGTATATATCTCTAAATTCCGTCATTGCTTTTTGGTGTATATGACGAAAAGAGGGCTGCTGCAGAATACTGCAGCAGCCCTATGCTTATATCGGCACGTTGCTTTGCCGCAGGACGCGCACCAGCTTTTCGATAAAGCCCCAGACAGGCGGCTCCAGCCACTTGTCGTATAAAATACACATATAAAGGGCCTGGTGCCAGTTTTCCAGCGGCACAAAAGCTACATCCTCCCGCTTTTGGATGCAGCTTTCCGGCAGGAAACAAAAGCCGAAGCCTGCCGCCACAAGGCTCAATGCCGTCTGCGCCGTATTTACCGCGCAGACGGTTTTTTCTTCGCTGCCCGAGGCCCATTGGCTGAAGGCGTTTTCAAAGCTATAGTGAAAGGCTACCTGGGGCAGACCCTGCAGCTGCTGGTACATCAGTCGCTCCTTGTGGGCATAGGGATGGTCTGCAGGCAATGCCACAAAGAAATTCTGCTGGCACAGCTTGCGGAAATGCAGGCTGCGGTCACGGTTGGTGGTATCCACCAGGGCCATGTCCAGCCGTTCCTGCCGCACCATATCCATCAGGTCGTCGGCAGAGCTTTCCGTCAGCTGAAACCGGATGCGGGGGTTTTGCTTTGCATACTCGGTAATCTCCTGCGCTACGGTTTCGTCCAGCGCGCCGGACACAAGACCCATACGCACAACCACCGGAGCGCTGACCTTGCTTTCGTGGAGGGTCTGGGATGCCTGGTGCAGCTGCTGCAAAGCCGCGTCCACCTGCTCCCGGTAAAAACGCCCCTCCTCCGTCAGCCGGATGTTCCGGCCCACCTTTTCAAACAGCCGCACACCGCCCAGCTCATCCTCCAGGTTATGAATGGCGCTGCTTAATGACGGCTGAGAGATTCCCAGCCGGGCGGCGGCAAGGGTGTAGTGCTCCACCTGCGCCAGAACGGAAAAATACCGCAGATAATTGTAGTTCATATGCCCACCTCACGAATCTATAGATAGAAACTATAAATAAAATATCATAACTATATTGGTTTTTGCAAGAACTTTTTGTATAATCAGCTTGTATTTACCAGATGCTTGCAGTTTTTGCCGGTCTGTGATAAAATACTGGGTAGAAATCATACATATAAGGAGCGCAAATACTTATGAGCTTTACCTACAAAGGACTGCAGGCAACCTACAGCCGCCACGTAGTTACGGAAGAAGAGGTCAACCGGAATATGGAGCGTCTGCGTCAGCAGAACCCCCGGATCGCCAAAATTACCGATCGCCCCACCCAAAACGGCGACGAGGTCGTTCTGGACTACGCCGGTTTTTGCGGCGATGAGCAGTTTGCCGGCGGCACTGCCCAGGATCAGACCCTGGTATTAGGCAGCGGCATGTTTATCCCCGGCTTTGAGGAGCAGCTTTTGGATAAGGTTTGCGGCGAAGCTGTTACCGTGAAGGTTACTTTCCCCACCCAGTACCACAGTCAGGACTTGGCAGGCAAGGAAGCCCGGTTTGAATGTAAGATTAAGGAAATCCGGGTTAAGACCGAATACGAGCTGGACGACACCTTCGCTCAGGAGGTGGGTCAGTGCGAGAGCCTTTCCCAGATGTATCAAAAGATGCGCGAAAGCCTGCAGGCCTACACCGATGAGCGCGGGGAGATGGATTTGCAGGACACCTTGCTGCGTCAGGCAGCGCAAACCCTGGAGCTTACCGTTTCCGAAAAGATGCTGGAGGATGCAACTGCGGAGCAGCTGCAAAATCTGAAGGCCCAGCTTGCCCAGCAGGGACTTACTCTGGAAATGTACTGCCAGTTTATGGGTACTACCGAGGAAAAGCTTTTGGAGGAATTAAAGCCTGCCGCGGAAAACGCCATTCGCTGCCGGGCTGTGATTGACGAGGTTGTTGCTCTGGAGGGTCTGGAGGCAGACCAGGAGGAAATTGGCAAGGCACTGGCGGTTATTTGCCGTCACAACAACATTACCATGGAGCAGCTGAAGGAAAGCTACGACGCCGCCCTGGAGCAAATGGTTATCAACAGCGTGCTTACCGGAAAGGTTATGAAGCTCATCCGGGACAATGCGGTTATAACTGAGGAATAAAGACCTGTGCAGAACAAAGCCTGCATTGGAAATATATACATTAATAATGTGCCGCAAGGCACCAAAAAATAGGAGGAAACATACTATGGCAATCGTTTTTGACGAAAATGGCAAGTACGTAGACGAGAAGGGTCTTGTAAAGCTGGACCCCACCAAGTTTGCCGACTGGCAAATCGCTGAGGAAGCAGAAAAGACGCTGCCTTCCGTAAACTACTTCCGTGAGAAGCTGGGCCTGCTGGAGGACGAAATCATCCCCTACGGCAAGACCCCCAAGATTGACTTCATCAAGGTTATGAACCGTCTGAAGGATAAGCCCGACGGCAAGTTCATCGAGGTTACCGCTGTGACCCCCACCCCCTTCGGCGAGGGTAAGTCTACCGTTTCTCTGGGTCTGATTGAAGGCCTGGGCTACATCGGCAAGAATGCCGGCGGCGCTCTGCGTCAGCCCTCCGGCGGTCCTACTATGAACGTTAAGGGTACTGCAGCCGGCGGCGGCAACGCCCTGCTGATGCCCATGACCGAGTTCTCCCTGGGTCTGACCGGCGACATCAATGACATTATGAACGCTCACAACCTGGCTATGGTTGCTCTGACTGCCCGTATGCAGCACGAGCGCAACAACACCGACGAGTGGCTGGCTGCCAAGGGTCTGAAGCGTCTGGACATCGACCCCAAGCGTGTGGAGATGGGCTGGATCATCGACTTCTGCGCACAGAGCCTGCGTAACATCATCATCGGTATCGGCGGCCGTCTGGACGGCTTCATGATGGAGAGCAAGTTCGGTATCGCCGTTGGCTCCGAGCTGATGGCTATTCTGGCTGTTGCCAAGGACTTGAAGGACCTGCGTGAGCGTATCGGCAAGATCGTGGTTGCCTACTCCAAGACCGGCGCACCGGTTACCTGTGAGGACTTGGACGTTGCCGGCGCTATGACCGCCTGGATGCGTAACGCCATCAACCCCACCATGTGCTACTCTGTTGAGCATCAGCCTGTTTTGATCCATGCCGGTCCGTTTGCCAACATCGCGATCGGCCAGTCCTCTGTTATTGCTGACCGTCTGGCTCTTAAGCTGTTTGACTACCACGTTACCGAGTCCGGCTTCGCTGCTGACATCGGCTTCGAGAAGTTCTGGAACGTTAAGACCCGTCTTAGCGGCCTGACTCCCAACGTTTCCGTTCTGGTTGCTACCGTTCGCAGCCTTAAGATGCACGGCGGCGGCCCCAAGGTTACCCCCGGCGCACCCCTGCCCAAGGAGTACAAGGAGGAGAACCTGGAGCTGTTGGAGAAGGGCACCTGCAACCTGTTCCACCATGTCAACACCATTAAGAAGTCCGGCATCAACCCTGTTGTTTGTATCAACCGTTTCTACACCGATACCGATGCAGAAATCGCTCTGCTGAAGAAGCTGTGTGCTGAGAAGGGCGTCCGTTGCGCTGAATCCAACCACTGGAGATACGGCGGCGAAGGCGCTGCTGAGCTGGCTCAGGTTGTTGTCGAAGCTTGCGAATCCAAGAACGAAGTTAAGTTCCTGTACGACCTTGAGATGCCCCTGCGCCAGCGCGTAGAGC